>JBOHLS010000027.1:0-31779 GCA_050729835.1 Allostellaceae bacterium | reverse complement strand
CCACGTCGCTGAACAGCGATCCAGACCCTGCGCCGCTTCCGCGCATCTTCATTCCACGGCGCAGTTCCACAACCAGGGAATCACGGTCATCGCGCCAGTGCTGGGGACTATTTCAACAACCTGCTAGCTTCTGGATTGCCGCGTCAGCCTTCGGCCGTCTCGCAATGACGAGGCAGGATATGAGCGGGGGCGAGCTCTTCGCTCGCCGGCTAGTCCGTCTCTTCCGGCACGGTGATCGCCGCGGGGGTGTCGCTCGCCGCGGTCATGCGGTCGGCCTCCTGCTCGAGCCCCATCCAGCGCAACTTCGAGATCAGGGTGTGGTGCTGGTGCTCCTGTATCGTCCGTTCGTAGCGCGCTTCGCGCTGCTCGGAAGTCATCATCGTTTCTCTCCCTGACTTGGGCCGTGGGTCCGCTAGTCCGCCGCCGCGGCGTGCGCCGCGCCGGACGTCGCATGCGGCGCGCGCTTGGCATAGCCGCGCGCGTCGTCGAGCGTTTCGCTCATCCGCTTGTTGAAGAGCTTCATCACCTCAGTGCCCGATTTGGTGGCGTGGTCGGCGAGGTCGCAGATGCCTTCGAGCGCGTGGCGCGTGCAGACGGCGCTCTTGCCGATCTGGTCCTCGAACGCGCCCGGCTTGCGCATCGTCTCCTCGACCAGTTCGGCGAAGTCGTGCATCGCCTGGCGCGCCAGCTCCATTTGCCGCGTCGCCAACGCCTGGGCGTTGTCGCTCCAAACCTTGTTGGCTTCCACCAGCGCCGCCCAGTTGCGGCGTTGGCCGTCGAGAATCGCCTCGTAGTTGAAGGCGAACATCGGCCATTCGCCTATCAACTTGGCGAACGAGTTGCCGCCGACGCCGGCGTCGGTGATGGTTCCGTTGGTTCTAGCCATAGCGTCTCACTTTGGAAATGTTAGGTGCCAGCACCCGGTGCTGGCGCCGGGATTCGATCACGAGATTTTTAGAGTGATCCCCTCGACGTTCTCGGGTCGATACCGGAGGGCCGGGGCGACGATGGAGCGTCGAGGTCGTTCCGCAGACACTTTGCCGCCACCGTACGGCTTTCGTCCATCGGGTGAATACCCTAGGCAACCCAAATAATCTTACCGAGTTGGGTCACAGGCCAGGCGAGTTACCCACCGCTGTGGATAAACTTGTGCACAATTTTCCGTTGCCGTCATCGAAGCGTCGTCCAACGGTCATCGCCGCGTCGTCGGAGCGTCACGCTATGAGGGACCTGAGGCCGGCGGATAATGATCGGTTTTTGCCGAACAACATACGAAAAATGTTATATATCAATATTATGCAGCGCTATAGTATGTAAATCGTCCTATCCACATATATCGTTCGTTGAAATCGGGCTTTGGCGAGCCGGATCGATGGATCAAGCCGTCCGCAGCATCAGGGTCGAGGCGCTCGCGCACCACTATGGCCGGGGGCAGGGCGTACTCGAAGACGTCAGCTTCGCCGTCGGCAAGGGCGAGATCGTCGCCGTCGTCGGCCGCAGTGGCGGCGGCAAGTCGACACTGCTCCAGCTCATCGCCGGCTTCGCGCGGCCGTCCGCCGGCCGGGTTTTCGTCGCCGAGAAGCCGGTCGTCGCGCCGTCGCCGGCTTGCATCCTGATGTTCCAGGAGCCCTCGCTCTATCCCTGGATGAGCGCGGCGCAGAACATCGCCATCGGCCTCGACTTCGCCGGCCGCGGCAAGCAGGCCAAGGAGCGCGTCGCCGCCTTGCTCAAGCTGGTGCAGCTCGAGGAGTGGGCTGACGCCAACGTCCAGCGACTCTCCGGCGGCCAGCAGCAACGCGTCGCCTTCGCCCGTTCGCTGGCGCCCGAGCCCGAGGTGCTATTGCTCGACGAGCCATTCTCCGGCCTCGATCCGCTGACCCGCGTCGCGCTGCAATACGAGGTGCGCGAGATCGCCCGCCGTCTCGGCCTCACCGTGGTGATCGTCAGCCACGATTTCGACGAGGCGATCACGCTCGCCGACCGCGTCTTGGTTCTGGCCGGACGGCCCGGTCGCATCGTCGGCCAGGTCGCCGTCACCATCGAGGGCACGCGCAAGCGCGAGACCATGGAGTTCCGCCGCATGCGCGCGCAGCTCGCCGATCTTTTCCACAACGCCGACCAGGGCGCCGCCGTGTTGGCAGCGGCGAGTTAGGGCGGCACGCGCAACCTTGATCTGAAAGGTCCTTATCTCATGCATGGTGACGATTTTCCCCTGACCGCGGCGGCGCTGCGCCACGTCTCGCGCCGCGACTTGCTGGATTATTTCGCCGCCGGCGGCCTTGCCGCGTTGGCCGCGACGCTGCCTGAACGTGCGCGTGCCGCCGATGCCGATGCCGACGAGATCGTGCGCATCGGCTACCTGCCGATCACCGACGCCGCCTCGCTGCTGGTGGCGCACGCCAGGGGCTATTTCGAAGACGAAGGCCTGAAGGTGGCGAAGCCGACACTGATCCGCGGCTGGGCCGAGATCGCCGAGGCCTTCGTCGCGCGGCGCTTCAACGTCGTCCACCTGCTCAATCCGGTGCCGGTGTGGATGCGCTACAACAACAAGATCCCGGCCAAGATCATGGCCTGGGGCCACACCAACGGCTCGGGCATCGTTGTCGGCCACGAGACCGGCATCAAGAACTTCGCCGATCTCGGCGGCAAGCAGATCGCCGTGCCGTTCTGGTATTCGAACCACAACATCATGCTGCAGATGGCGCTGCGCAAAGTCGGCGTGAAGGCGGTGATCAAGTCGCAGACCGCCAAGCTGGCGGCGGACGAATGCAACCTCCAGGTGATGGCGCCGCCTGAAATGACCGCCGGCCTCGCCGCCCGCAAGATCGATGGCTACATCGTCGCCGAGCCGTTCAACGCTCTGGGCGAGCTCAAGGCCAAGGCGCGCATGCTGCGCTTCACCGGCGACATCTGGAAGAACCACCCCTGCTGCGTCATCACCATGCACGAGAACAACGTCACGCGCCGGCCGCAATGGACGCAGAAGATCGTCAACGCCATCGTCCGCGCCGAACTCTACGCCTCGCAGAACCGCAAAGAAGTGGCGCAGATGCTGTCGGCCGACGGCAAGGGCTATCTGCCGGTGCCGGGCGCCGTCGTCGACCGCGCCATGAACTATTACGACGTGAGCTTCTATGGGCCGATGCACGCCATCGAGCACGAGGCCCAATGGCACAATCACCGCATCGATTTCCAGCCCTGGCCCTATCCCTCGGCCACCAAGCTCGTGGTCAAGGCAATGAATGAGACCGTGGTCGCCGGCGACACCACGTTCCTGAAGGGTCTCGATCCGGAGTTCGTCGCCAAGGACCTAGTCGATTACACTCATGTGCGCGCCGCGCTCGGCAAGTTTCCCGGCTGGGCCAAGACCGTCGGCGTCGATCCGGCGCATCCCTTCGACCGCCAGGAAATCGTCGAGGTATGACCGGAATTTCGCTCGTCTTCGCCCGTTCGACCGAGCCCGGCGTGCTGCTGTGGCGCTGGCTGCGCGTGCCGGCCGGCGTGCTTTATCCGCTGATCGGCATCGCCGCGCTGCTCGCCATCTGGTGGCTCGGCGGCGCGATTATCGCCGCCAATCCCGACACTGCCGCCTTCGGCAATTTCGCGCCGGCGCCGGCGATCGTGGCACTCGTCCATCTCGCCGTCGGCGGCAAGATCTGGCCGCAAGCGCTGGCCAGCCTGTCGCGCATCGGCCAGGGCCTCGCCATCGCCACGCTCATCGGCGTGCCGGTCGGCATCGCCATCGGCCGCAGCCGCGCCTTCCAGCAGATGACCCACGTGCCGTTCCAGTTCCTGCGCATGATCAGCCCCCTGGCCTGGATGCCGATTGCCGTCATGGCCTTCGCCACCTGGGACGGCGCGATCGTTTTCCTGATCGCCGCCGCCGCGGTCTGGCCGGTGACCTTCGCCACCGCCAATGGCCTGCGCAAGCTGCATCCCAACTGGCACAAGGTGGCGCGCAATCTCGGCGCTGGTCCGGCGCGCATGCTGTGGCGCATCACCTTGCCCGCGGTGGCGCAGGACATCCTGACCGGCGTGCGCCTGGCGCTCGGCGTCGCCTGGATCATCCTGGTGCCGGCGGAATTCCTCGGCGTCACCTCGGGCCTCGGCTACGCCATCAACGACGCGCGCGACACGTTGCGCTACGACAATCTGGCGGCGATCGTGCTATTCATCGGCCTCTTGGGCTTCGCGATGGATTCCTGCTGCGTAGCGCTGATCCGCCGCTATGCCTGGCATCCCGACAACTGACTTTTTCACGCAAGGAGCAACGACATGACGACAAAAACCCGACTGGCGCCGGTCGACAAGGACGGCCTCGAAAAGCTCGCGGCCAAGGGCAAGTCCGATCCGACCCAGGTGCGCACCGCGAAGTGCCGCACGGTCGCGGAAGGCCGTTTCCGCCACCTCAATTACATCCGCAACTTGCCCGCGCATGTCGTCGACGAGCCGCCGGTGCTGCTTGGCGACGACACCGCGCCCAATCCATCCGAGGCGGCGCTGGCGGCGCTCGGCTCGTGCATCTCGGTCGGCATCCACGCCAACGCCATCCATCGCGGCATCGCCTTGAGCCGCATCGAGCTCGAGCTCGAAGGCGACATCAACATCACGTCGGTGTGGGGCGTCGGCGACACCGGCGAGAAGCCCGTCGGCTTCACCGCCGTGCGTATCAAGGCCCATGTCGAGGGCGACGCCGACCGCAAGACCCTCGACGAGCTGGTGGCGCACGCCGTGCGCTGGTCGCCGGTCACCGGCACCTTCCGCAATGCCGTTCCGGTCAGCGTCAATCTTGCCTAAAGGTGCGGCCGTAGGCGGCCGCGCCGCGGCGTCGTCGCGCCGGCGAGCGTCGCCGCCGCCGGTGGACTTCGACCGTCTGCGCGCGATCGTCGCGCAGGAGCTCGCGCCGCTCGCCACCCGCATCGACCTCGAGGGCTATTACCCCGAGGACGTTCTGCGCGCGCTTGGCGCCGCCGGCGCCTATGGCGCGCATGTCGGCGCGGCGGACGGCGAGGGGCGTCTGTGGGACGGCGTGCGCGCCATCGCGCTGGTCGCCGAGGAGTGCGGCGCCACCGCCTTCTGCATGTGGTGCCAGGACGCCTGCGCCTGGTATCTTGCGGTGACGCCGAACGAATCCCTGTGCGCGCATTATCTCCGCCCGGTCGCGCGCGGCGAGCAGCTCGGCGGCACGGCGCTGTCCAATCCGATGAAGGCCTTCGCCGGCATCGAGCCGATCCGCCTTAAAGGCCGCAAGGCGGCGGGCGGCTACCGCGTCAGCGGTCAGGTGCCGTTCGTCTCCAATCTCGGCCCCGGCCACGTCTTCGGCGCCATTCTCGGCGTCGAGGACGGCAGCCACGTCATGGCGTTGCTCGATACCGACATGACAGGCGTCAAGGCCGGACAGCGCGCGCAGTTCCTCGCCCTCGACGGCACGCGCACCTGGGCGGTGGCGCTGCACGATTGCTTCGTGCCCGACGCGCGGGTGCTCGCCGTGCCGGCCGAAGTGCTGGTGCCGAAAATCCGCCCGACCTTCATCCTGCTGCAGAACGGCATGGCGATCGGCTTGATGCGCGACTGCCTGGCCATGATCGCGCGCGCCGCGCGCTCGCTCGGCCACGTCAATCGCTACCTGCCGGAACAAGCCGAGCCGATCGCCGAGGCGCTCGAGCGGCTCGAGCGCGAGACCGAGGCGCTCTGCGCTACGCCGCTCGCCACCGACCGCGATTATATCCGCCGCGTGCTCCAGTCGCGCATCGACGCCGGCGACTGGGCGATCAAGGCGGCGCATGCTGCCATGCTGCATCTCGGCGCCCGCGGCTATGTGCGCACCGCGCGCGCCCAACGCCGGCTGCGCGAAGCCTATTTCGTCGCCATCCTCACGCCCGCCGGCAAGCATCTGCGCAAGGAGCTGGTGGTGCTCGCCGGCTGAAGCCGCAGGTATCCGGCCCGGCCAGGGCGCTTTCGGCCCTTGCCATAAGGTGATACCTTTTACGATGGCGAACGTGCTCCTCGGCATCAATCGCACGTTTGGGCGGGGCTCCTGTTAGAAGATTTGCTTTTTTTCGGTTTTGTTGTTCGCACGCCTGCGGACGCCTGTGGCGATGCTCAAGTTTGATCGCACCCTGTCGCATGTGATGCACCGCCCGATCGTGGCGGGGGTGGGTTTTGTCGTTGCCTATATCGTCAGCGGCCGCCTGGGCCTGCTCTTGGCGGTCCCGCCCGGTTACGCGACGGCGGTCTTCCCGCCCGCCGGCTTCGCCATGGCGGCGATGCTGATAGGCGGCGGCGCGACGCTGCCGTGGACGTTCCTCGGCTCCCTGCTGCTCAATCTTTGGATCGGCTATCGCGTTGGCTTGCCGGGCGCCGTCGGCGCCGCGTTCGTCATCGCCGCCGCCTCGACCGTCCAGGCGGCGATCGGCGGCTGGTCGCTGCGTCGTCTGATCGGCTATCCCGCGCCACTCGACAACGGCAGCGATCTCGCGCGCTTCTTCATCGCCTCGCCGGCGCTGTGCCTGATCGGTGCGTCGCTCGCGCTCGCCGGCCTCGCCACGCTGGGCACGGTCTCGGTGGCCGATTTCGGCCGAAGCTGGTTTACCTGGTGGATCGGCGACACGCTCGGCGTCCTGTTCTTCCTGCCGCTGGTAATGGTCGCCTTCGGCGAGCCGCGCGGGCTGTGGCGCTCGCGCCTTCGTTCGGTCGCCGCGCCGATGCTGCTGTTCTTCGCGCTCTTCGTCGCCATCTTCATCCGCGTCGGCGCCTGGGAGAACGAGCAGTCGCTGCTCGAGTTCCGCCTGCTGTCGCAACAGCTCGTCGACAAGGCCGGCTCGCAGCTCGGCGAGTACGGCACGTTGATCGAGCAGCTCGGCCGCTCGTTTGCCGGATCGGCGCCGCAGTCGCGAAGCGACTTCCGCGATCTGGCGCAGGAACTGCTCAAGCGCTTTCCCGCCGTCAAGGCAGTCGAGTGGGCGCCGCGCGTCGATTCCAGCCATCGCCTCGGCTTCGAAGCGATGGAGCGGCGGTCGCTGCCGGGGTTCACGATCCGTGAGCACGACGAGATCGGCCACCTGCGCCTCGCCGGCGCCCGCCCCGAATACTACCCCGTGACCTATCTCGCGGTGGCCGATGACAAGGCCGCACTATACGGTTTCGACCTCGCGGCGGACGCGGTGCGTCGCGCGGCCATCGACCGTGCCGTCGAAAGCGATCGCGTCACCGCCACCGCGCCGGTCGCGCTGGTTGAGCAGCCGGGCAATCCCACCGGCGTGTTGCTGACCGTGGCCGTGCCACGCGGCGCTAACGGGGCCGGCATCCTCGCCCTGGCGCTACGCATGGACGTCCTCATGGACGCGCTGCTCGGCCCGACCCATCCGCTGCTCGGCGTCCGTCTGGTCGACGGCGACGCCAATCAGCCTCTCTTCGACACGCTTGCGGCAGTCGTGCCCGGCGCGCCTTACGAGCAGGGCTTCGATTTCGGCGGCCGGCATTACGTTCTTGCCACTGCGCCGACCGCGCTCTACACCGCCGAGCATCGCGGCTGGCAAAGCGTCGCCGTGCTCATCGCCGGCGTGCTCAGCACCAGCCTGCTCGGCGCGCTGCTGATGCTCGGCACCGGCGAACGCCAGCGCATCGCCCGGTTGGCGGCGCACCGCACCCGCGAGCGCGACCGCATCTGGCAGGTCTCCGAAGACCTGTTCGGCGTCGGCACTTTCGACGGCCATTATATCAGCCTCAATCCCGCCTGGACGCGGACCCTCGGCTGGAGCGAGGACGAGATCAGGGCGATGCACGTCAGCAAGCTGCGTCACCCCGAGGATGTGGCGGTCTCGATCGAGGGACGCCGCCGGCTTGCCGACGGCATCGGCACCGTGCGCATGGAGAATCGCTTCTGCCACAAAGATGGCACCTATCGCTGGATCGCCTGGACGATGACCGTGGAGGACAGCCTCATCTACGTCATCGGTCGCAACGTCACCGCCGAGAAAGAGGCGGCGCGCGTGCTGCACCAGACCGAAGAGCATCTGCATCAGCTCCAGAAGATGGAATCGATCGGGCGGCTCACGGGCGGCATCGCGCACGACTTCAACAATCTGCTCACCGCCATCATCGGCAACCTCGAGATCACCGGCCGCGCCCTGGGCGCGGGCGAGGGCCGCGCGCGCAAGGCCGTGGCCGCGGCGACGGCCGCCGCGACGCGCGCGGCGACTCTGACCCAGCGCCTGCTCGCCTACGGCCAGAAGCAGCCGCTGCGGCCGCGCGCGGTCGACGTCAACAAGCTGATCACCGGCATGTCCGATCTGATTCGCCGCACGCAAGGCGAGACCATCCGCTACGAATTCGTGCTGGCGGCGGATCTGCCGCCCGGTTTCTGCGACGCCAACCAGCTCGAGACCGTGATCCTGAACCTCGTCATCAACGCGCACGACGCCATGTCGCGCGGCGGGCGGCTCGAGATCCAAACCGCCGATGTCGCGCTGGATGCGGCGGCCGCCCGCGCCGGCGACGTCGCGCCTGGCCGCTACGTCATGCTGGCGGTGAGCGACACTGGCACCGGCATGTCGCCCGAGACCGTGGCGCGCGCCTTCGAGCCGTTCTTCACCACCAAGCCGGCGGGCAAGGGCACCGGCCTCGGGCTTAGTATGGCCTATGGCTTCGCCAAGCAGTCGAAAGGCTCGGTCGAGATCGACAGCGTCGTCGGCCGCGGCACCACCATCCGCCTGCTGCTGCCGCACTTCACCGCCGTCGCGGTGCCCGAGGCGGTGCGGGCCAAGGCGGCGGCGGTCGCTGCCGCCCGGCCGGGCCACGGCGAAACCATCCTGATCGCCGAGGACGATCCCGGCGTCCTCGGCTACGTCGCCGAAATCCTGCGTGAACTCAACTACCACGTGATCGAGGCCGCCAATGCCGCTGCCGCGCTCGAGACAGTGGTGCAACCCAACCGCCGGATTCACCTGCTGTTGACCGATGTGGTCATGCCCGGCATCAACGGCCGCCATCTCGCCGATCAGGCGCGCATCATCCAGCCCGACATGAAGGTGCTGTTCATGACCGGCTATCCGCAGGACGTGGTCGTCGATCGCGACCGGATCGAGCCGGGCGTCGAATTGATGCAGAAGCCATTCGAGCGCGAGGATCTCGCGGCGCGCATCCGGGCGTTGCTCGACGCCGCCCTGCCCGTTGACGACGAGCGGCGCGCGCCGGTCGTCGCCGATCGGCCGCCCGAGACTGCCGGCGTGGCGCGCGAGGGCGCCGTCGGAAAAGGGTGAGGGCGTTCGGGCGGCCCGTCGTCGTCGCCGTAGCGCGGATTTGACGCAAATGCGGGTTTCGACTGTTGCGCTTGGGCAACGATCTGGCGCTCGCCGGCGGAGAGGTCGCGGCGTAACCCGTCGTAAACCGTCAACCGCGCAGTCTCTTCGTTGCGGTGCGCCCGCCAATGCGCCCGCGATGCCACACGTGGAGACCCGATGAGTTCGAAGGCAACACTCAACCTTTACTACAATACCGAGGTGATCGGACGCGCGATCGAGCAGCGTCGCCACCGCGAGCTCGTCGGCGGCCTGTGGGACGAGATTGGCAAGCTTCAATTCGATTTCTTGCGTGCGCGGGAGCTTACGCCGGCATCGCGACTCATCGACATCGGCTGCGGCTGTCTGCGCGGCGGAGTTTACTTCGTGGAGTTCCTGGAACCCGCAAACTACTACGGCATGGACATCAGCGAGGACTTGCTGAACGCCGGATACGATTGCGAGCTGCGGGACCGCAACCTTCAGGATAGGCTACCGCGCGTCAATCTGATCGCCGACGGCGAGTTCCAATTCGCGAAATTCCCCGTGACCTTCGACGTCGGCATCGCGGTGTCGCTTTTCACCCATCTGCCGTCCGAGCACGTCCGGCAATGTTTGTCGCGCTTGGCCCCCCGTATGCAGCGCCGCGGCGCGCTGTTTGCGAGTTTCTTCCTGGTTCCGGACGACCATCCGCCCGGCACACCGTTCGTCCGCCCGCATGGACTTCAGAGCTACGATCATAAGGACCCGTATCACTATCGGTTCGGGCAGATCGAGGCTCTCTGCGGCGGCCTGCCATGGCGTCCGGCGCTGATCGGCGATTGGGGGCATCCGCGCGATCAGCAGATGGTGCTCTTCCGCGCCGCGGCCGGCGGCACCGAAGCGGGGCTCGCTTAGCCGCGCGTCGTCGCCGGGTTGCGCTGAACGGCCATGCGACGCGCCAGCCGCTTCAACCAACGCCCAACGCCCACCGCATCTCAGTAGTTTCCCGCGGCGATTTCAGGGAACTCCCGTCTCTAAACCGTCACACCGCAAGGTAGATTGGCGGCAGTGGTTAGTGGGGGAATGTCGGAATATTACCGCCAACAGGCCGCACGCATCCGTGCCTCGGCCGCGAAGGCGGCCGTGCCGGGAATCAGGGACGAGCTGCTGAAAATCGCTGCCGCCTTCGAGCGGTTGGCCAAGCGCGCCGAGAAAGCGAGGGTCTGACGCCGATCGCACCAACCCGAGCCCGGATTCCGGCCCGATCCGGCGGTCACCGCGCCCACGCAGCCATTCGCGCGCTACGGCGTTGGTCCCTCGTTCCCATGTCGTACAAACCGTTGATTGCCGGGATTTTCGCCTGCTCGTTGGCGGCGTCGCTCGTCGGCCCGGCGACATCGCAACTCGACGCCGAGCCTGGCGCGACCAGCGTCAATGTGCCGCTGCCTCCGCCGTTGCCGTCGGTTAAGGCCGCGGCGCTTCAATCATGCCACGACCCCCACAAGCTTCGCATGGGCGTGGCCTCGTGGTATGGCGGGCCGATGTTCCATCAGACCGCCAACGGCGAGAAATTCCAGCCCGACGCGCTGGCGGCGGCCTCGCGTACCCTGCCGTTCAACACCCATGTGCGCGTGACCAATCTGCGCAACGGGCGCTCGGTCGTGGTGCGCATCAACGACCGCGGACCCTATGTCCGCGGCCGGACGATCGATCTCACGCCGGAAGCGGCAGCCAAGCTGCACATGGTGCGCAACGGCTTGGCGCCGGTCTATATTGAGATCGTCCGCAACGACACGGCGGTCGCCGCCCGCTGACGTGCGCGGCTTTCGCCGTGAGCCGGCTCTGTCATGCCGATCGTCCGCTCCATAGCCATCGTGTCCGCCGCCGGTCTCGCGGTGCTGCTGCTCGCCGGGGGGGCGCCGGCGCAAACCTCGCAGCAATTCGCGCAATGCGCGGGCGAGGGCGATACGACGCCAGTGTCGCGCATCGCCGCCTGCGGCGCGTTGATCGCGTCGAACGCGCTCGATCCGACCAATCTCGCCGCCGCCTACGACAACCGTGGCGACGCCTATGCCGCCGAGCACCATCTCGATCGCGCCATCGCCGACTACGAGCAGGCGACCAAGCTCAATCCCGACGATGCGACCGCCTTCGATAATTGCGGTCTCGCCTATGCCGGCAGGGGGCAATACGACCGCGCCATCGCCAGCTACGGCCGCTCCATCGCGCTGCGGCCGAACGACGCCGCGATCTTCGACAACCGCGGTCTCGCTTATGCCGGCGAGGGTCAATACGACCGCGCCATCGCCGATTACGACCAGGCCATCAAGCTCGCGCCCGGCGCCGCAATCTTCTATGACCGCGGCAACGCCTATGCCGGCGAGCATCAATACGACCACGCCATCGCCGACTACGACGCGGCGCTCAAGCTCGATCCCAATTCGGCCGCAGTGCTCAACAACCGCGGCCTCGCCTATGCCGGCAAGGCGCAATACGGCCGCGCCATCGCCGACTACGATGCGGCCGTCAAGCTCGCGCCCGATGCCGCCTTCACCTTCAACAACCGCGGCCTCGCCCAGGCCGCCCAGGCGCAATACAGCCCCGCCATCGCCGATTACGATCAGGCGATCAAGCTCGATCCGAATTACGCCGCCGCCTATTATAACCGCGGCCTCGTCCGGCAGCAGAACGGCGACGACGCCGGCGGCGCCGCCGATATCGCCAAGGCGAAGCAGATCGATCCCGCCATCGGCCGATGAGCACCGCGGCGACGCGCTCGCCCGTCATGCCTGGGCGGGCTATGCTGCGCCGACACGCAACCTTCGGGGGAAGGGGCATGTCGAAGCTTTCCTGCACCATGATTCCGTTGCTCGCCGCGTTCGCGGTGCTTGTCGCCGGCCGCGCCGCCGCCGAAGACCGCATCGAACTGCACAGCCGGCCGGGCGTCACCCAGCCGATCCTCTACCTGCCGGCGGCATCGCCGGTCGCCAGCGCGGTCTTGTTTCCCGGCGGCGGCGGCAACATCGCCGTCGAGCGCAACAATTTCCTGTTGCGCGTTCGCGGCGCCTTCGCGGCGCAGGGCATCAGCGTCGCAGCGATGGACGTGCCGTCCGATCACGCCGAGGCGACGAACCATTTCCGCGCCAGCGCCGATGCCGCGGCCGACACCGCCGCGGTGATCGCTTTTCTCAAGTCGAAGGTGAAAGTACCGGTGTGGCTGGTCGGCACCAGCCGCGGCTCGATTTCGGCCGCCAACGGCGCGGCGCGGCTGGGATCCTCACAGGTCGGCGGCCTGGTGCTGACGTCGTCGGTATGGAACGGCGGCATGGCGGAGGTCTCGCTCGCGTCGATCGCCGTGCCGACGCTGATCGTGCACAATCGCGACGACGCCTGCCGCAAAAGCCCGCCCAGCGACGCCCAGCCGGCGCTGGCCACGCTCGTCGGCGCGCCGGCGAAGGAGCTGGTGTTCGTCTCCGGCGGCATTCCCAAAGGCAAACCGTGCAGCGGGCCGTCGGCACACGGCTATTACGGCATCGAAGATCTCGTCGTGCCGGTGATGGTCGCCTGGATCAAAAGCCACAACCCGCCGGCGCGTTAGCGCAAAACCCCCACACTTCGCGCGCCATGCGCGCGGCGGCCGAAAAGCGCTACCGGGATGCGAACCCGGACGCTAGGCGACGGCTTCCTTCAGCTCCTTGCCGGCGCGGAAGCGCGGCACCTTGCGCGCGGCGATGTGGATCGTCTCGCCGGTGCGCGGATTGCGGCCTTCGCTCGCCGCGCGTTGCGCGACGCGGAAAGTGCCGAAGCCGACCAGGCGGACGTCGCTGCCCCTTTTCAACGAACGGCTGATGCAATCGAGCACGGCATCGACCGCGTTCTCGGCGTGCGATTTCTTCAAGCTCGCAGTCGAGGCGACGGCAGCAACCAAGTCATGCTTATTCATGGCTGAGCCCTCATGCTGGTGACGAACGCTCTTGCCTTATAGTGAGTCGGCGCCAGCGTAAACGCCGACTCGACAGACCGGCCGCGCCAGCCACAAGAATGTCACGCGACATCACCGGAACGATTCCGTATGCCGCGACGAGTCTTGCGGGAGAGTGGTCCTGCTGTTGCGCTTTGTCAGATTCAGCTTGCTGGTCGCTGCCTTCGCGGTCGTCGGTTGCACTCCCGACTATTCGCCCAACGTCTATGCCGGCGACGCGATGCAACAGGCGAACAAGGTCGAAACCGGCGTCGTCATCGGCTTCCGTCAGGTCGAGATCGCGTCCGATGGCACCGTCGGTGCTGTATCGGGCGGCGCCGTCGGCGGCGTTCTCGGCACGCAGGCCGGCGACACCAGCGTCACCTCGGCGCTCGGCGCGGTCGGCGGTGCCTTGGTCGGCGGCTTGGTCGGCTCGGCCGTCGAGCACACGGCCGGCGCGACCACTGGCTGGGAATACATCGTCCGCGAGACCAAGGGCGATCTGGTGTCCGTGACACAACGCCAGGACAAGCCGATCCCCGTCGGCCAGAGGGTGCTGGTCATCGCCGGCAAGCAGGCGCGCATCGTGCCGGACTACGTGACCGCTTCGGCGCCGCCGCCCACGCCGACACCCGCGCCGCTTACCAATAAATCGGGCAGCCGGGCGGTCGTGCCGGCGGCCGCGGCGCCGGTTTCGACACCGTCGGCTCCGCCGACGTCGATCGTGCCGGCATCGGCAGCGACCGCGTCGCCGCCGGTGCCTGCGGACGCGTTCATCTCTACGGCCCCGCCGGGCGTGTCCACTTCGCCATCATCGTCGGACGGCAACGCCGCGTCGACGCCGTCGGCTCACTAGGAACCGGCGAAACCAATCGCCGTCCGGCTCGTCGTGCGCTTCTGCCGCAACTGCGCGAAAATGATGCCGTGCAGGATCAGATAGAAGGGCACCAGGACGGTCGGAATCAGCGACCAGGGCAGCGTCAGCATGGCAAACTTGCCGTCCAGGCCAGTATTGAAGAGTTGCAGCGGACCGGGCGCAGTCGTCATTCCCAGCGCCAGCGCCAAAACCAGATCGAGCGCGCCGAACCAATTCCACGCCAGCGGCACCAACCGGCTCGATCCGCGCGATAGCGCGAGGACGACCGGCACGGCCAGCACGCCGGCAATCATGTCGCCCAATCCCGCCGAATAGGGAAACGGTCCGGCGATCCGGCCTTCCACGCCGAGCAGCAGCATGAAGACGCCGAGCACGCGGTAGGCGTTGAGGCCGATCAACAGTTCGGTCGGAAGCGCCAGGACCGTCCGCCGGAACGCGGGCGAGAGTGCCGCCGCGAGCGCCGCCACAAGGAGCGGCACAGCCACCACGATTCCGATCGGCGGCATGTTGCCGGCAATCGTGCCGAGTAAGGCACCGCTCTGCGCCATCACGAACGCAAAGCCGGTCCACAATCCGACGACGGCGAGGAAGGCGAGGCGCATCGCGCGCGACGCCGGTATCGCCGTGGCAATGGCGCCAAAATTGAAAACGATCGCGGCGATCAGCGTGATGGTTCTGATTTGGTCGAGCATGGCAATCTCCCTTGGGTTGAACGGTACGCGATCAATGCGCGTCTTTTGCCGGCTGTGCCGGCGCCGCGACCTTGCGCATCAGCGGCACCAGCAGCGTGGCGACGACGAATGCGACCATGATGGCGCGGAAGGCGTCGGCGTAGGCCATGGTCGCCGCTTCGCGATAGGCGAGGGCGCGGAGCTGCTCGAGCGCGGCGAGATGGCCTGCATCGGCCGAGCCGAGCACCGTTGCGAGCTGCGCGCTCATCCCTGCCAGCAGCCGCTGCATCGCCAGGTTGGCCGGCGTCAGGGTCGAGGCGATATCGAGGAAGTGGTGGTTGGTCTGGTCGTTGAGGATGGCGCCGCCCGCCGCGATGCCGACCGCGCCGCCCAGATTGCGCATCATGTTGAACAGGCCGCTGGCGTATTTGAGTCGCGCCGGCGGCAGGCTGCCGAGGCCGAGCATCACGGCCGGTGCCACCGCGAACACCTGGGGAAAGCCGCGCAGGATCTGCGGCAGCAGGAGCTGGTTGCTGCCCCAATCGTGGGTGATGAAGCTGAAGGCCCACATCGCCAGGCCGAAGCTCGCCAGTCCGAACATCATCAGCCAACGCAGATCGACCTTGCGGCTGAGCGCAACATAGATCGGCACGCCAACCAACGACGCGATGCCGGTCGAGAAGATCGCGACGCCGGTATGCCAGGCGGAGAAGCCGCGCACGTATCCGAGGAACAGCGGCGTCAGGTAGATGGTCGAGAAGATGCCGATGCCCGTGATAAATGACAGAATGCAGCCGAGCAGGAAATTGCGGTTGCCAAGCGCGCGCAGGTCCACCACCGGATGCGCATAGGTTAGGCTGCGAATCACGAATAGAACGCCGGCGATGGCGGCGATCCACGCGCAGTCGCGGATCGTCGCGTCGCTGAACCAGTTCCAGCGCGCGCCTTCCTCGAGAACGTATTCGAGGGTGCCGAGCCCGATCGCCATCAGCGCGATGCCCGGATAATCCGCACCGCCCAGGAGCGACAGGTCGAGCTCGTCGATGTCGACCAACGCGGCGACGCCGAGCGCCACCAGCAGGCCGGGCACCAGATTGACGTAAAACAGCCAGTGCCAATTCAGCGTGTCGGTGATCCAGCCGCCGATCACCGGCCCCAGCGTCGGTGCGATCGAGGCGATGGTGCCGACCACCGCGGCGGCGTAGATCCGGCGCTGGCCCTGGAAATAATAGAACGACGAGGTGAAGACGGTCGGGATCATCGACGCGCCGAGCAGGCCTTGGAGCGCACGGAAGACGATCATGCTGTCGATGTTCCACGCGACGCCGCACAGCATGCTGGCGACGGTGAATCCCAGCGCCGAGGCGGTGAACAGCCAGCGCGTCGAGAGCAGGCGGGTGAGCCAGCCTGACAGCGGAATGACGATGATCTCGGCGATGAGATAGGCGGTCTGCACCCAGCTGATCTCGTCCTGCGCCGCCGACAGGCCGCCGCCGATTTCTTGCAGTGACGACGCGACGATCTGGATGTCGAGCAGGGCGACGAACATGCCGATGCACATCACCGCGAAGGGCAGAATCGCGCGCCAGCCGGTCGGTGGTGTGGCGCTCATGGCGCCTTACTCGGCTTGGTGTCGACCGACACCGTCGTCGACAGTCCCGCCCGCAGCAGGCCGAGCGTCGCGCCGTCGCCGTCGAGCGCGATGCGCACCGGAACGCGCTGCACGATCTTGGTGAAGTTGCCGGTGGCGTTCTGCGGCGGAATTACGCTGAACACCGCGCCGGTCGCCGGCGCCAGGCTGACGACGTGGCCGTGGAAGACGCGGCCGGGCAGCACGTCGGCGACGATGGTCGCCGGCTCGCCCGGCTTCATGTGGGCAAGCTGGTCTTCCTTGAAATTGGCATCGACCCAGAGGCCGCGCGCCGGCACCACCGAGAGCAGTTCGGTCCCCGCCGTGATATAGGCGCCGACCTGCGCGAAGCGGTCGCCGATATAGCCGTCGATCGGTGAATCGATCTCGGTGTAACCGAGATTGAGCTGCGCGGTGCGCAGCTCGGCCTCGGACTGGGTCTCGGCGGCTTTAGCGCCGGCGATCTCGGTCCGGAGCACGGCCAGCTGCTGCTTCGCCGCGTCGACCGCGGCGCTCGCCGCCACCACTGTTGCCTGCGCCGACTGGTTCGCGGCCAGCGCGCGTTCTTCGGACTGGCGCGAGGCATAGGCGACGTTGGCGAGCGTGCGATAGCGCACGTCATCTTTGGCCGCGAAGACGGCGGCGGCTTGCTTGGCGGCAAGATCGGCTTCGGCTTGGCGGATCGTCGCCTGCTGCAGCGTCGTCTTGGCTTCGAGATCGGCCAGCGCTGCCTCGCGCTCGCTCACGGTCGCGGCGGCGCGATCGAGCGCAGCCTGGAAATCGCGCGCGTCTAGGCGGATGAGCGGCTGGCCCCGGTGGACCTGCTGATTATCCGTGACCAGGACCTGCTCGACGAAACCTGCGACATGCGGCGCGATCGGCGTCACGTTGCCGCCGACATAGGCATCGTCGGTGGTCTCGACGAAGCGGCCGACCGTCCACCACTGCTCGCCGTACCACAGTGCGCCGAGCGCCGCGAGGCCGAGCGCAGCCAGAACCAGATTTCGCCGTGACAGCCGCAGCTTTGTTGTCGTCGGCGCGACCGCAACGCGCGTCACGAACCGATTGATCGCTTGATCGCTCATGGTGGCGCGTCCTCAAACGATATGGGGCGCGGCGTGGCGCTGGCGCGTGCGCTCGTCGGCGGCGGGTCCCGGCAGGGTGCGGAAGCGCGGCGCAACCAGCGGGGCGCCGCTCGCGCGATCAACCATCACCGCGTCGACCGGCTTGCCGGTCTCGGTGTCGATGACGACCACGCTCGGCCCTTCGGGTGCGAAATGCTTGTTGCCCCAGGTGAGCAGCGCCAGCAGCACCGGCCGGAAATCGCGGCCGCGCTCGGTCAGCACGTATTCGTCGCGCGGCGGCCGCGCGCTATAGCGCCGGCGCTCGAGCAGGCCGCTCTCGACCAGCGCGTTGAGGCGCCGCGTCAGGATGTTGGGCGCGATGTCGAGGCTCTTCTGGAACTGGTCGAAGCGGGTGAGGCCGTGGAACGCGTCGCGCAGGATCAGAATGCTCCACCATTCGCCGACGCGCTCAAGGCTGCGGGCGATGGGGCACTGCATATTGCCGAAGCTTGTGCGCTGCATGGTCGGCTCTCCGTGGATTGCATAGCGAAAGTAACTCAATCCATCGTCACTTGCATCATGAAAGTATGAAGACCAGCCATGCTGGAATGCCGGCGTCCGCGGTCCACCGCCCTTGAACACCTGATATTTGCGACTTATTATTATTATTAATTAGACGAGAAGGTTCGGTCCGTGTTGGCGTCCTCGGCATTTCTAGCGGGTTTCGCGGCGACGATGGTGGGCAGGGCCGCCCTGTCGGCCTATCCGCGCCCAGCCTTGCAGATGGCGCGATGACCGCCGCCGTCCGCGCCCTCACGCACAGCGACGCCATCGCCGATGCCGCACGCGCCGTTCTCGCCGGCGGCCGCAACTGGCGCTGGCGTTCGGCGCTGCCCTGTCGCCGGTCCGGCGGTGATCGCCTCGGTCGCCTCCATGGACCCCGGCAACTTCGCCACCAACATCCAGGTCGACGCCGGCCACGGCTACACGCTGCTCTGGGTCGTGGTGCTGGCCAATCTGGTGGCGATGCTGTTCCAGGGCCTGTCGGCCAAGCTCGGCATCGTCACCGGCCGCAATCTGGTCGAGTTCTCGCGCGCGCATTTCCCGCGCGCCGTGGTGCTCGCCATGTGGCTGGTGAGCGAGATCGCAGCGATGGCGACCGATCTCGCCGAGTTCCTCGGCGCCGCGCTCGGCCTCGCGCTGCTCTTTCACCCGTCGCTGCTGGCGGCGATGGTCGTCGCCGGCGTTGCGACTTATGCGCTGCTCGGCTTGCAGCGGAACGGCTTCCGGCCGATCGAGCTGGCGATCGGCGGTCTCGTCGCCATCATCGGCGCGGCCTATCTCGTCGAGCTGCTGATCGCGCCGCCGGATTGGCGCGCCGTCGCCGTGTATTCGCTGGTGCCGCAATTCGACGGCGGCGATGCGGTGCTGCTCGCCGTCGGTATCGTCGGCGCCACGGTCATGCCGCACGCGATCTTTCTGCATTCGGCGCTGACCCAGGACCGCATCGTGCCACGCAACGAGACCGAGCGGCGCAAGCTGATCCGCTTCTCGCATCGCGAGGTCGGGCTGGCGCTGGGCTTCGCCGGCCTGGTCAACCTGGCGATGGTGGCGATGGTGGCGTCGGTGTTTCACGATGGCGCGCATGACGGCATCGCGAACGTCGGCGTTACCTATCATACGCTCGGTCCGCTCTTGGGCGCCGCCGCCGCGGCGGCGTTCCTCGCCGCGCTGATCGCTTCGGGCCTGTCGAGCTCCACTGTCGGCACCATGGCGGGGCAGGTGGTGATGCAGGGCTTCGTCGGCTTCCGCGTTCCGCTCGGCCTGCGCCGAGCTGCTGACCATGGTGCCATCCTTCGCCGTCGTCGCCGCCGGAATCGACGCGACGCGCGGCCTGGTGTTGAGTCAGCTGGCGCTGAGCTTCGCGCTGCCGGTGCCGATGGTCGCGCTGCTGCTGCGGCGACGCGACGTGATGGGCGATTACGTCAATTCGCGCGCGGTGACCGGCCTCGCGTCCGTCGCCGCTGCGGCGATCCTCGCGCTCAATCTCGTCTTGGTGCTCGAGACCGTCGGCGTCGCGCCGATTTAGAGTGCACGCACATGAGGCAATCCTGCCGGATCTGCATTGCTGCTTAGCGGCGCCGCTGGATTGCCTGGCGGCGTCGAAGCGAATATGTCACCACGGTCGTGCAATCTGATTTTCAGTTTCACCTGCGAGGGAGAGTCCCGCCATGTCGATGTCTAAAGCGTCAATCCCGGTATTCGAGATCAGTCTCAATGCGCTTTCGGCGCTCCTCGACAAGGCTTCAGCTTTTGCCGAAGCGAGGAAGATCGATCTCACGGCGCTGCTCGGTACGCGCCTATTCCCCGATATGTTCGCATTCATCCGGCAGGTGCAGAGCGCCTGCGACCAGGCCAAGAACGGCGGCGCACGGCTCGCTGGCATCGACCCGCCCCGCTATGAGGATAGCGAGAAGACGATCGCCGAGCTCAAGGGGCGCATTGCCAAGACGCTCGCCTTTGTGAAGACACTCGACGCCAAGAAGATCGACGCGTCCGCCGACCGCGAGATCACTTTCCCGCTCGGCCCGAACAAGGGCCACATGAAGGGCGCGGACTACCTCTACCACTTCGTGTTGCCAAACTTTTACTTTCACGTCACCACGGCTTACGACATTCTCCGTCATTGCGGCGTCGAGATCGGCAAGCGCGACTTCATGGGTGCTATCCCCATGAGAACGACCTGAGAGATTCGGGCTATTTGGATCGTTTGCGCCGGCGCGTCGCCACGATCGGCGCCTCGCGCAGCGCATAGTCGGCCAAGGTCAGATGCTCGCCGACGATCGCCAGAAACGCCGATCGAGCTTTTGCTGTCTTCGCCTTGGCCGCCATGCGGGCCGCTTGCTTGGCGGCTTTCAGATGAAATGTCGCGTCGTCTTTGGCCATCCGATCGTGCTCCCGTGTTCTGCCGTTAGCGTCGAGCGCGCTAGCGCGGTGCGGGCGCCGCGGGCGGCGGCTCGTTCGGCGGCGGCGGCGCGGCGGCGTTCGCCGCTTCCGATTGCCCCATCAGCTCGTCGGCACTGGCTTTCTGATCCTTCGACAGGCTGGCGTAGAGCGGCCGGAAGGCGTCGAGAAACCGCTTGCCTTGGTTGGCGCTCAGCTCGGCGAGCTGGATCTGCGTCTCGACGCGCTGCACCGCGGTTTCCGGCTGGCCTTCGGCGGCTTGCTGCTTGTCGTCGAGCTGCTGGCTCTCGCGGTTGTTCTCGCGCATGACGGAGGCGACCTTGTCCCACTTCGCCTCTTGCGCCGGCGTGATCTCGAGCGCGGCCTTCATGAAGGCGATCTGTCCCTCGATGTAGGGATCGGGTCCGGCTTTTTGCGTCTCGTGGTTCGCCGCCGGCGCCGCAGTCTGCGCGAGCGCGGTGGGCGTCGCGGCCAGGGCGACGGCCGACGCCGCGAAGAGGCCGATGGCAATCGTCGGGATGGTTCGCAAGCTTGGACGTTTGAGCTTCATGGCGGCCTTTGAGGTTGTGACAAGCGCAATTCAGGCCGGACGGCGGTTCGCGGCAGTCTGCGTCCGGCTGGGTGCAAAGGCTAGGGGCATGGTCCTATGCGCGGCCTTGATCTGCATCAAGGGCTGCCTATGTCGCTGGCCTATGCTTTTATCGGGTACCGGACGTGGAGGCGCTCGTGAAAAAGTTTGGCGCTGCGATTGCCGTCGCCGCTTTCGTTCTGCTGTCGTCGGGCGCTAATCCCGCGGCCGCTTACGGCGGCCATGGCGGCTGGCACGGCGGCGGCTGGCATGGCGGTTGGCACGGCGGCTGGGGATGGGGCGGCAGCATCTATCTCGGCGGTCCGTGGTGGGGCTATCCCTACGGTTCCTATCCCTACGCCTATCCGTATCCATACGCGTATCCCACTTATCCCTATCCATATCCGGTTGCGCCGGCTCCCTATACGGTCGCGCCGGCGCCGGCCGCGCCGCCGGCACCGCAATCGGTTTGGTATTACTGCCGCGCCAAGAAGGCGTATTACCCGTACGTGTCCACGTGCCCAACGGGCTGGGAGCACGTGCCCGCGCAGCCGGCCCAGTAGCGCATCGGCGACCGACGTTCTTACCGCATCGGATTTCGCATAGCGCTACGCTGGGCGCGATGACCGCGCTGCGAAAATTCATCGTCGCGTTGATTGTGGTCTTTTCGGCCCAGGGCCTCGCCGGTTGTGCGACGTCGCCGGTGGAGGTCGTGCAGCCCTACGCCGGCGCCGCGCCGAAGCTTCAAACCATCTATGTGATCGCGGGCGGTTGGCATACGGAGATCGGCGTTCCGGTCGACGCGTTGTCGCCGCCGCTCGCCGCGTTGCCGGAGATTTCGCCGGACGCCCGCTACGTCGTCTTCGGCTGGGGTCAGCGCGATTATTACATGGCGCGCAATCCCGGTCTCGGCGATCTCCTCGCGGCGTCGGTGTCCGGCCCGTCGGTCGTCCTGGTCGTCCCTCTGCAAGAATCGCCGACCGCGTACTTCGCCTCGGGCGCGAGCGTGTTCGCGCTGCCGGTCTCGCGACCGGGGCTCGACCGTCTCGCCCAATTCGTTTGGGATTCGATTGCAGAAGATTCGCAGCAGCGGCCGCTTCGGCTCGGCGACGGCCCTTATCCCGGAAGCAGCTTTTACGCCTCGACCGGAACCTACAGCCTCACCGACACCTGCAATACGTGGACGGCGGAAGCGCTCCGCGCGAGCGGCTTGCCGGTGAGCACGTCCGGCGTCGTGTTCGCCCATGAGGTGATCGATCAGGTGCGCGGGCTTGCCGTGCAGGGGCGGTGACGCTTAATCAGCTGGTCCCAGGTTGGAGTCCTGGTGCACTCACCATTCTGCGCAGCATCGCGATGTGGCTGGCCCCTGCGCTATCAGGTAAAGTGTGCTTGGGCACGCGGACGACAAACGGAAGTAATCGCCGCGCGGACACCAGAAATGGCACTTCCTAAGCAGTTTCAGAGAATTCCGCTCCCCATCAAATGGTATCTCGCGTCCTATCGCGCGTGCCGAGACTGCGCATTTGCGATCGACGAACTGAGAAACGAACGCGTAAGCCTATCCGCGTGGAAAGTGAAATGGGCGGGAATTTGCGCGCTTCTAAAGGGCGTCGATTCACCTGATGCGGGCAAAAGATGCGAAGTCGTGTATTCCCGAGAGACTTCGAAACGAGCTCATCGATGTTTGGCACCGTCTCGGTAACGAGCGAAGCAAGTACAAGATATTTTGGGAATTTATTGATAAGGAGCGCCACAATATTCTGAAGGAATACGATTTCTCCGCATTTGCGGTCGTGCTGTCGGCCGATGGGTCGGTCAGCGACGCGGCTCCCTCACTCCTTCGGATTTTGTCGGAAGGTGAAAAAGAAGCGCTCATAATCCGTGGCGGTGCTTACGATGGCAGACTCGCTCTAGCAGTTTGCTGAAAAATCTTCCGAACTGACGTTTTTCCCTCTGAGTGAAGGAAGCGCTGCGGCTCGGATGGGAGTTTCTGTGTGGCTGAGGGGCTGCTGTCGCATGCTTTTCGGCTCCACGGACAGAGTCCTCCTACGCCGCAATCAATTTTGGAATGCGGATCAGATCGTAAGCGATGAGGTTGAGCAGGAAGTCCGCGGCGACGCGGTGAATGCCGCGATGCTTGGTCTTGCGCATCGTGCCATGCTGCTTGCCCCAGCCGAAGATGCATTCGATCGTCGCGCGGCGCGATTGCGACATCCCATAACCCTCGTGGCGCGTGGTGCGGCCGTCGATAGCGCTGCGGCGGGTCTTGCCGGTTTTGGTGACGGCATTGTTCTGCGTCACGTGCGGCGTCACGTTCATGCCCCGCAGCGCGGCCACGTGGTCGGCCGTGTCGTAGGCCTTGTCCTCGCCGGCCGTGATGTCACGGCCGGCGGCGTTGCGCTTGGCTTCGAGCATCGCTTCCGAAACCCGCCGTTCGGCCGTGCCGTTGGCCTGCGTAACCATGCCGGCCACGGCCAGCCCATGCCGGTTCTCCATGAGGGCGTGCCCCATATAGGACAGCTTCGCCTCACGGCCCTGCGCCTTGCGGTAAAGACGGCTGTCCGGATCGGTCGTGCTCGCGGGTGTGTCGTTCTTGCGCTTCTGCCCATGGAAGTTCGCGCCGTCGTCGTCGCTGCCGTCCTTCGGACGAAAGCTTTTGTGCGAGGCCCAGGCCTCGATCAACGTCCCGTCCACCGAGAAGTGCTCGTCCGACAACAGCGGCTTCACCTCCGGATGATTGAGAAGCTTTGTCATGAACTTCTCGAACACATCTCCATGCTGCAACCGTTCCCGGTTCTTCGTAAACGTTGTCGCATCCCAAACCGGATCGTCCGGAGCCAATCCCACAAACCAGCGGTACAGAAGGTTATAGTCCAGTTGTTCCATCAACTGCCGCTCCGATCGGATGCCGTAGAAGGCTTGCAGAAGCAGAGCACTCAGCAATTGTTCCGGCGGAACAGAGGGGCGGCCCTCGCGCGCGTAGAGCCTGGCGAATGTCCCGCTCAGCTCTTTGAGCACGGCTCGGACAAGCTCGCGGACCTGCCTCAACGGATGCGTCGCCGGAACCCGGCTCTCCGGCGACAAATACGAAAACAAACCACCCTGATCTCGAAACAATCCGCGCATCCATCACCCCCGACTCCCACGGCCCAGATCGAATCATCTTATGCCAACAAAAACCAGGGTTTTTCAGCAAACTGCTAGACGTCGCGGCTGATGCCGTGCAATGGATTGATGACATCCTTTTGAGCGCGATCAAAGCCGCAGGCTACGATCCAGAACAGAAGGTGATTTCAGAGGACTTCGCTCCGCCGCCCCCGCAGCCGTCGCTGATCACGGCACTATCGGACCAGGGCCGCTGACTCCGGACTCTCTTTCAATCCGGGCCGGAAATCGCTATCTATGGCGCTAACGTAGAGCGCTAACCCATGGTCACCAAAGCGAAATGGACGCCCGATAGCTGGCGCGGCAAGCCCGTCAAGCAGGCGCCGGATTATCCCGATGCCAAGGCGGTCGAAGCCGTCGAGGCGACGCTCACGCGCTATCCGCCGCTGGTTTTCGCGGGCGAGGCGCGGCGGCTGAAATCCGCGCTGGCCGACGTCGTCGCCGGCAAGGCTTTTCTGCTGCAAGGGGGCGACTGCGCGGAAAGCTTCGCCGAGTTCCACCCCAACAACATCCGCGACACCTTCCGCGTCCTGCTCCAGATGGCGGTGGTGCTCACCTATGGCGCGGCGTGCCCCGTCGTGAAGGTCTCGCGCATGGCCGGCCAGTTTGCCAAGCCGCGCAGCGCCGACACCGAAACCCAGAACGGCACGACGCTGTCGGCCTATCGCGGCGACATCATTAACGGCATGGAGTTCACTGCGGCTTCGCGCCAACCCGATCCGGTGCGCATGCTCCAGGCCTATAGTCAGTCGGCGGCGACGCTCAACCTGCTGCGCGCCTTCGCCCAGGGCGGCTATGCCGATCTCCACCGCGTCCATTCCTGGACGCAGGGCTTCGTGGCGCAAAGCCCGGCGGGTGCGCGCTATCAGGAATTGGCCGACCGGCTCACCGAAACGCTCGACTTCATGGCGGCGTGCGGCCTGACCAGCGAGACCACGCCGCAGATCCGCGAGACCGACCTCTTCACCTCGCACGAGGCGCTGCTGCTGCCGTACGAGCAATCGCTGACGCGCGTCGACAGCACCACCGGCGACTGGTACGACTGCTCGGCGCACATGCTGTGGATCGGCGATCGCACGCGTCAGCCTGACGGCGCGCATGTCGAGTTCATCCGCGGCGTCAAGAATCCGATCGGACTCAAATGCGGTCCGTCGCTGCCGGTGGATGATCTGTTGAGACTCATCGACCTGCTCAATCCCGAGGACGAGCCCGGCCGCCTGACCCTGATCGCGCGCATGGGCGCCGACAAGGTCGAGGCCAAGCTGCCGCCGCTGGTGCGGGCGGTGAAGAAGTCCGGCCGCAAGGTCGTCTGGTGCTGCGATCCGATGCACGGCAACACCATTGTCTCCAAGACCGGCTACAAGACCCGCGCGGTGGACCAGGTCTTGCGTGAAGTTCGCGGTTTCTTCGCCGTGCACGATGGCGAGGGCATCTATGCCGGCGGCGTACATTTTGAAATGACGGGTCAAGACGTGACCGAATGCATCGGTGGCGCCACGTCGCTGTCGCGCGCGGTGAGCGAGACCGACCTCGCCGATCGCTACCACACCCATTGTGATCCGCGCTTGAACGCCGGTCAGGCGCTCGAGCTTGCCTTCATGATCGCCGAGGAGCTGAAGAAGAAGCGCGCCGGCCAGGCCGCCGCGGCGCGCGCGCGGGCCGCCTCCTGAGCGGCGCGCCCCGGCGCGCGGATCAGGCGCCGCCGCCGGCCGATCCGGTGACGCGGTTCACTGACGCCTATTTCACCAAGACCAAGGAGATCGTCCGCCGCTACGGCGACAAGCGCGTCACCTATGCCGTGTTCATGCGCCGGCCGGTGATCGCGACGCCGCGGCTGATGGTCGAGTTCCTCGAAGCCATGGCGCAGGCGCGCGGCACGAAATTCGACATCGAGCTACCTTACAAGGAAGGTGAATGGGTCGGCGCCGGCGAGGTGCTTGCCTATATCTCCGGCTCGCTCTTCCATCTGGTCGATCTTGAGACGCTCTATCTCCAGAAGCTCGGCGCGCCGTGCGTCGCCGCCTACAACGCCTATGCCATGTGCTCCGACCTGCCCAAGGCGGCGTTCCTGGCGATGGATGCGCGCCATTGCGCCGGGGCCGAGATGGCCGAGATGATGGCCTATGCTGCCGCGGTTGGTTCGCAAGCCGCCAAGCGCGAGGCCGGCGCGGTCGGCTTCATCGGCAACGCGACCGGCGCCACGGCGCATTATTTCGGGCAGAAGCGCGGGCTCGGCACCATGCCGCACGCGCTCGTCGGCTACGCCGGCTCGACCGTGCGCGCCGCCGAGATGTTTAGGGAAACTTTCCCGGACGAACCCTTGACCGCGCTGGTCGATTATTTCGGCCAGGAAGTGACCGACACGCTCGCCGTCGCGCGCCGCTTTCCTGATCTCGCCGCCGAGGGCAAGCTCGCCGTGCGGCTCGATACCCATGGCGGCCGTTACATCGAGGAGCTTGACGTCGCGCGCTCCTACGCCGTGCTCGAGCAGCGCGTGCCAAACGCCATCCGCGGCTATCGTACCGAGGCCGAGCTGCGCCATCTCATCGGGACCGGCGTCTCAGCGGCGGCGATCTGGCATGTGCGCGCGCGGCTCAACGGCGAAGGCTTTTCCGGCGTCAAGATCGTGGCCTCGTCCGGTTTCACGCCGGCGAAGTGCCGCTCCATGTCGGTCGCCGAAGCGCCGATTGATGTTGTGGGGACAGGATCATATCTGCCGGGTTCGTGGAACGAGACCTACGCCACCGCCGACATCGTCGAATACGACGGCGTGCCTCTGGTGAAGATCGGCCGCGAATTCCTGATGCGCAAGAAAAGCGACGGATAGCTATTTTCTCCCTCGCCCCGCGTGCGCGGGGAGAGGTCGCGGGGTGGGGTTTTCAATGCCGTGGTCACGCGCCGAGCGAAGGACTCCGTGACCTTGGACTCCTTCCTCGCCTTCCTGCATGCGCCCGCGCTTCACGTCGCGATTGCGCGCGATGCGTTCGTCTTCGATGTCTCGTGGCTCAGCATCGTGCTGATTATCGGCGCGATGCTGCTGTGGCGCCGCCTCCGACGCTGATCCGCTAGCCGCCGTGGCCGGCGTGGTTGGGCGCGGCGCCCGAGAACTGCGCCACGTGGATGGCGTCGGCCGCAAGCACGGCGGGCGAGGCGAGATCGCTCGCCGTCCAGCGCACGCGGATATTGCCGTTGCGGTCGAGCATCAGCTCGGTCTCGCCGCCGTCGTTGGCCGAGCGAAACAGCGCCAGCGCCGTCGCGACGTCCGCCGACACGCCGACGACATAGGGCGCAGTCGCCGCGGTGCTCGCATCGCTGCCAAGATCGACCGCGATCACCGGCAAGCCGGCGGCGATGAGCTTCAGCTGCGCCGCCGCCAGCTGCTGCAGCCGCGCGGCGGGTACCTCGGGCCCGAACAGCACCAGCAGCGCCGGACCCGCGGCGAGCACCCGGCGGAGCGTGTTCTGCACGCCGCCGCTGTCGAACGCGAAATCCGGCAGCTGGTACGCGGCGATCGGATCGACCTTGGGTCCAACGCTTGCCGCGAGGACGCCGGCGGCGCGCGCGCGGACGAAGTTGACCACGTTCCAGCGCTGGGTCGGCGTCATCACCACGGCGAAGCCCGGCATCACACCGCCGAGGCCGTGGCCGACCCACCAGTAGATGTCGCCGGCGGTGTGCGCGAAGAGATGCGGCAGGACCAGGTCGGCGGGCTTGATCGGCAGGGTCGCGGCGGCGGGCCCGTCGCCGCGGCCGTCGGCGCCGTGGCACATCACGCAATTCGCGGCATAGACATGGGCGCCGTCGACGACGGAGGGCGCGTCATACGGCACCCGCGGCGCGTAGAAGGTCGTCGGATAGGCGAATTCGATGCCCGAGCGCAGCGGCGCGCCGCCGAAGGCGATGCACACGATGAGGCCGACGATCGGCGGGCCGAGCAGCCGCTTCCAGCCGGCGGCGACGGCGACGACGATCGTCACGATGCTGGCGCAGAATCCGATGGCGAAGACGGCGAAGGTGATCTTGGCGCCGGTCGTCAGCAGATTGAAATCGATCCGGAACGGAAATGGCCATCCCGGCTCCATGTGCAAGCCCGGCGGCAGGATGCCGAGCACGCCGACGATGGCCACGACGCCGAGGCCGATGGCGGTCTCGATCAGCGCGTTGCGCTGCAGCCACACGATCGTTCGCGGCGCGCGGGCGTCGTCGTCGAGACGCGGCGTCAACCGCAGCAGATTGAAGGCGGCAACCACCAGCATGATGACGAACAGCGCGATCTTCGCTAGCAGCAGCCGCCCGTACAGCGTGCCGATGAGGGCGGGGATCGTGCCGGCGAGGAACCAGGTATTGATCAATCCGCCGGCGAGCAGAGCCGTCACGCTCGTCACTGCCAGCACCGAATAGCGCCGCGCGGCGGTCCGTGCGACCGCGAGCCAGGGTGTGTCGCCGGCCCGGCGCGCTTCGCCCAGCAGCAGCTCCAGCGGAATGAGCGTGCCCAGCCAAAGCCCGGCGCCAATCAGGTGAAGGATGTCGCCGGCGAGGTGGAGTTCGCCCGGCGCGCCCACCGTCGCCGCGCCGTGTCCGGCCCAGGCGAGGCTCGCGAGAATCAGCGTGCTGAGGCCGAACGCCAGCCAGGCGATCACCGTCCTATACCGCGCGCGCCGTTCGTTCCGGGCGGCGAGGCACGCGCCGAGCGCCACGGCAAGCGCCAGCCGCAGCAGCCAGTCCTGGCCGACGCGCGTCTGGTCGAGCACGATGCCGAGCACGCCGGGACTCAGCGCCGCGCCGAGCGGCTTGCCGCTCATGGAGGCGGCGACGCCGTCGAGCCAGGCGGCGCCGGAGATCAGCGTCAGCGTCAAGCTCGCCCAGGCGAGCGTGCGCAGTCGCTGGTTCAATCCGCTTGCCGCGAACCCATCGCTGCGCCGCAGCACCGGGCCGGCGATCAGGCACTCGAACGCGAGCACGCCGGCCAGCGACACGCACGCCGCAAAATGCACCGCGCGGGCGGTGATCAGGAGCCAATCCATCCACTACCTCTGCCGCCGCGGCAGTCCGTTCATCCGCCGACGTCGAAAGTGAACGTGCCCTCGGTCGTGTGCGTGTCGACCGAGACGACGTGCCAATGGACCGTGTAAGTGCCGTGCGCCAGCGGCTTCAATCCAAGCTGGAGCTCGGCCGGATTGTCTGGCGGCACGTGCGCGTTGCCGCGGTCGACCCGCTGGCCCGCCGCGTTCGTCACCGTGACGGTGCTAAACGCCGGCTCGATGTCCTGGGTGAACCACAACGCGATGGCCGGCGGCGAGGTCGGCACCGTGCTGCCGACCGCCGGATCGGAATGGTCGAGAAAGGCATGCGCGTACGCCGCCGAGGCGGTGAGCGTTCCGGCGGCGACGATCATCGGAGCGAGGAGGTGCTTGATCGGTGTCATTGCCATAGATCCGTGTCGATGAGGGGTTTGCCGAGGGAATTCGGGAAAATGTCGTCGATGAAGAAATGCATCTGGACGATGAAGCCGGTGCCCTGGATTTGCCTTGTGGCATGGCTAGCCGGGATCAATGCCAGGGCGCCGAGCTGCCAAGTATCGCCTTCATAGAGCAGGCCCGGCGCGATCGTGCCGGTGGTCGGACCGCTATCCGGATTCGTGAGCGAGACTTCGACCAGCGGAATCAATCGGCCCATGAACGCCGGCAGGTTTAGCGCCTTCACGTGCTGCTGCATATACGGCATCGAGTATTGCAGCGACGCCGCGTAGGCCCACGCGTCGGGGCTAACCTCCGGCGAATCGGAGAACTGACGGCCGAGTTCGCCGGTGATGGCGAGGGGACGGAAATAGCCGATCGGCAGATCGCCCAGCCCCTTGCCGACATAGAACGTCGGCGCGGTGTAGCTCACATTGCCGATCACGCCGCCGTTGATGAGCTGCGATGAGCCGGTCCGGGCGAAATTGCGGATCACGCCTACCGAGGTCAGGAACTCGTGGGCCCCCCAGCACGGCAGCTCGTCCTTGAGCGTCACAGTCCAGTTGTCCCAGCCGTTGAAATCCTGACTCGCGCCGGACTGCGTGTAATAGTCGCCGTTGATGGCAAAGCCCAGATCCCGGGTGATCGTCTTGTCCCACTCGAAGCCGTAATCAACCGAGTGGCCCGGGTTTCCGCCGGTGGCCGGAAGCGGCAGGTACTGGATGGTCGGCAGCGACAATTCGTCGCCGACGCCCGGATCGTCCATCGTCAGCGTGGCGGGAAAGACGCGATTACCGCAGACGGCATGCGCCCACGCGGCGGAATTCGCAGACACAAGAAACCCCACCGCAAGCACAGTCGCACACCAAAGCGTGCGTTTCATATCGATACTCCCAACGCTCGAGACAAGCCGATGGCCACAGCCACGCATGCGCGCGACGGCGGCGCTTGTGAAATTCGGCGAGTTCAGCCGAGAGGGGGCGCGCGCGAGCGATAGGCGGTGGCGCGGACGAGGGCGATGTCGCGTTCCGACACCGCTGCGACATTGACGGCGGCGACGGCAACCGGCTGGGCCAGAATGGGTACGGTCGTCGTGACGAGTCCGGTCAGCGCGCCGAACACCGCAATGACCGGGCAGGTGGGTTCGTGATGGTGGCCGTGATCGTCCGCGTCGTCGGCATCGTGCGCCTCGTGGCCGATTAAGCACGCCCACACGCGCCATTCGATACCGTGGTTGTCGTCGCGGTGCGCCGGCGCCAGCGCTTCGCCGAGATCGAAGGCGAGGTGGATCGGCACGAATGCATTGAGGACGAGTGCCAGCACGCCGGCTAACGCCGGCCACCGAACCTTGCATCGCCAGCGCGACCGCACCAAAAGCACCCCCTCGTGCGTCGTCGCACTATAGTCGCGCGGTTGTCACGCGCTGCAAACTAATTGCCGGTGTCGAGCGTTGGCTTTGACGCAGACGTGATGGCCGCTGCGGTTTTTACAGACCACGGTACGAACGCGTCAGTTTGTGCGGCATATGGTCGCGACCGATGGAATCGGTCTGCGCGCCGGCACGTGATGATTCGCATCTTGCTGCCGCGCGTGGTCGAATCTTGCGCAAGTTTAATTTGCGGATCGCGGCGATCGGCGCCGCGTTGCGCCGGAGCAGCGCGGCACGACGGAAGGTCATGGTGTGGATACGCAACGCAACGACGATCGACGCGGCCGGGCGGCAGTTCCGCCGCGGGCGCGGAACCGCCTGTTCGCCTTCGTTCTCTCCGCCGTTGCCGTAGGCGTGTTCGCGACGGTGATGACCATCGTGGTCGTCTTTCACGAGGTGGAGACCCATCATGTGGTCGCACATCTTTGAGTCAATGAGCCGTGCGGCAGCCAGCTGGATGACAGCGTGCACACGCCGGGCCATCCGCGCGCTGTGCGGCCTGCCCGTGCTGCTCGCCGTCGCGCTGCCGGCCTGGGCCGAGCACGCCCATGACTGGCAAATCAGCATGCAGCCGGCGGCGACGCCGGTGCGCGAGCGCATCGATGCGCTAGCAGTTTGCTGAAAAACCCTTTGTGCGTCGATGCCTGATCATGATTCTCTTCCGAGAGAGGTTGATTGGGGGAAACGGATGCGCAGGAAGTTTGTCGATCAGGGCGGAATGTTCTCGTACATCG
>JBOHLS010000026.1:0-32344 GCA_050729835.1 Allostellaceae bacterium | reverse complement strand
CCTAAACGAGGCCAGCCGCGGCCGCGCCCACCCGGGCGACATCAAATCGGAACGGTGGGCGACTTCAGATCGGAATGGTGGGCGACATCAAATCGGAATGACGGGCGACTTCCGTCGGAATCCGCATTTAAACCGTACCGCGTCGCCAACCACGACGAAATGCGTGACAGGAATTGGGAGCAATCGCGCATTACGGAAGCGTGGAGACTTAATCCGGAATCGTTTGTAAATTTACGAACCCAAATTCGTTCGGAGCAAAAAGAAAGACAGGCGGTTAAACAGGGATGGGTGATTTGGGTGACAGCGATTACGGGCGTAATCGGCACCCTAACTGGTCTAATGTCCGTGATTCTCCATAAGCACTAATTAGTCCCCCGCCGGAGTTCCCGACCCGCAGGATATGAAACGGGGTGGCGGACGGTGATAGGGGCGTGATCGGGGGTTTGTTTCGTTTTAGGACACTCGGTTTTCAAACTCGGACACTTTGCCGAAAGCGGCGCCAAAACCGGACAGCCCCTGCCCGGTCGGAGCCTCAACATAAATATAAAACCTTGCGGCGAGATCCCGGTACCGCTTACCGGCGCTATTTGCCACGCGAGCGGGTCAGTTTACGAGGATTGCCCTGAGGAGGCCCGCCGCTTTGAGCTGTCGTCGATGACCATTCGACGCGAGCGGCAATGAAGCGCGCAAATGGCTTCATGTCGCTATCGATGCTCGCGGCATCGAGCGCTGCCAAATAAGGCTTTCGGTCCTCAACGCGAACAACCGTCCAGGGATAGCCGCCCGAAGCGAGCATGGCGTTCATGAGGAAGCGCGCCATCCGCCCATTGCCGTCCGGATAGGGATGGATGTAACCGAACAGCCAGTGGCCGAGCGTGGCACGCACGGCGGATTCTTCTTCTTGTTCCAGCAAATCGAAGAAAGCCGGCATCGCATCGCGCACCGCTTCCCATCGCGGCGGGACATAGCGGGAAGTACGAAGATAGACGGCATCGTTGCGATAACCGGCCAGCGCTGAGGCCGGCAGCAAGCCTGCCGCCACACAAGGCTGGAAAAGCTCGCGATACCAATCGCGATGGCTGCCGCGAACGAGCGCGCCTGGGTTAGCGCCGTTGATGATCTCCGCAATGTTTGATTTAACGAGCTGGAAGGCTTGCCAATAGCCGCGGGCCGCCAGCGCATCGCGGCTCTTTCGATCCGCCTCGTTACCTGCGGGATTCCAGGCGCCGGACCGCACTCGCTCGATCAATTCCGGCGTGACGCGATAGCCTTCGATAGAGAGCGAATGGTAGGCATCATGCACATAAATCTCGTCGATAAAGCCGAGATAAGCCGATTTATCCTTGGGCGAACCTGGCGCTTTGGGAAAGGCATCGAGGACGGCTTTCCGCATCGCTTGCCATAGGGCCTGCATGCGCGTGACGATCGGCGCTGTCGTCGTGGCGCGGAGGACGCCGAAAGTCTGCTGGGGCGTGAAGGGATCGGATTCACGAACATCATAATTCGCGGCTTTCATGGTTTTGAGAATTTCTTCCGCCGCATCGGCGCGACCAATGCGGCGAAAAGCGCCGGCGAGCCGCCCGGCCACGACCGATTGGCCCCTATCAAGAAGGCGCCTTAGCACCTCCGATACATCTTTGAGGTTCGCGAGCGCGACTTGTGACTCGATGGGACGACGGGAGAAAAATGCCTCAGGGGCCTTTACCAAGGCCGCCGAAGTTGAAAACAAGCGCAAGCCATCGCGGACGATGAGATCAGCCGGCGACGGCATTTCGGCCTGCTTTAAGTCGTAAAGAGAGACGCCGAACAGAAGCTTGAGATCGTGGTTCGCGCCTTTCGGGCTATTGACGATAAGCTGAGCCGGAATGACCGTGTTCTCGGCCTGAATGAGGAGAGATTGCTCAGGCGAGAGATACCATTGGTCGCCGAAACGGTCGTCACAGTAGCGGGCGCAGAATTCCCAAAAGGAGGCGTACCAGGGCGTGCTGTCTCCGGCGCGTGTGTCGGGGCCGGAAGTGATGAGCCATCCCTTTAAGACCTCTTGGAGGAAGCCGTTTTTGATCAAGCGTTCGCGGTGAACGCGGGTGAGTTCGCTTGACTTGAAGACACGCCGACCGGCTTTCTGCAGGTCGTGAAGCGCGCTCAGCGATTCGGCGAGTTTTTCATGCGGTGCTGGCATCTGCCGGCCTTGGGAGTCGTGGGTTTACAAGCTTTTGCTGCGTTACGCTTACAAGCATATCATGCTGTGCACATACAAGCAAATCATGTTGTGCATATACAAGCGGATTATGCTGTACCAATACAAGCGAATTATGCTCGCATGAATCACGGGATTTCAATCACTTACGGAAATCCAATATCGGAACCACCGATGCATCGGGCGGGTAGCAGTTCAGCCCGCCGCCTTGCTTAGCGCGCAATGTTCACTTGGTGGTGAGACGTAGGGACCTACGCCACATCTTCGCCGTTTCCGTTACCTCCAACTATGGCGCGCACGGTTTCACTCGGCAGGCCAATCTGTGGACCGCAGTCGCCAAACCCAGCATGTGGATTGGCCTGGCATATGTCGCAAGTGTCGCTGGGCGCGCGCGGTGTCATAACCCGCTTCATGTTGGTGGTTACGAAATTCTCTTTCAGCGCGAGCGGGAGCGGCTCGAGTAGAAATGGCTGTAGTAGGTGGCGGAGCAGGAGCATCCATCGAGGAGGCCTCGCCGCCGGATCGCGACCTACGGCCGACGCCTCGTGGAAGGCGTCCCCGGTGATACGGCAATCACCTTTCTAACCGAGATCGCGAAAGCCGAAGAGGAGCTGGCGCAGATCGAGCGCGACGGCGACAAGCGCGAGTAGCTACGACCCGACGCTGGCTGGCCACCTAATGCATCTCTGGAAATTGAACGTTCGGTTTCGGCGTGGCGGGGGTATTCGAATGCTGCGGGTGACGCCATTCGGCATCGAAGTATTGGTCTAATTTTTGGTCTTCAGACGCTCGTAAGAGTGACGCGTCATTGTCAGGACTCGAAACCACCGGTCGAACGCCACCCAGTCGCGCCGCTTAAACGCTTCCTCGCACATATCCAGTGCTAATTCTCTGAACCGCTCAGACTTGAATCTTCCAGTGCGTCTTCGCCTGTACGAATCAAGCTCCAGAAGGATCGCGGTGGGCATTGGGTTGCCTCTCGTTCGCTTTGTGTATCACCGGTAATCTTGCGGCCTTCCATTCGGGATAGCCGTCTTCGAGACGCCTGACCTTGAATCCGCGCTCGCGCAGCAAGCCGACGGCCTCAAAAGCGAGCACGCAGTAAGGGCCCCGGCAGTAGGCGACGATCTCCTGGTTTCGCGGTATCTCCCGCAAGCGCCGCGACAGCTCGCGCAGAGGGATGTTGATCGCCCCGGGCAAATGACCGGCGTCGTATTCGTCGACCGGCCGCACATCGAGCACCGTGACCAGGTTGTCCTTGAGGCGCCGCAGCAGTTCGCGCCGTGTCACCGGCTCAAACGCGTCGCGCTGGCGGAAATAGCCGCCGACGATGGCGCGGACTTCGGCCGCATTGCGCTCCGCGACGCGACCCAGCGCTGCGGTCAGCGCGAGCACCGACGGATCGCTCAGCCGGTAGAGGACTCGCTTACCGTCCCGCCGCGAGGCCAAAACGCCGGCGCGCCGCATCAACCGCAAATGTTGTGACGCGTTGGCGATCGACAGGCCGGCGCGTTCGGCGACAGAATCGACGCTGCGCTCGCCTTGCGCGAGAAGCTCGAGAATCTCCAGCCGAGAGCCGTGGCCGAGGGCCTTTGCCACCTCGGCAAAGCCGTCGAAGAGGGCGTGCTTCGGGCTGCGGCTTGCCAACGCTTCCGCCATTGAGATTCATTCAAAAGAATGATTGAATAACTGCAGCGCGTCAAGCGTCGTGAACGAATCGAAAGCCCGGCAGGGAGGACTTGATGATCCTGCGTTCGTTCCTGCACACGGATCCCGTCGCATTGTCCTATCTCTTCGGTTGCGGCGGCAAGGCCATGGCCGCCGTGGTCGATCCGGTGGGCGAGATCGCGCCCTATCTCGACGCCGCCCGCGCTACCGGCATGCGCATTTGCTACGTCGTCGATACGCATATCCACGCCGATCACCTGTCGGCCGGGCGCCGATTGGCGGCCGCTGCCGGCGCGGAGTACGTGCTCTTCGCCGATGCCGAAGCCGCGCCGTCGTTCCGCGGCGTGCGCGATCGCGACGTGCTGCCGCTCGGTAACGTTTCGGCCGAGGTGCTGCACACGCCGGGTCACACGCCGGAGCACATCGCGCTGCTGGTGACGGACCGTACCCGCTCCGGCGAGCCGTGGTTCGTTCTCACCGGTCATACGCTGATGGTGGGCGATGTCGGCCGGACCGAGCTTGCCGCGACGGCCGAGGATGGAGCTCGCGCGCTTTTCCAGAGTTTGCGGCGCCTGAAGGCGCTGCCGGATTATCTCGAGCTGCTGCCCGGCGCGTATTCGGGCTCGGTTTGCGGCCGCAGTTTGAGCGGCAAGCCGGTTTCCACCATCGGCTTCGAGCGGCGCCACAACGCCGCGTTCCGGATCGAGGACGAGGCGGAGTTCGTGCGCTCCATGCTGAAGGATATTCCCGCGCCGCCGCCGCGGGCCGCCGAAATCCGCGCCGTCAATGCCGGCTCGGCAACCGCGTGACGCAATGTGGATGCGAGGAGCCATCGATCGCGTGAACCGACATGCCCATCGCACCGGTGAGGCGCCGACGGCGACGATCGGACCGGAGGCCTATGCGGCGTGGCGGGCGACGACGCTCGGCGCGCTGACGACCGTCGGCGCGGCTTTCCTCGCCCTTCGGGCGGTCATGCCGCGCGGGAGCACACCATGACGATCAGCGCTTCGGCCGCGCCCGCGATCCGCCATCGGCGCGGCATCGCCGCCAATCGCGAGCAGTTCGCGCTGCAAACGATCCAGGTCTTCTTTGTCGGCCTGGTGGCTGGAATGGAGCGCGCGGTGCTGCCGACTCTGGCGCATGAGTTCGGAGTCTCTTCAGGGGCATTCGTGTTTCTCGCGAGTTTCGTGGTCTCGTTCGGGCTGGTGAAGGGCGCGCTCAATTTCGTCGCCGGCGGATTGGCGGATCGCCTCGGCCGCAAGCCGGTGCTGGTCATGGGATGGCTCGCGGGAATTCCGATCCCGCTGCTGATCTACTTCGCGCCTAACTGGTGGTGGATCGTCGCCGCCAACGTTTTTCTGGGTGTAAACCAGGGCTTCACTTGGTCGATGACGGTGACCAGCCAGATCGATCTCGCCGCGAACAACCAGCGCGGCCTCGCGGTCGGCATCAACGAAGCGACAGGCTATGTCGCCGTCGGCCTCGCCGGGTTCGGAGCTGCCTGGCTCGCTCACCATATCGGCGCCCGACCGGCATTGCTCGTGTTCGGGTTTGTGACGATTGCGGCGGCGCTCGTCTGCCTGCTGTGGACCCGCGACACCCTTGCTTGGATGAAGGCGGAGCACGTGGAGGTACACGCCGCTACCGCACGTCATCCGGAGCCGGAGCCGCCGCTCGGCGAGATCTTCCGGCGCCTCTCGTTCTCCGATCCGGCCGGCCGCGCCATTTGCCAGGGCGGCGCGGTCAACAAGATCGCCGATGCGCTGGTCTGGGTGATATTTCCGGTGTTCTTCAAGGCCCACGGCGCCGGACTGGTCGAGATCGGCTGGCTCACCGGCGCCTATGCGATGGTCTGGGGCTTCGCGCAACTCTGGGCCGGTCACCTCGCAGACCGCATCGGGCGGAAAATGCCGATCGTTGCCGGCTTTTTCCTGCTCGCCGCCGGCATCGCGATGACGGCGCTCGGAGCGAGCCCGCGTGTCTGGCTGCCGGCCGCCGTGATCATGGGCATCGGCATGGCGCTGCTCTATCCGAACCTGATTGCCGCGGTGTCCGACCGGACGCCAGCGCTGTGGCGCGGCAAGGCGCTTGGCACCTATCGCTATTGGCGGGACACTGGTTACGCCATCGGCGCCTTGCTTCTCGGTGCTGTCGCTCAGGCGACAGGAGCGCCGCTTCCGGCGATGTGGTTGACCGCCACCCTCGTTACCGGTTCGGGCCTGTGGATCGCCTTCAGCGTACCCGACGACAGAAGACTGCGCGACAAGTAGCCCCAGTCCACCCGTGCCATGCTGTGAGATAGAAGCGGACGTCCGAACGGCTTCATCGGAGCGCCGCTTCACCGATTTTTGGTCGTACGGATATGTCGCGACAGCGCGCACTGGAGCGCAGGTAAAGGCGATCGCCGGTCATCAGAGAGGCCCTGATACTCCATCGCTGATGCCTCATGCCGCCGCCCGAAACAGCAATTTAAAATGGTTGCGCCCCCCGCAACTGACCTCGGTTTCCGCTGGGATCGTCCTGCTGACCGTCTATTCGCTGGGCCTCGGCGTTCCCTTCCTGGCTTCCGCTGTGTTCACCGACCGACTGGCGGGTCACATCAAGAAAATGCGCCGCGCCGGCCGCACGCTCCAGATCGGCGCCGGCGGCGTGATGGTCGCGATGGGGATTGCCATGATCACGGGCGAGCTTACGGCCTTTTCCTATTGGTTGCTGGAAACCTTTCCGGTTCTGTCTCGGATCGGGTAACGGTAGGCGTTGGCTCCGAAGACGTCAGGCGCGAAGAATGGGTTTCTACAGTCATTGGCTGCTACCACGGCTACTCGAGCTTTCGATGCGCCAAGAGAAGCTCTTGCCGTACCGCCGGCGGACGATCTCGTCCTCGCGCCGCGTCGTACTGGAGATCGGTGTCGGAACAGGATTGAATCTTCCTCTCTACCGAGATGTCGATTGTGTCTGCGCCATCGATCCGGCGTCGGAAGTCCTCGAATATGCAAAGCAACGCATGAAGCAAGCCCGCTCGCGTGTGTTGCTGGCAAGGACCTCGGCGGAGAAGCTTCCGTTCACGGCCGGAAGCTTCGATACGGTGGTGATGACCTGGACTCTTTGCACGATTCCGGACCCGCTCGTGGCGCTCCGGGAGATGCGTCGAGTCCTGAAGCCGGAAGGGAGATTGCTGTTCGTCGAGCACGGCCTGGCGCCCGATCGGAACGTCGCGTGGTGGCAGGACAAGCTCACCCCGCTGTGGCGCCGGGCGAGCGGCGGATGTCATCTGAACCGCAAGACCGACGAGCTTATCCGCGCGGCGGGATTCCGCATCGAGGAACTCCACACGGGATACATGGATGGGCCGAAGCCGATGACCTTCATGTACGAGGGCTTCGCGATCCCACAGCCCGGCTGATGCGGGCAGACCACTTCGCGTCCTCACATACCGCTCTTCACACCCCACTTGACCAGTAGCCAGTTCGCCGGATAGCTCGTCACAAACCCTAGAACCATGCCGACCTGCATCATGAACCAGAAAACGACGGTCGAAGCATCCGGCGGCTGAGTTGCGAACAGAAGGAAGTAGCTCACCGCCATCCAGCCAAACAAGCCTACTTCGAAGGCCGTCAACGTCAGGGTGTCCGCCTTCACCGCATCGATGATCGCCTCGTGCGGCGGAATCCGCCGCATGGCCCTTATCGGGAAATACTGGAACGCGATGCCGAACAGATAGGCGAATGCGAATTCCACCACGTATTCGGCGAAGAGGCGCTCGCCGAAAAGGATCCAGCCGGTGAGGAGGACGATCGGCGCGCCGATGATGTCGCCGATGACGCAGCCGCTGCCGCAGTGGGTCGCCGACACGAAGATTCGTTTCCAGTAAGGTGTCTCACCCTTTATCTCCGGCCCATCGACCGCCATCGGGCGCCCCATCGCGGCGTAGAGCCACCAGCCAACCACCGGAAAGTAGATCCCAGTCACCGGCCAGACGACGTTCATGATTTTCATCCGCTGCGGATGGCGGGTCACGTCGGCGATAATCGCGCCGGCGGTGGCAAGCCCGAGAAGGATCGAGACCCACGACAGGACGATCAACCACTGCGGCATGAATCTACCTCTGAGCGCTACCAGCCCCTGCGGCCACCGCCAGGCGATCGATCTTTGTTGCCATGATGAAGTCGTTCTGGTGGAGGCCCTTGATCTTCTTGGTGCGCAGCGACACTGTCGCGTAGCCCCAGCCGAAGCTGATGTCCGGATGATGGCCCTCCGATTCGGCCAACTCACCGACTTTTCCTACGAATGTCAGGGCCTCGCGGAAGTTCCCGAAGCGAAAGGTGCGCTCGATCCGATGGGCATCATCGAGAAGGCTCCACTCGGGCGATTGCGCGCGAAGGCGTTCCGCCTCCTCGCGACTGAGCGGCGGGACGCCGCCGCGGCACGGCGTGCAGGTCTTTTCGACGAGTGCAGCGGTCATGGCTCCTCCGATCAGTGTGTCGTTGCATCAAGCTCGTCAAGGATCGGGCATTCGGGGCGATCGTTGCCCTGGCAGCGCTCGGCCAGATCGGCGATCGCGTTGCGGATCGCGGTCAGCTCGGCGATCTTGCGGTCCACCTCGGCGACGTGCCGCAGCGCCAGGCGCTTCACGTCACGGCTCGCGCGGCGGCGGTCGCGATAAAGCGAGAGCAACGGGCGGATGTCCTTGAGAGGAAAACCCAGACTGCGCGCGCGATGGATGAAGCGCAGCGTGTGCACGTCCGTCTCGCTGTAAGCGCGATAGCGGTTGTCGAACCGATCTGCGGGGCCGATGAGACCGATCTCCTCATAGAAGCGGATCGTCTTGGGCGGCATGCCGGAGCGGGACGCCGCCTCGCCGATCGTCATCGGTCCATTGGATTTCATAACGCTCTCCCGTTTGTCGCCGGTCGCCAGCGGCGCAGCAGCAGCGCATTCGATACGACGCTGACGGAGGAGAGCGCCATCGCGGCGCCCGCGATCACCGGGCTCAGGAAGCCCAACGCTGCCAACGGCATGCCGATCACATTGTAGATGAACGCCCAGAAGAGGCCCTGCCGGATCTTGTTGTAGGTGGCACGGCTCACCGCGATGGCGTCGCCGATCAGCAGCGGGTCGCCGCGCATCAAGGTGATGCCCGCCGTCTGCATGGCGACATCGGCACCGGTGCCCATGGCGATCCCGATATCGGCTGCCGCCAGGGCAGGCGCGTCGTTGACGCCGTCGCCGACCATGCCGACATGCCGCCCTTCGGCCCGGAGCCGCTGCACTTCGGCCGCCTTTTCGGCGGGCAGCACGCCCGCCATTACGCGCGCGACGCCGAGTTGCGCCGCCACCGCCGCGGCCGTCCGCTCGTTGTCGCCGGTCAGCAGCACCGTCTCGATGCCGATCTCCTTAAGGTGCTCTACCGCCGCGCGGGCGGTCGGTTTCAGCGGGTCGGCCACCGCGATGAGGCCGAGCAGTTTCACTTGTGGCTTGAGTGCAGCGATCCACATCACCGTCCGCCCTTGCTCTTCGAGCCGTTCGGCTTGAGCTTCGAGGTCGTCCGTCGGCACGTGATGGTCGGCCATGAGCCGCCGGTTGCCGATCGCGAGCGGGCGGCCGCCGACCCGTGCCGTCAGGCCCCTGCCGGCATGGCTCTGAAACGCCTCGAGCCTGGGGAGGCTCAGGCCGTCGGCCTTGGCCAGCACGGCATGCGCGAGCGGGTGCTCGCTGCCCGTCTGCGCCGCCGCGGCAAGTGTCAGCAGCTCGCGCTCGGCGATGCCGTTCGGAATCACCTCCGTCACCGCCGGCCTGCCTTCGGTCACGGTGCCGGTCTTGTCCAGGATCACGGTGTCGAGGCGATGCGCGCGCTCGAGCGCCTCGGCGTCGCGGATCAAGATGCCGGCTTTCGCCGCAGCCCCGGTGCCGACCATCAGCGCCGTCGGGGTGGCGAGGCCGAGCGAGCAGGGACAGGCAATCACCATCACGGACACAGCGGCAATGACACCGACCGTGAAGTTGCCGAGGATCAGCCACCACCCGAAGAACGCCGCCAGCGCGATCGCCACGACGACGGGTACGAAGACCGCGGCGACGCGGTCAACGAGGCGCTGCACCGGGGCTTTCTTAGCTTGCGCGTTCTCGACCAGTGCAATAATGCGCGACAAGGTCGACTGCGCGCCGACCGCCGTCGTCTCGACGCGCAAAAGCCCGCTGCCGTTGATCGAGCCGCCGGTAACCTTGTCGCCGGGGCTCTTCGCGACTGGCAAGCTTTCGCCGGTGAGCAAGCTTTCGTCGACCTCGCTGTCACCGCTTAGGACAACGCCGTCGACCGGCAGCTTCTCGCCGGGACGGACGACGACTACGTCACGGACCACCACGGCCGCGACCGGCACCTCGATCTCGCCCTCCTCGCGCTCGACGCGAGCACGCTCAGGGCGCAGGGACATCAGGGCGCGGATGGCCGTTGTGGTCGAGCGTTTGGCGCGCGCCTCGAGCCACTTGCCGACCATGACCAGCGCAATCACCACGGCAGCAGCTTCGAAATAGAGGTGCTGCATCGGGTGGAGTTGCCCCACCGCCATGTCCGCGACCATCAGGTAGAGGCTGTAGAAATAGGCCGTCGACGTGCCGAGCGCGACCAGCAGATCCATGTTGCCGGTTTTCGCGCGCAGCGCCTTCCACGCGCCCACATAGAAGCGCGCGCCGATGATGAACTGGACCGGCGTCGCGAGCGTGAGCTTCAGCCAGGGCGGCAGCATCACGCCGAACATCGGCAGCAACAGCGGTGCACTCAGGACCACAGCCGCGACGATCCGCCAGGTCTCGCGCTTGAGCCGGCGGTCCTCCGAGGCTTCGATCTGACGATCCCGTTCGACGTCGCCCGTCAGCAACTCGGCATCGTAGCCGGCACGCTGTACGGAGACGATCAGATCGGCCGGTCGAAGGACACCGGCGATGCCCTCGACCGACGCTTTTTCGCTCGCGAGATTCACCTCGGCCCGTGTCACGCCGGGGACGGCCAAGAGGGCCTTTTCGATCCGACCGGAGCAAGTGGCACAAGTCATGCCGGAGATGGCGAGTTCGCGCGTCTCGTGCGGCACGTCATAGCCCGCGTGCACCACCGCCTCGGCGAGAGCGGCAGGCACGATGAGCGTCGGATCGAAGTGCACGTCCGCCTGCTCACTGGACAGGTTAACCGTCGCCTGCACCCCCGGCAGGGCGTCCAATGCCTTCTCGACCCGGCCGGCGCAGGTGGCGCAGGTCATCCCTTCGATCGGGAGGACGATGTGCTCTCGTTCAGCAACAGCCGCTTCGACCACGCTCATTCCGCTCTCCTGCGACTGTATCGCTTTATGCCGGTTGCGCGCCGTACCCGGCTGCCTGCATGGCGGCGACAAGATCCTGCAGGCGCGCGTTGCCCATCACCGTGGCACGGTCGCTTTCAAAATCCACGTTCGCGCCGGTGACGCCCGGCACTCTGGAGAGGATACGCGTCACCGTGTTCACGCAGCCGTCACACGTCATTCCGGAAATCGACAGCACGGCGGTTCCGCTGTCCTGTCCGCTCAATCCACGTTTATCCATGAACCTATGCTCCTTCCAGTTCGGTGGAATCAATATGGGGATTCCAGTCGCTAGAAGGTCAAGAGGCGCGTACTTGCAGGGCCTTGCCGTGGGCCGAGGATTCACGTCAGGAATTGAAGGGGCGGAACCACACCCGAATGTCCGGCGTCAGCACCTGTGGGACAGAATTGGCGTCTTGAGGAAGGGAGGATTTCTGGCTCATCGTAGTTTTGGGAGAAGCGCAGATGAGACAGAAATCCGAGACAGCAAAGGCATCGTCCGAGCAGGTTGTTAAAGACATCCGGCGGGCGACGAGACGACATCGTTCTGCTGAAGAGAAGATCCGCATCGTGCTGGACGGCCTGCGCGGCGGCGACGTCGAAGTGCTGCGCGCGCGCGGCCGGCGGCTCGGTCGGCTGATCGGCGGCTGAGCGCCGCACAGGCGCGGGCGCGGGCGGGCATCCAGGCCGCCAAAAGACTTATACCCCGTTGGGGTACAATGCCGCTTGACTATACCCCAACGAGGTATATATTAGGGTCGTGGAAAAGCTGGTCACAGTTGCCGAGATCGACCCCTTCGACGCCACGGCTCGCCGCGCCGGGCTGACCGAGGACGAGCGGACCGAGCTGGTCGATTTCCTGGCCGCCAACCCGGAAAAGGGCGACCTGATGCCGGGGACGGGCGGCCTGCGCAAGCTGCGCTGGCGCAAGGGCGGGCGCGGCAAAAGGTCGGGATACCGGGCGATCTACTATTTTTTTAGCGACGATATGCCGATCTACCTCATGGCGATCTATGCGAAGAACCAGAGGACGGACTTGTCGCCGGAACAACGGCGACAATTGAGCGCGCTGGCCGAGGATTTGAAGGCGTCAGCCCGCGCCGCGATGGCAAAGAGGAGTATACGATGAAGAAGAAGCGGAAGATTGATGTAGGGGCCGAGCTGATCCATGGCATGCGCAATGCCGTGGCGCATGCGCGCGGCATCAAGGCGGCGGCGCGCGAGACGGTCGTGCGGGTCCATGTGCCAGACAAGATCGATGTGTATCGCATCCGCACCAGGCTCGGCATGAGTCAGGCAACGTTCGCCGCACGGTTCGGCTTCAGCATCAAGAACGTGCAAAACTGGGAACAGGGCGCGCGTCAGCCTAAAGGCCCGGCACGCGCCTACCTATTAGTGATTGCGCGCGAGCCGAAAGCGGTCGAGCGCGCCTTGACGGCAGCGTGAGCCCGGTCAACGCTCGGCGGCGCCGGGGGATCGGCTGGGGGAAAGACTTGAAAAACGGCGCGAATACTGGCTTGCTCCCATCCTTCACACGGGTGGGGTCGCAGGTTCAATCCCTGCAGCGCCCACCATTGCCCGAGTCGAGCCCAGCGCAAGTCGGAATCAAGGAAGAGCCCAGGGAGACACGCATGAAGTTCCGTCCGTTGCACGATCGCGTCGTGGTCCGCCGCCTCAAGCAGGAGGAAAAGACCGCCGGCGGCATCATCATCCCCGACACCGCCCAGGAAAAGCCGCAGGAAGGCGAAGTCACCGCCGCCGGCCCTGGCGCGCGCGATGACGACGGCAAGCTGCATCCGCCCGAGGTCAAGGCCGGCGACCGCGTGCTGTTCGGCAAATGGTCCGGCACCGAGGTCAAACTCGACGGCGAGGAGCTGCTCATCATGAAGGAGAGCGACCTCATGGGCATCATCGAAGGCAAGCCGGCCAAGAAGAAATAGCGCCGGCCGCGTCTTTCGACCCGCCTTGACCTTCCAGTCGCTGGAACCTTTATAAGCAAGGGGTGATCCAGAGGCGAGGCGTGTCATGAACATCGGCGAAGTCGCGACCCGGGCCGGCGTCCCGGCCAAGACCATCCGCTATTACGAAAGCGTCGGGCTGATCCCCGCGGCATCGCGGCGCGACAACGGCTACCGCCGCTATGACCAGACCGACCTCCACACCCTGCGCTTCATCCATCGCGCCCGCGAACTGGGCTTCTCGGTCGCCGAGGTCGAGGACCTACTGGCGTTGTGGCGCAACAAGCGGCGCAAGAGCGCAGCGGTCAAGGCGATCGCGCTCGCCAAGATGGGCGAGATCGAGCGCAAGATCGCCGCGCTCGAAGCGATGAAACGCACCATCCATCACCTGACGGCGAACTGTCACGGCGATGCGCGCCCCGACTGCCCGATCCTCGACGAGCTGGCCGACGAGCGCGCCTGAGGCCGACCGCGATGGAAAACCGGCACGCCGCGCGCGCGGCCGATCCGGTCTGCGGCATGATCGTCGATCCGGCCGCGACGCCGCACCGCGCGCGCCACGGCGGCCAGGATCACTTTTTTTGCAGTACCGGTTGCCGCGCGAAATTCGCTGCCGCACCCGAGACGTATCGCCAGCCGACAGCACCGGACCCTGTCGCCCTGCCCGGCACGAAATGGACCTGTCCGATGCACCCCGCGATCGTGCGCGATGCGCCGGGCGCCTGCCCAATTTGCGGCATGGCGCTCGAATCCATGACGCCGGCAGTTACGGCAGAGAAGAATCCCGAGCTTGTCGACATGACGCGCCGCCTCTGGATCGGCGCGATCCTGGCGCTGCCGGTCGTGGTCCTGGAGATGGGTGGACATTGGCCGGGACTGGATCTTCATCGCTTCATTTCACCGCGCGCCTCGATTTGGATTGAGTTCGTCCTCGCGACGCCGGTCGTGGCGTGGTGCGGCTGGCCGTTCTTCCAGCGCGGCTGGGTCTCTGTCGTCAGCCGCCATCTCAACATGTTCTCGCTCATCGCGTTGGGCGTCGGCGCGGCTTATGGCTACAGCCTGGTGGCGACGTTCGCGCCCGGACTTTTTCCGGCGGGACTGCACGCGGAAGCGGTGACCGTCGCGGTTTACTACGAGGCTGCCGCCGTCATCACCGTGCTCGTCCTGTTGGGACAGGTCCTGGAGCTGCGCGCGCGCGGACACACCGGCGGCGCGATCCGCGCCCTGCTGAAGCTCGCGCCGGCGACGGCGCGGCGCCTGCGTAACGACGGCAGCGACGAAGCGATTGCGCTCGAACAGGTGCAAATCGGCGATCGTCTGCGCATCCATCCCGGCGACAGCGTACCGGTCGACGGTGCGGTTCTCGATGGCCGTAGCGCGATCGATGAATCCCTGATCACCGGCGAGGCGATGCCGGTCGAAAAAGCCGCGGGCGACCGGCTGATCGGCGGCACGGTCAACGGCACCGGCAGCTTGGTGATGCGGGCGGAAAAGATCGGCGCCGAGACCATGCTGGCGCGCATCGTTGAGATGGTCGCCGCGGCGCAGCGCAGCCGGGCGCCGATCCAGCACTTGGCCGATGTCGTCGCCGCGTGGTTCGTGCCGGCGGTCGTCGCGGTGGCGATGCTGGCTTTCGCCGCCTGGCTGATCTGGGGACCGCCACCGGCTTTTGCTTATGCGCTCGTGGCTGCGGTCTCGGTCGTCATCATCGCCTGTCCCTGCGCCCTGGGTTTGGCGATGCCGATGTCGATCATGGTCGGCGTCGGCAAAGGCGCCACCGCCGGCGTACTGATCAAGGACGCCGAGGCGCTGGAGCGGTTCGAGAAGGTCGACACGCTGGTCATCGACAAGACCGGAACCTTGACCGAGGGTAAGCCGCGCGTCGTTGCCGTCGTGCCGCTCGAAGGTTTCGACGAAAAGACGGTCCTTTCGTTCGCCGCAAGCCTGGAGCGAGCGAGCGAGCATCCGCTCGCGGCCGCCATCGTATCCGCGGCCACGGAGCGCGGCGCCGCCTTGCGTGACGCCGTTGATTTTGCCTCGCTTACCGGCAAGGGCGTCACCGGCAGGATCGACGGTCGGCGGGTGGCGATCGGCAACGCCAAACTCCTGGCTGAGATCGACGTCGCCAGCGCCGATCTCGAAGCGCGCGCCAGCGACTTCCGGCGCGACGGCGCCACCGCCCTATTCGTCGCCGTCGACGGCCGCCCCGCGGCTCTCATCGCGATTGCCGACCCGATCAAGGCGACGACGCCAGCCACGCTGGCGCGCTTGCGCGCCGACGGCATCCGCATCGTGATGCTGACCGGCGACAGCCGCGCCACCGCACAAACCGTCGCCGCGCGGCTAGGCATCGCCGAAATCGAGGCTGAAATCCTGCCGGAGCAGAAAAATGCGACCGTCCGGCGCTTGCGACAGGAAGGCCGCATCGTGGCCATGGCCGGCGACGGCATCAACGACGCGCCAGCGCTGGCCGCGGCCGATATTGGCATCGCCATGGGTACCGGCACCGAGATCGCCATGCAAAGCGCCGGCGTCACGCTGGTCAAAGGCGACCTCGCGGGCATCGCCCGGGCGCGGCGCCTGAGCCGTGCGACGATGCGCAACATCCGGCAGAACCTGGCGCTCGCCTTCGTCTACAACGTCCTCGGCATCCCGCTCGCTGCCGGCATCCTCTATCCGGCGTTCGGCTTGCTGCTCAGTCCGATCATCGCCGCGGCGGCGATGAGTTTCAGCTCACTGTCGGTCGTGAGCAATGCGCTGCGGTTGCGCTTCGTCCCGATCTAGCTATTTCTCGAAATCGGGCTGCTGGTCCGGCGTCGCGCGCTTGAAGGCGTCAAGCTTCATGCAGTTGCCGAAGACGCGGGCGATGATCGGGAACGGTGTCAGGTCGAAGCTCGGATAGCGCTTGGCGTTGAACATCTGCGGCACCAGGCAGACGTCGGCAAGGCCCGGCGCATCGCCGTGGCAGAATTCGCCGGTGCGCGCGTCGCACAATAGCGGCTCGAGCGCCTCGAAGCCCAGCCTGATCCAGTGATTGAACCATGTCTCGATCGTCTTCTCGTCGTGGCCGAGCGGCTTGGCGAGGTAGCGCAGCACGCGCAGATTGCCGAGCGGGTGGATGTCGGCGGCAACGATCTGCGCCAGGGCGCGGACGCGCGCGCGATCCTCCGGCCCATCCGGCAACAGTCTGGGCGATGGATGTATCTCGTCGAGATATTCGATGATCGCCAGCGACTGGACGAAACGGGCGCGTCCGTCCTCCAGCAACGGCACTAGCCCTTGCGGGTTCTTGGCGAAGTATTCCGGCGCACGCTGTTCGTTCTTGCGCAAATGCACAAAGGCCTGCTCGTAGGCGAGCCCCTTGAGATTGAGCGCAATCCGTACCCGGAACGCCGCCGAGGACCGGAAATAACCATGAAGCGTCAACATGGGGATCCTCGCCTGTCGAATCGTATCGTTGTCGGCGACGTGCACTGCCGCGTCAAGCCGTCGGGCGCGGGCGGCGTGCCGTCCTTGACGAGCGTGGCTAAAGGCGCAACGGTTAACAATGAAACTAATTTCTTAAGGGGTGGTGGTGGTAGAAACTGGCCCGCGTCGGCATTCACGATCGAACAGTTTCTGCCGTTTCGCCTATCCGTTCTGAGCAATCGATTGACCCGGGCCTCGGCGCGCGTCTACTCGCGCCGGTTTCGGCTGTCGGCGCCCGAATAGCGGACGATGGCCGTGCTCGCCCGTTACGGCGCGATGAACGCCAACAGCGTCGTCGACCGCACCGCGATGGATAAGGTCCGGGTCAGCCGGGCCGTGGCGCGGCTGACCGCGGCCAGCCACGTCACGCGCCGCATCGATCCGACCGACCACCGCCGGGCGATCTTGGACCTGACGCCGCAAGGTACGACGACCTATCACCAGATCGTGCCCGGGTTGCGCGCGGTTCAGGACGAGATCCTCGCCAATCTCGACGCCGGCGAGCGCGGCGCTCTGGAACAAGTGCTGGCGAAATTGGAGCAGCGGAGCACCACGATCACCCAGCCGCGCGCCGCCACTGCCTCTGCTGATTAATTAGCGCAGCCGGCCGTCGATCTGGCCGCCGAAAATCGGCATGTCGAGCTTGAGGTCCTGGCTTTTCTGCTCGACCGCGTAATTCGGCCGGTAGATCGTGAACAACTTGTCGGTGCGGCCCATCGTGCCGCCGATGGTAAAATGCTTGACGGCGGTGAAATCGGGCCCGGCCAGCACCGTGTCGAGGCGATGCATCTCGGACAGGTCGGCCCAGAAGCCGTCCTGCGCGACGACGAGGTCGATGCCGAGGTTGCGGACTAGCGCCGCGATCTGTGCCTGCGAATAGGACGCCTCGCCGACGCCGCGGCGCCGCTCGATCGCGACGCGCAACAATAATTTGTCCGCACGGATCGTCCAGATATCGCGCCGGTCCTCGCGCATGCGCAGGTCGAAGATGAAGTTGCCGTCGCGATAGCCGGAGAACAGGACGCGCGCGTTGGTCGGCACGGTGTCGGCCACGTAATCCGCCATCGGCTTGTAGCCGGTCACAGTCGGCACGGGATCGGTGGCGACGGTCCAGCCGAGCACGCCGACGCCAACCGTAAGGGCGACGATGCCGCCGACGCGGCGCGGCAGCACCTGATCGAGCGCGCAGGCGGCCAGGATGGCGAGCGGCGGCACCGCGGTCATCAGATGGCGCGGCTCGCGCACCGCGATCGCCGTGAAGAAGGCGTAGCCGACGAAGGCCCAGCCGAGCAGCAACCACGCCGGCCAGCCCTTGAGCGCGGGAATCCGGCCGGCGATCAGAAGGCCGAGCCCGGCGATCGCCAGGCCGAGCACCGGCCAGCCGACGATCTGCGGCAACAGCCCCGCATAAAAGGACCACGCCGCGAAACTCCAGCGCGGCAACTCGCCGGTCAGGTCGGCGGCCGACTGAAGATTGGCCGAGCCGAAGGTCAGCAGCAGGGCGATCGCCGGCATCGCGCCGATCACGGCGGAGGCGGCCGTCCACCGCAGACGGCGATCGCCGATGAGCGTGCGGCCGCGCGCGGCGACTAACGTCAGCAACAGCACGGCGGCGATGAACACGACGTTGTACTTTGTGTAAAGCGCGGCAAGCAGCAGCACCGACGCCATCGCCAGGTCGCGGCCGCGATCGAAGCGCAGGAACCGCGCGAAGGCATAAACGCCCCAGACCAACCAGGCCGTGGCGGGAACGTCGAGCATGACCTGGCGGCCCCACAGCGCGAACTCCGGCGCGCCCATCACCATCAGCGCGGCACCGAGCGCGGCGGGCCGGGACGTCCAGAGCCGCGTCAAGCGATAGAGACCCAATCCGAGCAAGGCGTAAAAAACCGCTATCATCGCCTGCGCGGCGAATTGGGTGACACCCAGCACGGCGAACGCGACCGCCTCGAAAACGTAGAACAGCGGCGGATAGAACAGGATCGAGAGCGCCGGATATTGCAGGTAGTAATCTTCGGCCCAGGCCACCGGATGGCGCGGCAGCGCGACGATCAGGTCCTTGATGAAGGCGCCGTCAAGCGCGTGACGCGGCGCATCGCTCCAAGCGAAGTCGCCGCCGAGCGGCGCGGTCGCCAGCAGCGCGCCCGCCGCGCCGACGATGGCGAGATAGGGCGCAAGGCGCCATGCGAGACGGCGCCAGCCCTTGGCGCGCTCGGTCATGCGCCAACCCGCATCCGTCGCCGAAGGCGAAACCATCCCGTCCCCTCTTCCGCTAAGCCCGAGCGACTCTATGGAGCGAAAGTTAAGATCGGAGAAACGGGCGGTTGCGCGCCATTATCTCGTGCTATAAGCCTTTTCCCGACAAGGCATTTCGGGGAAACCCTGGTGGCCGGCGCAACCATTTTGATCCTCAACGGTCCGAACCTGAACCTGCTCGGCGTGCGCGAGCCGGAAACCTATGGCCGCGACACGCTCGCCGACATCGAGGAATCCTGTATGGAGCGCGGCTCCGTGCTCGGTCTCGCGGTCGACTTTCGTCAGTCGAACGCCGAAGGCCAACTCGTCGAATGGATTCAAGAGGCGCGCGAGAACGCCGACGGCATCATCATCAATCCCGCCGGCTATACGACGACCTCGGTGGCCATTCTCGACGCGCTGCTTGCTGCCGAGATGCCGATCATCGAAGTGCATCTGTCCAACATCCACCGCCGCGAAGCCTTCCGGCAGAACTCACTGGTGAGCCGGGCTGCGACCGGCGTGGTCGCCGGCCTGGGCGCTCAGGGCTATCTGCTGGCGCTCGAGGCGATGGCGCGACTGCTCGAAGCCGATAACGACTGATCCGTGAACCGATGACCAAGCAAAACGATCTGACGGTTGACGGCGATCTCGTTCGCGCGCTCGCCGCGCTCCTCGAGGAAACCGGCCTCAGCGAAATCGAATATGCGCAAGGCGACCGGCGCATCCGCGTCGTGCGCAACGCGCCGACCGTGCCGGCCGTGACCGTGTCGATGCCGCCGCCGACGGCCGCGGCCGGCGCGCCGATCGCCGAAGCCGAGCCGCTGGGCGCCGTCAAGGCGCCAATGGTCGGTACCGCCTATCTGGCGCCGCAACCGAGCGCGTCCCGCTTCGTCAACGTCGGCGATCACGTGCGCGAGGGGCAGCCGTTACTGGTCATCGAGGCGATGAAGGTGATGAACCAAATCCAGGCGCCGCGCAGCGGCCACGTGAAGGAAATCCTGGTTGCCGACGGCACGCCGGTCGAGTTCGGCCAGATCCTGATGGTTTTGGAGTAGGCGCATTGGAGCGTACTGCGCCGTGACGACAGGCATAAGCTGACATGTTCGAGAAGGTGCTGATCGCCAATCGCGGCGAGATCGCGCTGCGCATCCATCGCGCCTGCCGCGAAATGGGCATCCGCACCGTCGCGGTGCATTCGACAGCCGACGCCAACGCCATGCATGTCCGCTTGGCTGACGAGAGCGTGTGCATCGGCCCCCCGCCGGCGCGCGCGAGCTACCTCAACATCCCGGCGATCCTGTCGGCGGCGGCGATCACCGGCGCCGACGCCATTCATCCCGGGCTCGGCTTTCTTGCCGAAAATGCCGAGTTCGCGCAGATCGTCGGCGAGCATCACCTCGTCTTCATCGGCCCCTCGCCCGAGCACATCCGGCTGATGGGCGACAAGGTGGCGGCGAAGCGCACCGCCCAGGAGCTGGGCATCCCGGTGGTGCCGGGCGGACAGGCGGTGACGGACATCGACCAGGCGCGCCAGGAGGCCGACCGCGTCGGCTATCCGATCCTCATCAAGGCGGCAGCGGGCGGTGGCGGCCGCGGCATGCGCGTGGCGCGCGATGGCGGCGAACTTGCCCTGGCGTTGCCGATCGCGCAGGCCGAGGCGCAGACCTTCTTCGGCAACGGCACGCTCTATGTCGAGCGCTTCCTCGCCAAGCCGCGCCATATCGAGGTCCAGATTCTCGGCGACGGTCAGGGCGGCGTCGTGCATCTCGGCGGGCGCGACTGCTCGCTCCAACGCAAGCACCAGAAGCTGCTGGAGGAGACGCCGTCCCCCGGCCTCAACGCGTCGGAGCGTCTGAAAATCTGCGAGTTGGCGGCCGCAACTATGCGGAAGCTCGGCTACAAGAGCGCCGGCACGCTCGAATTCCTGCACCAAGACGGCGAGTTCTTCTTCATCGAGATGAACACGCGGCTCCAGGTCGAGCATCCGATCTCGGAAATGGTGACCGGCATCGACGTCGTGCGCGAGCAGATCCGCATTGCCGCCGGCGCGCCGCTCGGCTACCGGCAGAAGGACATCACCTTTTCCGGCCACGCCATCGAGTGCCGCATCAACGCCGAGAATCCCGACACCTTCGCGCCCTCGCCCGGTGCGGTGACACGCTATCACGCGCCCGGCGGCATGGGGGTGCGCGTCGACAGCGCGCTTTACCAGGGCTATACGGTGCCGTCGCATTACGACAGTCTGGTCGCAAAGCTGGTGGTGCACGGCAGCACCCGGAACGAGTGCCTGATGCGACTGCGGCGAGCGCTGGAGGAATTCGTGATCTCAGGCATCGAGACCACCATTCCGCTGCACCAGAAGATCATGGCGTCGGACGCCTTCATCAACGGCGATTACGACATCGGCTGGTTCGAACGTACTTTCAATGGCAAGCCGTGACGGCGGCGACGGGCGAAGGTCGGACTTGATCCGGCGCCCGGTGCGTACCACGCTTCGATGCCGTAATGACGCCCAAGCTGAACCCTGCCCTGTTGTTGCGCGCCTACGCGGCGGGAATTTTTCCGATGGCAGATTCGGCGGACGACCCGGAGATTTTCTGGATCGACCCCGAGCTCCGCGGCGTGCTGCCGCTGGACGGCTTCCATCTGTCCAAGCGCCTTGCGCGTACCCTCCGGTCGGGCCGGTTTGAAATCCGCTGCAACACCGAATTCGCAGCGACGATAAGCGGCTGCGCGGAATCGACGGAACAGCGGCCGAAGACGTGGATCAACCGCGAGATTCTCGCGCTTTACACGGTGCTCAACCGCCAGGGTTTCGCCCACAGCGTCGAATGCTGGCGGGACAACGTCCTCGTCGGCGGGCTATACGGCGTCGCGCTCGGCGGCGCCTTCTTCGGCGAGAGCATGTTCTCGCGCGAGCGCGATGCCAGCAAGGCCGCCCTGGCGCATCTCGTCGCCATGCTGTTGCGCGGCAAGTTCGCGCTGCTCGATGTGCAATTCGTTACGCCACATCTCAAGCGCTTCGGCGCCGTCGAAATTCCCCGAGCCGAATATCACCAGCGCCTCGCGGCGGCGCTGCAACACCAGGCTCATTTCGCGGCCGGGCTCGACGGCGCGGCGGCCGTGGCCATCTTGCAGTCGAGAACGTTGACGTCATAGACCGGATCTTCCAGCGCCGAGATCGCCGGCGACGAGGCGAACATCCAGCCGCTGAAGACGCTCTTGGTCGACGCCGCGTTCGCGTCGGCGCGGACTTCGTCGATCTCGAGAAACGCCGCCGTCTCGGGCGGCTCCTCCGGCGGGCGCTTGACGCAAGCGCGCACGGTGATGACCAGCGTGCCGAAATGCACCGGCTGATCGATCGGGGCGTCGAAACGCGACACCCGCGCCGTGATCTTGTCGAGGCCCTGGAGCACTGCCGCGACGGCGACCGGTGCCGGGCCGGCCAGTGGCTGGGATTTCTGGGCCCAGGCCGGCGCAGCGGTGACCGCGAAGGCAACGAGTGCGAAAAGGAGCGATCTCACGGCTTGGGTTTCTTCCGGTACGGGTTGTCGAGGCTTTCGGCGAGCTCGCGCACGACGCGCCGGAATTGCGCTTCGTCGCAGCCCATCAGCACCGCGTCTTCCAGCGCGTCCTGGGTCAGCTGTTGGATCTCATCCAGGTTCTCGTTGAGCACCTTGATCTTGTCGAGGCAGGAGACCGGCTCGCCCTCGGGCGTCAGCCAAGTTGGCAGCGTCAGCTTGCTCATGCCGCCTCGCCTTTCCGCCGGGCTGTACCGGGCTTCAGTGCCGCAAAGCGCAGCCGCACATAATCCACGCTCCAGGTTCCCGCGTGGAAGAGATGGGGGCACGCGCGGGTTTCGACCTCGGCCTTGACCGCCGCGCGCTCGCCGGGTGGTACCAAAGCGAGGAAACTCTCGGCGAAAGTGTCGAGCCAATCACCCAAGGCGCCCGGCAGCGCCGTGGGCCGTGCCGTCAACGTCATGATTCGCACCGTGAAACCGCGCGTTTCGAGACGCCGACGATACTCATCGACGGTGGGGAAATACCACGGGATGGTCGTCCGGCCGTCGATGCCGCGCCGCGCCAGGACGGCGAGCAGCGCATCGAGCACCTGCGCGACGTTGCCGGCCCCGCCGCACTCCGCGACGAAGCGGCCGCCGGGCTTCAGCACCCGCCACACGCCGTCGATTACCGCGTCCGGCGCCCGCATCCAGTGCAGCGCCGCATTCGAGAAAACCGCGTCGAATTCTTCGGCAAAAGGCAGCTGGGCGCCGTCGACGACGCGCACGTCGAGGCCGCGCGCCGCCGCCGCCGCGATCTGCTCGGCGCTCTGGTCGACCCCAACCACCGCCGCGTGTTCAGCCAGCGTCGCCGTGAGGACGCCGTCACCGCAGCCGAGATCGAGAATCCGCTCGCCGGGTTGCGGCGCCAGCAGCGCGACGACATCGGCGCCGAGCGCGGGCACGAACGCCGCGTTGCGCCGATAACGCTCCGGATCCCAGCGCTGTTCGACCTCCGGCTTGCCTGGAACGACCCCCGCCCCGCGTGAGTCGCCGAGGGTCATGGCTTCGGCGCCGGGCTTGGCTGCGGGCCCGGCGACACGCCGCCGCCCTGCCCCTTGTTCTGGTTCCCGCCGTAGATCGCCTGGCCGATGAGCGATTGGAGGTTCATCGCCGCCTGGGTGTGGACGATGCGTCCGCCCGGCGGGATGACCTTGTCGTCGTTGCCGGGCTCGATCGACACGAAATTATCGCCGAGCAGCCCCGGCGAGGTGATCACCGCCACCGAATCGTCCGGCAATTTGATGTTCGGGTCGATGGCCAGCTTGATCGTGGCGAGGAACGTCTTCGGATCGAGCGATTGGGATTCGACCGTGCCGACCTTGATGCCGCTGATCTTGACGTCGCTGCCGTCGCGCAAACCGTCGACGCGATCGAACTGAGCGGTGTATTCGGTGCCGCCGGTCGCGTTCACCTGGGTCGTCGTGTAGGCGAAGAACAGGAAAACGGCGGCGACGACCAGGACGACCGCGCCCACGATCGTCTCGACGGCATTGCGGCTCATGGCAGTTCGGCTCCTTGCCCACGGCATGGGCCGGCCGACCGTGCCAGCCCGAATCCGTGCGCAGCTTGCAGAAACATCACTCCGGCGTCCAGGGCTCGTAATCGCCGGTGGCCCGCGCGCGCGGGCCGCCTTTGAGCACCGAGCCCGCCGGGCGATAGGCGGCCGGCGTGCCGGTCAAATTCGGCTCGTGCGGCTTCTGCCAAGCATAAAGCGGCTTTTCCCCTTCGGCCGGCGGCTCGTCGATCGTGTGGTGCAGCCAGCCGTGCCACATCGGCGGCACGCGCGAGGCGTCTTCGTCGCCCTGATAGATGACCCAGCGGCGCTCGCGGCTGTCGCGCCCGCCGCCGCGCTTGAGCGGCCGCCCGTGGCGCTCGCGATAATAGCGGTTGCCAAACGTGTCGGTGCCGACGAGCTCGCCCTTGAACCAGGTGAAGAGTCGTGTGCCGATGGCCATCCCGATTCCGATGCGCGTGCGCGCGTTTTCCGCTGCTCCGGCTTAAAACGCGCGCGGACTATGGCACCGCGCCACTGGGGCGTCCAGACTACGGGGTCGAACGCCAATCATGCTGCCGCTTCATCCCTTGTCGATGTCACGACGACCGCCGCAGCGAGCGATCATCGGACTGACTGCGGTTCATCGAGCAACCGCCTGAACTTATAGCTGTCGTGACACCATGAAACACTCCGAAGTCGCCGGCGGCACTCTTACGATCCGGATTTGCATCACCTGATTTACTACATGAATTTTTGGTTCTAATACGCTTACGTGAAAGGCTTTTTCAAAAACTACTAGCGGTTCGTTTCGGGCGGCATTTTCCACCTGTGGATAAGTGGTTGCTCCTACTACATTTTGTGGCATAACCGCGCGCGGCACAAAATCTAGTTGAATGGCTAGGGTCGTTCTGCCAACATTTTGATTCTGCGTTCGAGGTTGCACAACATGTTGTGTGGCCCGATGCAGGGGAAATGTCACGTTGGCGTCGGGGGGATTTAGCATATGCGTATCGACCGTCGATTCACATCGGCCGGCCAAGACCCCTATCAAGGGATCACCTTCAAGGCAGCCATCAGCGAAATCCGCAATCCCGACGGGTCGCGGGTTTTTTATTTGCCCGATATCGAGGTGCCGGCGGATTGGAGTCAGGTCGCATGCGACATCCTGGCGCAAAAGTATTTCCGCAAGGCCGGCGTGCCGAGCCGGCTCAAGTCGGTCGAGGAATCCGACGTTCCGGCGTGGCTGTGGCGCATGGCGCCCGACGCCAAGGCGCTCGACAAACTGCCGACCGCCGAGCGCAGCGCCGGTGAGCGCAGTGCCAAGCAGGTGTTCCACCGGCTGGCCGGCACCTGGACCTATTGGGGCTGGAAGGGCGGCTACTTCGACAGCGAGGCCGACGCCCGCGCCTATTACGACGAAATGTGCTTCATGCTGTGCCGCCAGATGGCGGCGCCCAATTCGCCGCAATGGTTCAACACCGGGCTACATTGGGCCTATGGCATCGACGGACCGGCGCAAGGCCATTTCTACGTCGACTACAAGACCAGCGAGCTGACGGCGTCGCAAAGCGCCTACGAACATCCGCAGCCGCACGCCTGCTTCATCCAGTCGGTCGCCGACGATCTCGTCAACGAGGGCGGGATCATGGATCTCTGGGTGCGCGAGGCGCGGTTGTTCAAGTACGGCTCGGGCACCGGCTCGAATTTCTCCAAGTTGCGGGGTGATGGAGAGAGACTCTCGGGCGGCGGTCGTTCGTCGGGCCTGATGAGCTTCCTCAAGATCGGCGACCGCGCCGCCGGCGCGATCAAGTCTGGCGGCACGACGCGCCGGGCCGCCAAGATGGTGACGGTCGACATCGACCATCCCGACATCGAGGCCTATATCGACTGGAAGGTGATCGAGGAGCAAAAGGTCGCGGCGCTGGTCGCCGGCTCCAAGCTGGCGCAGAAGCATCTCAACCTCATCATGGCGGCCTGTCACGGGCCCGCCGCCCAGGCGCTCAGCGACGCGCGCTTCGATCCCAACCGTAATCTGACGCTGCGGCGCGAGATCAAGGCGGCGCGCAAGGCGATGATCCCGGAGAACTACGTCCAGCGCGTGATCCAGTTCGCGCAGCAGGGCTTCGAGAAGGTCGATTTCCGGACCTACGACACCGACTGGGACAGCGAGGCCTACCTCACCGTCGCGGGTCAGAATTCGAACAATTCGGTGCGCGTCACCAACGATTTCCTCGACCGCGTACTCAAAGGCGGCAAGTGGAACCTGATCCGCCGCACCGACGGCAAGCTCCACAAGTCGGTCGATGCCGGCGAGCTGTGGGACAAGATCGCCCATGCCGCCTGGGCCAGCGCCGACCCCGGGCTGCAATACGACACCACGATCAACGAATGGCACACCTGCGCGGAATCCGGCCGCATCAATGCGTCCAATCCGTGTTCGGAATACATGTTCCTCGACGACACCGCCTGCAACCTGGCGTCGCTCAACCTGATGGCGTTCCGCCGTGAAAATGGCACCTTCGACACGCCGGCTTTCGAGCACGCGGTCCGGCTGTGGACTGTGGCGCTCGAGATCTCGGTGCTGATGGCGCAATTCCCGTCGCGCGAGATCGCCCAGTTGAGCTACGAGTTCCGCACTCTCGGCCTCGGCTACGCCAATATCGGCGGGCTATTGATGGCCTTCGGCCTGTCCTACGACAGCGACGAAGGCCGCGCGCTGTGCGCCGCGATCAGCGCGGTGATGACCGGCGTCGCCTATGCCGCGTCGGCGGAGATGGCCAGCGAGTTGGGCGCCTTCCCCGGCTTCGCCAAGAACCGCGAGGCGATGCTGCGCGTCATCCGCAACCACCGGCGCGCCGCCCATGCCGAGCGCACCGGCTATGAGAAGCTGTCGGTCGTGCCGGTGCCGCTCGACGCGGTCAACTGCCAGGATCGCAACCTCGTCCAGGCGGCGCGCCAAGCCTGGGACCATGCGCTCCAGCTCGGCGAATTGCACGGCTACCGCAACGCCCAGGCAACGGTCATCGCGCCGACTGGCACGATCGGCCTGGTAATGGATTGCGACACCACCGGCATCGAGCCGGATTTCGCCCTGGTCAAGTTCAAGAAACTGGCCGGCGGCGGATATTTCCGCATCATCAACCGTGTCGTGCCCGAAGCGCTCGCCAAGCTCGGCTATACCGCACCCGAGATCGAGGCGATCACCCGTTATGCCGTGGGCCACGGCACGCTCAAGGACGCGCCGGCCCTCAACCACGCCGCGCTCAAGGCCAAGGGCTTCACCGAAAGCGCCATCGAGGCCCTGGAAAGCCAGCTGGCGACCGCCTTCGACGTCAAGTTCGCCTTCAACAAATGGACGCTGGGCGAGGAGTTCTGCCGCGCAGCATTCGGCTTCACCGACGCCCAGTTGAACGCCGTATCGTTCGACATGCTGGCTGCAATGGGATTCACCAAGGCCGAGATCGAGCAGGCCAACACCTATTGCTGCGGCGCGATGACGCTCGAAGGTGCACCGCATCTCAAGTCGCAGCACCTTCCGGTGTTCGATTGTGCCAATCCCTGTGGCCGCATCGGCAAACGCTCGCTTTCGGTCGACAGCCACATCCGCATGATGGCGGCGGCTCAGCCCTTCATCTCGGGCGCGATCTCGAAGACGATCAACATGCCGAACGCGGCCACCGTCGAGCAATGCAAGGACGCCTACATGCTGTCCTGGAAGCTCGGCCTCAAGGCCAATGCGCTCTACCGCGACGGCTCGAAGCTGTCGCAGCCGTTGCAGTCGGCCTTGATCGACGACGACGCGGACGAGGATGCGGTCGCCGAACTGGCCGAGAAGGCGCCGGCAGAGCGCGTGCCGGTCGTCGCCGAGCGCATCGTCGAACGCGTGATCGAGCGCATCGCGCAGAAGAGCGAGCGCCGCCGGCTGCCGCAGCGGCGCAAGGGCTATACCCAGAAGGCCATCGTCGGCGGCCACAAGGTCTATCTGCGCACCGGCGAATACGAGGACGGCAAGCTGGCCGAGGTGTTCATCGACATGCACAAGGAAGGCTCGGCCTTCCGCTCGCTGATGAACAACTTCGCCATCGCGATCTCGATCGGCCTGCAATACGGCGTGCCGCTGGAGGAGTTCGTCGAGGCGTTCACCTTCGTGCGCTTCGAGCCCGCGGGGATCGTCGAGGGCAACGACACCATCAAGATGGCGACGTCGCTGATCGACTATATCTTCCGCGAACTGGCGATCTCGTATCTCGGCCGCAACGACCTGGCGCATGTCCAGCCGGCCGACGTGACGCCCGATACGGTCGGCAAGGGCGCCGCGGAATCAAATCTGCCGGAAGGGCCCAAGCCCGACCTGACGGCAGTAATGCGCAAGGCAGCCGTCGCGGGCTTCGTGCGCAACAAGCTCATCGTTCTGCAAGGCGGCGCGGCGGCCCAGAGCGGCGCGCAATCGACTACTGCCAAGTCCGGCGCGCTCGAATTGCCGGCTGCGGGCAACGTCGCGGTCGGGCACGACGTTGCGATGGAAATCGAGACCGTCAAGACGGTGGACGCCCGCATCGAACAGATCAAGGCGGCGCGTATGAAGGGTTACGAGGGCGACAGTTGCGGCGAGTGCGGCAACTTCACCCTGGTTCGCAACGGGACCTGCCTCAAATGCGAGACCTGCGGCAGCACCAGCGGCTGTAGTTGATCGCAACGCGGTCTTCCGGCTACAGCCTCCCGGCCGGCACCGCGACTGAGGCAGAAATTGGGGGGCGCGGTTCGCGCCGCGCCCCCTTCTTTTTCGAGATACCCTGATGCTGGTCCATCGCCGCATCCTGCGCATCGAATGGGCGCAATGTGATCCCGCCGGGATCGTCTTCTATCCGCAATATTTCATCATCTTCGACGCCAGCACCGGCCAACTGTTCGAGCGCACCGGCCTGTCGGCGTCGGCGATACGCGCCACGTACCACATTGTTGGCTTTCCGCTGATCGAATCGGGCGCGAAGTTCCTGCTGCCCTGCCATTTCGACGATGCCGTGACCGTCGAGTCCCAGATCGGCGACTGGGGCCGGACCAGCTTCACGGTCCGGCACCGCATCCTGAAGGACGGCAATATCCCTTCGGTCGAAGGCTTCGAGAAGCGCATCTGGGCCAGCCGGCGCGACGACGGCGGCATCAAGCCGGAACCGGTGCCGGACGAGGTCAAGGCCAGCCTGTCCGATACCAGCGGCCAAACCCGCCTCTCGGCTAAAGCATAAAATCGCAACGCGGCGCGTGGGGATGGGATGCCGCCGGCGCCCTATTACCTTCTGCCCTCGCCACCCGTGATCGGCGAGGATCCACGCGCAGTTGACTGCCGGCCATCTTCTCCCCGATGGCCGGCTTTTTCTTGGGCAACCGGCGCCATCCGGCCGATAATGGGCGCAACCGGAATGGGAGAGATCATGGCAAGCCGAATTGAGGTGCGGCTCAGGCAACTGAAGATCGAACTGCCCGAGGCGGCTTCGCCGCTAGCGAGCTATGTGCCGTTCGTGCGCGCCGGCGACCTATTGTTCGTCTCCGGGCAGGTCTGCCAGTGGAACGGCGAGCGCCGCTTCCTCGGCAAGCTCGGCGCCGGCATCTCACTGGCCGATGGGCAGAGCGCGGCGCGGCTTTGCGGCCTCAACCTTTTAGCGCAGGCGCGCGCCGCCGTCGGCGACCTCGACCGCGTCCATCGCTGCGTGCGGATCAACGGCTTCGTCAACAGCGCCCCCAATTTCGTGCAGCAGCCGCAGGTAATCAACGGCTGCTCCGATCTGTTGGTCGAGGTGCTGGGCGACGCCGGACGTCATTCGCGCGTCGCCGTCGGCGTGGCGGCGTTACCGGGAGACGTCGCGGTCGAGATCGACGCGGTCTTCGAGGTCGCCTGATGGACGGCGCCGATCACCTGGCGCTGCGCGTGGTCGACAACTTGGCCAAGGTGCCGGCAGCCGCGTGGGACGCCTGCGCCGGCGATCATCTCTTCGTCTCGCATGCCTTCCTCCAGGCACTCGAGGAATCGGGCTCGGCCACCGGCGAAACCGGCTGGCTGCCGCAGCATCTCCTGCTCGAGGACGGTGACGGCCGGCTGATCGGCGCCGCGCCGCTCTATCTCAAGAGCCACTCCTACGGCGAATACGTTTTCGATCACGGCTGGGCCGAGGCCTATGAGCGCGCCGGCGGCCGCTATTATCCCAAATTGCAGGTCGCGGTGCCGTTCACGCCGGTGCCAGGCCCGCGTTTGCTGCTGCGGCCCGGCACCAGCAACAATGCGGCACGTTTACTGATTGCCGGCCTGCTCGAAGTGGCAAAGCGGTCCGGGGTCTCGTCGCTGCACGTCACCTTCCCGACCGCGGCGGAGTGCGACGCTCTCGCCGGGGCCGGGTTCCTCCGCCGCATCGGCCGCCAGTTCCACTGGGAGAACCAGGGCTATCGCAGCTTTGACGAGTTCCTCGCTGCGCTCACCGCACGCAAGCGCAAGCAGATCAAGCGCGAGCGGCGCGACGCCAACGCTGCGGTCAGCATCGAGTTGCTATCCGGCGGCGATCTCAAGCCACGCCATTGGGATGCGTTTTTCCACTTCTATACTTCGACGTCGGACCGAAAATGGGGCTCGCCCTACCTCACCCGCGAGTTCTTTGACCTCCTGGGCGCGCGCATGGCCGACAAGGTGCTGCTGGTGATGGCCAAGTACGATGGCCGCTATGTTGCCGGCGCTCTCAACCTGATCGGGCCGGACACGCTCTATGGCCGCAACTGGGGCTGTCTCGGCGACTTCCCGTTCCTGCATTTCGAGGCGTGCTATTACCGCGCCATCGAGTTCGCGATCGCGCGCGACCTGAAACGTGTCGAAGCCGGCGCGCAGGGCCCGCACAAGATCCAGCGAGGATATTTGCCGCAGCCGACCTATAGCGCCCATTGGATCCGCGATGCCGGCTTCCGGCGCGCGGTGGCGGATTTTCTCCAACGCGAGACCATGGCGGTCGAAAGCGAGATGGCGGAGCTGGAACAGGGCTTGTCACCATTCCGGCGCGAAGGCTATGGCCCCTGAACTGCACCGCCAGCTGATCAAGATTGCCGGCGGCGTCTCGCCGGAATTGCAGGCGCACATCGCCGCGGCGCCGATCTGGTTCCCCGAGCGCGTGGATAACGGCGTCGCCGCCTTCCTGGCGCGCGCCGTGACTGGCCAGCAGGTTTCGGCGGCCGCGGCGCGCAGCATCTGGGCGCGGGTCGAGACGGCGGGCGGCAGCGCGCTGGCCGAATTCCTCTGTGCAACAAACGCGGCTGCGCTCAAGCAATGCGGCCTGTCGCGCAACAAGATCAAGGCCCTGTGCCACATCGGTGCGGCCCATGCGGCAGGTTCGCTCGATCGCGCCGAGATCACGGCGCTCGATCACGCGGCACGCACGGCGCGCCTTACCGAGATCTGGGGCATCGGCCAATGGACCTGCGACATGCTGGCGATCTTCTATTGCCACGAGCTCGACATCTGGCCGGAAGGCGATCTGGCCGTGGCGCGCGGTCTCAATCGCTTCGCACGCCGGCGCCAGCCCAGCCGGGTCGCGGCGCAATTTGCGCCTTATCGCTCGTTGCTCGCGCTTTACATGTGGCGGCTCGCCGGCGCGGCGATGTAGTCATGGAACGTATCTGGATCGGCATCGATTTTTCCAGCAATCGCAAGCAATGGAACCCCGGTGTCAAGCGCTCAAATATCTGGATTGCAACTCTTCATGAACGTCGTGGAGAGATTCATCTTGTCTCACCCATAAGGCCACATGAATTAATGGGAGAGCAAAGTCCCTTCGACAGACTCTGCAAATTTTTACGCGCCTCTGACTTTGATGCAGCCGCAATCGACGCGCCATTTTCGGTTCCACAAGAATATCTTCCAGCCGGCGGTCACGAAGAACTCATTAGAGCCGCCAAAACACAAGCCATGGTGACGCCGCCATTTCCCGATGCAAAATGGCTCGTAGCCTACGCTGCTTCTATCCGCCCATTAGATGAAAGAAAGCCTTATCGGGCGTCGGAGCGTGACTGCAACGTGAATGTCCGATCAACATTATGGGCAGGACCGCGTGGGGGAGCTGCATTTACCGCTGCGTGTTTAACACTAATCAGCAAGTCTGGCCGACCTTGTTGGCCTTGGGCCGCGTCACAACGCGGAGTTCTGGTCGAGGCCTTTCCCTCAGCTCAGCTTCGGAAATGGCATATGCCGTATCAGGGTTATGGAAAACCTGAGAGCTCTGCTGCTCGCGAGGAAATTCTTTCCTCAATTGGATTGCGTTTTCAACTTAAGGCCACCTCTAAAAACCCTCTATATGCCGGCGTAGAATTCTGATTCAGTGATTCCATCGCGAGTGAAAGGAGTCACAGACATGGCAGGCCAACCCGGATTTTTCGATCTTCAGAACAGGTACG
>JBOHLS010000025.1:0-33730 GCA_050729835.1 Allostellaceae bacterium | reverse complement strand
TCCCGCAGCGCTGCGGTCAACGCCCGCGGCTCGCTCGATGCGCGTGCTTCCTTCACGATCTGGCCACTCTCGTCAACGACACAGATAGCGGTCTCTTCCAAAGACACGTCCAGTCCGGCAAAAGGTGCCGCCCGGAATGTGGTTGGAATTTGCGCGGCGGAATCTCCAGCGGCGTGATGCTATCTGATTACGCGGCGAGGTCAATCGGCTGATCGATAGGCTTGGTGGCAAGCGTCCGCCAGCCATCAACCTTGCGCATGTTGATCTGGCCGGAGGCAAGCAAAGCCCAGAACAGCATGGCGGCGGTGTCTGCAGACGGCAGTACGGTCTGCGTCTTGATCCGACGCTTGAACTCCTCGTGCAGCCGCTCGATCGCATTCGTGGTGCGTGCGCTCTTCCACTGACTTGGCGGCAGCCGCGTGAAGCTGAAGAGCCGGTCACCGGCTTCCTCGAGGCTGTCGGCGACGGCGCGATGCTTGAGCCGCCATTTGCAGATGAAGGCCTTGCGCCGGGTCTCGATCTCCTCGCGCGTCGCCGCGTAGATTATGTCGTTGTAGTCGGCAGTGATCTCCTCGTGCAGGCGCTCGGGCGCGTGTGCCAGGAGGTTACGATGCTTATGAACCGTGCAGCGCTGCACCAGCACGCCGTCCCACACGGCGGCGATCGTGCTCTCGATCCCCGCCGCGCCATCGACGATGAGGAACTCGGGCCGCCGCAGGCCGCGCCGGATGAGATCGTCGAGCACTGCGCGCCAGGCCTCGGTGCTCTCGCTGCCCATGCTCTTGATCGCAAGCAGCACCTTCTGGCCATCGGCGCGCACGCCGATCACGACCAGCAGCGAGATCGCGGTCGCTTTGCGGTCAAGCCGCACCCGCACCACGGTGCCGTCCAGGATCAGCCGCACAATCGGTTCCTCGGCCAGCGCGCGGGCATTCCAGGCGTCCCAGTCGCTCTTCACCTTGCGCCAGACCCGGCTCACCGTATCCTTGCCGACCGCGCCTCCGAACAGCGCCTTCAAGGCGCGGCGCACCCGGCGCGTGTTGGTGCCGGCGAGGTAGCAGCCGGCGATCAGCGCGTCGGCCGCCAGCGTGCGGCGTTGGTAGGCCCGCAGCGTGCGGCTCTTCCACTCGGTGGTCTTGCCGTCAGGGGTGTTCAGCCGGGCGCGCGGCACCGCGATCTCCACCTTCCCGAACGTTCCCAGCAGCGCGCGCGACCGGTGGCCGTGGCGGTGGCCGGTGACGTCTGTCGCCTCCTCCGAATCGCCGCTCCGCGGCTTGGCGCGCCGGGCATAGCGTGAGCGGGCGAGCACCTCGTCGAGCTCGGCTTCGAACATGGCTTGCAGGAATTCACGGGCGCGATCCCGAAGGCCAGCCTCGATCGGGTCGAACCAGTTGTCGAAAAGAGGTTCCGCTGTCTCGATTTCCGACTGCGGCAGCAAAGGTGTCGTGGTATGGCTCGTCATGGCGTGATCTCCCCCGGCGCTCAAACGCCGGAATCGCTTGTTGATCCAAGCTGGAGATTACGCCGCCTTCACTTTCCAACCACTCCCGCTACGGCACCCGGCAAAATACTTCATGGCTGCTCCTTCCCGATGTTTGTGGCGATTCAACACCGACCACGTTCTCACATCCCGACAGGAGCAGCCGCCCGAATCTCGGCTCAGGCGAGACCCCAATCACCCCATCTGTTTCGAAACGATTGAGTGGTCTAGGACCTTTGCCGAGCACGGTGCCAAGCTTGCCGGCATTGCGGAGCGTGGCCGGCCCTCAGTTCTTCTTCACGCATTGTTGAATGAAACCTGAGCGACGCTCCGGCGAATAAGCCTATAGGCGCGTAACTTCGGGCGCCGCGTGTCGCAGCAACAAGGTACCGAATTCTTGTGCATCGACACCGAACGTCGGAGAATATCGGCCGAGGAGAACACCATGTCGATCCGGGACAAGCTGCCGTGCGTGGGCGGCGTCGTGCCGGGTACGATTTCGTTCGCGGTCGTCGCATGGAGCCGCGGCAAACCGTTCGAGGAGGGGGCATCGTGACGGGCGCGACCACCAAATTGTCTCATGAGGCTGCCGTTGCGCAGAGCCAAGAGATTGCCGAGCGCGTGCTGACGCCGGCTGCGGCCGCCAACGATAAGGAAGGTCGCTTCTCCGACGAAGCGATCGCGGCGCTTGGCCGAGCGGGATTGCTGGCACTGATGCTGCCGGCCGAGGTCGGCGGCTCCGCGTTGGGCCCGCGAACCTTTGCGGTCGTCACCGCGTCGCTCGCCGAGGCCGACGCCTCGGTCGCCATGGTTTATATGATGCACGTTTGCGCCGTGGCGACGATTGCCGCAGCGCGACCCGGCGCCGCCGTCGGCGCGATCCTGGCGGAGATTGCCGCCGGCCGGCATCTCTCGACCCTGGCGTTCAGCGAAGCCGGCTCGCGCAGCCATTTCTGGGCGCCGATCTCGCGCGCCCGCCGCAATGGCGCCGGCGTGCTCCTGACCGCGAAGAAGTCGTGGGTCACCAGCGCCGGTCACGCGCAAAGCTATGTCGTTTCCTCGCTGGCGCCAGAGGCGAAGGGTCCGATGGAGTCGACGCTCTACCTCGTGCCGGCGCGGTCCAGCGGGCTGTCGGTCGCCGGTCGCTGGGACGGCCTGGGACTCCGCGCCAATGCGTCCGCGCCGATGACGATCGAGGACTGTGAAGCATCGTCGGCGCTGCAACTGACGGAGGACGGCACCGGCTTCCAGGCGATGCTGAACGTGGTGTTGCCGCTGTTCAACCTGGGCTCGGCGGCCGTGGCCTTGGGCCTCTGCCGCGCGACGGTGCGGGCGACAGCGGCGCATCTCAAGACCGCCCGCTTCGAGCATCTCGGCCAGAGCCTCGGCGAAAGCCTGTCGACGCTGCGCGCCCAGCTCGCCGCGATGCAGATCGAGACCGACGGCTTGGCGGCGCGCGTCGACGACCTGGTCGATCACCTCGAGCGTCCGCGAGACACGACGATGCTGCGCGTGCTCGAAACCAAGGCCGCGGCGGGCGACACCGCCATCGGCGTCACCTCGGCGGCGATGCGTGCGTGCGGCGGCGCGGCCTTCTCGAAGCACACCAGCGTCGAACGGCTGTTCCGCGACGCCCATGCGGGCGCGGTCATGGCGCCGACCGGCGACGTGCTGCGCGAGCTCATCGGCAAGTCGATGCTGGGAATGCCGCTCTTTTGAGCGCACCGGCGTATTGAGGACAGGGCACGGCGGAAAGCCGGAGGCGGCAGAAAGCGAACCATGGACCGAGCGATCTGGGTAGGAGCCGTCGCGTACGACCCCAAGGTGGTCACGATCTGGGAGGGTATGCGGCGCTACTTTCACGAAGAGGCACGCCTTGCGGTCGAGGTCGTGCTGTTCCAGAGCTACGAGGCTCAGGTCATGGCGCTCCTCGCGTCGCCGGGCGATCCGGGACCGCGCATCGACATCGCGTGGAACACGAACCTCGCCTATCTCCAGGCCGACGAATGGAGCGGCCACCGGTGCCGGCCGATTGCCATGCGCGACACGGATGTGGGCTGGACCACCAAGGTCGTCGCGGTCAGCGGCGGGCCGGTGGCGACGCTTGGCGATATCCGGAACCGCACGTTAGCGCTCGGCAGCCGCGACAGCGGCCACGCCGCCATCCTTCCGGTTCACTTCCTGGAGAGCCAGGGCCTCGTCGAGGGGCGCGATTACCGCGCGCTGCGGTTTAACAGCGACGTCGGCAAGCACGGCGACACCGGCACGAGCGAAGCCGAGGTGGTTCGCGCCGTCCTCGACGGCCGCGCCGATGCCGGCGCGATCGGCAGCCCGTTCTGGACGGCGATGCGCACGGAGCGCTTGGTGCCGGTGGATGCGCTGGCCGAGATCTGGACGTCGCCGTCCTACAACCATTGCATGTTCACCGCGCGACCCGATCTCGAGCCGGCGCTGGAGAAGCGGTTCGCCGAAGCGCTGTCCAGCATGAGTTATGACAATCCGAGTCACCGCGCGGTGCTCGACGCCGAGGGGCTGAAGCGCTGGGTGCCGCCGAAGCTCGACGGTTACGCTTCATTGCGGGCGGCGGGCGAGCGACAGGGGTTTTTCAGCCGCGCGAAATCGCCGGGCGTGTAAGGCGGCGGCGCGCCCGGCTGCCGAGCGCGAAGCGATCTGTGCTTTCTAAAGCGTGATTGGCTGAGATGAAATCACGCCCCCTCACCCTTCCCTCTCCCCCAATTTGGGGGAGGGGTTACTGCTATCTCTAGTGTGAGCCTCACTTCCATCCGATCGAATGTCGCTCTCGCGATTCAAGGTTATAGGGATAGGGTTGACGTTGGCGCTGGCGCTGGCGCTGGCGCTGGCGCTGGCGCACAAGCTCAAAAAGAGCTATCGGTGCAACGCAAATCGTCGATCCACCTTAAAGTTCGTCGTGACTGGAACCGATCCCCGGTATGAAAAGGCGCTGCAGGCGTCTCGGCCACTCGGTGACGATCCCTCGCGCGAACCATAATGCACGCCTTACCGAATCGAATGGCAGAACTATGTGTGGGCTAGAGGAAGTGAAGCGACCTCTGGAATTCAGATGAACGGGTGTTGTCAAAACTGTCCCAGTCAGGCCGGGTTGTCTTTACCCCCCTCAAATCGCGGGAGAGATATTTGCTCCCACGCGAATGCGGCTCATAATGGAGATAGCAGTAACCCCCCAATTTGGGGGAGAGGGTTGTTTTAGGTTGGCGAGCGCAGCAAGCCTTACCCAAAGCTGGATAAGGGGATTGTCTTGACCTAAACCAATCACGCTCTAGCCGATCGCCTCAGGCCCTTCTCGCCTCCCGATGATGCCCCATCGGACGACCAACATGTCTCCTGGTCCGTGAACCGCCGCGAACAGAAGGCCGGCGATGAAAGTGAAATGATCCACGAAGAACCCGAATTCCGTCTGATTGCCGCTCCAGTGCGATGGGCCGTGAAAGGTGAAAGCCAGGAACAAGACGTAGGCGGCGGCAAGAAGCGCCGCCTCGGAGAAGAAGGCACCAGTCCAGAGAGCGATTACGAGCGCGCTCTCGAAGAAAGCGGCGACCCAGGCAAGCGGCAGCGCGAATGGAAATCCCGCCGAGGCTATGTAGCCGGCGGTTGCTCTCATATCCAGAAACTTGAAGCTTGCCGCCATGGCAAAAACGCCCCCAAAGATCAGCCTGGCGATAAGAACTGCAACGTTCTTGCTCATCGGATTCTGTCCTTTCAAAAAAGGTCTATGGCTCGAATTTGCCGTGACGCGCGATCACGGGTGCCGCGAAACGAGGTGATCGTGTCTGTACTCCGCGCGTCGCCATCAGGCCGGGAACGATCAAGCGCAATTGAAGACGGTCGCCAGGCGGCGCCGGTGCTCGTTCTCGCGCTCGAAGGCGCGGCGCACCGCGGCGAAAGAATCGGCGAGCGGAAAGATCTCGGCGCTGACGAGAAAATCCGCGTCCGTCGCGCCAACCGGGTGCCAGTAGACGCCCTCCGCCGTGATCGTGATCTCGGGCACCAGGTCGGCGCGCGCCAGCGCGATCCCCTCCGCTGCAAGGCCGCGTAGCGCAACGCGGCGGATGACCCGGTCCTCGTCGTCGATCCCGTGCGCGTCGAGGAAGGCGCAAAACCCCTCCGCCTCCGCATCGGTCGCGACGGTCGCCGCCAGCCGCACGCGGAATCCTTCGGCGCGGGCGCGCTCGACGCCTTGCCAGGCGCGCGCCCAGGTGCCGATGCCCCGCTCGCGGTCATGCCGCTCCGGCGTCGGGCTGTCGACGCTGATCTGGAAGGTCACGCAGCCGTGCGGCAGCGAGCGGATAGTCGCAAGCTGCCGGCCTGAAAACAGCATGCCGTTGGTGAGCACCGTGGTCGGCGCGACGGAGGCGCAAGCGGCGAGGATGTCACCGATCTCGGCGAGCAGAAACGGCTCGCCGCCAGTCACGAAAAATTCCTTGACGCCAAGCTCGGCCGCTTCGGCGGCAATCCGCTGCACGCGCGCGAGGCCGAGCGGCCGCCGCGGCGCCTTGGGCGACGACCGCACGCAGCAGTATTTGCACTGGAGGTTGCAGTCGAAATTCGTGTAGAGCCACAGCCGGGAGCCGATCGGTCGATCGGCCTCGGGCTCCGTCGGCGCTTCGCCGCACCGGATGATCCAGCGCGTGCGGCCCGCCGCGACGGTCGATTCGATCAAGGTGTTGCGCGTGAAGCGGCACCACGCCTCGAGATCGGTGCCGATGCCCGGCTCGCCGACGACGGCGAGCAGATCGCCGGGACGACTGCGCCGCAGTGCGCCAATCAGTTCCGGCAACAGTCCGGTGGCGAACGTCCGGCGGTCGACATCGATCTCGAGGTTCGCTTTCATTCGGCCTTTTTTCGTCCCCACGGCAGAATCATCGGCACTCGCCTGCGGTACTGCTTGTAGGAATCGCCGTGATCGGCGACCAGATCGCGCTCCTCGAAAAAGATGCCGATGAAGATGTAGCCGGTCGTCGCGACGGCAAACAGCAGATGGCCCGCTGTCATCGCCGGCGTCGCCCAGAAGGCGAGCAGAAATCCAAGATAGATCGGATGGCGGACGTAGCGGTAGAAGAGCGGCGTTCCGAAGCTCGGCGGCTGACATTCGACGCCGCACCAATTTGCGTAGGTCTGAGAGAGGCCAAACAGGTCGAAGTGGTTGATCAGGAACGTGCCGATCAACACGAGCGCCCATCCGATCCAGAACAGCGCGATTAGGATCGCGGCGCCGGCGGCGTTGTCCACCGACCACACGAGGCCCGGAAGGGGCCGCCATTGCCAGAACAGCAGGATGAGCGCGAGGCTCGCCGCCAGCACATAGGTGCTGCGCTCCGCCGCGGTCGGCACGATCTGCGTCCACCACCGTTTGAAGCCGCGTCGCGCCATGATGCTGTGCTGGACGGCGAAGAGGCCGAGCAGGACGGCATCGACGACGAGCGCTTCGCCGAGCGGCGCGCCGCCGCCGCCGTCGATCGCTTTCGGCACGGCGATGTCGCTGACGAAGCCAATCGCGTAAAAGAACGTCAGCAGGAATAGGACGTAACAGAAACCGCCGTAGATCAGACTTGCCATGGCCATTCCCCCTACGTCACCCAGTCGAGCAGGACGGCCGCCGCGGTACCGCGGCCGGTTTTCCTCGCGTTTTGGTCAACGATGAGGGCGTCGATGCCGAGGCTGCGGCCGTACTGGTGGACGGCAAAAATCAGCTGCAGGACGAGCAGGAAGAAATAGGTCCACGGCCACTCACCGGGAGCGCTGTAGAGGCCGAGCCAAAGATTGGCGATCTGCAACGCGCCGATGGCGGCCCAGAACCGCACGCCGACGCCGAGGATGAGCGACACTGCGGTCAGCACCTCGAGGCCGTAGACCGCCGGCGCAAAGAGATAGAAATGCGGCAGGACGATGTGGCTGACAAAATCGGCCTGGAGCGGAATCGCCGCGGATTTTTCCATCTGCGTCATCCAGTAGTAGAGGCCGGTCGTCGTCGGCTGATCCGGATGATCGGTATAGTAGGGCGGCAGCTTCCACAGCGTCTGCTGCCACCACATCGAGCCGATGAGAAGGCGAAAGAGCCAGTTCACGACGTGATGGAGCGATCGCTGTCCGGCCACGCGTGAAGCTACGTAGAGGGCGATGCCGACGCTCCCCAGCAGCAAGAGCCAGTAGATCGCCGTCGTCCAGGCGGGCTCCAGCAGGAAACCGACGACGTCGCTTGCGGGATTGGGGTTCATGCGATTGATTCTCCGCTTTTTGTCGGGCCGCCGATCGGGACGAGACCCTCGACGGCCGATTGCGCGCTCGTCCGCATTACGGCCTCGCCGTCGCGGAGCGGACGCGATCGGCTCGGCCGCTCTGGATCGCCACGCGCAGCAGCGTGAGACCGATGCGCGCTCCCGCCTTCAGCGTTCCGACGATGCTGCCGGAAACCTTGGAGGAACCGCCGAGGCGCCGGCGATACGCCACCGGCACTTCGAGAATGCGCAATCGAGCCTGCGCCGCGCGCATCTGCATCTCGAGATTCCAGCCGTAGGTCATCTCCCGCATGTCGAGCCGCGCCAGCGCCTCACGGCGGATCGCACGAAAAGCACACATGTCGGTGTAGCGGACGCCGTAGAGTGCATGCGTCATCGCGCCCGCCACGTAGCCGGCAGCGATCTGGTGCGCGCTCATGCTGCCTGGCTCGCGCTTGCCGCGGGTGCGCGAGCCGATGACGAAGTCCGCGGCGCCCGCTTGAATGGGCTCGACGAGAGTCGGAATGAGTTCCGGCCGGTCGCTGCCATCGCCGTCGAGGAACACGATCACGTCGCAGTTCTTGGCCGCCGCCGCGCCTGTGTGGCAGGCACGGCCATAGCCGCGCCGCCCCTCGACGACGACGCGGGCACCGGCGCCAAGGGCGCGCTCGACGGTCCGATCGCGGCTGCCGCTGTCGGCAACGATGATTTCGTCGACGACGTCGCGCGGTACGGCGGCGATCACCTGGGCGATCGGCTCCTCCTCGTCGAGAGTCGGAATGACGACCGCAACGCTGAGGCGGTGCAGGCCATGACGCCGCGGGGCGGACTCCGCCATCACAGGCTCCAGCGCAGGCCGCAATTGGCGCACGCCGCGGCCGGCGTGGCGCTGAGCAGGTCGCGGCGGAAGCGCTGGTAGCGCTCGCCGTTCCAGATCTCGCGCAAGGATTGCTGGGTGGCGTCGCCGAGCGTGAAGCTGTGGTAGCCACGCATCGAGAACGGCGCGATGCAGCACGGCAGCGCCTTGCCGTGCGCGGTGAAGTACATGAGCGTCCACGGGCGCCGGCACAACGACCAGGGCTGCTCGCCGTCCGGCCGCTTGAGGCTCGCGCTCGGCTCCGTCGCGCCGGACGCGTCGAATTTGATGCCGAGCGTCCGCGCGAGCGCCTCGGCATCGCGGATCAGACGGCTCTCCTCGCCGTCGAGCTGTTCGAAAAGCGCTGATTCCGGCCGCGCCAAGCCCTGCGCCTCGGGGAAATAGACGAGCCGCTGCAAATAGACCTCGCGCACGCCCATCTCGTGCGCAAGCGTGACGAACGCCGGGAGCTGCGCGACGGTCTCCTTGAGGCCGGTGAGCCAGAGCGAGACGCGCGGCGTCTCCGCCGCGAGCCGCTCCTGCATGGTGACGAACGCGCGCAGGTTGCGGACGATGCGGTCGAACATGTCGCGTCCACGGACGACCGCAAAGGACTTGGCTTCGGCCGCATCGAGTGAAACGCGCAGTTCGTCGAGACCGGACGCGATCAGCTCCTTCCCCTTGCGCGGCGTCAGCAGCGTGCCGTTGGTGTTGAAGAGGACGTAGACGCCGCGCTCCTTGAGATGGCGGATCATGCGCGGCAACTCCCGCACCATCATCGGCTCGCCGACGCCGTGAAGCACGACGCGCGCGATGTTGGAGAACTGATCGACGATCGAGGTAAAGAGCGCCCAGCTCATGTCGGCGGGCGGCTCGAGATCCTCGAAGGTCCTGGGACAGGTCGTGCAGAGCAGGTTGCAGCGGTTGGTGGTCTCGAGATAAAGGCAGACAGGGTCGGCCTCGGCGACGGGTCCGCGCGCGTCGCCGATATGCTCGAAGTAGCGCTGCGGGTCCGGCCGCGCAGAGGAGGCGGAAGGTCGCGTCATTGCTGTGCCTCGGCGCTGATCGAACGAACGCGCGGCCGGCGCAGTTCCAGCAGCGCGATGACCACGAAAGGCCCATACATCGCTGACTCCACGAGCAGCCACGGGCCGGTCAGATCCGGCCCACCCTTGACGAAATAGAGCAGCGCGCTTGCGACGCTCAGATACCGCAAAGATCCCCAGGGGACAAAACACAGAAAAGTGATCGCCCAGCAGAAGTACCAGGGGTAATGCGGCGACAACAGCGCCAGGAACGCGAACGCGAGCACGGCGGCCCGGGTGATATCGTCATGGTCGTCCTGGCGCGCGAGAACGACGTAAAGCGCGAGCGCGGCCAGGGCGCCGCCGGCGACGACGAGATAGGGCCAATCGCTCGCGCCCAGGGACGGCACGGCCGCGCGGAGCAGGCTCCAGAGATAGATGCCGCGTCCGCTGGCCAAGCCTTCTTCCGCGACATAGCCGTGCAGAAATCCGAAGACCGCTGGTCCGGCGGAGAGATAGGGAAGATATCCGACGGCCACCGTCGCCAGGGCCGCGGCCGGCAGCTTCCAGTCCCAGCGGCGGTAGAGCGCCGGAAGAATGACAATCGGCAGGAACTTGACGAGCGCGGCGCAGCCGAGCGCGATGCCCGTGAACGCGACCGCCTTGCGGGCATGCGCCCATAGCGCCAGCGCCACCAGCGCGACCAGCGCGGCATCGATATGCCCGCTGCCAGCGAATTCCCAGACCGTCAGCGGATGCCAGGCATAGAGCAGAATCCGCTCGGGCGGCAGCGCCTTCAGGAAAAGAAGTCGGATCAAAAGGGCGATGCCGGCCGCTTCGATCAGCACCATCGCCGTCTTCATCCAGGTGACGCGCTCGCTGATGCGTGTCACCGCGAAGAACGTCGCCTCGGCGAGCGGCGGATAGATGGTGCGGGCGTAGGTGCTGCGATTGACGTTGGGAAAAATCACGCCATCCCGCAGAGCCGCGAGATGCGGATCGACCGGAACGTAGCGGTAAGGGTTGTTTCCCGCGGCTTGCACCCGGCCGTCCCAGATGTAGCGGTAGATGTCGGTCGAGAGCGAGGGCGGCGCGGTCAGCACGGCGACACGCATCACCGCGGCGACGGCCAGCACGCCGATCAGCATGCGCCGCGAGAATCCGCCGGGCCAGACGAGCTGCGCGGCAACGAGATAAAGCGCGCCTTCGATCAAGATGATCGCCGCCAGCGCGTCGTGCGCGCCGTGCTGCTGTTCGTAGAGGCCGATGCCGGTCAGCGGCAGCAGCAGGCCGCCGATGGCGGTCAGCGCCCAGCCGCGCTGTCGGATGGTCACGGTGCGACCTCCTCGGTCCGGCGCTCGATGCCGAGCCGCGCCGCCGCATCCGATGCGGCGAGACGGCGCAGCAGGCGCGCGACGTGCTGCGCTGCGTAGCCTTCGCCGGTGAAATCGGCAGGACAACGGCCGAAGAGAACTTCGTCGCAGAGCCACGCCAGCGACGCCGGGTCATCGACGTCGTACCAGGTCGGCAGCACCGCCACCGCCAAGCCGAGGCTGGTTGCGCGCTTCACGGTCTGCCGGAAGACCCGCTCGGTGCTCCAATCGATGTCGTGGAAGAGATGGCGATGCGGCTGCTTCAAGCCGATGAGATAATAGCCGCCGTCGCAAGCGGGTCCGAGCACGACGCGATCGCCCGGCGCGTGCAGCCTTTCCGCCGCTTCGATGAGGAGCGCAGAGGGCAAGGTCGGACTGTCGGCGTTCACTAGGCAGGCCGCGCCGTAACCGAGTGCGAGCAAATCCTCGGCCGCGTGCAGCAGGCTATGGCCGAGGCCGATCCGGCGCGGTGCCAAAAGCTCGATCTCGGGCGGCACGAGCTCCCGGAACAAGGCCTCCGAGCCGGGCGGAGAATAGGCGACATAGCCGCGCGACTTTACCGCACGGCCGGCGCCGAGGAAGTTCTCGACCACATCCTGGATGGAGCAGGCGCTGAGCTCAGCGGCTTCCTCGGGCAGCAAGGGCGGCACGAGACGCGTCTTGACCTCGCCCGCCCGAGGCGCCTTGGCCATGACCGCGAACGCGCAAACGTCACCCAGGTCGGAGGTCGACACGTCGAACTCCCGATGCCGGTTCGCGCCGTCGGCGACGGCGCGCCCGCTTCTTCATTCTTATTCGCGAGCGGGACCGCAAAGGTGACACGATCGCCGGCAAACAGGAACGTCGGATGTGACCGGCGCGGCGGCCTGGCGTGAGGCAATGGTGGGCGCCGCAGGGATTGAACTTGCGACCCCACCCGTGTGAAGGCGATGGATAACCCAGGAAATCCCTACGGTCTAGGGGCTTTGCCCAGCAGGTTGCCCAGCTTGTTAGCCTTGCGGGGCGTGTCTCTCCGGCGCCAGACAGTTCGATCACTGCCCGCTGGCGACAGCAATACCGAATTCGCACTTCCGAAGATGGCCCCTAACCGGACATGTCGCCGCAACGCCGTGGCGACCGCCTTTGACCCGAAGCGGACATTTGGTGACGAGAGAGTACATGCCGACAACGTGAGCATTGCGCCGTCAGTTTCGGTTCCATAGGATGACCGCAATAAGCAATCAATGCCAGCCGTGCCGGCGAGGGCCCAGAGGACTATCTTAAAAAGGGCGGCAGCGGTTCCGCATCCGACGGAGGGGGAGGCACACGGCGTGCGCATCGCGGGGGCCTTGCTGTGCGCCAGCGTACTCGCGGGTTCGCTTGCCCTCGGATGGGCACAGGCACAGGCGCAGACACCGCCGTCAAGCGGACCGTTGCCCAAATGGGGCCCGTTCATCGATCTCGGCGGCGAGGTCGGCACCGAGCGCAATATCGGTGAAAGCGACCTCTTCGTGCCGCTGCTGCAGAACGGCAGCTCGATGCTGTTCACCGACATCCGCGGCCGCTTCGACGATCGGGACAGCCAAGAGGGCAATTTCGGCCTCGGCGTCAGGCACATACTGGCCTCAGGCTGGAATCTTGGCGCCTACGGCTATTACGACCGGCTGAAGAGCGCGCTGGGCAACGATTTCGGCCAAGCGACCTTCGGCGGCGAGGCGCTGTCGCTCAACTGGGACGCACGCGCCAATTTCTACCAGCCGGTCGGCCCGCGCATCGCCAATCTCGGCAGCACCAGCTCCTCCACGGCGGCGATCTCGGGCACCTCCGTCGAAGTCACCACCACCGGCACGCACAGCCAGGAGGTGGCGATGCAGGGCTTTGACGGCGAGATCGGCTGGCGCGTGCCGATCTTCGGCCCCGCCAGCACGACACAACTTCGCGTCTATGGCGGCGGCTACGATTTCCATGCCAGCGGCGTGCCGTCGATCGCCGGACCCCGCGGCCGGCTCGATCTCACCATGGACCGGGTGCCGCATCTCTGGCGCGGCGCGCGCCTTGATCTCGGCGCCGAGGTGCAGCATGACGGGCCGCGCGGCACCCAGGCCTTCGCGCTGGTGAGCCTGCGCATCCCGCTGCAGATCTTCGCCAGCGCGGCGCCCTCGACGCTGGCGCCGATGGAGCGGCGGATGGAGGATCCGATCGTCCGCGACGTCGACGTGGTGAGCGAGACGCGGACGGAGGCGACGCCGACCATCGTCGAGACCGCCACCGAGACCGCGAGCGGCAGCCAGATCACGGTGCTCAGCAGCGCCAGCACCACGGGTGCTGCGCTCCCCGGCGCGGTGGCCATCGCCGGTGCCAACTCGACAATCATCCTCTCCGGCAGCTTCACCACCTCGGCCTCGTTGACCCTGCAATCCGGCCAGACTGTTATGGGCGCCGGCTCGCTGGCGGTGAAGGCGCCCTCCGGCCGCACCGCGACCTTGACCACGCCGTCGGCCACCGTCACCGGCAATCTCGGCGGCACCAATTACACGGTCACCATGGTCAACAACAGCACGCTCTCCGGCATGGTGATCAACACCACCGACAATTCGATCGCCAACGCCTTGGCCGTGCAGGCCAACGGCGTCAGCGGGGCCAAGATCATCGACAACACGATCAACGCCACGCAGAATGGCACCGGCACCGCCCATGGCGTGGACGTCACCGGCGGCGCCAGCAACATCACGGTGAGCGGCAACACCATAACCGCCCGCGGCAGCGGCGGCGCCAGCGACGCCATCGGGGTTCAGGTCAACAACTCAAGCGCGACCGTGACCGGCAATAGCTTGAGCGCCTCGGGCGGCGTTACCACGAACGCCACGGTGCTCTTGAGCTCCGCCAATATCCTGTCCGGATCCAACGACAACAAAGCCGTCGCCGGCAGCTGCGACGTCGCCGCCGCCGGGACCGGTACCACGGTCAACTTCACCAACGCCGCCCCGTGCGGGCCGTAGCGCGGCGGCTTTCAGCCGTGCGTTTCAACGCCGCCGGGGCGATCCAATCAATGGTTGGGAATCGGCAAAGAGGCCATAATTGGCGAATGGCAGCTCATGGCACAGAGCAGACGTCGCGAAACAATCAATGGATGTCCGCTTTCAGCACCCTAACGGACATAGGTCAGTAGCTACTGATAATGTAGTGGCGGAGAGGGTGTCCTTAAATTATTCTGAATTCCTTAGTCGAATCAGTCTATTAGAAAACTCGCCGTAATGCGCCAACACGCCCACCCACGACCGGGTGCCGGATTTAGACGGACGACGGCGAACGATTGAACGATTAAATTGAAAGGCGATGACCCCGCCGACCGCAAAACCGCCACTCAAATACCGCTACTCAGTATGAAAGATGTATTTTCTACTGTCTTGAAAATGCACTGAGTCGCGGGATGCTTTTGATCGAGGCTATTCCAAGGGAGTGCAGAACGGCCTCGAACACCATGACGTTGAGCGGCGACGAGCGCGGCATCCTTGCCATGCTGTTTCGCGAGAAGATGAGCGGAGCGCCAGATGTCGGGGTCGGAAGTCATCGTACGAAGCGATTAGCTCTGAATCTCGTGCTGACGTGCATCAACCTCGAATGGGCAATTCGCATAACCGACATCGACGATCTGCTTGAGGTAGATTGGAAGATAAGCCGCTATCGAGCCCGCTTGCTCATATTGATGCACGTGCCGACTCTCATGCGAGAGCAGACGCGTGTTGTAGTACCCGTTGCAGATGTAAATGCCGTAACCGAGCGTGAGTCCGACCATTCCGGGCCCGAGGAGACCCGTGACCACCGCCGCCTGCTGAAGCTGAGGATCGGACGGCTGCGGCAGTTTCGGCACCATGAGGACGCGGACGTGGTCCGGCTGCGCCACCCCGACATGACGGGCAATTGAAAGACTCGCCGCGTCGAGCGGGAAGCCATTGGCCAAGATTTCCGCCGAACGCTGTTCGGCCCAGGCGATCGCCTTAGGGACGAGGAATGGAAGAGCGGAGCGAAGGTCGAAATTCATGTCACCCACGGTCCGGCTTTAATTTTGGAGCGCCAACGATAACGTGGTAGATCGGCATCCCGTGTTCTTTGTACGCGCTGCGGTCACCGGGGCGCGACTGACTCATCCTGGTTGGGGCGGCTTCGCGGATCGCGTCTTCAAAGTTGTGGAGATGACTGTGCCAGCAACGATGTTATCGGTGCGGTCGGTTCTGGCGTTCCTGGGCCCGGCGACACGATGACAGCGTCGGCTACCGTACCTTCCTCGAAAGCCTCGTCTGTGGCGTCGGAATCGGGGACTTTCACCAGTAAACAACCGTCGCGGCCCAAGCAGTGGCGGCGAAAGCGACGGCAACGAGAAACGCAATCACAATGCATTCGCGGGTAGTCATGGTTATGTCCACTCCAAAAGCTGCTTTGGCGACCCACGACATGGCCCGGTGCTGTGGCGGATCGTGTTGGTGACGCAATCTCCGGCATTTCGAGGGTTCCGGGGCCGCGTCAGGAGACGCGCAATGATACTAGGGTCTGGACTCACAACTTGATCCAATAGAGGGTGCCGACGATGGCGGCAGCGGCGTGGAAGTTCCTGGCGAGCTTGTTGTAACGGGTCGCGATGCGCCGCCAATCCTTGATGCGGCAGAAGTAGTTCTCGATCTTGTGACGCCGTCGGTAAATGCGCTTGGGACAATAGGCTTTCTTGATCGCGTTGCTTTTGCTGGGAATGACGGGCAAAGCCCCCTCATCTTTGATCTGCTGGCGTACCGTTTGGCTGTCGTAAGCTTTGTCGGCGGTGACGGCGAGCGGTGGGTTTGAGGTCTCGAGAACCTCTTCGACGACCTGGCTGTCATGGACTTGGCCGCCCGTCACGATGAAGTTCAGCGGACGGCCTTTGCTGTCGACAACCGCGTGGATTTTCGTGCTCCGCCCGCCCCGGCTGATGCCGATCGCCTGATTTTTCTCCCCCCTTATGCGCCGCTCGCCGCCCGATGGGCTTTCACGATGGTGCTGTCGATCAGATAAAGGCTGTCGCGCGATTTCGACGCCAGGGTGTCGAAGATCTTCTTCCAAATGCCGCGTCGCGACCAGCGGTTGAAGCGATTGTAGGCCGTCGTGTCAGGCCCGTACCGTTCCGGCAAATCCCGCCACGGCATGCCCGTGCGCAGCACGTAGAAAATCGCGTTCATGACCCGGCGGTCGTCTTTGCGCGCGCTCTTGCGGCTTCGCGGCATCAACGGCGCCAGCAGAGCCCATTCCTCGTCGCTCAAATCAAATCGCATGATCCACCTCCGATCACGGTGAATCACGATTGTTCAGTCAATTCAAGAAATTATGTGGGTACAGACCCTAAACTCAATGAGAGAACGCGTTGATTGTCGCCGACTGCGCCCCGAAGCCCGATGACAGAGTCGTACGATGCTTTAGAAGATGCTACCCATCAGGTCGCTGGCGAGACCGAAGCCCGCCCCCATGCCTAGACCCGACATGATGCTGCCCATGAAACCACCGCCTCTTCCGACATAGGATTGATTGGCCCAACCCCCGGTCTGGAACCCTGATTGCGGCAGCGAATTCACGTGGCTCTCAAGGGCATGGATGTGTTCGGCCATCTGATCGATCAGCGCGAGGGTGGACTGGTTCTGCTGTTGGATTGCGGCCGCGGCGTTGCGCAGGTCGAGCGCGAGTTCGCGTGACAGGTCAGGATCCTTCACTTTGGCTTGCAGTTTGTCGCCGAACCCCTTGATCTGTTGGGCGACCTGATCGGATTGATTCTGCAATTGAACGGCTTGGCTTTCGGCACTTTGGTAGTCCATGTTGGGTTCCTCTGCTGAATATTGTGGCCTTGAGAGCGAGATCAGATCGACGTATCTTCCGTTCCACCGATGACCGCGTCAGGCGGAGTACGACCCCGCCCAGCGACCAATCTGCGGCAGTTCCAGGAGACGCGGAACGTCGCCTGCTCTATGCCGCGCCCGAGTCACGCATTTGCATCGCCGCCGCAGGTGTGGGTCGATAAAGCCTGCCGATCCGACGCTGGCCCTCCCAGACTTCGACAGACTGACCCGTGATTGAGCGCTCCAATAGGCGCTTGGCCGCATCAATCGCCGAAAGATCGTTGTCGCAGTTGAGCGGGCGGACCCCGCGAGTCACGCGTGCTTCATCGAACATCAGGGCCATATAGGACATATCGTCCTCCAGCCTCGACGCAACGACAGCAGACCGCACGCTGGCGGCCCAGTTAAAAGCAATTCATCTGGGAATTCCTTTAATCCGCCATAGGCCGTGCCTATGTCGGGTTGTAGGGCGCGTAGGGAGCGACCCGCGTCGTCTTTGCCAATCCCCCCCACCGGCAAACCGGCCAGCGCACCTTACGCGCCTTCTTGGCGTGGTCGCACTAACGGTCATGGGTTCCGAGAACACCTCTCTGAACGGAGCTTGAACATGAAATCCAAGTCGCCTTTGGCCCTATCGATCGCGATGGTCGGTTTACTCGCGACGCCGGTTCTCGCTCAGACGATGGGATCCCCACCGCATGGACTCGGAACACCGGCTCCGGCACCGATGGCGTCTCAACCTATGCCAGCGGCTCATCCGCCTCACACCGCGGGCAACACGCCAGCCGCCCAACGTGCCACGGAGGCGTTGAATCTCCTCGAAGCGCACGGCCACGCGAACTTCACGGACTTCAAACCGGATCGGCAGAACTACAGCGCGATGGTGGAAACGACAAACGGGCAGCGAGCCAAAGTCGTTATCAATCTCGAAACGGGCGACGTTTCGGGCTCACCCTGAAGATCAGCCTCTCCCCTTCAACCGTGCGATAAGCCGCTTCACGATCCGATCGGCCACGGTGCGGCGACTTTGGCCTCGAACTGCGATCCGGGCATCGCGGCGAGCCGCGGGTTTAGAGTTTGATCGTTATCGCCTGCCGATTTTCTGGTTCGACATGTGCAGCGGCCTCGTCTCTGGCTCCGGCTCAGCGTGCGCTGCGTGCTCGGCGCAGTAGATGCCGCGCGCCCGCAGCGCGCCGCAGAACTCGATCCTGCCGTCCCGCTCCACGGGCCAGCGACACCCGCTGAAGACCTTCGGACGAGCACGCGGAGGCGCAATCCAGTTCCAGATTGCTCTCAGAGGCATCCGCTGGGTCTTCCGCCCTACGGTTTTCGCCGTACGCGTGGGTGCGGTGAGGTTGGGATCACTCTTCGTCATCTTCGGGTATTTTCAGTGTCGAGCGGACCGCCGAGAAATCCTTCACGTTGTAGACTTCGGCAAAGACGCGATAAGCAATTCGAGCCGCTCGGATTAAATCCGCATCTCGCCGGACTGGGATTTCCTGGCAGAAAATAACCTTGTGCTCCCGCTGAATGCGATGGAAGCCGAGTTCACGGAGTACTCGCACCTTCGCAGCGTTGAGCCTGCCGGGAGGAAGAAACCTTTCCGATGCGGCCTCCGCGTAGAGGATGTTCGAATGCGCTGGCGCAAGGAATTGGACGTGGGCGCTGCCGGAATCGCATACGCACACGGCATTGTTACCCGATAAATCCACATCGCGGTTTTCGTGGAGCCTCGCCAGATATGCGGCCACCCCGCTCCGCCACGTCATGGCGACCGGCGAGGCCGATACTCGCGACCGGCCCTGGGAGGATTTCAACTGCTTTCGGTGCCGCACGATCTAGCCACTGACAGCGCGATCATCGATGTCGTTCGCGATCTCCTCGCACGCCACAGCGTGGTCGAGCAGTTCCCGTCGCGCCTTGGGGTTCTTGGCCTTCTGGGCGCGCTCGCGGAGTTTCGCCGCCTGATCCCGCAAATAATCCGCTTCGTCCATATTGTCCTTCCCAGACGAAGGGGCCGAGCCGACAGTATAGCAACTTCGCGGTCGCCCGGGCGTCACACCCGGAATCCCAAAACGCAGCGGATTGTGTCGGGTGAGACTCATTCCCAATGGCGGACCTTGGATACAATGCACCGATTATCCAAACGCAGACCGTTTCGATGTCGATGATCCGACCAAAGATTCGCCTACCAAAAGTCATTGGTCACCGAGGTGCGGCCTTAAGAGCGCCCGAGAACACCTTCGTCGGTTTCCGCAAGGCGGCCGAACTCGGCTGTAGCTGGGTCGAATGCGACGTGAGTCTGACTCGCGAAGACCACCCCATCGTTTTCCACGACGATACCCTGGAGCGCACGACCGATGGGACGGGTCCGGTGGGGGTCACACACCCTTGGGCGATCTCCTGTCCTTGGACGCCGGTAGCCATTTCGATCGTTCATACCGGGGCGAGAGGATCCCAACTCTTGAAGAAACACTGATGCTCCTACGTTCAATAGGACTCGACTGTGTCTCGCACGAGCCAGTGGAGTTGGTTCGCACGTCGCGCGCCTAGGGTCTACAATGGCGCGGCGTTAACGTGGGAGCGGGTCCACATGAAGCTCGACCTCAAAGCGTTGGCCTGCCGTATCGTCCGATTCATCAAGGGCCGCCGCGGCCGCTAAGACGACAGCCGCTCGCGCCGCCGCGCGTTGTGGCAAGTCATCGGGGCGGCTCGCAGGTCGGGTGGCTGCCGTTTCCCGTGGACCGTGCGAGGCCGATGATCGGGGGTGATACTCGGCGTGTGGCGGGCGATCGACCACGCTGAACTTGCCGTTGGGGGCGCGTACTCATGTGATTCTCGCAATTCCACAGCGGGAACACCGCTCGACCCTGATTTGATCACTTCCAAATGCGAAGGTCGCTGAGTTGACTGCAATACTTGACGCAGAACGAAGGCAAACGGACACGCTTCGACCAGCTTCACGTCCGACAGATCATACCAGATCGATAGGAGTAGCGCCTTGAACATCGCCAGCGGCGGCCAAGCGGGCTCACCTTTGGTGGCTGAATAGAGCGGATCGAGAAGAATAGCGACCGGCTCCCAAGCGATCAGAACGGCGAGATCGTCGAGCGACGACCCCGAGCGCGTGCATCCGGCGAAACCGAATCTCTCCTGACCAATCGATCGATGTGCCACGTCCAGCTCTCCTCAATCGACGCAGCCGTCTACGCCCACCCGCACACAGATCTCATCAGGCGATCCCGGGCGCTATTGAAGTCGAGATCGGTTCAGTCTCTTTCACCATATCCTGCAATTTCACCTTGGGGTCCGCAAGCCGCGCCGGATCGACGGTGCGCCGTCGTGCAATCAGCTCGCGCGCCGCGCGCATGTCGCGGCCATTGTTCATGGTGATGGCGGCGACCGGCTTGCCATCGTCCAGGCCGAAGACGGTGAAGGCCTTGTCGCCCGTGCCGCCGCGCCACACCAACGGGCCCCAGCGCTCGGGCGCGCCCGCGACCTGCAGATTGACGTCGTACTGATCGGTCCAGAACCACGGCACCTCGGCATGCGGTTGGTTGCCGCCGGCCATTACCTTGGCGACGGCCATCGCCTGGTTCTGCGCGTTCTGCCAGGCCTCGAGGCGCAGCTTGCGTCCGAGCAGCGGATTGAAATGGCGCGTCACATCGCCGGCGGCGAAGATCTGCGGATCGCTGGTGTGGCCGAATTCGTCGGTGACGATGCCATCTTCAACCAGGAGGCCAGCGGCCTGTGCGATCTCGACATTGGGCTGGGCGCCAATCCCGGCAAGCACGACATCGGCGGCGATCGCATTACCGTCGGCGGTACGGAGCCTGAGCGCGTCGCCATCCGCCTCGATCACGGTCAGCGCCACGCCGGCGAGCAGCTCGACGCCGTTGCGCCGATGGAGCTCCGCCATGAAGTGGCCGATCTCGGGCGGACAGACACGCTGCAACGGCTCGCGCTGGACCTCGATGACGGTCACGGCGGCGCCGCGCTTGCGCGCCACCGCGGCGGCTTCGAGGCCGATGAAGCCGGCACCGATAACGACGATCCGCGGCCCAGTCATCAGTAGTTCGCGCAGCGCCAGCGAGTCGGCGATGTCACGCAGATAAACCACGCGCGGATGGTCGGCGCCCGGCAAGCTGAGCCGCCGCGCCCGCGCGCCGGTGGTCAGCAGCAGCGCGTCGTACGGCACGGTGTCGCCGTTCGCGAGATCGACCCGCTGCGCCTTGCGGTCGATCACTACCGCCGTCTCGCCGGGGCGAAAGGCGATGCCGTTCTCGGCATAGAAGGCGAGGGACCGCAGATAGGTTTTTTCGATCGGGATGGCACCGGCAAGCAATTCCTTCGACAGCGGCGGGCGCTCGTGCGGCGGATGCGGCTCGCTGCCGATCAGCGTGATCGCGCCGGTGAAGCCGACCTGGCGCAGCGTCGCCGCGGCGACGCCGCCGGCATGGCCGGCGCCGACGACGAGAATGTGCCGCGCCTGGTTCACAAGGAATCCATGAATTCAGGCGCCTGAGTTAAGCTCTCGCTAAATTGATGACGACGTCTCTCACGCATTCGCCAGAGTTTGGGTCATTGGGGCATGACTTCAGGAACAACGTCCGCAAGAGACCGATTTCTCGGCACGCTATCTGAGTGTTAAAACGAGGAGAACTCCAACACCGAAAGTTACAGCAATATAGAAGCGCGTCAGCACACGTTCCTCTCCGCTACTTAGGTAACTCCATAGGGTCGTGTACTCGAATATCTCGGAGTCCTCGCTGAGTTGGTTTCGATTTCTGTCAGCCACAAGAGATCTCGCGATACCCTGTAAGGGGACCGTCAAAATCCACTGAGAATCAGCGACGCCGACGTATAGACGTGAGTGATGGAGACGTAAAAATCGCCTTCGGAATCATCGCGTGAACTCCCTTCACTCCGTCAACGTTCTGGGTCACCTCGAAGTCGACGGCGACGCTGGCGAGCGCATAGGCGTCAGCCGGATCGAGGCTGTGCATCTCGCCGAGGAACTTGATCGTCTCGCGCACGGCGATGCGTATCGCCTCGTCGAGGCTTTCGTGCAGTCCCAAGCAAATCCAGTGAGTCGGAGTTTCCGCGCGCGGCAGGCTCCAGAATTTGCGCTTCAATAGATCGAACTGGAACGTGCCGGTGAGCGAAGTCTCGATCGCCGTCAGGTTTACCTCGCCGTCACCTTGCGCGGCATGGCCGTCGCCGGTCATGAACAGCGCGCCGGGGACGTGCACCGGAAGATAAAGCGTCGCTCCCGCGGTCAGCTCGTTGAGGTCGATGTTGCCGCCGAAGGGGCCGGGCGGTGCGGAATTGAGCTTGCCGAGCGTCAGCGCCGGCCCGGTCGCCATGATACCGAAGAACGGCTTGAGCGGAATCTCGATGCCGGGGGCGAAGTGCGCGACGCGCGCCTCCATGTCGAAGGGGATGACGATGCTGCGGTTGAGGCTGAACTCGGCCGGCAGCGTACCCTTGCCCATGCGTGCCGAGTTGACGCCGTAGGGCACGCGCGGCTCGGCCGCGATGATGTGCACCGCCAGCACGTCGCCGGGCTCGGCGCCTTCGACATAGATCGGCGCCGAGACGACGTGCGGTCCCGTGCTGGAATGCTGGACCTTGGCATAGATCGCCACCGCATCGGCCAGCACCTCAGCCTTGGGGATGCCGAAGCGCTTGAAGAAGCCGACGGGATCGCCTTGGTCCTCGAGCAGGCCCTCGTGCGAGACGGTGTCGATGGTGACGGTGGCGCCCGGCGCGACCCGCAAGACGGGCTCGGCGGCGCTCCACAGATACCCCCAGTGCACGCTTTCTGGACCTGATTTGAGGTAAAAACCCGACTCGGTTTCTTTCACCAGTCCGGCTCTACGAGCACGCTGTTCCAACCCGTTGGATGGATTACCAGCAGTTACAGTCGGTCTTGTATATGTCTTCGGAATTTTGTCAGTGAGCAGCTCATGAAGTTCGCTAGACCGAGGACCTTTCAACAGAAAGGCTCGCTCCTCCGGACTAATCAACGAGAGACGTGAGAGATCGGCGACAAAAGTCTCATAAGGTCCACGGCGACTGGACCGTGCGCCACTCTTGCGAGACGACAAAGACATTAAGCCCCTCCCGCGCCTATGCGGTCACCGTGCCAGAGACACAATGAATCCATCCAACAGGTCTACTGCGCTCGTGCATGCCGTAGGCGTAGGGGACGCAGCGCAGTGACAGCAAGGACTGCCGTGAGCACATCGAGGCACACAACGACTGCAAATACGGCAGTCCAGCTTCCCGTCGTTTGTTTCAGGAAAGCCGCCACAGGACCACCAAGGATCGAGCCCACTCCTTGGGCAATGTACAGAAATCCATAGTTGGTTGTGGCGTATTTCGATCCAAAGGCATCGGTAAGGGTTGCCGGAAACAGCGAAAAAATCTCACCCCATCCGAAAAACACAAGACCGGTCAACACGACAAACATCACCGGGTTATCGAGGAATGCGAAGAGCACCAGGATCGCAAGCGCCTCAAGGGAGAAGGCTAGCGCCATGGTGAACTCACGCCCGATGTGATCGGATACCCAGCCGAAGAACGGCCGTGTGAGACCATTAGTAAATCGTGAAAGCGTGAGTGATAGCGGTAAAGCCCCTAATCCCAGCACCAGTACCTGAGCCACCTTGTATTGATACGCAATCGGCGCCACGTTGGATACGATCATGAGCCCACTCGTGGCCATCATCGACATCATGATAAATAGGAGATAGAAAATCGGATTTTGCAGCATTTCTCGTGGTGTATAGCTGCGCTTTCCTTGTAGCGCGATCTGTGCCGCCTCCTCTCTGAAACCGGCAGGTCGATAATCTTCCGGCGGTAGGCGCATCCCTTGAGCAACGAGCAAGCCGATCACGCCTTGTATAAGGCCCCAAACTATGAGCGTGTGTTGGTAACCGGAAGCATTAATCATGCTGTTGATTGGGAAGCTGGTGAAAACTGGCCCAAACCCGAAACCAGCTTGGAGAATGCCAACAGCTAAGCCGCGGCGATCCGGAAACCAGCGAACCAACACGCCCACAGAACCAACGCCGATGATGCCAAGGCCAATACCGCCGACGATTCCATATGTGAGATAGAGGGTCCAAATATTTGGCGCAAAGCCGGACAAGATCCAGCTGCCACCAGACATCAGCGCGCCAATTGAAAACAACAATCGTGGGCCAAAGCGATCAACCATAAACGCGAGAAGTGGCGAACAGAACGTCGATACTACAATGAGCATCGAAAAAGTAATTTGGATCTCGGCTAACGTAGTACCCATCACGTTATCGAGCGGTCGGGTAAACAGTGTCCACAAATACTCTGGACTGGAGACCGCCATCATCGCGATAGTACCGAACGCGAGCTGGAACCAACGATACCCCGAAGACCGCGCTGCGGCCGCTGAAACCGACGTCATGTCCTGATTCCTCCCCGCTTTGCCCTGCCGAAACAGCGATGGCGTCTATCGCACCGTTATCCGCTTCGACGTTGGAATGATATTCGGTCGGCGTTGCCGTCTACCACCGTCCATTCGATGATAAGAACTATTCACCGGGTGAATGGCGATGCAAAACACTCTGCTCGAGCCGAAAAATCGCTCCTCAGAGACTGCGGGAGCGTCCGAAGAACCGCCTGAACGCTGTCCACAGCAGGCGCCAAGCGTTGATCGGCGTCACCCCGGTCGTGGCGGTGGCGACGGCATGCTGGGAGCTGCCGATTCGCGCGTTCAAATTGGCGGCAAATTGCGCCACCAACGCGCGGCCCAGCTCCTGCGCAAGAGACGAGCGGGAGAATTGCGCCAGTGTGCCCTGCAGATTGTATTCGACGACGGCGATCACCCGCGTGTCGGCGCCGCTGTTTTCGGGCATGACGCGGTAGGTGACCTCGCCGCGAGTGCGCGAGCCGGAGCGTCCGTCGGCGCCTACACGGCGAGATTGGCCCCTCGGTGATAGGCGTGTAACAGCCACGCATTGAACTGGAGTAGAGTGCGTTCAAGCGGCCCAAACTCCTTCTCGGATTGGAGAGGCATAAACCGGGAATGCTTGCCCGCCTGGACACCGTGATTGACGGGGATGTCCTGTAGCCAGATCTTTCTGGCGCCTTCCTGGATCAACGCCGTCCGGCGGTCGAAATCCGGTAAGGCGCGCGTGCTCTTAGGGATCAGCCATCCACCGGCGGTCACCCGATCGTTCGACGCGTATGTCTTGTCAACGGCGGTCGCGGCGATGTGCTGATAAGCAATTGCATTCGGAGCGAACACCAGCGTCAGGCTGGGCGGGACCATCGCGAAGGTGAGGCGCCTACGCTGCGCGGAGCTAAGCTGGGTGATCGGCGGGAAGGCAGGATTCGGGCCCCAACCCTCGTCCATCATGCCGCCGTCGGGACTGAGCAAGGGCACGCTCCGGACGATGGCGTTATCGTCGCGCGCCATGGTAGTGAACTGGACGCCGCCGTCGGGGTGATTGCTGGGCGCGAAATCGTGCGTTTTGCGGTGCACGAACTCCGGATGATAGGCATCGATGAAATTCTCATAGTGGATCTTCCAGTTCCATGGCAGCGGGTCGTCCGACATTTTGGGTGGTACCGCGACGAGGTCGGCATTTTCGTAATTCTTCCAGAAGGGCTCAAGCTTGGCCAGGCTCAGGGCCAGAGGTCGCGCATTGGGATCGAGGTTGACGAAGACGAAGCCGTGCCACAGCTCAGTCCGCACGCCCGGCAGCTTCGCGGTCTTGCGCAGCCTCTCGATTTCTTCGGGACCGCCCATGCGAGTTGCACCGAGGAACTGTCCGCGCAGATCGTAAGTCCAGAAATGCAGCGGGCAGATGAAATTCCGCGCGCCGCTGCCCGGCTCGCAAGCGACGAGTTGACCGCGGTGTCGGCAGACCGCACTCATGGCATGGACGGTTCCATCCTCGAGGCGGACGACGATCAGGTGCTCGCCCGCGACCACGGGGGTCAGAAAGTCGCCGCGCTTCGGAAGCTGGTCCTGATGCCCGACGCAGATCCAGGAGTACGAGAACACGGCATGGCGCTCGAACTCGAAAAAATCGGGCGAGGTGTAGCATTCCTTCGGCAGCATCGGCGCCTCGGCATCGTGGCCGGCCAGATCCGGAAGCTGATCGAAGATCGACTTGATGGCTGGAGCGATGTTGGAAAGATACGACATTTGGTCACCTCTTTCTTGCGTGCGTCGCCAAGTTCCGTGCGTGTGTCAAAAGAATCGTCGGCTGAGCACCATGGCGTTTCAATAGTGGAATGATAAGGGTGCGCTACGGCGGGTGGCTAGTGTGTGCGGCGGTATATATGGAATTCACATCATGAATATTCTGCCGCGGTTGTCATTTTTCGTCGACCGCGCCCGCCAACGCGACGAGTGCTTGGGTAAAGCACGCCATTGGCGGACGCACAATGCCGGCGCCGATTTGGCCAACGCCCGACTGCTTGTGCGCGATGCCGGTGGTGATGACGGGACGAATGCACGTGTCGACGACCTTGCGCACTTCTATGCCGTTGGGCGCACCCTGGAAATCGAGCAACGGAAGCGACATGGACGGGTTGCGCGTCTCCGTGATGGCGTACATTTCGCGCGAATAGTCGGTCGCGGTGGCGACGGTGCCGCCCACGAGCTTTACCAAGGCCGGCGAAGCCGCAAGGGAGAACCCTCCAAAGCCAGCTGTCTCCGCAATCGCACTGTCGCCGAGGTCTGGATTGGCATCTTGTTGAGCGAACCCCGGGAAGTACAACCCGATCGGCGTTTCCGACGGCGCTTCAAACCACTTTCCGCCCAAGCCACTCACTCGGATCGCGGTCGTAACTCCATTACGTGCTATGGCCGTCACAATGCTGCTGTTCTTGATGCCGTGCGCGGCGTCCATTGTGGCCTTCGAAGACACCATCGACAGATTGAGAAAAAATTGCGGGGTGGCGGCAAGGAATCGGAATATCTCGCTTACCTGGTTTCGGCGAAGGCCGCTTTCCGCCAACGGCCCAGAGATCGCCGCGAGAAATAACAGCGTGGCAGCTGTATTGCGACTGTGGCATTCGTCACCCATTAGGAGCGCCTGGGACTGGATATTCTTAAGGTCGATGCCGTCCACGACGGCGTTGATCGCCCGTTTCAGGCCTAATGCCAGTACCTGTTCCATCCATTGTAGGAGCTTGATGACCTTGGGACTGGTGGCGCCGAAGCGCAGCACCTCGCCGATGCCCTCGCTCATGTTGGTGTAGGCGCAGTTGCCGTGCGTCGCGTTCTTGACGACGAAGACCGGCATCGATGGCGAGATGATTCCTGACATCGGTCCCACGGCATTCTTGTGGTGACAGGGCACGAAATCGATGGCACCGCGCGCCAGCATATCGCGCGCCTCGTCGATCGAATCTGCCCATCCTTCGTAAAGTAGGGCACCGATCATCGAGCCCTGCATTGGGCCACACATCCGATCCCAGGCGATCGGCGCGCCGGCGTGGAACAGAGTTTTGTTGCTCATTTCGGACCAGATCAAGCGCGCATGCAGAGCGACGTCGATTAGCATGGGACGCGCGTCGAGCATGCGTCTGGTCGCTTCCACATTGGCCCGGTCCATGCGCGAGCCAGGCACGTCGGGATTGGCAGCATCACCGGTCAGCCGCGCAAGAACCCAGGCGACATCAGGGTCACCGCCGCCGACCGGGCTCCACTCGATCTGGGTCGCGGTTCCGCCATGCTTTGTGATGCTGCGATTGAAATCCGCGATGCCTAGGTTGACCACCGCGGGTGCGCGCTCAAACAATGAATCGTTCATGTCCGTCCATCACATCCTGGAATTGTTCCAATATGCCGGTCGATCCGGCGACCAGCCCGGCCAGCATGTCCCACCCCGACGAATGGCCGACGACAGCAAGGCGCCGCGCGGCGGCGAGGATCGTCTCCGGCGGCGCGTCCTCGATCAGGGCATTGGCGAGGGCGTGTAGCAACGCGAAGCTCCTTCCCGCGGCAAGGTCGGCGAACAACGCCGCGCTCACGGTATGGCTGCGGACTACGACTTCGCGGGCGAGCGCCCGCCCCGCTTCGTCCCAGGACCTGGGCCATGCGCCACCTGGCGACAGAATGCGGCGACCAAAAAGTGCAGCGCCGGTGAAGTCGTCGCCCGACGGTGTCAGGCCGATCCCGACGCCGAGCAGCCGGCGCCCTGCGGCGATGACAACCCCCGGGTCGTTGCGACGGCAGCCGTCGGCGACGGTGACCGCGTGATTAGCGAGTAAGTCGAACGGGATCGCTGGGGCCCTCCCGAAGAGTAAGGTGCCGAAGCCTCTGGCCGTCTCGGTCCGAGCCAGTCCCGCACACATCATGCGGCAGCGCGCGGCGAGGCCAGCGGTGACGATCTTTCGTGGCGGTTCGGAGCGCCAGAGATGGGCCGGCGCCAGGTCGAAGCGAAGTGAGCCGACGCCCGCCGCCTCGCCGAGCAGGACAGCGCGCGGGTGCATCAGGTCGGGATTGTCCCCAGCAAACAGGATGCGCCCCGCGGCTAGGAAATAGCCAGTCTTCTCGAGCCCGGTGACGGGATGGGCGAGGCCGCCGCTGGCGGCGAGGCTGGCTTGCGCCTCGACGCCGATCTGGACGACGCGGTAGACGGTCGCGGATTCTGAGAGTGCGCTCATGAATCGGCGACGATGGTGGTACCCGCGCGCCCTTCGAGTGCGTCATAGGCATGGTCAAGCGAGGTGATGATGACGCGGCCTCGACAACGCTTAAGATAATTGAGCGCCGCCGATATCTTCGGCCCCATGCTGCCTGGCGGGAACTGGCCATCCGCCATGTGGCGCAACGCCTCAGTCCTTGTTATCCGGTCGAGGAAGCGTTCGGTTGGCTTGCCGAAGTCAAGTGCCACGCGATCGACCCCGGTTAGCATGATGAAAGACTCCGCGCCGAGTTCGGCCGCGAGCAGCGCGCTGGTCAGGTCCTTGTCAATCACCGCCCCGATCCCACGCATGTTGCCGCCATGGGAGCGCGTGACCGGGATGCCCCCACCGCCCGCAGCGATGGGGATAATGTCGGCGTCGAGCAACGCCTTGATCGCCGGCAGGTCGACGATGCGCTTTGGCTCGGGCGAGGCGACTACACGGCGGTAGCCGTTCTTGTCCTCCTCGATGAACACCCAGCCCTGCTCACGCGCCAACTGGTCAGCCTCCGCGCGAGTCATGAAACGGCCAACGGGCTTGGTCGGGTTGGCGAAGCCGGGGTCATCGGCATCGACTTCGACCTGCGTGACGATCGACGCGACCTGCGACGTTTCATTGTGCGAGCGCAGGAGGTTAGTCAGGGATTGATGGAGCATGTAGCCGATACCGCCCTGCGAATGCGCGACGCAGATATCCATCGGCATCGGCGGCAGCTCTCCGGCGGCCTTGGTCATGCGGAACAAGATGTTGCCTACCACTGGTCCGTTTCCGTGCGTCAGGACGAGTTGATAGCCGGCCTCGATGATCCTAACGAAATGCGCGCAGACACCGCTCATGATCTCGAGCTGCTCCTCCGCCAAGCCGTGGATAGACGGCGGATAGATGGCATTGCCGCCAACCGCGGCTACAACGCGCAATTTGGCTGCAGGATTCGGCCGCACCCGATCTGTCCGCACCGCGGACAAGCCTTTAACCGACGGTGGCATGGCTCAAAATGGAAGCTGCCGCGTGCGCCGCGCCGCCACTACTCTCGGCGAGCCAAGCGCCCGCGCTGCGCAACTTTTCCTGTTGTACTGAGATACGCTGCGGGTCCTCTTCAGTGCCGCAAATGAAGCAGATTACGGCCAGATCGCGGCCGGCCTTCGCAACTTGTTCGCGCACCTGGCGAATGGCGGGTGCGAGAGCGCCAGCTGGATCCTCGTGACTGCCATAGCCGAGCACAATATCGAGCACCACAGCCGCGACCGAGGGATCGGCCGCCTCGCGCTTGAACCGCTCAATGCGCGCACCGTAGTCGATCATTGGATGCGGGCGACCGACTGTGAATTCGTCGCTGCCGAGATCGATAGCGCAATGTCCGCGGCTTTCCACGCCTTCTTCCAATTTGTACTTGGCGTCTAGGGGTGCGTTAGAGAGTGCAGTAATGCCCAGCCGGCGCCAGACGAGTTGCGCTTCGTAGCAGAAAGTGCCGCCCGAATAGAGGCCGCGTAGGTAAAGCTGACTGGGCATAAGGCGAGCAGGCGGAGGTAGGACCTCAGGCGACGGCGCACGTCTGGCTGCGCCATCACCCGCAGCAAGTGCCACAGCGGCGAGCGCCACCTCTTCCAAGGTGCCCACGGCATGGATGGCGCTTTCACGGCTGCCGTCCATTTCTTCGAGAAAGCAGGCGACGATAGGTTTGCCCGCTTGCTCCGCCTGACCGAGAATGCGATCGCGCACCGCAGTCGCCGGAGGCTTCGAGATGATGGCGATTACCCGGGTCGTTGGATCCGCGGCCAAAAGCTTCAACCCGTGCAGGATGCTTATTCCACCAATTGCCTTCTGGACATCGCGGCTACCGGTTCCGATGGCATGCGAGACCCCGCCACCCAGCTGGTGGATGCGGGAACTCACCGCCTGAAGCCCAGTTCCCGACGCGCCGACGAGGCCAATCGGTCCTCGGCGCACTGCATTGGCAAAGCCGAACGGCACGCCGGCGATGATTGCTGTGCCGCAATCTGGTCCCATCACCAGGAGATTCTTTTGCGCGGCCAGCCTCTTGAGTGTGCGCTCCTGCTCCAATGGAACATTGTCGCTGAACAGGAAGACGTTAAGGCCGCCGCGCACTGCCTTCATTGCTTCTGCTCCGGCATAGAGGCCGGGCACAGAAATTTGCGCGATATTGACGTCGATCCCACCAGCAAGCGCCATGCCCAGTGAACGCGGCGCCCGAGCTTTGACTAAACTATTGCTGTCTCCGTTCTCGTCGGGCTTCGCCGGCTTGCCTTCGATCAGATTCTTGATTTCGGCCAAAGCCGCGTCGAGCGTCTCGCTACGCTCGTCTTCGATGACGATCATGATGTCGCTGGGCTTGGCATCGTTCACGCTGGCGTCGAGCATACCGGCCTTGGCGAGGATATCCTTGTTGCCAGACGTGCCCATCAGCAGCGTCGCCCGCTTGATTCCAGTGCGCTCGACTACTGTCTCCGCTAGGCGCATCAGCGCGACGGAGTCCTTGTAGATATTTGTACGCACGCTCGACCGGATCGGCATTTTTCCCCTTCGCCCAGTTTCTCTTTATCGCGTGTCGCGTTGCGGGCTTGTCACCTCGCATCCACGCGACCCCTCTTTCCGCCCGGCTGCGGTACACGTGTCTCGACATTTGATTGCCCTAGCGGCATCTTGTCTAATGTGATTATGCGATGATATAAATTCATGAAATGAATATTGGGTCACTCGATCTCAATTTGCTCGTCGCATTCGACGCGATCGAGCAAGAGCGCAACATCACCGTTGCGGCCAGCCGGATTGGTATCAGCCAGCCAGCGATGAGCAACGCGCTTGCCCGGCTGCGGCGCACTTTCAACGACCCTCTCTTCGTCCGCACCTCTCACGGTATGGAGCCGACGCCCTTCGCCAAGAAACTGTCGCGGCCGATCCGGCGCAGCTGCAGCCTAATTAACGACGCGCTGCGTACCGCCGGCAACTTCGACGCAGCGAGCTCGCGCCGCAAGTTTGTATTCTACATGTCAGACATCGGCGAGGCGGTGAACCTGCCTATAATCGTGCAACACCTGCGGAAGGTGGCGCGGGACATCAGCGTCAAGGTCTCGCGCATTCCACCGCGTGACGCGCATGAAGCGATGATGGCGGGTGACGTAGACATCGCCCTCGGATTGTTTCCGAACCTGATGGGAGGGTTCTTCGAGCAGAGGCTCTACTGCGATACGTTCGTGTGCATCGTCCGCGCCGACCATCCCGAGATCGGTGGCGTCCTGACACGCAAACAGTTCGTTGAGGCGTTGCATGGCGTGGTTTCGTTCACGGGGACGGGCCACGATGCAGCGGTGGAGAAAACTCTTGCACGGCAGCGGATCAAGCGCCGTATTGGCCTGTTGGTGCAGCATTTCGCGACGCTGCCGATTATCATCAGCCGCACCGACCTGATCGCGACGATTCCGCTAAAGGCGGCGCAATCCTTCTCGAACCTAATTCGGATCAAGATGCTCAGACCGCCGATCAAGATTCCGAGCTTCGATATCAAGCAGCACTGGCACGAGCGCTTCCACCACGATCCGGGCAACCGCTGGATGCGTCAGCAGATCGCCACGCTCTTTCTCGACACCCGGGCGCCGCGTCCAGTCGATTAGGCAAGTGGACTCCCTGCGAAGAGGGATCCGGTCGCAATGTTAGAGCTTTATCCGAGTTGATTGAATCGGATTGTGGATTGAACTAAACCGCTGTCGCGGTAGGGGGAGCGACCTGTTGGCGTGAGAGCGCTCCTGTCTGAAGGATTGTGGTTGTCGAAGCCCAACCTTGACCTTGACCTCGTTGCTCGTGGCCGCACGTGCCGTATCGCCAGCCAATCTCTTCTTCCCGGCTTCCAGGAACTCCTTGGACCAGCTGTAGTAGAGGCTCTCAGCAATTCCCTCGCGCCGACACAACTCGCGCAGAACCCAGGCGGTGAGGAAACCAGCGATGAGTCCGAAAGCAAGGCTTGCGACAGCAACTAGAGCGGTAAACATATTCGCGCTCGCTATCGATATCGACGATGAACGTTCAAATTAGGTTCACAGGATACTACGCCGACACGCCCCGTGCTAATACGCAAACGGCCCCATGCGCTGGCATGACGAATGGCACGAGGCAGCCTATGTGTGCAACGGCTGTGCAGCCGTGCATCCATACTGCACCGGGCAATAGGCTAGCAATGTGGCAAGAAAACCCGCGTCCCCGCCGTGGGGCAAGATTCTGCCGATTACGACTCCAAACACGTCGACGCAATTCGTCCGAGCATAGAGGTGAGTGCAATTTCAAAGTCGCGCGTAATGTCGCCGTGGCCGCTGCTTGCATGAACGATTTCATGCAAGAGCGTGCCCGCAAATTTTTCCAGCGAAGACAGCTGATCACGCTTGATTATGATGTACGCTAATGCCGGATCCCAAAGGCCGGCTGTGTGATCGACGCTCAATAGGTCTGGTCTCATTGTCTCAGTAATCTTGATTTCCGTCACCACGGCTGGCAGGCCTCCGGCCAAATCCGCAATGGCGCGCCACTGGTCATAAACTGCGCGTTCACTGGGGCGAAGAGCCTTGTGGTCGACAAACACGAATTTGAAGCTCTCGCGCCATTCTTCCTGATAGACCGATATATCTCGAACTACTGTTCCCGCAATGTCGTGCAACCCATGAATGCTTTCTTTGATGTTGTCTGGAACCATAACGATTTTGACTCCCTCCGCCTTTGCGCGATCGAGAACATCGTTGTGCGTCATGATGTTCGAAGCAGAGACAAACATCACGCGCTCGTTCGCATTGAGAATCCTAACCGCGTGCTTTGCAACGTCGATCCACTTCACTTCGTCGGCACTGGTGCCGACCTCGATCTTACTCAATTCGCCGGCAAGGGAATCTGCTACTGCTTGTACGCGCCTCTAACAGCATTTCCTTGATGCGATCCGAGTATGCCGTGCGGCCAACGTTCGTGCGCTCCCGGTTAAGTGCGTTCCTCATCCGTTTGGTGAGGGCGGTGATGTTATACGAAAAGGCAAAGTTTTCCTCTTCGGCAACAAGAAGGCCTGTGACGTAAATTCGCGCGTTCCGACCGGGTTCTTTCTTTAGCAGTTTGCTGAAAAATTCGGATTTTCGCGAGTCAGCCCGAACTGCTGCACGGTAGGTGAGCGTTTCTGGCTGATTTTGCGATGTAAAGGGCGCATTGCGGACGGACTCCTCCTACGCGGCC
>JBOHLS010000024.1:0-35202 GCA_050729835.1 Allostellaceae bacterium | reverse complement strand
TGAAAGCCGGTGAGTGGTTCCGGCGTGTGCGTCTCGTCATGTCAGCTCCTGATAGGCGGCGATCCTCGCCGCTGTCAGGCAGAAAATCCACTTATCGTCCTGTTCAGATTCTCGGAGCCAGCTCTGATCACGTTCCCCGCAGAATTCTTGGAATGGACACGAATAAGGCTCTCTGCAATGTCTGCCGGTGTGGACGACCGGCATATCGCCGCTAACAACCTCCTGCGCGCGGTTCAGCAACTCGGGCACTTCACTTATCCGGGGTTTAATCTGCTCTGTAACATCGAGCTGCCGAAAGAGGCCCCTATAATCGCCATTGCCGGGGTAGCGCCACTGATTGTCCAGTAGGTTGAGTTCCGCTCGCGCGAGAGGCAAGCCGCTTTGGGTCATGACCCACGCCTGAATGGCAAGATCGCTTAGGTGATGGTCCTTCGGCTCGCCGGCGGTCACCTTGTCGTTTCTGAGCGGGAACGTGGAGGATTTTGTTTCACGCAGGACATAAGCATCACCGTCAGGAACAAGGGCATCGGCGCGGGCGTAAAGCTCGCCGCGGACCATTGGAACTTCGGCGGCGGATAAATGAGCCGATCTTTGCAGGAGGCGCATAGCCTCAGCCGCCGATTCGGCGTGGCCTTCGACCCTACGAGGCCAAATGAAATCCGATCCAAGCTCCTTGCGCGCTGCTTCGCCTACGATGTTACCGTCGATTTGCCTGCGGCGATGGGACGGGTCGTCAAGAGGGATAAGCTCTGGCTTGTGCTTTTCGAGCCATAACCGACGCGGACATTGGCAAAAAGACTGAAGGTCGGATTTGGTCAACATGAAGCCCCGGCCATCGCGACGCTAACCTCCGAGCAAAAGGTAGTTTCACGCTAGCCGTGTTACGCTGGCGCTATGGGGGTTAAACGTCAACAGGAACGCAAGCCAGTAGAGTGGGTTCACTACGTCGTGACGGTGACCGGTTGGGATCATTATTACTCATTCGGCGTGGGTCACAAAAAATATGATTCCACACCTTACAGAGAACTCCACACGCTCAGTTTTCGTGGTGATTTGATAAGGCCAGGGGGCAGCGCCTGTCGCAGTGCGACGGTAACATTGAGTGCAAAAAGCAGTTTGCTTAATGAAACCGACTTTGAGGCTGTCAAATCGATCGGCCTAATGGAAGTCCACGATAATCACATTAATGCCTATATTTTCATGCCCGAGGAGCGAATGTCGGAGTTGGCTGCCGTAGCAATATCGGGCCGTGTGAAAGTCGTTTCCGTGACCGGTCACAAACTAAAGTGGCGTCGAGCGCTTGCCACAAGCGTGAGCTTGTCGACAGAATTTAACGAGGACGATTATTGATGTAGGAATCATCATGACCGTCTCAATGTAGGAACGCCGGAGGGACCATGAAATTGTACCTAGAATGGGAGCGCGCAAGTCCATTACGCGACGGATCAAAAGAGAATTTCATTTATTTGCCCGACCAATCGAGACTTCCAAAGTCACCGGGTGTTTATGTATTCGGCAGACGACAGAAGAATGGGGGCTTCGAGGCTCTTTACGTCGGAAGAGCGGCTAACATCAGGGGACGTGTGTGGGGTCACAGAAAAAATCTTCCGCTGATGATGCACCTCAAAAATGCCAAGAACGGTGAGCGTGTGGTACGCGCCGGTGTTTTCAAAGCGAAGCCCGGGCAGAGACCACATAAGTGCTTGGCGATTTTGGAACGCGCGCTGATACGATATTTTCTTTCTGAAGGACACGACCTAGTGAACAAGGCTGGTACACGGTTGCGCCGTCACGAAATAGCATCTGTGGGACGTCATCCGAATAAATTCGTTCCTAAGCTCATGTTCATAGACCGAGCAAAGGGCGAATGATTGTGTGGGCAGCTAACGCGAGGCGTTCTTTGATTTCTGCCACAGAGCGCGGTCGAGATTCCGGAGTGTCACCCCGTGTGCCGCCCTGCTAGCGTGGCAGAACGCAAGATAATCGAGATAATCATCGGTTGTTGGCGACTGCTTGCGAACACCGAGAGTTTCCAACGCACGGACGTCGATAACTGTGTACCTATCTGGATCGATCGTGGCGAGAATCGCTGAGGCGACCGACACATCGATACCCCAAAGGCCGCAGAGAACTGAGACTGCGGAGCGAGGCGTTTTTGCATCGACGGCCAATCGGAGCGCGTCACTAATATCCTCGTCGAGATTGCTGCCGACGAGTCCGGTTGGGCGCGAGGATTTCCAACGGATAATCGGCATCAAGTTGACTCGACTGAAGTCCCCTGCAGCGATCTTTCTCCCGGCAGCGAACGCGGCCTCCTCCCTTGCCATCTCTTTCTTGTCCGAGACGTATTCATTCCGTAGCTGAATTATTTCATCTGATGTCAGCCGCAGATTGAAACCAAGGCGGCTGTGGGCTCTCACGCTACACGATCGGCTTAGCAAGTTATGCTCCACTATTTCCTTCGAGAATGTCCCAATTGGCACGGTAACGCTCTAGCTTGATTCGATAGCCGTGGCTGGTGCGCTCGTCGTCGTCAACGTAAAATAAACGCCGCTTGTTATCGGCGCTGTGCTGCACCTTGATAGTTCCGGGAGTGTTCAACCACTTGTCAAAGTCAGCCCTAAGCCAGGAATCGATCAGATGGGTCGGCACAATATAAAATTTCGGAAACTCCGCGTGATGGGCCGGGATGTCTACCAGAACGCAGAAATCATGTGGGCCGATTTCAGCAAATATCGTTCCATCCGCCTTAGCGTTCCACTGAAAGCCATGTGCGTCCGAGGTTTTGGTCTTCACCCGAATCGCTACCTGCCGTGTTCCCTTGCGGGCTAGCACATCATATGCGCGGGCGTTTCGTGCCGTCTGCGCTGCTGTCCAACCGTGTCGGCTTAGCTCCGCCAGGACATAATATTCTCCAGTATTTCCCTTAATGACACTGTCCATGCCGTACTTGACGTTTTTCATGGCGCCGGTCGCCATCGCTGATCGGGCTATGATTTCGCTGCGCTATTAAGGCCGCAAATTTGGCTGCGCATAACCGCTGCTGGAGTCCGCACGGCACCTCCGGCGTTGCCAAATCCGGCAACTGCCGCCTCTCTTTTAGTCCGCCTGCAACCCATTTCACATCTCTGATTGGGGCAATTTTACGGGAGGGGTTCCCAAAAACACCCGATGGTCTATTTCAACATCGAATTGCTTTTCGAATTCCTGGTAGAATTCCGGCTCCCTCACGGAATTCCGATAGTATATGTAAGCCTGTCCGTCTATCCCATCCCACGCAAAGTCAGGCATGGGATAGCCACGCCCGCAATTCTCACAGTTATTCAGGCCGAGGTACGCAACACCGGCGTCTGGATCAATATACTCCGTATAGTGTCCGCAATATTTGCACCGTAACTTAAGCGGGGGTGATTTCTTGACCCATTTAGCAAAGATTAGAAGCTGCTCCCACTTCGAGCATGCGCGGCGATATTCGATATCAGTGGGCGACAGAACGGAATGCACTACCCGCTTGCAGATGATGATATGTGGTCGAATTTCTTCCTCGCATGCGGGAATGTCTGCGGCAGACCCCAGGAAAATACTAAGAGCAATTTCGTAATCGCCTTGATTGTATGCATTGATCCCGGGAAGAAGGGCCGAATCCTTGTCGGTCTTCTCTAAACGTGCCCAAACGCGGCTGCGCACGCTGCGAGCATCTTCCATTTTCGAGCGTGTGCCCTTCTTGCCATCTATGGAAATAAAGGTCGTATTGATCCTTGTTTTTTGTGGTTCAGTCATGTTTCCGCTGTCCAAATACTAACGAGGATTTGGGAACGATAGCAGCTTATACTCAACTTTTGGATCGCGATAACGATGCTGATTGAGCACATAGTCGATTCGGCAAAAAACCTTTTAGGTGAGGATTCTACTCTCCTATCTCAGCTCGTCGCGGCGCGGAAGCGATCTGAGAACTGGATGCAGATTGAAATTTACAAGCGGCTTATTCGAAACTTTCCGAAGTTGCAAATCGAATTGGAACGGCTGTATCCGGAAATACGCGAGAGATGTGATTTGTGGTGTCTGGAAGCCGATGGTTCCGAAAGCTGGGTTGAGATGAAAGTCTGCGTTACGAATTATGCCGCTTATTATACAACCCACTCATCACCGAGGCCGATTACAAACCAAATCGCCGATATAATTAGGGACACGCAGAAGCTTAAAGGGCTTCCGGAAGCGTTTAATCGCCACATTTTCCTTCTGACTTATCCGATGATCGAGGACCACGATAAGCACACAGCTTGGCGCGCGCATCTCTCCTCGATGGAAGCAAGTGGTGTTAAGCCAGAAAAAGCACTGGTTCAGGCTGTCGTACGACGTGGTAAGACCGCATTCGTAGTCGGATATCAAATCGCAGTGTAAACGATCGGGCGAATGAGGCGCAGTTGCCAAATCTGACAACTGCCGCCCCTCTCCCTATAACCCCTCCCCAAAGAGGAGAGGGTTGCTTTGAGCTGGCGAGCCTCGCGAGCCTGACTCAAAGCTGGGTGAGGGGGATTAGTCCGGATATCCCGTCAGCGTCCGCACCTCGTCCGGCGTCTTGCCGATGGCGCGCAGGCCACGCAGCGTCACCGCCCGGTCGCGCTTGGCGAAGCGTTTGCCGGCAGCGTCGATCAGCAGCTTGTGGTGGCGATAGCGCGGCGTGGGATAACCGAGCAGCGCTTGCAGGAGCCGGTGGAGATCGGTCGCGGCGAAGATATCCTCGCCGCGCGTCACAAGCGTCACACCCTGAAGCGCGTCGTCCACCGTCACCGCGAGGTGGTACGAGGTCGGCGCGTCCTTGCGCGCCAGCACCACGTCGCCGTGCAGGGTCGGCGCCGCTTCGACCGGGCCCTTAATCTCGTCTTCCCAGAACAGCGGCCCGGTCCTGGCCTGCGCCGCAGCGACGTTGAGCCGCAGCGCATAGGACACGCCCTGGGCGATGCGGGCACGGCGCTCGTCTTCGGACAGGCCGCGGCAGATGCCGGGATAAACCGGCGGCGCATCGTGCGGCGCCGCAACCGACGACGCGAGCTCGGCCTTGATCGCGGCGCGGGTGCAGAAGCAGGGATAGATCAGGCCCAGCCTGTCGAGCCGCGTCAGCGCGGCGCGGTAGTCGTCGAGATGTTCCGATTGCGCGCGCACGCCGCCGTCCCAGGCGACGCCGAGCCAGGCGAGATCGTCCGCGATGGCGGCGGCAAATTCGGCGCGGCAGCGGCCGCGGTCGATGTCCTCCATGCGCAAGAGAAATCGCCCGCCGCGCTCGCGCGCGACGCCATGCGCGAGCAGCGCCGCATAGGCGTGGCCAAGATGGAGATGGCCGGTCGGGCTGGGCGCGAAGCGCGTGACGACGGACATGGGGGCAATTTAGAGCATGTGCCGTCGCTCTCAATCGTCATTCCCGCGCAAGCGGAAATCCAGGAACCAACACCTTACCGCGCGCTCTGGGTCCCCGCTTTCGCGGGGACGACGACAGCGTTGCGCGCGTGACACCGGCCGGCGCTTCGTTTATCGCTGTCGCGCCAAAACCGAGGACATCATGCCCGATCACCCGCATTCGCACGCTCATCCACAGCATCTGCAAGGCCTGGTGCTGCCGCCGAAATCGGGCAAGGTGCCGTCGAGCCTGGTCGTGCTGCTGCACGGCGTCGGCGCCGACGGCAATGACCTGCTCGGCCTGACGCCTTATTGGTCGCCGACGTTGCCGGACACCGAGTTCATCTCGCCGCACGCGCCTTTCCCGTTCGACATGGCGCCGTCCGGCCGGCAGTGGTTCAGCCTGCAAGACCGCTCGCCCGCCTCGATCCTCACCGGCGTCCAGACGGTGGGGCCGATCCTCGACCATTTTCTCGACGAGCTTTTGGCGGAGCGCGGGCTCGACGAATCGCGCCTCGCGCTGGTCGGCTTCTCGCAAGGCACGATGATGTCGCTTTACACCGGTTTGCGCCGCGCCAAGGCGCCGGCCTGCATCGTGGGATATTCCGGCGCGCTCACCGGCGCGACGCTGCTGGCGAAGGAAATCCGCTCTCGGCCGCCGGTGCTGCTGGTCCACGGCGAGGACGATCCGGTGGTGCCATTTTCCGCGCTCGACGCGGCGGTCAAGGCGCTCGCCGCCGTGGGCGTCAAGGTCGAGGCGCTGGCGCGGCCCGGTCTCGGCCATTCGATCGACGAGGAAGGCCTCAAACGAGGTAGCGAATTCCTGACCGCGGCGTTAGCGGGCGGTTGAACTAAACCTCATCCGTCATCGCGAGGCCACGAAGTGGCCGTGGCGATCCAACTCCAGGTGTTTCTGGATTGCCGCGTCGGCCTTCGGCCTCCTCACAATGACGGAATGCGAGACCCTAGCGGGTCAGTGAAGCATGCTGCACCGCCGGCGGTGGCGGCGCGAGATAGGGCGCAAGTTCGGACGCGGCATCGGCGCCGGTCCAGTCGACGCCGCCCTCGACGCGCCAGACCATGCGGCCGTCGCGGTCGATCAGGATGCTGGTCGGCAGGCCGACCAGCCCGAAGGTTTGCAGCGCGCCGTTCTTGGTGTCGAGATAGACCGCCAGATCGGCGAGATTGAGCCGGGCCAGGAACGGATCGACGGCGGCGGCGCCGCGGCGGTCTTCCGAGATCGCCAGCACGGTCAGCCGCGACCCCAGCCGCGCCTGGAGCCGGTCGAGCGACGGCATCTCGGCGACGCACGGGCCGCACCAGGTCGCCCAGAAATTGACCAACACCAGCCGACCGCGGAAATCGGCCAGCGTCTTGGGCGCACCGTCGCGCGCGGTAAAGGCCAAGGCCGGCGCTGGCCGCGGCGGATCGAGCGGGGTAAACTTGAATTCCGGCTCCGCCGGCTCCCCGCTGGCGACGCGCGGAACGGGTGTGGCGGGCGGGTGCTGGGCGCGGTAATAGAGCAGCAGGCCCAGCGCCGCCACGCACAGGACGACCAATACTGAAAGCGCCTTCATGATCCTCACCATCGCCTTCACCCGGGCCGTCGCGCCATGAGCCGGGCGCGCGCGCAGAATGGACCGAAGCCGCGCAACGCCGCGCGCGGCGGCCGGCTGTCAGGCCATCCGGCGGCGATCATGCAGCGCATCAACGTCTCGATCGATTTCGACAAGCGGCTCTATGCCCAGGATATCGCCGGCTCACTCGCGCATTGCGCGATGCTGGTGGCGCGGCGGATCATCACGCCGGAGGATGGCGAGGCGATCGCCCGCGGTCTAGAGAAAATTCGCGCCGAGATCGAGGCCGGCAAGTTCCCGTTCCGTGCCGAGCACGAGGACATCCACCTCAACATCGAGGCGCGGCTGGCCGAGCTGATCGGGCCGGCGGCGGGGCGGCTGCACACCGCGCGCTCGCGCAACGACCAGGTCGCCACCGACTTCCGGCTGTGGGTGCGCGACGCCATCGACCATCTCAACCGCCACATGACGCTGCTCCAGGCGGCGCTGATCGACCAGGCGGAGGCGAATGCCGCCACCATCATGCCCGGATTGACGCATTTGCAGACGGCGCAGCCGGTGACGTTCGGCCACCACCTGCTCGCCTATGTCGAGATGCTCGGCCGCGACCGCGACCGCCTGCGCGATTGCCGCAAGCGGCTCAACGAATGTCCTTTGGGTGCGGGAGCATTGGCAGGCACGTCGTTCCCGATCGACCGCGAGAAAACGGCGAAGGCGCTCGCCTTCGACCGACCGATGGCCAATTCGCTCGACGCCGTCTCCGACCGCGACTTCGCGCTCGAGTTCCTAGCATGCTGCGCGATCGCTGGCGTGCATCTGTCGCGCTTCGCCGAGGAGGTCGTGCTCTGGCTGTCGTCGCCCTATAGCTTCATCCGGCTGTCGGACGCCTATACCACCGGCAGCTCGATGATGCCGCAGAAGCGCAATCCCGACGCCGCCGAGTTGGTGCGCGCCAAGGCCGGGCGCCTGCTTGGCGCCTTTGCGTCGCTGATCACGGTGATGAAAGGCCTGCCGCTCGCCTATTCCAAGGATATGCAGGAGGACAAGCTGCCGGTGTTCGAGGCCGCCGACACGCTGGAATTGTGCCTGGCCGCGGCAACGGGCATGGTCGGCGACATCGCGGCCGACAAGACGGCGATGCGCCGCGCCGCCGAATCCGGCTACAGCACGGCGACTGACCTAGCCGACTGGCTGGCGCGCAACCTGGCGCTGCCGTTCCGCGAGGCGCACCGCATCACCGGCGCGCTGGTCAAGCGGGCCGAGGAGCTCGGCACGACGCTCGCCGACCTGCCGCTCCGGGAAATGCAGAAGGTCGAGCCGCGCATCACCGCCGCGGCGCGCGATATCCTGACGGTCGAGAAATCGGTCGCCAGCCGGACCAGCCTGGGCGGCACGGCGCCGATTCTGGTCGCCTCCGCGGCCAAGGCGGCGCGCGCTCGGTTCCTGCCGACGAAGAAGGAGTCGCGGAAGAAATGACCCGGCACCGGCTCATCGCCTTGATGCTGGCGGCCGCGCTGCTGGCGCTGCCGCTGGCGGCGTGCGGCAAGCGCAACGTTCCGGCGGCGCCGCCGGATCAGACGCAGACCTATCCGGGAAAATACCCCAGTGAGTGAGTCGGGAGCGTGAGCGCACCGATCCTCCGGCCCGATGCGCCGGAAATCGCCTATCGCGACGGCGAGCTGTCCGTCGAAGGCGTGGCGCTGGCGCGCATCGCGGCGGCGGTCGGCACGCCGTTCTATGCCTATTCGACCGGCGCTATCGAGCGGCAGTACCGGCGCTTCGCCGCGGCCTTCGCCAGTCCTTTGGCGCGGCTGTGCTATTCGGTCAAGGCGAACTCGAACCTAGCGGTCGTCGCGACACTGGCGCGGCTCGGTGCCGGCGCCGACGTCGTCTCGGAGGGCGAATTCCGCCGCGCGCTGGCGGCCGGCATTCCCGGCGAGCGCATCGTCTTCTCGGGCATCGGTAAGACCGAGGCCGAGCTCGGCTTCGCGCTCGAGCACGGGGTCTATCAGATCAACGTCGAATCGCGCGGCGAGCTCGCGGCGCTGAACGCAATCGCGCAGCGCGCCGGGCGCACCGCGCCGGTCGCGATCCGCGTCAATCCCGACGTCGACGCGCGCACGCACCACAAGATCGCCACCGGCAAGAAAGAGAACAAGTTCGGCATCGACCTGGCGCACGCGCCCGAGATCTTCGCCGAGGCGGCGGCGCTGCCCGGCATCGCGCTCCACGGCCTCGCCGTCCATATCGGCTCGCAGCTCACCGCGCTCGGCCCCTTCGAGATCGCCTTTTCGCGGGTGGTTGAGCTGTTCCGCGCTCTCGGCGGACGCGGCATCCGCCTGCGGCGACTCGATTTCGGCGGCGGCATCGGCATCCGCTATCGCGACGAGACGCCGCCTTCGATCGAGGAATACGCCGGCGTCGTCCGCCACCTGACACGCGGGCTCGACGTCGAACTGGCCTTCGAGCCGGGCCGCTATATTGTCGGCAACGCCGGCGTGCTGGCGACGCGCGTGCTCTATGTGAAAGAGGGCGTGACGCGGCGCTTCGTCATCGTCGATGCGGCGATGAACGACCTGCTGCGCCCGTCGCTCTATGACGCCTGGCACGACATCGTGCCGGCGCACGCGCCCGAAGGCGCCGGCGCGGCGGTGACGCAGAGCGTGGTCGGGCCGGTGTGCGAGACCGGCGACGCCTTCGCGCTCGACCGGTCGCTGCCGCCGTTCCGGACGGGCGAGCTGATGGCCATCCTGTCGGCGGGGGCCTATGGCGCGGCGATGAGTTCGAGCTACAATACCCGTCCGCCAGCCGCGGAAGTTCTGGTGTGCGGCGGCGACTTCGCGGTGATCCGCGAGCGGCCGAGTTACGAGGATTTGCTCGCGCTAGACCGGATGGCGCCCTGGCTCGCCAGGCGCTGACGACGGAACGAGGGATTTGCGCGACCAGCGGCGCCCCGATTTTGTCACCGGGCCGGAAACGCGACGGCGCTTCGCCGCGCGGCTGGTATTGGCGCGTCTGGCGCTCGGCTGGGAGCGCCTGTGGCCGGCGCTATGGCCGACTTCGTTCGTGGTTGGCGCGTTCCTGGTCCTGGCGCTGTTCGACGTCCCCGCCCGATTGCCCGGCTGGGCGGCGGTTTCGCTGCTCGGGCTTTTCGTCGCCGCGCTGATCGTCACCCTGACGCTGGCCGCGCGCGAATTGCGGCCGCCCTCGCGTGACGCGGCGCGGCGCCGGCTCGAGACCGCGAGCGGACTCGCCCATCGGCCGCTGGCGGCGCTCGAGGACACGCTCGCGAGCGCCGACGATCCGGCGAGCGCGGCACTGTGGCGCTTGCATCAGGCGCGCATGGCGGAGGCGGCGCGCGCGTTGCGCATCGGCGTGCCGCGCGCCGGCCTGGTGCGCCGCGATCCCTATGCGCTGCGGATCGCGCTCGGCCTGTTGCTGCTGCTCGGCGCGATCGACGCCGGCGCCGACGCCCCGGCGCGCGTCGCCCACGCGCTCGATCCCGAGATGCAGATGGCGGGCGTCGGCGGCGGACATACTTCGACGCTCGACATCTGGGTCAGCCCACCGCAATACACCGGCCTGCCGCCACAGTTCTTGTCGACCTCCGGCGCGAAGGGCACCGTCGCGGTGCCGATCGGCAGCACGGTGCTGGCGCGCGTCCACGGCGGCGACCGGCGGCCGGCGCTGGCGGTCGATGGCCATGCCACCAAGATGACCAAGATCGACGACGGCGATTACAAGGGCGAGATCGCGATCAAGGCAGGAACCCGGCTGGCGGTCGAGCAGGGCTGGAGCACGCTGGGATCGTGGCCGATCGCCGTCGTGCCCGACAATCCTCCGACCATCGCCTTCGCCAAGCCGCCACAGCGCACGGCGCGCGGCGCGCTGCATCTCGAATACGACGCCAAGGACGATTACGGCGTCGAGAAGATTACGGCGCTGATCCGCCGGCCCGACGACCCCGGCGGCCAGACCCTGACGCTCGACCTGCCCCTGCCCGACCGCCACCTCAAGGACGCGCATGGCGCCGGCTTCAACGACCTGACCGCCAGCCCGTGGGCCGGCCTGCGGGTGCAAATCCAGCTCCAGGCCGCCGATGCGCTCGGCCAGACCGGCAAGAGCGAGATCATGGAATTCGTCCTGCCCGAGCGCGTCTTCCACAACCCGATCGCGCGCGCCATCATCGACGAGCGCAAGGAGCTGACGCGGCACCCCGCGGATCGCGAGCCGGTGGCCGAGGCGCTCGAAGACCTGTCGTCACGACCCGGCCTCTATCACGACGACATCGTCGCCTTTCTCGGCATGCGCAGCGCCGCCGACCGACTGCTGCTCGGCCGCGACGTCGACACGGTCGCGTCGGTGCAGCGGCTGATGTGGGACACCGCGGTGGGCATCGAGGACGGCGGCGCCCGGCTCGACCAGGAGGCGCTGCGCCAGGCGATCCAGTCGCTGCAGAACGCGCTGATGGGCAACGCGCCGCAATCCCAGATCGACCGGCTGATGCAGCAGTTGCAGCAGCGGATCGACCGCTATCTCCAGGCGCTCGCGCGGCGGACGGAGGAGAATCCGCAGGCGGCGCAAGCCCCGAACGATCCGTCGCAAACCCTGACCAGCCAGGACCTGAAGCGCGTCCTCGACCGGGCGCGCGATCTGGCGCGCACCGGCGCGCGCGCCCAAGCGCGCGACATGCTCGCCGAGCTGCAAGAGCTGCTCGAGAACCTGCGCAGCGCGCGGCTGTCCGGAATGGAAGGCTCCACCAACTCGCTCGACGCCATGCGTGACTTGATGCGCCGGGAGGAAAAGCTGCTCGACCAAAGCTTCCGCCAGTCGCAAGACCGCAACGGCCAGCCCGGCAGCAGCGCGGGCGAGGCCGCAGCGCAAGAAGCGCTGCGCCAGACGCTCGGCGACATGATGGGCCAGTACGGCGAGGACGTCGGCCCGGTGCCCCAGGCGCTGACGCGTGCCGATCGCGGCATGGGCCGCGCCGCTGACGCGCTCCATCAGGGCAATCCGGGGCAGGCGATCGGCCCGCAGACCGACGCAGTCGACGCGCTGCAGCAGGCGGCGCGCGCGCTCGCCAGCCAGATCCAGAGCCGCGAGATGGGTGCCCTGGGCAATCCGGGCGACAGCGACCTGCCGCAGGTGCGCCGCGATCCGTTCGGCCGGCTGCTGCCGACCGACGAGGGCAACGGCAGCGCCGACGACGGTGGCGCGCTGCGCATGGGCAAGGCGCAAAACGACTACGCGCTCGAGAAGGCGAAGCAGATCCTCGACGAGCTGCGCCGCCGCGCCGGCGAGCCCGATCGGCCGGCGATCGAGCGCGACTACATCGACCGCCTGCTCCAGGAATTCTAGGCGGCAACAGCCGCGTCACCCGCGCTGTCATGAATTATACGGATGCCGTGACCGGGCGGTGGCCGCCGATCACGCGCTTGCCACGGCGCGGCGGGAAACGACTCGGAGCTTGATCGTTGTGGGTCGAGAGGCTGCGAACGAGGCCCAACCCGTGACGGACGATCGTGACGAGATTCGTTTCCTGCGCGAGACGGCGGACCGATTGCGCTCGCTCGCGCGCCAATACCATCTGCCGCCCGGCAACGAACTGATGACGATGGCGGACGACTTCGACCAGCTGGCCGACGATTGGGAACGCCGGCGCTAGACCCGTCGCCGGTCCTCGGCGCTAGGGATTTTCCAACGTGACGACGACGCCAGTCGCCGCGGCCATCGACTGCTGATAGGTGGTGTGGAACGGCGCCGTCGCGCCGGGCGCCAGCTCGACGACGCTCGCCGAGAAGGTCCACGACGCCAGCGGCTTGTCGTTGGCGTCGCGCAGCGTCGCCTTGAGCGGCGGTACGCGACGCGGCGACGACGACAGATTCGCGATCTGGCCGTCGATCACCAGCACCGGCTGGTCGTTCACCATCGTGCGCCGCGGCACGACGTTGCGCAGCTCGAGGCCGGAGCCGAATTGCGACGTGCCGGCGGCGAGGCCGAGACGGCTGTAGATCCGCGCCGATTGCGGCACCAGCGCCATCACCTGGTCGCGCAGGAAGATCGCGCCCCAGCCCACCGCGGCCAGCACCAGCAGCAGCACGAGCAGCGCCACTACCGCCGCGCCCCGGCGGCGGCGGCGCGGCGGAATCGCCGGCAGACCGCCGCGCTCGACCGCGCCCTGACGCGGCTCGGGCACCGGCACCGTGAGCTCGACGCGCGGCGGCGCGTCCTCGGGCGGCGCCTGATACCAGGTGTGGCCGCAATTGCCGCAACGGACCATGCGGCCTTGCGCGCCGAGCTTCTGCGTCTCGACCAGGTAGCGTGTCGAACAGGTGGGACAGATAACGATCATCGCCGCTCCGCTGCCGGCATGCCGCTGCAAATGCGGCCGCCCCTTATACCTCGCCCGCGCCGCGCCACGGAAGCGCGCCGCGGCGCGCCATCTTTACCGCCGCCGCCGACGCATGCCATCTTGCAGCGATGGTGCGGTTCGACAACGTCGGCATGCGCTATGGCACCGGGCCCGAGGTACTGCGCGACATCACCTTGCGGCTCGAGGCCGGCTCGTTCCATTTTCTCACCGGCCCATCGGGCGCCGGCAAGACCAGCCTGCTGCGCCTGATCGCGCTGGCCGAGCGGCCCTCGCGTGGGCTCGTCTCGCTGTTCGGCGAAGACCTGTCGCGCGTGACGCGCGCCGCGCTGGCGCCGCTGCGGCGGCGGATCGGCATCGTGTTTCAGGATTTCCGGCTGATCCCGCATCTTTCCGCCTTCGACAACGTGGCGCTGCCGCTGCGCGTCGCTGGAATCGCCGAGGCCAAGCTGCGCGACAACGTGCGCGAGATGCTCGAATGGGTGGGATTGGCCGACAAGCTCGACGCCAAGCCGCCGACGCTGTCGGGCGGCCAGCAGCAGCGCGTCGCCATCGCCCGCGCGGTGGTGGCACGGCCCAAGCTGCTGGTCGCCGACGAGCCGACCGGCAACGTCGACGACGCCATGGCGTTGCGGCTGCTGCGGCTCTTCGAGGAGCTCAACAAGCTCGGCACGACGCTGATCATCGCCACCCATAACGCAGCACTGGCGCGGCAATTCAACCGGCCGGTGCTGCATCTCGAGAACGGCGAGATGGCGGCGCCGGAAGCCGCGCGGGCGGTGTCGTGAGCGCGCCAGGCCTCGCCATTCCCTTCGGCCGCGACGGCAGCAGTCGCTTCCTACCGGCGTTGACGCTGCTGATGGTGTTCCTTGCCGGGCTGGCGCTGGCCGCGGTCATGGACCTGGAGCACGCACTGGCGCGCTGGGACCGGAGCCTGACCGGCACCCTCACCGTCGAGCTGCCGGCGGCAGTCGGCACCGGCGACAAGAGCCTGGGCGCGGCGCTGGCCGTGCTACGCGCCGCGCCCGGCGTCAAAAGCGCGACGGCGATCGACCGCGCCGCGACCGCCAAGCTGGTCGCGCCCTGGCTCGGCACGGCGCTGTCGCCGGCCGATCTCGAGCTGCCGCGGCTGATCGACGTGCGGCTCGCTGCGGGCGGCCATGCCGCCCTTGCCGCGCTGCGCGCCAAGCTCGCCGCGGCAGCGCCGGGCGCGACGCTCGACGACCACCAGCTCTGGCTCGATAGCCTGGCGCGCTTCGCCCGCTCAGCCGAGATCACCGCCCTCGCCGTGCTGGCGCTGATCGGCGGCGTCGCGGTGATCAGCGTGTCCTTCGCCACCCGCAGCGGCCTCGCGGTCCACCGCGACGTGATCGAGCTCTTGCACCTGATGGGCGCGCGCGACGGCTATGTCGCCCGCCAGTTCGAGCGTCAGGCGCTGCGCCTGGCGCTGATCGGCGGCGTCCTGGGACTGGCGCTGGCAGCGGCGGCGCTCTTCGCGCTGAGCCGGGCGAGCGACGCCGCGGCGTGGCTCGGCGACGGCGCGACGCTGCTGCCGGCGCTGCATCTGCGCGGCTGGAACTGGGCGGTGCTAGCGGCGCTGCCGATCATCGCCGGCCTGGTGGCGATGGCGACGGCGCGGCTGACCGTGCTGGCAACGCTGCGGCGGCTGCCATGAGGGCGTTGCGCCAATTCGTCCAGCTGCTCGGCATCGTGGCGGTGCTGTGGCTGCTGGGATTGTTCTGGTTCGCCGACCAGATTCCCGACGCCGTCGCCGACCCGACCACCCGCACCGACGCCATCGTCGTGCTCACCGGCGGCAGCCAGCGCGTCGGCGGCGGGCTGCAACTGCTGGCCGCGGGCATGGGCAAGACGCTGTTCATCACCGGCGTGTTTCCCGGCGTCCAGGTGCCAGCGCTGCTGCACAGCGCCGACGCGCCGGACAACCTCGCCTGCTGCATCGTGCTCGGCCACACCGCCGACAACACGACCGGCAACGCGATCGAGACCGCCGCCTTCATGCGCAAGCAGAATTACCATTCGCTGCGGCTGGTGACGTCGGCCTATCACATGCCGCGCAGCCTGCTCGAGTTCTCGCGCGCCATGCCCGACATCACCATCATCCCCAACCCGGTGTTCGCCGGCAACGTCAAGCAGCACCAGTGGTGGGAATGGCCCGGCACACTCAGCCTGATCGTCACCGAGTACGTCAAGTTTCTCGCCGCCGAGGTCAGGCCGCTGGTGATCGGCGAGGCGCAAGGCAACACGTGACTGGCTCAGATTCAGATCGAGAAAATCCCCCTCACCCCTTGACGCCGATCGAACATGCCACCCGGCATGTTCGAGCCAAGCGTCCGGGGGACGCTTGGCAGGCGTCAAGCTCCCCCTCAAGGGGGGAGAGGGTTGCTTTGGATTGGCAAGCCCTGCGCCTCATCTTGAGAAGCCACGCGCCCTCTTCTTCGAGACGCTTCGCTCCTCAGGATGAGGGGTGCGTGGCGTCTCGAGGGACGAAGGGCGAGCCTTACCCAATGCTGGGTGAGGGGGCATGATTCGATCGCAGCGGGTTATACGCGAGGGAACGCACGCGTGATCGTCCTGCGCTCGCTGGTCTTCCAGCTCGCGTTCTGGAGCTGGACGGCGGTGTTGGCCTTCGCCGGATTGCCGTTCCTGCTCGGCACGCGGCGCGGCATGATGCGCTTCGGCACGTTCTGGGCGCGCGGCGTTTTCGTGCTGCTGCGCGGGATCGTCGGGCTCGACTACGAAATGCGCGGCCGCGCGCAGCTGCCCGCCGGCCCGTGCATCCTCGCGATGAAGCATCAATCGGCCTGGGACACGCTGGCGGCGACGATCCTGTTTCCCGACTGCGCGGCGATCATCAAGCGCGAGCTCGGCTGGCTTCCGTTCTATGGCTGGTACGTGGTCAAGGCCGGCTCGATCACCGTGGATCGCGGCGCGGCGGCACGCGCCTTGCGGCGCATGGTGGCGCGCGCCGAAAGCGTCGTCGCGGCGCGGCGCTCGATCGTGATCTTTCCGCAAGGCACGCGTACCGCCGTCGGCACGAAGCAGCCATACCTGCCGGGCATCGCCGCGCTCTATCAGCAGCTCAAGCTGCCGGTGGTGCCGGTCGCGATCAATTCCGGCCTGTTCTGGGGTCGCCGCCGTTTCCTGCGCCGACCGGGCACCGTGCTAGTCGAGATCCTGCCGCCGATCGTCCCCGGTCAGCCGCGCGCCGCATTCATGGCCGAGCTCGAACGCCGCATCGAGACCGCGACCGATGCGCTGGTCGCCGAAGGCCAGGCGCGCGGCCACGGGCCTCAGAACGCCGCAGGATAACATAGTGGATAAGCCGTAGGATAAGCTTCCGGGTAACTTTGGGGACAAGTACCCAACCGACCTGCTACTGCGCTTGGCCGCCGGGATAAATCGGGCGATTCTTTAGCCGCCGTGCGCCTGCAACCGCGCCCGGCCGGCAGCCGTCAGCCGGACTTCGCACCGCCGCATGCCCGGCTCGCGGCCACCGACGATTTTAACTAGGCCGGCCTCGACCGCGTCTTCCCAGACCGGCAACCGCGGGCACGAGGTGCGCCAGGCGTCCAGCGTCTCGCCGTAACGCCGCGGCCGCGCCGCGATCCAAGCGAGCAGCTGGACCAGCAACGCATCGGGCGCAGACAAATCGGTTCGCATCACGTTTCTTTCGCTGCGGTTTTGGCCATTATTCGGCCGGGCGAAAATACCTGTCAATTTGCAGAAGTCCGCAGTTGTCGCGGGCCACCGGGCCTGGAAAACGAACCGGGAACGGCGCTATAATGGCGACCACAGCCGCGCCGCGTTGGCGCGGCGCTTTCGTCAGTGCAGGACGCGATAGCCCATGCCCACCGTCGCCTCGATCTCGCAGCAGATCTGGGACATGAAATACCGCCTCAAGACGCCGGAGGGCGGCGCGGTCGACCGCACCATCGAGGACACCTGGCGGCGAGTCGCGACGGCGCTAGCCGCGCCCGAGCGCGAGCCGGCGCAATGGGCCGAGCGGTTCTACGCGGCGCTGAGCGATTTCAAGTTCCTGCCGGCGGGCCGCGTCGTCGCCGGCGCCGGCAGCGGCCGCAACGTCACGCTCTTCAACTGCTTCGTCATGGGCACCATCGACGACGACATGGGCAGCATCTTCGCGCATCTGCGCGAAGCGGCGCTGACCATGCAGCAGGGCGGCGGTATCGGCTACGATTTCTCGACGCTGCGGCCCAAGGGCGCGCCGGTGAAGGGCGTCGGCGCCGACGCCTCGGGGCCGCTGTCGTTTATGGACGTGTGGGACGCGATGTGCCGCACCATCATGAGCGCCGGCTATCGCCGCGGCGCGATGATGGCGACGATGCGCTGCGACCATCCCGACATCGAGGCCTTCATCAAGGCCAAGCGCACGCCCGGAAGGCTGCGCATGTTCAACCTATCGGTGCTGGTCACCGACGCCTTCATGCAGGCGGTGAAGGAAGGCGCGCCGTGGGCGCTCAGCTTCGGCGGCACGCATTTCAAGACCGTGCCGGCGCGCGAGCTGTGGGACAAGATCATGCGCGCCACATATGCCTATGCCGAGCCGGGCGTGATCTTCATCGACCGCATCAACCGGCTCAACAACCTCTATTACGCCGAGACCATCAGCTCGACCAATCCGTGCGGCGAGCAGCCGCTGCCGCCTTACGGCGCGTGCCTCTTGGGCTCGATCAATCTCGCGGCGCTGGTCAAGGAGCCATTCACCGATAACGCGCGGCTCGACATGGACGAACTCAACCGCCTGGTGCCGCTGGCCGTGCGGATGATGGACAACGCCGTCGACGCGTCGCGCTTCCCTCTCGACCAGCAGACGCACGAGGCGCGCGCCAAGCGGCGCATCGGCCTCGGCGTCACCGGCCTAGCCGATGCCCTCATCCTGTGCGGCTTGCGCTATGGCTCGGCTAAGGCGGTGGCGACGACCGAAGCCTGGATGCGGGCGATCGAGCGCTTGGCATATCTCGCCTCGGCCGATCTCGCGCGCGAGAAAGGTGCCTTTCCGCTCTTCGACAAGGAAAAGTATCTCGCCGGCGAGAAGGTTAAATCGCTCGACCCTGAGATTCGCGCCGCCATCGCCCAGCACGGCATCCGCAACGCGCTCCTCACCTCGGTCGCGCCGACCGGCACAATCTCGATCTTCGCCGACAACGTCTCGTCCGGGCTCGAGCCGGTGTTCAGCTTCAAGTACACGCGTAACGTGCTGATGCCCGACGGCGCGCGGCGCGAGGAAGAGGTCTCGGACCACGCCTATCGCCTGTTCCGCCGCTTGAAGGGCGACAACGCGCCGCTGCTCGACTATTTCGTCGACGCCCAGGCGCTGAGCCCGGCCGACCACGTGGTGATGCAGGCGGCGGTGCAGAAATACATCGACAGCTCGATCTCGAAGACGATCAACGTGCCGGCGAATTTCCCGTTCGCGCAGTTCAAGGACGTCTATCTCCAGGCCTACGAGCTCGGCTGCAAGGGCTGCACCACTTATCGGCCGAACGAGGTGACGGGCGCGGTTCTGGAAGTGAGGCCGGAGGCCAAGCCGCAGAAGCAGGCCGAGCTGCCGCTGCCAACGCCGCAAGCCAGGCCGGCCGACGTGTTCGAGGCGGGCGGCATCGTCTACATGACGCAGCCGCTGTCGCGGCCCGAGGCGCTGCCCGGCCACACCTATAAGGTGGCGTGGCCGCTCAGCGAGCACGCGCTCTACGTCACCATCAACGACATCGTGCAGGACGGGCGGCTGCGGCCGTTCGAGATCTTCGTCAACTCCAAGAACATGGAGCATTACGCCTGGACGGTGGCTCTGACGCGTATGATCAGCGCGGTGTTCCGACGCGGCGGCGACGTCTCGTTCGTGGTCGAGGAATTGAAGGCGGTGTTCGATCCGCGCGGTGGTGCCTGGATGGAAGGGCATTACGTGCCGTCGATCCTGGCGGCGCTCGGTGGGATCATCGAGCAGCACATGATCGAGATCGGGTTTATTCAGCCCAAGTCGGCACCCGCCGCGGTGGAGGCCAAACGCCAGGTGGTCAACCTGCCGGGCCAGATGGCCAATCTGCGCCAGTGCCCGAAATGCGGCCAGGCGGCGCTGATCCGCATCGAGAACTGCGACCAGTGCACGAGCTGCGACTATTCGAAGTGCGGGTGAGCGGCCAACAACTTGTGGATTGATACAGGTGCGCATGTCGAAAAATGAGAAATCCGGTTCCCTGACGGAACGCGCGCTCGGCGAGGTGATCGAGCAGCCCATGATCGAGATCGGCTTCGTCCAGCCGAAGACCGCCAGCCGCAGTGGAGGGAAGTGCCAGGTGGTGAACCTGCACGGCCAGACATGCGCCGGCTATTTTCCCTCTCGCATCCAGGGAGTGAATGTCACGGCGGTCAGCAAGCCTTCCGGAGACATAAAGCGGCTGACCGTTTGACCCCAAGGTTCCTTCTTGAGTCGGACGAGCATCCGATAGCCCCGACATTCGAGGGCCGCGGTGGCCTTCTCGACGCTGTCAACCTCGAACTCGAGCCATGCTTGCGGAACAGGAACATCGCCAGGCCAGGAATCCTTGCCGAAACAGGACTGCGCAGCTTGTGAAAGGGGCCACAGGGCAAAGGTTCTGGCGCCCTGAAGCGCCTCCGTGTGCAGATAGCCGCCGGTCTCCTCCTTGAAAGCGAGACCGAGATCGTCGGTGTAAAGCCTGCGGCTCGGCGCGGCATCGCGAACGATCGGACCAAATCCGGCGACGAACAGAACCTTCACAATACTCGTGTCTTGCATACTCTCATCTCTCGCCTACATCGCGATCTGCGCCTGCCACTCGACCGGCTCGAAGAGCGCGACGTCGGAGATGAAGCGCTGGCCGCCGGCGTCGGCAAAGACGTGGCAGCGGAAGTTGTAGCGCACGTCCGCCAACGTGAAGGTACCTTCGAAGGTAAAGCTCCGGCCGCCGTCCCCATCGGCCAGCATCCGGGTACAGCGGGGCGCGATCGCCGCGTCGCCGGCGAACAGCGCCGGCAGCTGCCCGGTCAGGCAGCCCTCGCACAGCATATCCTCGAGACCGACCTGAAAACGGCCGGCCAGGAGCCGGTCCACAGCCGTAAAAGCATCCATTTCCGCCTCTTCGCAGGGACCCGGCAGCCTGCCAGAACATGAGGAACATTTCAAGAACATTGTTAAGTCGCGCCTCGGCACGCTCGAAGAGCAATACGCCAGCGTAAGCGTCCTTTACGGACGCGCTTTAGAGTCCGGCGCATGGCCATCGAGGTATCCGCCGGCAGCGCCGCGCGGCGCGGCGCGCGCGTTTCCGCTGCGCTGGGCGTGGGCTATTGGGCGCTGGCGCTGATCCCGGTCGCGGCGCTGCTCGCGCTTTATGCGCTGTCGCCGGCGATGGCGCTCAACGACTATCTCAGCGACGACGCCTATTACTATCTGCGCATCGCGTTCAACATCGCGCACGGTGCAGGCTCGACCTTCGGCAATCTGGTGCCGACCAACGGCTACCATCCGCTGTGGCAGCTGGTCCTGGTCCCGGTGTTCTGGATCGTGCGCGCGCCCGACCAGGCGATCCCGGCGGTGTTCGCGCTGGCGAGCGTGGCGTGGATCGCCTGCGTCGCGCTCTATCACCGCATCGGCCGGCGGTGCGACGCCGAGGCCGCGTTCCTCGTCGGCGGGATCTATCTCTGCTGGCTCTGCACCTTCGCGCTACCGGGCGGCGCCGACCTCGTCTTCCTCGGCATGGAGACGACGCTCGCCCTGCCGATCATGCTCTGGCTGACCGAATTGAGCCTACGCCACGCGCTCTTCACCACCGCGCGGCAGCCGCCGCGCACGCTGCTGGCGGTCGGCGGCATGCTGACGCTCCTGTGCCTGGCGCGGCTCGACGCGGTGTTCATCGCCGGCCCTTATATCCTCGCCTTCGTCCTCACGCAGCAGAAGCGCGGCTGGATCGCGAGCCTGCGCGACGGCTTCGTCATGGGCGCGCCCGTCGCGGCGACGCTCATCGTCTACATGGCGGCGAACCAGATCCTGTTCGGCGCAGTGATGCCGGTCTCGGGCACGGCCAAGACGCTGGGCGCACCATTCCTCAACCTCGATCCGCTGATCGCGTCGCTATGGGGCGCCAGCACCTTGCAGCTCCGCACCATCCCGCTCGGCCTGGTCTTCATCGCCGCGGCGGCGACCGTCCTGGCGCTGGCTTGGCACCAGAGCGGCGACCGCGGCGCCGACGCGGCGCGCGCGCAGCTTCTGGTCGTTGCCGGCGTGCTGCTCGCCGGCCTCTTGCTGCACTTGGTCTATCTCTGCGTCGGCTCGAGATGGCCGATCTGGGCGTGGTACGGCTATGGCCGCGCCATGCTCGGCGCGCTGGTCGTGCCGCTGGCGCTGGCGGCCCTGGGCCGGCGCTGGATCCAGGCGCCGAGCATCATCGTCGCCGTCGTCGCAATCCTGGCGCTGGGCAGCGGCGCGGTGATCGCCAAGCGCCTGGCGCTCGGCGACAACCAATCCTCCTATTGGGTGCATGCAGACCGCGACGCGGCGCGGCTCGACGCGCTCCTGCCGGCGAACGCGGTGGTGGCGATGGGCGATTTGGCCGGCAGCCTGGGCTATCGCCTGGCGCGGCCGATGGTGCAGATCGAGGGCCTGGTCGAAGGGCCCGAATACCTGCACCGCTTGCGCCAGCCGGGCGGCTGGCAAATTTATTTCGCCGAGCGCGGCGTCACCCACATCGCCGCCGCCGACTAGCATTTACTGTCTTGTGCCGACCTGACGCCCGGCTGTCATATCCTGGTCGAGCCCAAGGTCGGCGAAGGCCCCAAGGTACGCGTGCAGGTGCGCGACGGCGACGTGGTGTTCCACGACCGCGACCTGACGGTGTGGCGCTACCGACCCGATCTTCAGTCGCAATCGCATTGACACAGCGCGCGGCCTCGACCGTGCGCCGCCGCCGATTTATAATCTGCGCATGCGCCGCGTCGTGTGGGGGATCGGGGGATTGGTGGTCGTCGCCGCCGCGGCGTATGGCGTTTACTGGTATTACCTCGCCAGCGTGATTCACGACCAGATGACACCCTGGGTCGAGGCGCGGCGCGCGCAAGGCGTCGACATCAAATGGAACGCGTTGCGGATCGGCGGCTTTCCGTTGGCGATCCGCCTCAGCTTCGACCAGTTCGAGGTCGCCGCCGTCAAGCCGATGCCTTATCAAATGAGCGCCGCCGACATCGCGTTCTGGTCGGCGCCGTGGGATCTACGGCACTGGCATTTCAGCGCGCCCGACGGCGCGCGCGTCGAGATGCTGCTGCAATCGGCCGGCTTCAACGCCAAGACGCTCGACGGCACGGTGTCGGTGCCGCTCCAGCCCGGCGGCACCGCCGACGTCACGGCCAGCGGCCTCGCCGGCCGCGGCGCGGCGCAGGGCATCGGCATCGACGCGGTGCATGTGGCGCTCCAGCAGCCCGCAACGCCGCCCCGGACTGACCACGACCCGGCGTTGCTGGTGAGCTTCGACATCCAGGGCACGCATTTGCGCACCGCGCCGGCGCCGTTCGGCACCACCATCCAGGACATTTCCGCGACCGCGACGATCGACGGCGCGTTCGCGCCGACGCCGCTGCCGCAGATGCTCGACGCTTGGCGCAAGACGGGCGGCGCGATCGAGCTCGAAAGCGCGCATCTGGCGTGGGACAAGCTCGACATCGACGCCAAGGGCACTGTGGCGCTCGACGACGATCTCCAGCCGCTGGCGGCGCTGACCGCGACGGTGCGCGGCCAGAACGAGATCGTCGACGCCGCGGTGAGCGCGGGTACACTGCCCGAAGGCGACGCCGGCCTGGCGCGCGCCGTCCTCGACATGATCGCGCAGCAGGGCGACGACGGCCGCAAGCAGATCCGGCTGCCGATCAGCGCGCAGAACCGCCGGCTCTATCTCGGCCCGGCGGCGATCGCGCGGATTCCGACGATCGACTGGCGATAGCGGGCGCCGAGGCGCAGCACCGCCCCCTCACCCTGCCCTCTCCCCCTTTCAGGGGCGAGGGAAGAAAAATAGCCTAGCGTCATTGCGAGAGAAGCGAAGCAATCCAGTGCTCGATCGGGTCTGGATTGCTTCCGCTGCGCGCCGCGCAGCGTCGCAATGACGGTGGAAACAAAAGTTCAGCGTTTCGCGGATTCCGGCGGGACTTGCGGCGCCTGGTCACGCGCGAACATGCCGTATTGCCGCTCGACCGCGGCGACGCTGATGCGGTAGTTGGCGAAGACCGAGCTGCGGCCCTGGGCCTGCGCCAGGCGGTGCTTAGCGTGCTCGCGCCAGCGCTTGACCGCCTCGGCATCGCGCCAGAAGGACAGCGACAGGATCTTGCCCTCCGTCGCTAGGCTGCGGAAACGCTCGACCGAGACGAAACCGTCGATCTTCTCGAGCTCGCTCTTGAGCGCCGCGGCGATGTCGAGATAATCGCCCTCGTGTCCCGGCTTGGGTTCAACTTCGAAGATGACGGCGTGCATCGAAAGCCTCCTCGAAAAAGCCATGCCGTCACCCCCGCGGAAGCGAGGGTCCAGGGTTATCGTCGCGACGGCAGCCCAGGATTCCCGCTGGCGCGGGAATGACGCAGAAATAATAGGCGCTACGCCTGCTTGGCGTCGACGATCGACTTGCGAATGGCGCGGGTGCGGCTCAAAACGCGTTCGAGCGTCTCACCCTCGCCATAGCGGATGGCGCGCTGCATCGCCGTCAAGTCTTCGGTAAAGCGTTGGAGCATCGCCAGGACCGCCTCGCGGTTGGCCAGGAACACGTCGCGCCAGAACACCGGATCGGAGGCGGCGATGCGGGTGAAGTCGCGGAAGCCGCCGGCCGAGAACTTGATGATCTCAGATTTGAGCGTGTCCTCGAGATCGGTGGCGGTGCCGACGATGGTGTAGGCGATGAGGTGCGGCAGGTGCGAGGTGATGGCCAGCACCATGTCGTGATGCGCCGGGTCCATCGTCGCGACCTTCATGCCGGCGCTTTCCCACAACGCCTTGACGCGCGCCACCGCCTTGGCGTCGGTGCCGGCGACTGGCGTCAGGATGCACCAGCGGTCGCGGAACATCTCGGCGAAGCCGGCGGCCGGGCCGGAGAACTCGGTGCCAGCGACCGGGTGGCCCGGCACCAGATGGACACCGGCGGGCAGCAGCGGCTTCAGGTCGCGGATCACCGCCTGCTTGACCGAGCCGACATCGGTGACGATGGCGCCGGGTTTCAGCACGTCGGCAATGCGCTTGCCAATTTCGGGATAGGCCGAAAGATGCGTCGCGATGACGACGAGATCGGCGCCCTTGGCGGCCTCGGCCGGATCGCGGGTGACGCGGTCGGCGAGTTTCAATTCCTTCACCGTGTCGAGCGTCGCCCGGGTGCGCGCGCAGGCGACGATCTCGCCGGCCAATTTATCGCGCAGCATGACGCGGGCCAGCGACGAGCCGATCAGGCCGATGCCGATGAAGGCGACGCGCTCGAACAGCTTGCTCATGGCTTCCCCAGAAATTCGGCGACGGCGGCAACGGCGGCGCGCATTTCGGCCTCGGTGCCAACGGTGATTCGCAGATATTCGGGCAGGTGATAAACGCCCACTTTGCGCACCAGAATGCCGCGCCGGCGCAGGAAATTCCACGCCGCGTCGGCGTCCTTGGGCTTGGCGGGAAAGTGCGTCAGCACAAAATTAGCGACGCCGGGCTCGATCTCGAGGCCGAGCGCCGCCAGCTCGCGCGCCAGCCAGGGCCGCCAGATGTCGTTGTGGGCGCGCGCCTTGTCGACCGCGGCGACGTCGTCGAGCGCGGCGACGCCGGCGGCAATCGCCGCCGAGCTGACGTTGAACGGATTGCGCACGCGGTTGAGCACGTCGACGATAGCCGGGCTCGCCGTGCACCAGCCGAGGCGCAGGCCGCCGAGCGCGTAGATCTTGGAGAAGGTGCGCGTCATCACCACGTTAGGCGCCGAACCGGCCAGCTCCAGGCCGGGATCGTAGTTGTTGCGCACGACGTATTCGGCATAGGCGGAATCGACCACCAGCAGCACCGATTTGGGCAAGCCGGCATGCAGTCGCGCGAGATCGTCGCGCGGTATGAACGTGCCGGTCGGATTGTTGGGGTTGGCGATGAAGACGATCCTGGTCTTCTTTGTCACCCGCGCCAGCGTCGCGTCCACGTCGAAAGTCAGGTTCTTCTCGGGCACGGCAACCGGCGTCGCGCCCGCGGTCCGCGCTGCGATCGGATAGATCGCAAAGCCGTGGCGGCCGTAAAGCACCTCGTCGCCGGGACCGGCATAGGCCGATGCCAGCAAGTGGATGAGATCGTCCGAGCCTGCGCCGCAGACGATACGCGCGGCGTCGATTCCGTGATGGCGCGCCAGCGCCTCGCGCATCGCCGTGGCGTGGCCGTCGGGATAGCGGAAGATGTCGTCGGCGGCTTCCTTGTAGGCGGCCATCGCCCGCGGGCTGGGGCCGAGCGCGCTCTCGTTCGAGGCCAGGCGGATCGGCTTGGCCAGGCCGGGAATGCGGCCCTCGCCGCCCTGATAGGCGGCGATGTCGAGGATGCCGGGACGCGGCGTCGGCACGGCGGACACGGCGCTCACCGAGCGGCGCGCGCGGCGTCGACGACGGCCAGCGGCTTGGCGTAAGAGCCGAGCGCAGCGATGTGGACGAGCTGCTTGCCAACGCCGGCGGTCAGCCGCGCCAGGCGCGGATCGTCGGCGGCCAGCGGCGCGTCGACATCGATCAGCGCCACCGACGAATCGGTGCCGCGCACCTGCGCCAGCACAGCGGCGGCAACGTCGCCGCCCGAGAGCGCGCCGACCAGGCTGGCGCGGCTCAGCTCGCCGCGGGTCTCGATCACGAACAGACTGCGGTCGCCGACGCCGTTGGCGGCGCGGCCGATAACGAAGGCGTCGTGCACGCCGCGGGCGTTGCCGCGGCCGGCGAAGGGCAGCCGGGCGTTGACGCGCGGGCCGGCGCCGGCGCCAGCGAGCGCGCGCCACCATGGATCGTCGACGTCGTCAGCCGGCACGGCGATGACGCCGGAATCGTGCCGGAACTCGGCGAGCGCGCGCAGCACCTCGTTCGGCGAACGATAGGCGGTCATCGCCACCTGGCTGCCGTAGTGGTCGCGCGCCAAATCCCAGATGCCGGGATCGTCTTCCGGCACCGCGACCGCGACCGAGAACCCCGCCTGCATGACGATGGCGGCACCGACCAGCTCACGCCAAAGCCGCACCAGGGCGCCGACCGGCAGATTGCCGCGGTGGCGTCCGGCGAGGCGGCACAGGATCTCGGCCTCACGCAGCGGCACCTCGATCCGGGCGTGCTCGGCCTGCTTGGCGACGCCGATCTCGGCGACCAGGGCGGCGCGGCGCATCAGCAAGCTGTGCAGCTTGTCGTCGGTCTCGTCGATCTGCCGACGCAGGGTTTTGAGTGTGCGCGGTTGCTTGGGCATGGCGGTTTGCGGTGCGGTGCGGGCGTCTTTGATAAGTCCACAAGGACGCGAAAGCAAAGAAAACATTGACATATCGGCTGCGCGTTACCTAGCTAACGCCACGGATTATTTGGATTTTCAGGCCTTGCACCGATGACCAAGCCGGTCGCCGCCCCGTCCCGCGATGCCCGCGCCGAGCGCCCGGGCCACGCGCTGCGCGTCAGCGCGAAGCTCGCGCTCGACTCCGGCGTCGAGCTGGCGCCCTTCAGCATCGCCTACCAGACCTATGGGCAACTCAACGCCGACAAGTCCAACGCCATCCTGGTCTGCCACGCGCTGACCGGCGACCAATACGTCGCCGAGCCGCATCCGGTGACCGGCAAGCCGGGCTGGTGGGACGTGGCTGCCGGGCCGGGCAAGGTGCTCGACACCGACCGCTATTGCCTGATCTGCACCAACGTCCTCGGCGGCTGCATGGGCTCGACCGGGCCGGCCGACATCGATCCCAAGACCGGCAAGCCGTGGGGCCTGTCGTTTCCCGTCATCACCATCGGCGACATGGTGCGGGCGCAGAAGCAGCTCATCGACCATCTCGGCATCGACCAGCTGTTCTGCGTCACCGGCGGCTCGATGGGCGGCATGCAGGTGCTGCAATGGGCAGCGGCCTATCCCGAGCGCGTGTTCTCGGCGGTGCCTATTGCAACAGCAGCTAGGCACTCGGCGCAGAACATCGCCTTCCACGAGGTCGGCCGCCAGGCGATCATGGCCGATCCCGAATGGTGCGGCGGCGCTTATCAGCAGCAGGGGCGCAACCCGGCGCGCGGCCTCGCGGTCGCGCGCATGGCGGCGCACATCACCTATCTGTCGGAGGCGGCGCTGCACCGCAAGTTCGGCCGCAACCTCCAGAACCGCGAGACGCTGACCTTCGGCTTCGACGCCGATTTCCAGGTGGAGAACTACCTGCGCCACCAGGGCATCACCTTCGTCGAGCGCTTCGACGCCAACTCGTATCTCTATATCACCCGCGCCTGCGATTATTTCGACCTGGCAGCGGAGCACGGCGGCGTTCTCGCTAACGCCTTCCGCGGCGCGCCGACGCGCTTCTGCGTCATCTCGTTCACCAGCGACTGGCTCTATCCGACGCGCGAGAGCCGCGAGATCGTGCACGCGCTCAACGCCGCGGCGGCGAACGTCAGCTTCGTCGAGGTCGCGACCGACAAGGGCCACGACGCGTTTCTGCTCGACGAGCCCGAGTTCTTCGCCACGCTGCGCGGCTTCCTCGACGGCTGCGCCCAGCATCGCGGCCTGCCGGGAGCATGAGCATGGACGCGCGCGCCTTCAACCCGCCATCGGACATCCGCGGCGATTTGCGCCTCGTCGGCGCGATGATCGAGCCGGAGACGCGCGTGCTTGACATCGGCTGCGGCGATGGCGAGCTGCTCTATTACCTGGTGCACAGCAAGGGCGTGGACGGCCGCGGCATGGAGTTGTCGCAATCGGGCGTGAACTCGTGCGTGCGCCACGGATTGAGCGTGATCCAGGGCGACGCCGACAACGACCTCGAGGATTATCCCTCGGACGCGTTCGACTACGTGGTGTTGAGTCAGACGCTGCAAGCGACGCGCCAGCCGCGCGACGTGCTGCTCAACCTGGTGCGTATCGGCCGGCACGCCATTGTGTCGTTCCCCAATTTCGGGCATTGGCGCATCCGGCTGGGATTGCTGATCGCCGGACGGCTGCCGAGCACGTCGCTCCTGCCCTATCCGTGGTACGAGACGCCGAACATCCATCTGTGCACGATCCGCGACTTCGCGCTCTTGTGCCGCGACGAAGGCATCCGCGTCGAGCGCAGCGTCTCTTTGGATCGGTTCGGCCGGCCCTACACACGCGCACTCGCCAACCTCATGGCCGAGCAGGGATTGTTTCTGCTGTCACGGGCGCGGTAGCCGGTTAGGCGGCGGCGCGTGCCGAAGAGCATGACGTCCGGTTGACTCCTACTACGACATTGTCGTACAAGACCGGCATACGAACGCGGAAGAAACCAATGCGTACGACGCTGGGCCGGCGGTTCGAGAGCGCGGCGCGCGACGTCGCTGCCTATCTGCGTGACGAGCGGTCCGGTCTTTTGTCCTATGAAGCCGCTGTCCCGGAGACTGTTGACGTGTCGGCGTTGCGCGCGCGACTGGGGCTGTCGCAGGCTGCATTCGCCCGAACGTTCGGACTCGATCTCACGGCGGTCCAGGCTTGGGAACAAGGTCGCCGCCGGCCCGATCGGGCAGCGCGTATCCTGCTCGCCGTGATCGCCCATGAGCCGAAGGCCGTGTTGCGCACGCTGGCGGTGGAAGCCGCCGAGTAACGGCAAGGCCCGCTTCGGCAACGGCATCATGAAAGTCGTTGTCAGCCACCGGGAAGTGGGATCGAAGTAGAGTTCGACCCGCTTGACAGACTGTCCTTTATAAGAGACAATGCGCGATGGTCGAGGTCCGGCAAACCGAGGTTTTTGCCGAATGGTTTGCCGAACTGCGAGACTGCGAGGCGCGCGCCCGCATCGCGGTCCGAATCCGCCGCCTGTCGCTCGGCAATCCCGGCGACGTAAGGCCGGTGGGCAGCGGCGTGTCGGAGATGCGGATCGATTACGGTCCCGGCTACCGGGCGTATTTCGTCCGGCGCGGCGACACGATTGTCGTCCTGCTCTGCGGCGGCGACAAACGAAACCAGGATCGCGACATCGCGCGCGCCCTCGAACTGGTGCAAGAGGTTTAGAGAGGACGACATGGCTCACAAAACCCGCCGTTGGGATGCCGCCGATACGCTGCAGACCAAAGAGGATATCGCCGCCTATCTCGATGCCGTGCTCGAGGATGGCGATCCCGATTTGCTCAAGGCCGCCCTCGGCGACATTGCTCGCGCCAAGGGCATGACCGAGATCGCGGAGGCCGCCGGCCTCGGCCGCGCCAATCTCTACAAGGCGCTGTCGCCGGACGGCAATCCGGAATTTGCAACCGTCGCCAGGGTCCTGAAGGCGCTCGGCCTTCGGCTCTCGGTTGCGGCGTAACGACTTGAGCTGAATTCGATCCGGCGTAGATTTACGGGCCCGCGCCCTCCCGCAAAAACACCGGCAGGTCGGTCGCCGGTGGCTTGCGCGGCATCGCATAGAACATCTCGGCGATCCAGCCGCGGTGATAGCTGCCGTGGTTGACGACGTGCAGCAGGATCGCGCCGCGCGTCATCGTGCTGTCGCCGCCGTCGATGAAGCGGAAGCGCACGGGCTCGTCGAGGCTCTTGTCGGTCTGCGCCGTGGACCAGTCCATCCACCATTGGTTCATCACCTGCTGTGCCGCCCACAGCGCCGGCAGATCGGCGTGGATCACCACATTGCGCGCCTTGAAGCCGTGATCGCGGCCTTCGATATGCGCCTGCCACACGCAGTCGATCAGCAGATTGTGGTTGAGCGTGCCGACGATCGTCTTGAACAGGGTCGGACGCTGCTTGGTTGCCTCGCCGGGCGGCAGCGCTGCGACGGAGTCATAGGTTAGCCGGTCGGCCCAGGCGCGATAGCGCGCGAACAGCGATGCGGTGACGACGTCCATGGCGTCCTCCCCGAGGATCCGCGGACAGTATAGGCGCGAAAACAATCGGTGTGTCGTCCCCGCGCAAGCGGGGACCCAGGACATGCGATATACGTTTGCCCTGGATTCCCGCTTGCGTGGGAATGACGAAGAATTGGCGCTCACCTTGCCATCACGGCGGCGGCGCTCGCATACTGGCCGCAACGAGAACAAACGGCGCGGGAGAATAGGCCATGAGCCAAGCCAAAAGCCGGGCGCGCATGACGGTGTCGAAAAACGGCCCCTACATCGTCAGCGGCGGCGTGCCTCTGCAAAAGCAGACCCTCGGCGTCGACGCTGAGGGCGGCTCGGAGAAATGGGTCGAGGGCAAGCGGTTTCCGACCGAAGGCGATTATGAGCTCTGCCGCTGCGGCCATTCCAAGACCAAGCCGTTCTGCGACGGCAGCCACGAAACCGTCGGCTTCGACGGCACCGAGACCGCCAGCCGCGCGCCCTATGCCAAGCAGGCGCGGGTCTTCAACGGCCCGGCGATGCGGCTCAGCGACGCCGAGAGCCTGTGCGCCTTCGCCCGCTTCTGCGATCCGCACGGCAAGGTGTGGAACCAGGTGCGCCACACCGACAGCCCGCAGACGCGGGCGATCTTCGTCCGCCAGGTGGCCAACTGCGCCTCGGGCCGGCTGGTAGCGTGGGACAAGGCGACGGGTGCGGCGCTCGAGCCCGAGCTGCCAACGTCGATCGGCGTGGTCGACGATCCGGCGCAGCAATGCGGCGGGCCGCTGTGGCTGCGCGGCGGCATCACGGTGATCGCCGTCGACGGCTTCGCCTACGAGGTGCGCAACCGCGTGACGCTGTGCCGCTGCGGCCAGTCGAAGAACAAGCCGTTCTGCGACGGCACGCACGCGGTGATCAAGTTCCGCGGCGAGTAGCGCGGGCCTTATTGTTGCATTTCCGTCATTGCGAGAATTGCGAGCGGAGCGAAGCAGGACGAAGCAATCCAGCATGGCGTCAGGAAGCGCAGCATGAAGCAGATCAAGGCTGGATCGCGCAAGAAGAAATTGGCGTTGATCGAAGCGTTGAACCCGCAGTGGCGCGATTTATACGAAGATTTGTTCTGACCCTCCAGTCGTCTGGATTGCTTCGCTTCGCTCGCAATGACAGGGATCATTTCGTCATTACGGAGACGCCGACCTAAGGTCCGGCGGGGCTCGGCGTGCCGGACACCGGCAGCAGCACGCGCCGGCGCTGCTTGAGGCGCTCGCCCACCGGCTTGGCGGCATAGATTTGCTTGCTCGCCTCGACCACGACGACGCCAGCGAAGGTGCCGAACCACATCTCGCCGAGGCGTTCCCACACCCGGGCCGAGCGCAAGAGGAAGCGGCTCGCCGTCGGCGGCACGAAGAGCGCGCCGGCGCTGTGCTCGGGCGTGAAGCCCTCGTCGCGCAGCAAATGGCTCAACTGGCCGGTGGTGTAGGGATTGCCCTGGCCGAAGGGCGTGTGATCGAAGCGCGCCCAGATGCCGCGGCGGTTGGGCACGACGACGACCAGCCGGCCGCCGGCGGCGAGCACGCGCCAGATCTCCTTGAGCATCGGCCGCACCTCCTCGCTGAATTCGAGGCCGTGGACCAGCAGCACGCGATCCATCGAGAAATTGGGCAGCGGCAGCTCGCTTTCCTCGGCGAGCGCGGCCCGGTTCGACCCCTGGCGCGGCCACGGCAGCACGCCTTGCGGCGCCGGCATCAGCGCGACGACGCGCTCGGCCTCGGGCACGAACGGCCGCAGATAGGGCGTGGCATAGCCGAGGCCGAGGACGTTGAGGCCCTTCAAATCGGCCCACAGCCGACGGAGCCGGCGGCCGATCATCTGGCGCGCGACGCCGCCCAGCCGGCGCTCGTAGAAATCGCGTAAATCAACCACGTCAATGAACATCGTTTCGAGTGTAGCATGGGCGGGAATTTGCGTTAGTCTGCCGCCATGACGCTCGAAATCCAGCCCATCCCGGCGCTGCGCGACAACTACGTCTATCTCCTGCGCGAGCCCAAAAGCGGCGCGGTCGGCGCGGTCGATCCCTCGGTGGCGGCGCCGGTGCTCGCCGCGCTCAAGCAGCGCGGCTGGACGCTCACCCACGTCATCAACACGCACCACCATCCCGATCACACCGGCGGCAATCTGGAGCTGAAGGCGGCGACCCAGGCGATCGTCGTCGGGCCCTTGGCCGACAAGACGCGCATCCCCGGCATCGACGTCGCGGTCGGCGACGGCGACACCTTCAAGTTCGGCGACGCGGCGGCGACGGTGTTCGACGTGCCGGGCCACACGCGCGGCCACATCGCCTATTGGTTCAAGGACGCGCAGGCGCTGTTCAGCGGCGACACGCTGTTCCTGATGGGCTGCGGCCGGCTGTTCGAGGGCACGCCGCAGCAGATGTGGGCCTCGCTCGGCAAGCTGAAAAAGCTGCCGCCGGAGACCCGGGTCTATTGCGGCCACGAATATACTCAGGCGAACGCGCGCTTCGCGCTTACCGTCGAGCCCGGCAACGCCGCGCTGGCGGCGCGCGCCAGGCGGGTCGACAATCTGCGCGCCGAAGGCAAACCCACCGTGCCGGGAACGCTGGGCGACGAGCTGGCGACCAATCCGTTCCTGCGCGCCGACCAGCCCGGCTTGCAGCAGGCGATGGGCGCGCCGGGCGATCCGGTCGCCACCTTCGCCGCCATCCGCAAGGCGAAGGACAATTTCTGATTTGAGCATCGCGTGTACCTCTTACCCTTCCCTCTCCCCCTAAACAGGGGGAGAGGATTTGCTTGGGGGGCGAAGGACAGTCTTTGATTGCAGAACTTTTCACCACAGAGATACGAAGAAAAGAAGGAGGACGAAAATTTTTGTTCTTCGTGCTCTCCGTGCCTCCGTGGAGGCGTAATGTAACCAGACCGAGGGAAACAAAAATGAAATTGCGTTATTCGCCAACGTCGCCGTTCGTGCGCAAGGTGATGGTGATGGCGTTCGAAACCGGGCTCGACGCGAAGATCGAGCGCGTGCCGACGACGGTCATGCCGGTGCAGCCCAACGAGGACCTCAGCCGCCAAAATCCGCTGATAAAGCTGCCGACGCTGCTCACCGACGACGGCCAGGTGCTGTTCGATTCGCGCGTCATCTGCGAGTACCTCGATGGCCTGCATAGCGGCCCCAAGCTATTTCCGTCGGCGGGCATGGCGCGCTGGATCGCGCTGCGGCAGCAGGCGCTGGCCGACGGCATGCTCGACGCCAGCGTGCTCAACCGCTACGAAACCGCGGTGCGGCCGCAGGAGCGGCAATGGGCCGAGTGGAGTGCCGGTCAGATGCGCAAGGTCCGCAACGGCCTCGCCGCGCTCGACGGCAAGGTGGGCGAAGGCGCGCTCGGCGGTCCGCTCAACATCGGCCAGATCGCAATCGGCTGCGCGTTGGGTTATCTCGATTTCCGCTATCCCAACGAAGCCTGGCGCGAGCGCCACGTCGGCCTCGCCAAGTGGTACGCCGAGTTCGTCCAGCGCAAGTCGATGCTGGCGACCGTGCCGCCGCCGGGGTAAGTCCTTTTCGCTTGCGCGATTGCCGCCCGCCAACCCAATCGCGCGGGCAAAGCGGATGCGAGCTTTAAATGCCCGACGCCGACGAGATCATCCGCACGCTCGCGCTGGCGCCGCACCCGGAAGGCGGCTGGTTCCGCGAGACCTTCCGCGACGCCGCCTCGACAGCGATCTATTACCTGCTCAAGCAGGGCGAGGCGTCGCACTGGCACCGCATCGCGCAAACCGAGACTTGGCATTATTACGCCGGCGCGCCGCTCGAATTGCGGCTGGCGCGCGACGGCAGCGGCGTCGAGCGCCAAGTGCTCGGCGCCGACATGACCAAGGGCGAGCGGCCGCAGCTCGTGGTACCGGCACGCTTCTGGCAGGCGGCACGCAGCCTCGGCGCCTGGAGCCTCGCCGGCTGCACCGTGGCACCGCCGTTCGACTTCACCGGCTTCGAGCTGGCGCCCAAAGGCTGGACGCCGGGACGTTGACGCGATTCAACGGCCGGCCGCGGTGCTGGCTTCGTCGGCCGTCACCAGCTCGATGCGGACGCGCGCGATGCCGCCCTTGCGGATCCTGAGCTCGCGCGCGGCCTCGGCGGACAGATCGATGATGCGGTTGCGGGCATAGGGGCCGCGGTCGTTGATGCGCACGATGACCGACCGGTTATTGGCGAGATTGGTGACGCGAACGTAAGAGTTGATCGGCAAGGTTCGATGCGCCGCGGTCAACGCGTTCCGGTCGAAGCGCTCGCCATCGGCGGTGCGTTTGCCGTCGAAATGCGGACCGTACCAGGAGGCGAAGCCGACCTGGGTAAAGACGGGCCGGCTGGTTTGCGTCGTTGACTCGGCCGGCGCCGAAGGCGGCGGCGGTGCGGGCGGAACTGGCGCGCTCTGGCAGGCAGCCAGGAGAGCTGCGCTCGCGAAAACGGCGACCAAGCCTTGTCGGTTGGGCATTCGCGTCTCGCGGTTCGGGCCGCGGCAGGCGGCCGGGAAGCCTTATAATTTTGTGCGGTTCATTAATACACGGCTAACGGCGCCGCGGCGAGAAGTGGTCTTGACCTGCTCCCCGCTTTGCCCTCGGTCATGAGTAGAGTCTGTTCAGGTTATGCCCCTCTGTGGGGCGGGTTGCAAACGCGGCCGGCATGAGCCCGCCGAGGCTGGTGTGCGGCCTGACGGTGTTGTACAACAAGGCTTGAGAACACCCACGGTACCGAGTTTCGGGAACTGCTGTACCGCTGGCATCCGTGGTCCGGTCTTCGGATCGGCATTCATGAAGCAGTCGAGAGGCAGGACGGCGTTGT
>JBOHLS010000023.1:0-38476 GCA_050729835.1 Allostellaceae bacterium | reverse complement strand
AGTCGCCGCCGAATGGCGGCTCGTCGCCCTCGCCTACAATTGCCGCCGGCTGCACCGCCTGCGGATCGCCTGAGCCAACCGAAACCGCTCAATCACCAACACCAACACGAATCCGATGGCCTGCTAGTGCGCCAGGAAGCTGGCGAGATCCAGCCGGCGAAAGTCCGGCCCAGGTAAGGAGTAGCGTCGGCCTGGTAATGAGTGTTGCGCTGTGGAAGGTAACGACCATGGCGAAGCGTACACAGCAATCGTGCGGGGTGAGCTATTGAGCCGCGAAAGCAGTAATATCGTAGAGGCCGAGGCTTTTAGTGTAGCCGAAGGCAACATGTGCGGCACCGTTACGCGAGGTGCTGACGCTCTGCCGAGGTCGAAGACCCCATCACGCACGAAAGGATCGCGTCGGAACCTGGGATATCCCACGTTCGGCCAGCAGCGGCCAGCAGCGGCCAGTTGCTCTGGCCCGCATCGGGAAGGCGAGGAGCCGAAGCCGGTGACGAACGAGCATGATCAAGCGGAAGACCCAACGCGATCGCGCGGTGGCCAAGCTCAAGGAAGTAAAGGACGAGCTGCGGCGGCGAATGCATCAGCCCATCCCGCTGCAAGGGATGTGGCTGCGGCAGGTCGTCACCGGCTTCTTTGGCTACTATGCAGTGCCGACCAACTTCCCGGCACTGGCGGCCTTCCGGCTCCATGTCGCCCGCCTCTGGCGGCGCACGCTTCGGCGGCGCAGCCAGAAGGATGGCACCGCATGGGTACGGATCGAGAGGCTGGCCTACGACTTCCTCCCCAAACCTCACATCCTTCACCCCTGGCCGAGCGAGCGTTTCGCCGTCAAACACCCGAGGTGGGAGCCGTATGCGGGAAAGTCGCACGTACGGATCTGTGCGGGGGGCGTCCAGTGATGGACGTCCCTACCGCAATCCGGCGCCCGGATGTGGTCGCCGCACCTGAATGGGCGCGCCAGGATGGGCGGCGAGGGGCGCTGACATGACCGCGATGACCACGCCGCCGGCCGACGACGAACGCGCCCGGCGCAAGGCGGCGGCCGAGTGCCACACTTTGGTCATGTGGGGCTACGTCACCGGCTTCATCACGTTCATCAGTTACGTCGTCGGGCTCGAGCCGAGCTTCATTCCGTTGGGCTTCGGCGTGCTCGGCTGCATCATCGCCTGGCAACTCAACGCCAAAGGCGAGCGCCACGGCCTTTATGCCGGCATGATCAACCTCGCCGGTATCCTGATTTGGCTTACTTACAACTGGCCGCGCCTGCGCGGCTGGCTCGGCTGAGCCGCCCCTAATACCGCCGCAGCAACCCCACCAGCTTGCCCTGCACCTTGACGCGGTCGGGGCCGAAGATGCGCGTCTCGTAGGCCTTGTTGGCGGGCTCGAGCGCGATGGACTCGCCACGCTTCCTGAGGCGCTTCAGCGTCACCTCGTTGTTGTCGACCAGCGCGACCACGATCGAGCCGTTGTCGGCGATGTCGCAACGCTGGATCAGCACGGTGTCGCCGTCGCAGATGCCGGCCTCGACCATGCTGTCGCCGGCGACTTCGAGCGCATAATGTTCGCCGAGGCCGAGCATGCCGGCGGGCACGCTGATGGAGTTGGCATTGTCGCGCAAGGCTTCGATGGGCGTGCCGGCGGCGATGCGGCCGTAGAGCGGCAGCTCCTGCGCCTGGCCGGTGTCGTTGACCGCCATGCCGGGCAGCGCGGTCTTGAAGTCGCCCTTAATCACCGTCGGTGAGAACTTGGTCGGCCGGCCCTTGGCGGCGGTCTCCTCCGGCAGCTTGATGACCTCAAGCGCACGCGCGCGATGCGGCAGGCGGCGGATGAAGCCGCGTTCCTCGAGGCCCGAGATCAGGCGGTGGATGCCCGATTTCGACTTGAGGCTCAGCGCCTCTTTCATCTCCTCGAACGAGGGCGAGATGCCCGAATCCGAGAGGCGTCGGTTGATGTAGAGCAGTAGCTCGTGTTGCTTGCGCGTCAGCATAGACGGAATCCCCGTCGGTTCGGAACAAAACAACAACCATGGATGTTCTAGTTTGGTTCCTGCACGGCTGTCAAGCGGGTTTATCCACAGGCAGTGGATAAATGGGACTTATATACTTGACTCCCTCGCCTGTTTCTGGCATATTTTGGCCAGAAAGCGAGACCTGAGCCATGAGCAAGTCCACCATTTCCACCTTTGAGTTGTTCGCCATGTTTCCCGACCAGGAAACGGCGCGCGTCTACCTGGAAGGGCGGCTTTGGCCAAACGGTGTGCGCTGCCCAGTTTGCGGCACGGGCGACCGCATCACGACCCGCAAGGGCGGCTATTACCGCTGCAACCAATGCGCCGAGGATTTTACCGTCCGCACCGGAACGATTTTCGAGCGGTCGCACGTTCCGCTCCACAAGTGGATTTACGCGATGTACCTGCTCGTCACGGCGCGCAAGGGCATCTCGTCCATGCAACTCGCCAAGGAGATCGGCATTACCCAAAAGAGCGCGTGGTTCGTGCTGCAACGGTTGCGTGAGGCTTGCGGCGACAAGCTGGACGTGCTGCGTGGCATTGTAGAAGTGGACGAGATGTATGTCGGCGGCAAAGACAGCAACCGCCACGCCATCAAGCGGAAGGGCGTCAGGACCAAAACCGCCGTTGTCGGCATGCGCGAAAAGAACGGCAAGGTCGTTGCGATGCCTGTGCCGGATACCGGAATGCACACACTTAGCGCCGTCATCCATAACACCGTCGAGATGGGCGCGACACTGCACACTGATGAATACGGCAGTTACGCTTTGCTCGGAAATGACTATGAACACCAGATGGTCAATCACAGCAAGGGCCAGTACGCTCACAATGGCGTCTCGACAAACAGCATCGAAAGCGTTTGGGCGGTGATGAAGCGCGGTCTTCATGGCGTTTATCATCACGTGAGCGAACAGCATCTGCACCGCTACGTTGACGAATTCGCGTTCCGGCTTAACGAAGGCAACTGCCAGCGCCATACTCTGGATCGGCTGGAGAGCTTCGTCGTGAACGTCGCTGGAAAGCGACTCACCTATAAGGCGCTGATCCAATGAGCAAACCACGACCGCCGGAAATCCTCGACAAGATCGCTGATACGGTCTTGCGATATAGGCCGAAGCCAAAGAGTATCGCCGCGAAGAAGCGCAAGCGACGCGCGAAAAAGAAAGAGCGCGAATTGATGTTTGCGAAATAGCTTTCGATTTCACTGTATATATCCAAAGAGAATTATGGCGGCCGATATGAGTAGTCCGCCTAACAGTCCGACCACTACAGGCCACCATGCGGGTTTTTTTCCAGAACTACGCCTTACAAAAGGCGTCAGAAATGCTGCCGACAATGAATTAACGGTATCAATCGAATCGTGTGAACGCGCCGCATTACTTGGTGCTGTGGCTGTAGTCGCTGGTCTCGTTGCTGAAGTCGTATTCGCCATCCACCAAACGCTCACCCCCATAGCTTGGGATTCACCAACGGGAACATGGGGAGCGGTGATCGCAGATTCATTGGTCGCGCTCGGTGTTTCAGCAGAAGTCTTTTTTAGTGGATTGGGCGTGAGCCGACAGCGCGAATTACAGCGTAGATCAGAAGCCACGCTTGGCAAAGCCATCGAGCGCGCCGCCGTGCTTGAAAAAGAGACCGCTGAATTAAAAAAACAGTTACGGGCACGAGAAATCACGAATGACCAGTATGACCAAGTTCGCGCCGCGATGATCGGCAAACCGATTCCAGTACTCACGGTGTATATCGCCCGGGACGCAGAAGCGCGCCTATATGGAATATCATTGGCGTTTTTCATATCAATGCTTGGCGACGAGACATCAAACACAGGGGCGCCAGTTGTATTCTTGGATGATATTCCGTCGCAGACAGGAGTGATGTACTGCGGTGCCGGCCGCGATGGTGACCAAGAGCTTTTAACAGCACTTGCGGACGCTAAGATTGTGGGGGTAGGGAGTGCCGATGCTAGACCCCCTAACATGGGCCACGACAAGACCGGCAAACCAATTGTTCTGCCGTATTGTCCACCAGGCTCTATTTTTGTCGGCGTGAAAGCGCCGCTCTCAAACCTTTGGGGTCCGAAGGTCAGATAACTGGCCATTCCTCCATCGGAGAGTGCCCACAACCCCAAAAGCAGCCAAAGGGAGACAAGTATATAAATCCCGGATAAATCGACGAGTCGGAAGCGGAATCAATGTCGGCGCAGCGTGCTAGATTTCCCGCCAAACCGCAGAGGGATCGCATGCGCCGTCTCGCCATTTTGGCCTTCGCCGCCGTGCTGGCGCTACCGGCCTGGGGCGCGGTGGCCGCACCGGCAAAGTCCTGGCATGAGGTGCGTTCGACCGCCGACGGCTTCGCCATCCAGTTTCCCGGCAAGCCCAAGTTTTCGACCGATCCGGTGCCGAACGCGCACGGCGCGGTGCAGCACAGCTGGCACCTCGACATCAGCGCGCACGAAACCTACCAGGTCGCTTCGGTCTTCTATGAAGGCTACGTCATGCCGCCGCCGACGCCCGAGCTCTATGCCAAGCTGCTCGCGGGCTACGCGACCAGCAGCCAGACCCGCCTCCGCACGCAACGTCCGATCAGCATCGGCGGCCATCCGGCGGCCGAAGCCATCTTCGACGCCGATCACGACTTCCATCGCCTCGTCGATGTCCTGCTAATCGAGAACCGCCTCTACATCGTGGCCTCGGCCAGTTCGGGCGCGCACGAAACCGACGCCGACGCGCTCAAGTTCCGCAATTCCTTCCGCCTGCTCGTGCGCTGACGCGCTATTGGCCCCAGACGAAGGCGCTCATCAGCATGTCGATGGTGTGGCCGTCGCGCGCCAATGGCAGGGCCAGGATTTCGCAATTATACGGCAGATTGTCGGTGACGAATTCCTGCACGCGACGATAGACGATCGGCGTGCGGCGCCGGATCACCTCGGTGAAATGGCCGTTCGCGCCTTCGGCGTGACTCGCATTGGGAATTTCGTCGACCCATTTGCCGGTGAGCTCGACGCCGATACGCTGCGCCAGGTGGGTGGAGTGGAGGCGATAGCGGAAGCGCAGCGGCTCGTAGGTCACGTCGAGCAGCGACACATTGCCGATGAGATACTTGAAATCGTGCGGCGTGAAGTCGGCGCGCGACGGGAATTCGCGGCCGCGGCGGCGCGCATCCCAATCGCCGTGCAGCCGCGCCAGCCGGGCGTCACGGATGCCCAGGCTGGGCGCGTGGATCTCCAACATGGCGATAGCTTGGCGAAATCCGGTTAGTGCGGTGTTAAAGCTGCTGGGCCGACTTAGACCGCGACATTGGCGTCGAGCGGCACAATCTCGGTCCATTCGCCCTTTTTCGCGGCTGGCGCGTTCGGCGGCCGCACCACCAGGCAGTCGGCCTGCGCCAGCAGCGACAGCATCGACGAATCCTGCTTGTCGAAGGGCGTCGCTTCGAGCGCGCCGCCCTGGCCGCGCGCCAGGGTCGCGCGCAGATAATCCTGCCGCCGGTCGTTGGCCGGCAGGTCCTTCGCCAGCCGCGCCCGGGGGTTGGCCGCGTCGGCATCGGTTCGGCCTTGCAGCCTGGCGAGCGCCGGCCGGACGAAAAGCAGCGCGCAGACCAGCGCCGAGACAGGGTTGCCCGGCAGGCCGATCATCGGCGTGGCGCGGTACTTGCCGACCATCAATGGCTTGCCCGGGCGCATCGCCACGGTCCAAAAATCGAGGCTCAGGCCGGAGGATTCCAAGGCGCTGCGTACCAGATCGTGCTCGCCGACCGAGGCGCCGCCGGTGGTCAGCAACAAGTCGGCGCCGGCGGCTCCCTTGGCGATGACGCGCAAGGCGTCGGCCTTGTCGGGCGCGATCGGTAGCTGCACCGGCACGCCGCCTTCGCCGGCGACGAAGGCGGCGAGGGCGATGCCGTTCGAGCTGACGATCTGGTTGGGGCCGAGCGGATCGCCGGGAAGAGCAATCTCGTCTCCTGTAGGCAGAATGGCGACGCGCGGCTGACGGCGGACCAAGAGCCACGGCCGGTTCATCGCCGCCGCCAAGCCCACGTCGCGCGCGCTCAGCCGCCTGCCAGCCTTGAGGAGGGCGTCGCCGGTGCGGAAGTCGAGCCCGGCCGGCCGGATATAGCGGCCGAGAACCGGCGCTTCTTTCACTATGACGGCATCACCGTCGCGTTGCGTGTCTTCCTGAATCACGATGCAGTCGGCGCCGTCCGGCACCGGCGCGCCGGTGAAGATGCGGACCGCTTCGCCGGGCTTGAGCGCCTTGCCATAGACCTGGCCGGCCGGCACGTTGCCGACCACTTTGAGTTTCGCCGGTACCGTCTTGAGGTCGGCGCTGTGCGCCGCATAGCCGTCCATCGCCGAGGCCGGGAAGGGCGGCTGCGTCCGCCGCGCGGCGACGTCCTCGGCGAGCACGCGGCCGGCCGCCTCGCTCACCGCCACCTGCTCGGCGCCCAGCGGCTCGGTCAGCGCCAAGAGGCGGCGCTTGGCCTCGTCGACCGAAATCATGCCCGGTTTCGTGCCGCCGTCGCTCATTTCAACACCGTCATTGCGATGCTGCGCGCCAGCGCAGCGGAAGCAATCCAGGAGCCACGAGCGCAATACTGGATTGCCTCGCCGCTCCGCGGCTCGCAATGACACCTATTTTCCATCCTACTCATTCCGCGTCAAAGGTGCCCGACTTGCCGCCCGATTTGTGCACCAGGCGGATGTCGCCGAGCGTCATGCCGCGATCGACCGCCTTAAGCATGTCGTAGACCGCGAGCGCGGCGACCGCGACGGCGGTCAACGCCTCCATCTCGACGCCGGTGCGGCCCGTGTGCTTGCAGGTAGCGGTGATGTCGACGGCATTGCGGTTCTTGTCGCAGCGCAGATCGACCGCCACCGACGATAGCTCGAGCGGGTGGGTGAGCGGCACCAGTTCGGCGGTGCGTTTGGCGCCCATGATGCCGGCGAGCCGCGCAACCGCCAGCACGTCGCCTTTCTTGGCCTTGCCCCTGCGCACCAGGTCGAGCGTCGCGCGCTTCATGGTCACGCTGCCCTTGGCGATCGCGACGCGCTTGGTCACGCCTTTAGCCGAGACATCGACCATGCGCGCTGCGCCTTGCTTGTCGAAATGCGTGAGGCGAGGCTTGCTCACGCGCCGGCCTCGGCCGGGGCGAGCAGGGTGCGCGCCGCCTGCTCGACATCGGGCTGGCGCAGCAGCGATTCGCCGATCAGAAAAGCCTTGGCGCCGGCGCGCGCCAGCCGCGTCACGTCCGCCGGCTTGGATATGCCGCTCTCGCTCACCACCAGCCGGTCGCGCGGCACCAGCGGCGCGAGATTTTCGGTGGTGGCGGTGTCGGTCTTGAGCGTCTTGAGATTGCGGTTGTTGATGCCGATGAGCCGCGTCTTGAGCTTGAGCGCGCGGAAGAGCTCGTCCTTGTCGCGCACCTCGGCCAGCACGTCCATGCCGAGCTCGCTCGCCTTGGCTTCGAGCGCGGCGGCGTCGATATCCATCAGGGCCGCCATAATGAGCAGGATGCAATCGGCGCCGAGCGCGCGCGCCTCGATCACCTGATAGGGATCGAGCATGAAATCCTTGCGCAGAACCGGCAGCTTTACCGCCGCGCGCGCCAGCACCAGATGCTCGGGGCGGCCCTTGAAGTTGGGCTCGTCGGTTAGCACCGAGAGACAGGTGGCGCCGCCGCGCTCGTAGGCGCGCGCCAGCGCCGCCGGATCGAAATCCGGCCGGATCATGCCGCCAGAGGGCGACGCCATCTTGATTTCTGCGATCAACCCGTAATGGCCCGAGGCGAGCGCCGCCTCGAGCGCCTTGAGGAAGCCGCGCGGCGGCGGCACGCGCTTCACCGCCTGCGCCAGCGCACTCGGCGGATGCAGCCGCTTGTTGACGGCGATCTCGACGCGTTTTTCCGCGCAGATTTTCACCAACACATCGCTCATCCGCCCTTGCTCCCGTGGCGATCGATTCCCCTCACCCAGCTTTGGGTAAGGCTCAGCGTTCGCCTCGCCAACCCAAAGCAACCCTCTCCCCCGGAGGGGGAGAGGGAAGGGTAAGGGGGAGGGGGAGATTCTGCGAGCTTGGATTGTATCTCCTTGTGCAGACTTTTCGCGCTCATGCCGGCACCGTTTCGTTGGTGATCGCCACCATCTTGTCGAGCGCGCGTCTGGCGGCGCCCGAGGCGATCGAATCCGCCGCCCGCCGCACGCCCGAAATCAGGTCGCTGGCGCGGCCGGCGACGATCAACGCGGCGGCCGCATTGAGTAGCACGCAATCGCGCAGCGGTCCGGTCTCGCCGGCGAGGATGGCCTTGAGCTGGGCTGCGTTCGCCGCTGGATCGGCGCCCTTGAGTTGCGCGATCGTGGCGCGCGGCAGACCGGCCATCTCGGGCGCAACCTCGAAGGTGGAAAGCTTGCCGTTCTTCCATTCGGCGACGGACGTCTTGCCCGTTGTCGTGATCTCGTCGAAGCCGTCGCCGTGCACCACCCAGGCATGCTCGGCGCCAAGCTTGCCCAACACTTCGGTCACCGGCGTCACCCATTGCGGCGCGAACACGCCGACCAGCAAACGCTTGACCAGCGCCGGGTTCGACAGCGGCCCGAGCAGGTTGAACACCGTGCGCGTGCCGAGTTCGACGCGCGTCGGCGCGACGTGGCGCGTGGCGGCGTGATAGCGCGGCGCCATCATGAAGCCGATGCCGGCTTCGTGGATCGCGCGCTCGACCAGTCTGGGATCGGCCTCGATGTTGACGCCGAGCGCCGCCAGGATGTCGGCCGAGCCGGAATGCGACGAGAAGTTGCGGTTGCCGTGCTTGGCAACGTGGGCGCCGGCGCCGGCCGCGACGATCGCCGCCGCGGTCGAGACGTTGAAGCTTCCGCGGCCGTCGCCGCCGGTGCCGACGACGTCGATGGCGCCGGGCGGCGCCTGGATGTGCAGCGCCTTGTCACGCATGGCGTGCGCCGCGGCGGCGATCTCGTCGACGGTCTCGCCGCGTACACGCAGCGCCATCAGGAAGCCGCCCATCTGCGCCGGCGTCGCGTCGCCCGACATCATCGCCTCGAAGGCACGGGCAGCGTCGGCCTCGGCCAGCCGCTCGCCCGCCGCCACTTTCGCCAGCAGCGCCTTGAAGTCGACCTTGTCGCTCATGCCGTGACACTTTCGGCGGCGGCGAAGGCGAGGAAATTCTTGAGCAGACGGTGGCCGCCTTGCGAAGCGATGCTTTCGGGATGGAACTGCACGCCATGCACCGGCCGCTCGCGATGCTGGAGGCCCATGACGATGCCGTCCTCGGTCTCGGCAGTGACGGTGAGCGCGCCGGGCAGGCTGGCGCGCTCGACGATCAGCGAATGGTAGCGCGTGGCCTGGAACGGATTGGGCAGGTCGGCGAACACGCCGTTGCCGGTATGGCGGATCGCGCTCAGCTTGCCGTGCATCGGCACCTTAGCGCGCACCACCTTGCCGCCGAAGGCCTGGCCGATAGCCTGGTGGCCGAGGCAGACGCCGAGCAGCGGAACGCGTCCGGCCTTGGCGACGAGCTCGAGGCAGATGCCGGCGCGGTCGGGGTCGCTCGGCCCCGGCGAGATGATGATGCCCTGCGGCTTCAAGGCGAGTGCATCGGCCACCGACAGGGTGTCGTTGCGCTTGACAACTACCTCGGCGCCGAGCTCGCCCAGGTAGTGCCACAGGTTGTAGGTGAAACTGTCGTAGTTATCGATCAGCAGGAACATAGCGGGACCCCGTCGCCAACGTTATATCAGGCCGCATCGGCGCTGTGAAATCGGCTAAACTGGCGCTCTCCGGCCGGCCGTGCGTCGCAGAAAAGCGCGTCGGCTCGGGACCTCCCGGCCCGAGCGAGGTGCAGCACGAGGGCGAAGCGCGTGGCAGTGAACGAAATGACCGAACATCGCAACAAGACGTCGCCGCCGCAACCCGCGCGGCGGCGTTGGCGCCGGTGGGCTCTGCTGGCGCTCGCGCTGTTGCTCGCTTTCGGCGTCTGGCACGAGCGCGAACGGCGTCCGGACAATCGCGCGGTTGCGACCATTCCGGCGGCGAGCGTACCGCTGCCGGCGGCCGAAGCCGCGCCGCCCGGCAACCTGCCGGCGTGGGTGCGCTATGCCGTGCCGGCGCCGGCGACCGTCCGTCCGCGCGTCGCCGTCGTCATCGACGGGCTCGGCGCCAATCGCGCCGCGACCGCGCGCGCCGTCGCGCTGCCGCCGGCGGTGACGCTGTCCTTCGTCGCCTATGCCGGCGATCTCGCCGACCAGGCCGCGGACGCGAGGCGCGCCGGCCACGAGCTGCTGCTGCATGTGCCGATGGAGCCGGTCTCGGTGACCGCGGCGATGGGCGCCTACGGTCTCGACCGCAACATGTCGCGCGACGAGCTTGTGCGGCGGCTGCGCTGGGACCTGGCGCGCTTCGACGCCTATGTCGGCGTCGACAACCACATGGGCACCACATTCGCCGCCGATGCGCCGGCGATGCAGGTGGTAATGGGCGAGCTCAAGCGGCGCGGCCTGCTCTATCTCGACGCGCGCGCCATGCCGACCGAGCCGGTGGCGCTGGCGGCACGCGACTTCGGCGTGCCCTACGTGACGCGCGACATCTTTCTCGACGGCGAACAGGCTGCGGTCGCGGTCGACGCGCGTCTGGCCCAGCTGGTGAGGCTCGCGCGCCAGCGCGGCAGCGCCATCGCCGTCGGCCATCCACACGAGGCGACGCTGGCGGCGCTGGCCCGCTGGCTGCCGACCTTGTCGCGCCAGGGCGTCGTGCTGGTGCCGCTGACGGCAGTGGTCAAGGCGCGCGGCGCCGGCTGACGCCGCCGTCGAATTATTTCGCCGGTTCGCTGAACGGCTTGCCGCGGTCGAGCACCAGCACCGAAATCGAATAGGTCATGCTCGACGAGGCGTTGCGCGTCTCGTGCACCAGCCCGGCGGGATTGTGATAGGCCTCGCCGGCCTTCACCGTGAGCGGCGGCTTGCCGTTGAAATAGATGATGCGCAAGGCACCTTCGGTCACTAGGCCGTATTCGTCGCCGTCGTGGTAATGGCGGCCGCTGCTGGCGTTGGGCGGCCACTCGATCGCCCGCATGGTCGCGGTCTTGCCCGGCACGCCGCTCACCGGCACGTGGTTCAGAAAGATATGCGTCTGGATCGGCTTGGGCGGCGGCGCCGGCTGCGCATCGGCGCCGACCGCCAACAACAGCGCCGCCGCGGCGGCGACGGCAAGGGCTCGGATCATTCTCGCTCTCCCGGGGTCAGACGAGATGGATTGCGCGCGCTCGCGCCGGTCGGATTTCAGTGCGCCAGCGGCCCACGTACGACAGTGACGCCGTTCTTCTGCTCGACCGAGAAATGCAGATCGGCCGGTGTCAGCAGCGACGGCGGCTCGCGCACGATGACGATGGTGCGCCCGTCGCGCTGCGCGTCGGGTACGATGATCGGCGGGAGCGGCGCGGTATAGGAGTATCGGCCTTGGTCGTAATCGGCGGGTACCGCCGAGCCGGTGCTGAGAACGAGCGTGCCGAAGGCAATGACCGAGGCCAGGACGGCGCGTGCGAAGGTGTGAGGCATGGATGTCCTCCGTCGCTGACGCACAAGTATTGGGTGATTCGCGCTGACCGTCACGCGAAATCGCCGACTCGGGCTGTGAGATTTTTGGACGAGTCGCGCTGACGCTCAGCGCCGCCTCAAGTGGGGTGCGGTTGGGATTCCATGCCGAGAATCACCACCAGCACCTCGGCGTTCTTGCGGCCGAGCGAGCGCGTGCGGTGGGGCAGGTGGGAGTCGAAATAGAGCGCGTCGCCCACGCCCAGGACAATGCGCCGGCCGGACAGCGTCACCTCGACCCGCCCGGCAAGCACGAACATAAACTCTTCGCCGACGTGCTCGAACAGCCGGTCGTCCGGGAACCGCAAGGGCGGCCGCATGACATAGGGCTCCATGCGCTTGAAGCGTTTGGCGCCGGCGACCAGCTCGTAATTGTAGCCCGCGGCGCTGCCCGGCCGCATGAATGCCCGGCGCTGGTTCTTGCGCACGACGCACACCGCGTCGGAATCGTGCTCCTCGCCGAGCAGCTGCGCGACGGTAATGCCGAAACTTTGCGCCAGCTTCATCGCCGTCGAGATCGACGGCACCGCGACGCCGCGCTCGATCTTGGAGACGAAGCTCTTGGTCAGGCCGGACGCCGCCGCCAGCCGTTCGAGCGTCGTGCCGCGCTGATGGCGCATGAAACGGATGCGCGCGCCGATGCCGGGCAGGCTTGCGCCGCGGGGTTTGCGCGCCGGCTTCTTGGCGGCGGCGCGCCTCAATGGCCGATGCCCATCAGGTGATTGGGCAGCCAGGTGGCGATCTGCGGAAAGGCGCAGAGCAGGACGATCTGCAGCATCATGCACAGAACGTAAGGCAACGTACCCCACATCACCGTTACCAGCGGCACGTCGGGCGCGATGGCGTTGACGATATAGAGGTTGAGTCCGACCGGCGGATGGATGAGGCCGATCTCCATGTTGATGGTCAGGATGACGCCGAACCAGATCGGATCGAAGCCAGCCGCCGTGATGATCGGTAGCAGGATCGGGCTGGCCATCAGGATCACCGCCGCCGGCGGAATGAAGAAGCCGCAGACCAGCAGGAACACGTTGATCGTGAACATCAGCAGCCAGTGGTTGGCGTGCATGTCGGCGATCGCCTGCGCCAGCGATTGCGTCAGGTAGAGCGACGTCAGCATGTAGCCGAACAGCACCGCGGCGGCGATGATGGTCAGGATCATTATCGATTCACGCGCGGTGTCACGCAGGATCGTCCACCACTCGCGCGGGTTCCACATCTTGTAGATGAGGATGGCCAGCAGGAAGCACAGCGCCGCGCCGACGCCGGCCGCCTCCGACGGCGTGGCGACGCCGCCATAGAGCACGTACATGACGCCGGCGATGATGACGACGAACGGCATGATCTTGGGTATGGCGCTGAATTTCTGCGCCCAGCTATAGCGGAAGCTGGCGGCATAGGGCCGGAAGCCGACGCGCCAGATCTTGAACAGCGTCCACAGCATGAACAGGCCAGTCAACATCAGCCCCGGCACGACGCCGGCGAGGAACAGCCGGCCGATCGAATTCTCGGTGGCGATGCCGTAGAGGATGAAGGTGATCGACGGTGGGATCAGGATGCCGAGCGTGCCGCCGGCGCAAATCGAGCCGGTGGCGACGCCGTCGGGATAGCCGCGCCGGCGCATTTCGGGAATGCCCATTTTGCCGATGGCGGCGCAGCATGCCGGCGACGAGCCGGTCAGTGCGGCGAAGATGGCGCAGGCGCCGAGGTTCGACAGCACCAAACCGCCAGGCAGGCGATAGAGCCAGCGGTCGAGCGCTTCGTAGAGATCCTTGCCCGCTGGCGACGAGCCGATCGCCGCGCCCATCATCACGAACATCGGAATCGACACCAGGGTGAAGTCGTCGAGGCCGGAATAGAAGGTCTGGGCGACGACCTGCAGGCCGTCGATCCCCTGGAAGAAGACGATGAAGCCGAGTGCCACCGCGCCGATGCCGAAACCGACCGGCACGCCCGAGATCAGCATCACGATGGTCACGACCAGCACCAGCGTGCCGGCGACGTCCGGACTCATGGCGCGATTTCGGGATGGCCTGGGCGGTCGCCGCGGATACCGAACGGCGGTTCGCGGCCGGTCACCAGACAGATGAATTCCACGACGTATTGCAGCGCGAGCAAGGCGAGGCCCGCCGGCATCGCCGCATAGGGGATCCACAGCCGCTCGCGCCACACGGTGTTGGAGTGCCAGTCGTGTACCCAGGATTCGCGCCAGAGGCCGAAGGCGAGCACCGTCATCACCAGCACGAACGCCATCCCTGTCAGGATCGAAAATAGCGCCAGCCAGAAGCGCACGCGCGGCCCGACGTGCAACGGCAGCACGTCGACGTTGACGTGACCGCGGGTCATCAGCACGTAAGGGCTGCCGATGAAGGTCGCGGCGATCAGGCAGTTGGTCGTGAAGTCGATCTGCCAGACGGTGTTGCTGCCGATGAACGAGCGCTCGATCACCATTTCACAGATGATGAAGACGCCGAGCGCGATCAAGCCGGCGGCGAAGACGCCACAAACCTGCGAGACGGTTTTCACCGTCTTGATAAACGAATCCATGCGAACGGTCTGCGCGCCGTCGGCTCGCTTCCGTCGGCTACTTCACCGACAACGCTTCGTCGATCAGCTTCTGGCCGTCGGGCACGCTCTTGGCAAAGTCGGCGTAGGAGCTTTTCTTTGCCAGCGTGATCCAGGTGTTGAAATCGGCGTCGGTCAGCGTCACGACCTTGACCTGGTGCGCGTTGAACAGCTTGATCGTCTGCGCGTTCACCGCGTCGGCCTTGCTCTCATAGAACGCCTGCGCGTCCTTGCCGGCCTTGAGGATCACCGCCTGTTGCGGCTTCGTCAGTTTGTCGAAGCTCTTCTTCGACATCAGTACCGGTTCGTACATGAACCAGAGCGCGTTGTTGCCCGGCGCGGTGAGGCACTTCACCACCTCGAACAGCCGCATCGAGCCGAACGTGGCGAGGCTGGTGTCGGTGCCGTCGATCACGCCGGTCTGGAAGGCGTTGTAGATCTCGTTAGACGGCGGGCTGACGATGCTAGCGCCTGCCGCCTGCCACATTGCCGCGAAAGTCGGACCGGCGGAGCGGAACTTGAGGCCTTTGATGTCTTTCGGCAGCATGACGCAGGATTTGTTCGAGGCCATCGCGCCGGGGAACCAGGCATCGGACAGCACGATGACGCCGTGCTGCTCAATGATCGAATGGATGTCCTGCATGAATGGCGAATGGTTGAGCCGCTTGGCGCGATCCTGGCTGCGCACTAGGCCGGGCATCAGCGTGGCGCTGAATTCCGGCACCTCGCCGCTGGCGTAATCCATCGAATAGAGCGAGATGTCGAGCTGACCGCCGACCAGCGCGTCCCACTGTGGCCCCGGTTTGAACAGCGACGCGCCGGGATAGACCTGGATGGTCAGGCCGACATTGGCGTCGTGCGCTTCCTTGGCAATCAGCCGCACCATTTCGTCGCGCACGTCGCCGGTGCCGCCGGGAAACTGGTGCGACGCACGCAGAATGGTTTCGGCCGAAGCCGGCGCGGCGAGCGCCATCGCGGCGAGCGCCGCTAGAGCGCAGGTCCAGAGACGAATTCGCAGCTGTGTCACTTTATCCTCCCCGTAATTTGCTACTGCCGGGTTTTCCCGGTCAGATCTTCGATAAGCGGTTCGCGGTCCGTCGCTGTGGCGTTTCACCGGGAGCGGCAAACAGGCCAGCGTCCGGGTCGTTCCGCAAAGCGCGGCGTGCGTAGTAATAGAAGGTCGCGCCGACGGCGCGCGGCTTCAGGCGATAGTCGTGCGCCTCGCTGGCGAGTACGGGGTTGACGTCCTTGATTGTGCCGGCGCTCATCGCCATCAGCTGCAGCTTGGCCGCGCGCTCGATGAAGATCGATAGCACTGCCGCCTCCTCGATCGTGCCGCAGGCGGCGAGTTGGCCGTGATGCGCCAGCAGGATGGCGCGCTTGTCGCCGATCGCCTCGGAGATCAGCTTGCCTTCCTCGTCGCCGATCGGCGTGCCCGGCCATTCCGGCAACCAGGCACAATCTTCGTGGAACATGCTGGTGTCCATGTGCGCAGGCTTGAGGGGCACGCCGATCATCGAGAGCGCCGAAACGTGCGGCGGATGGGTGTGCATGATCGAGTGCACGCGGGGCTTGGCGCGATAGACCCAGAGATGGAACCGGTTCGACGGATTGGGCATACCCTCGCCCTCGAGCACGTTCAGATCGTCGTCGACCAGCAGCAGGTTGTCGGGTGTCGCCTCTTCCAGGCCGAGGCCGAAGCTCAGCATGTAATAGGTGCCGGGCTTCTCGGCGCGTGCCGAAAGCTGGCCGGCGAGGCCGGAATCATGGCCCTCTATGCCGAGGATGCGGCCGGCGAGCGCCAGCTTCTGCCGCACCGACCACGCCGGCACGGTAAAGTGCCGCTCCATCCGGTCGCTGGTCTGCTGGTGGTATTCGCTTTTGTCGCGGACGATTCTCATGGTGCGCGCTCCCTGGCCTGAGAGGCAAAACCGTATCTGATATGACACTTTGTGTCATCTTGAAAGTCGATTAACCGAGCGTCGCAATCGCACGCTGAAGCGGCTCAGCGCCGTACGAAAATTACCGCTTCTTCTGCCGCGCGGAAGAGGGCGCGCGCCTTGTCCTGGATTTCCTGGTATTCGGCGGCCGGATCGCTGTCGGCGACGACGCCGCAGCCGGCCTGCACCACCATCTTGCCGTCCTTGACGATCGCGGTTCTGAGCACGATGCAGGTGTCCATGCTGCCGTCGCCGGCGAAATAACCGATGCCGCCGGCATAGAGGTTGCGCCGCTCGGGCTCGAGCTCGTCGATGATCTCCATCGCCCTGACCTTGGGTGCGCCCGACAGCGTGCCGGCGGGGAAGCCGGCCAGCAGCGCGTCGAGCGCCTCGACCTGGGGCGCCGCCCGGCCCTCGACATGCGACGAGATGTGCATGACGTGGCTGTAACGCTCGATGACGAACTGCTCGACCACCTTGACCGTGCCGGTGACGGCGATGCGGCCGACGTCGTTGCGCGCCAAGTCCAAAAGCATCAGATGCTCGGCGCGTTCCTTCGGATCGGCGAGCAGCTCGGTCGCGAGCTTCTCGTCCTCGGCCGCGTCTTTGCCGCGCCGCCGCGTGCCGGCAAGCGGCCGAATGGTCACCTTGCCATCGCGGAAGCGCACCAGGATTTCGGGGCTCGACCCGACGACCGCGAAATTCCCGTAATCGAGGAAGAACAGGAACGGCGAGGGGTTCAGACGCCGTAGCGCGCGATAGAGCGCGAAGGGCGGCGGCGTGAAAGGTACGCTCATGCGCATCGACGGCACGACCTGAAAGATCTCGCCGGCGCGGATGTATTCCTTGGCCGCCGCCACCATGCGCATGCATTCCTCGCGCGTCAGATTGGCGATCGGCGCCGGCAGCTCCTCCGGTGCTTCGGACTCGCGGCGATGCGGCAAAGGGCGCTCGAAATCCGCCAGCACCTCGGCCAGGCGTTCGCCTGCCGCGCGATAGGCCTGCTCGGCGTCGAGCGCGGGGCCGGACCACACCGGCGTCACCACGGTGACGCGATCGGCGATGGTGTCGAAGATGCAGATGATCGTCGGCCGCACCAGCAGCCCGTCGGGGATGCCGAGCGTGTCGGGATTGCCGTCGGGGATATTCTCCACCAGCCCGACGGTACCGTAGCCGAGATAGCCGAACAGACCGGCGGCCATCGGCGGCAGGTCCTTGGGCGTGGCGACGCGGCATTCCGCGATCAGCGCGCGCAGCGAGGCGAGGGCGCCCTGGTTCTGCGGCTTGAAGCGGTCGGGCGCCGTCAACGCGTGGCGGTTGATCTCGGCGCGATCGCGAAAGCAGCGCCACACCAGGTCGGGCTTGAGGCCGATGAAGGAATAGCGCCCGCGCACCGCGCCGCCTTCGACGCTCTCGAACAGAAAGCTCAGCGGCTTGCCGTCGGCGAGCTTGAGCATCGCCGAAACCGGTGTTTCGAGATCGCTGACCATCGAGGTCGATACCAGCACCGGCTTGCCGGCGGCATGCTCAGCGGCGAAGTCCTTGAAGTCGGGCGAAATCTGCATCGGCTAGTCAGCGCGCGCGCCAGTGCGCCGCATCACTTTGTCGGAATAAGACGCGGCGTCGCCGCGCGTCACCCCCACCCCAACCCTCCCCCTTCGAGGGGGAGGGAAGGGAGGGGGACAAAACGGTCGGCTTTCTACGGCTCTGCCACCCATCGCTACAGCGCGCGCTGCAGATTGGTCTGGTTGATCTCGACCGGATAGCGCGCGCGCAGCGCACGCGCGAATTCGCCGAGGAACTCGCTTTGCATCTGCTGCGCCAGTTGATGCGACAGCGCGTCAACCGTCGCCTTGTCCTTGGCCGGGTCGGCCTTCTGGATCGCGGTGAGCTGGGCGACGGCATAGCCGTCGCCGGCCGGCGCGAACGCTGCGCCGCCGGGCTTGAGCGTGAAAATCTGCCCAACCAGCGCCGGCGGCATCTTGCCGCTGCCGGTGCGCAGCACCGGCCCGGTGCTGCTGACGACCAGCTTGTGCTTGGCGACAACCGCCTTGAGCGACTGGCCGGCGTTGATCTGGTCGGCGATCCGCTTGGCGAGCGCGGCGAGCGCCTGGCTGCGTTGCTGCGCCTGCCACAACGTCGCCGCACGCTCGCGCACCTGGTCGAGGGGCGGCACGCCCGCCGGCGTCACCTTGTCGACATGCACCAGGAAATAGCCGTCGTCGCCGAGGTCGTCGAGCGCGCTGCTCTGGCCCGGCGCGGTGCCGAAGGCGGCTTGCAGCACCTTGGCCTTGGGCTGCGGCAGGGTCACCGCCTTGCCGTCGGCGAGATTGCCCTGCGCGTCGGCGCCGGCGACGGTCGTCATCTTCATGCCGAATTGCTTCGTCACCGCATCGAAGGCGCCGCCGCCGGCAAGCGCGTCGTCGATGTGGTTGGCGAGTTGGGCGATCTGGTCGCCCGCCATGTCGCGCGCCACGTCCTGGCGCAGCTTGTCCTTTACCTGGTCGAAGCTCTGAGTCTGCTCGGGCTTGATCGCCTCGACGAGCAGAATGTGCCAGCCGAACGAGGTCTGGATCGGCGCCGTGATGCCGCCCTGCTTGGCGGCGAAGGCCGCGTCGGCGAGCGGCTGCGGCAGGTCCTGGCGGCGCATCCAGCCGAGATCGAGCGTGCTGGCGTCGGCGCCGGCCACCGCCTTGGCGACGGCGGCGAAGTTCTTGCCCGCTTTGAGCTGCACCTCGGCGGCGTCGGCCTTGGCCTTGTCGGGCAGCAGCATCTGCTCGATCTGCCGCGTCTCCGGCGTGTGGAACTCATCGAGCTGCGCCTGGTAGGCGTCCTTGAGCTTGCTGTCGGGCACGTTAATGCCGGCGGCGACCTTGTCGATGGTCAGCGTCGCGAGGGTGAAGGTGCGGCGCTCGGGCGTGCGGAACTGATCCGGGTGCGCCTTATAATAGGCGGCGAGGTCCGGCTCCGTCGGCTTGGGCGGCGCCGGCGCGGCCGACGGCGGCAGCATCACCATGTCGGCGACGCGGCGCTCGGCCTCGACGCGATAGATCGCGTCGGTCAGCTCCTGCGGCGGCCTGACGCCTTCGGTCAGCGCGATGGTCAGCTCGTTGCGCTCGAGATCGGAGTGCAGCAGCTGCTCGTATTGCGCGTCGCTCAGCCGGTTCGCCGCCAGAATCTGGTTATAGAGGTTGCGGTCGAACTGGCCGTTCGAGCCGTGGAAATTCGGGTTGTCGACGATCGCCTTGCGCACCGCGGCGTCGCCGACGCGGATGTCGAGGCGGTCGGTCTCCTGCGCGAGCACCGCGGATTCGATCAGCCGGTTGAGCGCGCCGTCGACGAGGCCGAGCTGCTTCGCCTGATCGAGGCTGAGGCTGGCGCCGCCGGTCATACGGCGCAGCCGGTCCATGTCGGCGTGCACCGCCTGCTGCAGCTGCGCGGCCTGGATGCGCTCGCCCGCCACCGTCGCGACAGAGGTGTCGACGCTGCGGTTGCGGAAGATGTCGCCGATGCCCCAGATGCCGAAGGTAACGATCAGCACGGCGAACAGGATCTTGACGATCAGCGAGGTGGCTTTGGAGCGGATGGCTTGCAGCATGATGAAGCCCGGAATGGCGCGCTGGTTGCGCGCGCGGATGATAGGGGCCGGAAGTTGGCGCCGCAACGCCCAAAGCGCTGCGTTCCGGCGGGCTTGCTGCGTTTCGGGCCGCCGTCCCGCGGCCGGCCGCAAAGGGGTAAGCTGACGGGCATGGATTTGCCGGATCCGCGCCATGGGCGCCGCCGACCGAGCGGTTTGGGCGACGATGCGCCGCCGGCTTTGGCCCGACGAGACGCTGGCGGCGCACCGCGCGATGGTCGACGAAAACCTCGCGAGCGACGCGGCCTGGGGCTTCATGGCCGAGATTAACGGCGCCCCCGCCGGGTTCGCCGAGCTCGCGATCCGGAAATACGCCAATGGCTGCGAGACGCGGCCGGTGCCGTTTCTCGAAGGTATCTGGGTCGAGGCGCGATTTCGACGCCACCGCGTCGGCGCGCGGCTAGTGGCGCATCTCGAGGCCTTCCTGCGGGAACGGGGGTTTCGCGAGCTCGGCTCGGACGTGCTCGCCGACGATCGCCCGTCGCACGCCGCGCACGCGGCTTGAGGATTCTCCGAGACCGAACGGGTGGTCTATTTTCGCAAGCCGCTGATGGCGTCGGGCCGTCGGCGGGCGGAATAGAAAGGCGCAAACCGGGCACGCTGGCAAGGCCGTGCCCGCCATGCTAACAGGGCAGCATGCGCAAGCTGGTGGCCGGCAACTGGAAGATGAACGGCCTTACGGCCGACGGCGTCGCCCGGGCGCGCGATCTCGTCGCCCGCGCCAAGGCGTCGCCGCTCGCCTGCGAGATCGTGCTCTGCCCGCCGGCGACGTTGCTCGCGCCGGTGGCCCAAGCCATCGCCTGGTCGGACCTGGCGCTCGGCGGTCAGGATTGCCATGCCGAGGCGATGGGCGCTCACACCGGCGACGTTTCCGCACCAATGCTCAAGGACGCGGGTTGCGCCTATGTCATCGTCGGCCATTCCGAGCGTCGCCAGGATCATAAGGAGAGCGACGCCGTCGTGCGCACCAAGGCGGCGACCGCGGTCGCCGCCGGACTGTGTGCTATCGTCTGCGTCGGCGAGACCGCGGCCGAACGCGACAGTGGCCGCACCGAAGCGATCGTCGTGCGGCAGCTGCAGGGCTCGTTGCCGGCCAAGCTGAAGTCGACGCAGCTCGTCGTCGCCTACGAGCCGGTTTGGGCGATCGGCAGCGGCCGGACGCCGACGACGCAGGACGTGGCGGCGGTGCACGCGCGCATCCGCGCCGCGCTACGCGGGCTTGCCGCCGACGCCGACGCCGTCCGCATTCTCTATGGTGGCTCGGTCAAGCCGGCCAACGCGCGCGCGCTTTTGACGGTCGCCAATGTCGACGGCGCATTGGTCGGTAGCGCCAGCCTAGTGACGGAGGAGTTTTGGACGATCGCTGCTTCCTGCGGCTGAGCGGCAACCGCTCAACCGGCGGTTCGCGTTGATCGGCTGCTCGCCGGCGACCGCCAGGACCGCTGGCGGGATCGTGATTTCTGGCATACCAGAAGCTCGACCCAGCTTGCCCACCGGCTTACACGTTATTCATACGATTGCCTTGCTACGGCTTGCCCATTATTGGGTCGAAAGCCATTGAAAGTCCTTGAAGCTGTGACCGGCTTTGCGGATGATGCATGCAAGAACGAACCAAACGGTTGACGCGAAGAGGGGGAGGCTGATCGACGCCAGTGGCGAGTTGCGCTCGCCGTTCTTTCATCGCCATTGAAGTGCTGCGACCGGTCGCTGCCAACGGTTGATTCGACAGGTGCGCGGCAATCCGCAACGCAATTGCAAACAACACGCAGACAAGCAGGGAGTGGAACAATGAATCCGTCGAAGCCGTCTACCGTCAGTCGCCGAACGGTCATCAAGGCGACAGCCGCCGCCGGCCTTGCGCAAGTCGCGGCGCCCTTCGTCATCTCCGCGCGCGCCGCCGAAACGGTCAAACTCGGCTGGATCGATCCCTTCACCGGGACCTATGCGGCGCTGGGCACGTCGCAGTTCAACGGCGCCAAGATGGCGGTCGCACAGATCAACAAGAAGGGCGGCATCCTCGGCCGCAAGCTCGAGATTGTCGCCGAGGACGATGCCGCCAACGTCGGCCAGGCGACCGAGAAGCTCAACAAGCTCGTCGATCAAGACAAGGTGAACTTCACCGCAGGTGGCGTGTCGTCGGCGTGCGCGGCGGCGATGAGCCACGCGGCCAACCTGAAGAGCATGCTCTATATCGCCGTCGGCGGACATGTCGACACGATCACCGGCGTCGACTGTCACTGGAACACCTTCAAGCTGTGTTCCGACACCTGGATGCTGTCCGAGGCGTTGTGCGCCACCCTGCTGAAGAAGTTCGGCAAGCGCTGGTATTTCTGCACGCCCGATTACGCCTGGGGACATTTCCTCTACAAGGGCGCTTCCCAGATCCTGGCGGACAACAAAGGCACAAACCTCGGCAACGCCGTGCTTCCTCTTGGCGCCACGGACTTCACCTCGGCCTTGATCAAGGTGCAGCAAGCCAAGCCCGACGTGTTCGTCATCTTCCAGAGCGGCGACGATTTCGTCAACGTGATGAAGCAGGCGACGCAATTCGGCATGACCAAGACCATGGTCTTCGCTTCGCCGCTGCTCGAGCTCGAGCCGTTGGCGGCCCTGCCGGTCGAGGCGCGGACGGGTTGGGGCGTCATGGAGTGGTGGTGGGACCAGCCCAAGCAGCCACATGTGAAGGAGTTCGTGGCCGAGTACCAGAAGCTCTACAAGGCCACGCCGAGCGGACGCAGCTGGCTCGGTTTCGCTGGCGCGCACAGCATCGCGCTCGGCGCCGAGCGGGCGAAGAGCGTCGACGTCCGCAAGATGGCGCATGCGATGGAAGGCATGACGCTGCCGCCGGAAGTCGCGCTCGAGCCGTTCGGCCCAACATATCGGGCGGGCGATCACCAGTGCATGATCACCGAGTTCGTCGGCGAGGTGAACCAGAAGGGCACCTATCCCAACCTGTTCACCGTGTCCGAGGAGTTGCCCGGAGCGAAGCTGGCGAAGACGCCGGCGGAGAAGGAGTGCAAGCTCACCTATCCGGCATGATTTCGGGTCGCGTGCGCGAGAATTTGCGACGAATGGTCGATCTGAAATCGGTTGGTTCGCGATGAAGTGGAATGGACACCCTGAAGGGCTTTGCCCTTTGGGGGTGTCGGTTGAGTGTTTTAGCGGCGACCGCCAGCGCCCGGCAAAGCGCTCGGCGGTCTCGTTATGAAGGGGACGCAAACGTATGCAACTTTTGTTGTTCGACGGGTTCAACGGGCTGATCCAGGGGGCATTCTACGCCCTGATGGCGCTCGGTCTGTCGTTGATCATCAGCCTCAACTCGGTGATCAACTTCGCGCACGGCGGGTTCATGGTTATCGGGGCCTATCTGGCCTACACCCTCGAACCCTATATCGGCTTCTGGGGCGCCTTGATCGTCGGGCCGGTCCTGGCCGGCGTGATCGGCATCATCGTCGAGCGCACGCTGGTCCGCTACATGTACGGCCGTCCCGATCCGATCTACAGCCTGCTGATGACGTTCGGCTTCGCCTTGATCATCGAGGACGTCGTGCGCACGATCTGGGGCGCGCAGGGCGTGCCGTTCGAGATTCCCGCGGGGCTTGGTTCGCCGGTTAGCGCGACCTATTTCTTCCTGACCGGATACCGGCTGCTCGTGATCGCGGCAATCGCGCTGGCGGCCATCGCGTTGTTCGCCTTTCTGCGCTTTTCGCGCTTCGGCATCCGGATCCGCGCCGGCATCCTCGACCTCGAGACGGTGTCGACGCTCGGCGTCAACGTCTATCTGCTGCGTTCGGTCAATTTCGCGATCGGCACGCTGCTCGCTGGATTCGCCGGCGTTCTCGCCGCGGGCATCTTGCAGCTCGCGCCGACCATGGGGGACGACATCATCATGGCAACGTTCGTCGCCGTCGTTGTCGGCGGCATCGGCAGCCTGTTCGGCAGCGTGCTGGGCGGATTGCTGATCGGCCTCGCCGCCGGAGTGACGACCGCCTATTACCCGGCCGCGAGCGACGTCGTCATCTACATCATCATGGCCGTGGTCCTGATCGTGCGGCCGCGCGGTCTGTTGGGGCAGGAGGGGCTGTTCGAATGAGCCGGCGCGTTTACGTCAATGGGGTGGTCTGGCTTCTGCTGTTGACCGCGGCCTTGTGGGTGCCGCTGGTCGGCGGCTATATGGCGCTGGCCTCGCGCGTCCTGATCTACGCGCTCGCGGCAATGGGCCTCAACCTGCTGCTCGGCTTCACCGGCTGCATGTCGTTCGGCGAGGCGGCCTATTTCGGGCTCGGCGGCTACGGGACCGGGTTGTTCCTCACGCACCTGACCAACAGCACGGTGCTCGCGGTCATTGCCGGGGCGGTCGTCGGCGGCCTCGCGGCTTTCGCCTTCGGGCCGCTGGTCATGCGCCGGCGCGGCATCTACTTCGCGATGATCACGGTCGCGATCGGCCAGATCTTCTATTTCATCGCCGAACGCTGGAACAGCTTTACCGGCGGCGAAGACGGCCTCTCGGGGTTCTCGCGCCAGCCGCTGCATCTCGGTTTCGCGACCGTGCCGCTCGAGGCGACGGCGTTCTATTACTTCGTGCTGTTCTGGTTCGCCATCGGCGCCGGAATCATCGCCTTGTTGCTGCATTCACCGCTCGGCCACACCTTCGTCGCCATCCGCGAGAACCGCCGGCGGGCGCAGTTTCTCGGCATCCATGTCGAGCGCTATGTCTGGGCGTCTTTCGCCATCGCCGGCTTCATCGCCTCCTTAGCCGGCGCACTCAACGCGTTGCAGAACAACTTCGTGTCGCCGATCAACCTCTACTGGGTCGAATCCGGCAATCTCGTCATCATGGCGGTTCTCGGCGGCATGCGGAACTTCTGGGGGCCGCTGATCGGCGCGATCATCTTCGTCGGCATCCAGGATTACATCAGCAGCTATTTCCCCAACAACTGGGAAACCTTCATCGGCGGGCTTTTCGTCGTCGCGGTGATCTTCTTCCCGAACGGCATTCTCGGCATCGTTCGCCAACGGAAGAAAACCGCATGAGTCTTTTGCGCCTGAGCAATATATCGCGCGTCTTTGGCAAGCTCGTCGCGTTGCAGGGCGTCGAGCTGGAGACGGAGGAGGGCCAGCTCTATGCCGTGATTGGCCCGAACGGCGCCGGCAAGACCACGCTGTTCAACCTGATCAGCGGCTTCTTTCCGGCGACGACCGGCGAGATCTGGTTCGACGGCCAGCGGGTCAACCGCATCAATGCCGCGAACCGCGTCGCGCTCGGGCTGGTGCGCACGTTCCAGATCACCGAGATATTTCCCGAACTGTCGGTGTTTGAGAATGTCCGTATCGGCGTCGAGGCCGAGGCGCGGGCCAGCGCCCGCCCGTGGCCCGGCCGCAACTTCACGCGGCAGATAAACGAAGCGGTCGACGTGTTGCTCGAAACCACCGGACTCACCGCACCAGCTTACCGTAAGGTCAGCGAGCTCGCCCACGGCGATCAGCGCGTAGTCGAGGTGACGATGGCCTTGAGTCGCAAGCCCAAGCTGCTGCTGCTGGACGAGCCGACCGCCGGCATGGGCCAATCGGAAACCGAGCACATGGTCAAGCTGATCCGCGACCTGCACGTGCGGAAGAACCAAAGTATCTTGTTCATCGAGCACGACATGGATATCGTCTTTGGCATCGCCGACCGGATCACGGTGCTCAATTACGGCAAGGTGCTGGCCACGGGAACGCCCAAGGAAGTGGCGGCGAATCCACAGGTCCAGGCCGCCTATCTCGGAGAAGCGGCGTGAGCGCCATGGTTCTCAAGGTCGACAACCTCCAGACCTTTTACGGCAAGAGCCACATCCTGCACGGCGTCTCGATGGAGGTCGCCGAGGGTGAGATCGTCACCCTGCTCGGCCGCAACGGCGCCGGCAAGACCACGACCTTGCGCAGCATCTGCGGCTTGACGCCGCCGCGGGAAGGCCACATCGAGATTTTCGGCAACGACACGACGCATTGGCCGGCTTACAAGATCGCGCGGCTCGGCGTCGGCTACGTGCCGGAGGGCCGACGCATCTTCCCCAACCTGACGGTGCTGGAGAATCTTTCGGTGCCGGTGACGCGGCCCGGCAGCTGGACCGTCGAGCGCGTTCTCGAGCTCTTTCCAAATCTGGCGGCGCGGCGCGACGGCTGGGGACGGCAGCTCTCGGGCGGCGAGCAGGAGATGCTGGCGATCGCCCGCGCGCTGCTCGTCAATCCGAAGCTGCTGCTGCTCGACGAGCCGTCGCAGGGCTTGGCGCCGCTGCTGGTCCGCGACGTGTTCCGCGTCGTCGCCTCGATGCGCAAGGAAGGCATCTCGATCCTCCTCGTCGAGCAGAACGCGCGTTTCGCCCTCGAGGTGGCGGACCGTGTCTATGTCCTCAACGACGGCAAAATCGTCCATTCGGGCTCGGCTCGCGAGCTGGCCAAGGACGAGCAGCGTGTCCGCTCGCTCGCCGGCGCTGGCGCGAGCGAAGAAGCCATGAGTCTGGCCGATGCCGCCGCCGGGGCCCATCCGCAGCGATAGCCCGCGCGTCGTCGTTTTAGGTAAGATACGTCTCGGTCTGGGAGACAACGACAGGAAGAGCATCGCCATGGCGCAAGTGCTCAAGCCGGCCCGCATCGCCCCCAAGGGCATGGGTCTCGCCGACTTCGTCGCCCAGGAGGAAGGCTTCTTCGCCGCCGAAGGTCTTGCCGTCGAATTGGACTGGAAGACGTTCCGCGGCACGCAGTCGAGCTGGAAAGGCCTCGACTATCTCAACCGGCCGCAGGACCAGCCCTACAGCCAGGGCGATGCCGAGGTGATCCAGAGCGCCTGCCAGTGGGGCAGCGTCTGCAACGCCGGTGCCGGCATGGGCCGCTTCGTTTCCGATTGCTACGGCATCTCGCCGTGGGCGATCTATGTCCGCCCGGATTCAAAAATCCGCAAGCCCGAGGATCTGCGCGACGTGCCGATCGCCGTCGGCCTGCGCGCTGGCAGCCACTTCAACGTGCCGTGGCGGCTCGAGCCCTACGTGCCGCTCGAGCACATCAGGGTCGTCAATGTCGGCGGCTTTGGCGCCCGCCTGACCGCGTTGATCAACCGCGAAGTCGAGGCGGCAAGCCTGCTGCCGCCGCAGATCGCCATGGCCGAGCAGCTGGGCTTGCGCAAGGTGATGGAAAACACCTTCCACACCATCTGGTGGGTGCCAGAGCAACTCGACCAGGCGACGCTCGCCGCCGTGCTGCGCGCGCTGGCGAGGGCCGAAACCGCGATCGACGTCAACCTCGCCAAGTATCTGCCGTTGTGGAAGCACGCCATCCCGGCCGAATTCGCCGACCGCCAATGGGATTTCAGCCAATTCGGTCGCGGCGAGCGCTTCGTCTACGAACAGTTCCCGGAAGGCGAATTCGACGAGATCATGGCGCAGGTGACGCGCTGGGGCCTCTACAACCACCTCAAGGAACGCCGCTTCGAGCACCTGGCGGTCTCGTCGCGATAGTCGCCCGCCGCTGCGCCACCCGGGGCGCGGCCGCATCAGGGATCAAATCGGCATCGGGCCCATTGCTCTCGCGGCGGCCATCGCCGGCCGCACCAGAACGGGAGCCCACGATGACCGATCTCGCCGGCAAGCCGTCGGCTCCGACCGCGCGGCCGGTGGCGAAAGTCCTGGCCGGCCAAAAGGCCCTCGTGACCGGCGCCAATTCCGGCATCGGCCGTGCCATCACCCTGGCGCTTGGCCAAGCCGGCGCCGACGTCGTGGTGAACCACGTCGCCGGCGACGCCGAGGCCGCGAGGCGGTCGTCGACGCGATCCGCACCGGCGGCAGCCGCGCCTACGCGCACAAGGCCGACGTCTTGCAAGAGGACCAGGTCGATGCGATGGCCGCGCGCATGGTCGGCGAGCTCGGAACAGTCGATATCCTGATCGCCAACGCCGGCTTGCAGCGCGACGCGCCCTTTCCCGCCATGACGCTGGCGCAATGGAATACGGTGATCGGCGTCAACCTGACCGGGCAGTTCCTTTGCGTCCGCGCGGCGGCGCGCGAGTTCCTGCGCCGCGGCGTGGTGACGTCGGTATCGAACGCCGCCGGGCAAGATCGTCTGCATGAGCTCGGTTCATCAGAGCATCCCCTGGAGCGGCCACGCCAATTACGCGGCGTCGAAAGGCGGCATCATCATGATGATGGAAAGCTTGGCGCAGGAAATGGTGCCTCACCGCATCCGCGTCAACGGCATCGGCCGGGCGCCATCCGCACGCCGATCAATACCGCGGCGTGGCAAACTCCGGCGGCCTACGACCGGCTGATGACCCTGGATCCCCTACCGCCGCATCGGCGAGCCGATCGACATCGCCCGCGCCGCGGTCTGGCTGGTCTCCGACGATGCGGACTACGTCGTCGGCACGACACTGTTCGTCGACGGCGGCATGATGCTCTTCCCGGGCTTCGCCACCGGCGGTTGATCGGCGGACGCGTCAACCGGTCGCGGGCTGTCCGTGCGTCGCGGCGCGCCCTTTCCGGGCATCCTTGGCCCTGGCATTCCGCCGCCGGACGGGCTAAAACCCCGGCCCATGTCTACAGTCATCGTGGTGATTCACCTGCTGCTGGCGGTGGCGCTGGTGGCCGTCATCCTTCTGCAAAAGAGCGAGGGCGGCGCCCTCGGCATTGGCGGCGGCGGCATGTCGGGCTTCATGACTGGCCGTTCGACCGCCAATCTGCTGACCCGCACCACCGCGATTCTCACCGCCTGCTTCTTCGCAACCAGCATCGCGCTCGCGATCATCGCTGCGCGCAGCCGCGCGCCGAGCTCGGTGATCGACCAACCGGTGACCCAGTCCGCGCCCGCGGCGCCCATTGCACCCGCCAAGTCGGCGACGCCGACAGCACCGGCGGCCCCAGCCGCGCCCAGCGGGCCGACCGTGCCGCTGACCAAATAGCTCGTTAAGATCGGCGGTGAGGTTTCGTTAACGCCTGCGGCATTTTTCCGAGCGCAACGATATTCAGTTGACTTCGCACGGCTTAGGCCTCATGTAACCACCGTTCAATTCTCGTGATCGCGCGAAGCGCGGCGGATTTTGGTCCCCGGCGCCCCAATTTCGAGAAATCATCCAAAACATCGGCACCCTGGCGCGCGCGGGGCACGCCTAAAACACGGGCCCGCCCGCGCCTGCGCGCGCGCCCCTATTCTAAGAAAGTACCCAATACAGTGACTCTTTCCTTTTCCGGGCTCGATCTCGTCGAGCCGATCCAGCGCGCCTTGCGCGCCGAGAACTACGAGAATCCCACGCCGATCCAGGCGCAGGCGATTCCGCATCTGCTCGCTGGGCGCGATTTGCTCGGCATCGCCCAGACCGGCACCGGCAAGACGGCGGCGTTCGCGCTGCCGATCCTGCAACGCTTGGCGGCGAACCGTACGCCTGCGCAGCGCAATTCGATGCGCGCGCTGGTGCTGACGCCGACGCGCGAGCTGGCGCTCCAGATCGCCGAAAGCTTCCGCACCTACGGCCGCCACATGGGCCTGCGCACCGCCGTGATCTTCGGCGGCGTCGGCCAGGGCCCGCAGGTCGACGCGCTCCGCCGCGGCATCGACATCCTGGTCGCCACGCCCGGACGACTGCTCGACCTGCATCAGCAGGGCCACGTCCGTTACGATGGCGTCTCGGTCTTCGTCCTCGACGAGGCCGACCGCATGCTCGACATGGGCTTCATCCGCGACATCCGCCGCATCGCGCCGCTGCTGCCCAAGGCGCGGCAATCGCTGCTGTTCTCGGCCACCATGCCGGACGAGATCAACCGCCTGATCGGTACGCTGCTCAAGGATCCGGTGCGCATCGAGGTGACGCCCGCCGCCACCACGGTCGAGCGCATCGAACAGCGCGTCATGTTCGTCGATGCCGGCAACAAGCGGGCGCTGCTCGCCGCGTTGCTCAAGGATGGCACGGTTTCCCGTGCGCTGGTCTTCACTCGCACCAAGCACGCCGCCAACCGCGTTGCCGAGGGTCTCGCCAAGGGCGGCATCCCGGCCGAGGCGATCCACGGCAACAAGTCGCAGGGTGCGCGTCAGCGCGCGCTCGGCAACTTCCGCGACGGCCGCGCCCGCGTGCTGGTGGCGACAGACATCGCCGCGCGCGGCATCGACATCGATGGCATCACCCATGTCATCAACTTCGAGCTGCCCAATGTGCCCGAGAGCTACGTCCACCGCATCGGGCGCACCGCGCGCGCCGGCGCCGACGGCGTCGCCATCTCGTTCTGCGATCATTCGGAGAAGGCCTATCTCCGCGACATCGAGAAGCTGACACGGCAGAAGCTCGCCGTCGTCGAGCACACTTTCCGCGCGCCGGCGGGGCAGGGCACGAACGCCAACGGCGCGCGCCCCAACGGCCACAATGGCCACGACCATGGCGGGCACGGTCATAGCGACGGCGGTCATAACGGTGGCGGCGGCCAAGGCCGCGGGCGCGAGTTCGATAACCGCCGCGGTCGTCCGCACCGCAGCGGCGGCCGTCCGCACGGTCGCGCGCCGCATCCGCACGCGAATTAGCAGCTTCGATCGGAGCGGGTGTTTCTCCTCACCCAGCTTCGGGTAAGGCTCGGCTTCGCCTTGCCAACCCTCAGAAACCCTCTCCCCCGTGAGGGGGAGAGGGAGGGGTGAGGGGGAGTATCAAAGCCTCGAAGATTTTCCGCTCGGATCTTATCGTGCATATCCGCCATTCCACCCGATTCGGCGCTTTCCGTTTGCGCCGGCTCGCCGGTGCTGTATGGTGAAATTCCATGACGCGGTTCATTTTCATTACCGGCGGCGTGGTCTCCTCTCTCGGCAAGGGTCTTTCGGCGGCAGCGCTCGGCGCGCTGCTCCAGGCGCGCGGATTCCGCGTCCGGCTGCGGAAATTCGACCCCTATATCAACGTTGATCCGGGCACCATGAGCCCGTACCAGCACGGCGAGGTCTATGTCACTGACGACGGGGCCGAGACTGATCTCGATCTGGGGCATTACGAGCGCTTCACCGGCGTTGCCTCGCGCAAGAGCGACAGCCAGACCACCGGCCGCATCTATTCGACCGTGATCGGCCGCGAGCGCCGCGGCGAATATCTCGGCGCCACCGTCCAGGTCATCCCGCACGTCACCGACGCCATCAAGGAGGCGATCCAGGCCGATCTCGGCGGCGAGGATTTCGTGCTCTGCGAGATCGGCGGCACCGTTGGCGACATCGAGGGCCTGCCGTTCCTCGAGGCGATCCGGCAACTCGGCAACGAGCTCGGTCGCGAGCGCGCGCTATACATCCATTTGACGCTGGTGCCCTATATCCCCTCGGCCGGCGAATTGAAGAGCAAGCCGACCCAGCACAGCGTCAAGGAGCTCTTGGGCCTCGGCATCCAGCCCGACATCCTGCTCTGCCGCTGCGACCGCGAGATTCCCGAAAGCGCGCGCAAGAAGATCGCGCTGTTCTGTAATTTGCGCGAGGAACGCGTCATTCCGGCGCTTGATGTCGACACCATCTACGACGTGCCGATGGCCTATCACGCGCAGGGCCTCGACCGCGAGGTCTGCCGCCATTTTGGCCTCGAGGCGCGCGCGCCCGATCTGGCGCACTGGACCGACATCGTCGGTCGCATCCGCAAGCCCGAAGGCGCCGTCACCATCGCCGTCGTCGGCAAATACACGCACCTGCCCGACAGCTACAAGTCGCTGGCCGAGGCGCTCGCCCATGGCGGCATCGCCAACAACGTCGGCGTCAAGCTCAACTGGTTCGATTCGGAAATCTTTGAACAGGAGGACGCGGTCAGCCATCTCGTCGGCGTCAACGGCATCCTGGTGCCCGGCGGTTTCGGCGAGCGCGGCAGCGAGGGCAAGATCGAGGCGGCGCGGTTCGCGCGCGAACGGAAGGTGCCTTACTTCGGCATCTGCTTCGGCATGCAGATGGCGGTGATCGAAGCGGCGCGGCACCTCGCCGGCCTCAACGGCGCCGGCTCGACCGAATTCGGGTCCTGCGCCGATCCGGTGATCGGCCTGATGACCGAATGGATGAAGGGTACCGAGCTCGAAAAGCGCAAGGCCAACGACGATCTCGGCGGCACCATGCGTCTTGGCGCCTATCCGGCGAAGCTCGCGCCCGACTCGCGAGTCGCCGAGATCTACGGCACGACCGAGATCAGCGAACGCCACCGCCACCGCTACGAGGTCAACGTCAACTACAAGCCCAAGCTGGAGAAGACCGGCATGCGCTTTTCCGGCATGTCGCCCGACGGCGAGCTGCCCGAGATCATCGAGTTCCCCGACCACCCGTGGTTCATCGGCGTCCAGTTCCACCCCGAGCTCAAGTCCAAGCCCTTCGACCCGCACCCGCTGTTCACCTCGTTCATCAAGGCGGCGGTGGAGCAGAGCCGGTTGGTTTAGGTTTCACCATGGAGACACGCAGGACACGAAGTTCGCGCGATTGCGCGGCGTGACCGCGGCGAGTTTCCTCTTTCTTCTTCTCCGTGCCCTCTCCGTCTCCGTGGTGTATAAAACCCCGCCATGACCGCGCCGCGCCACGTCCATATCGGCAACCTCACGCTCGGCAATGACCGGCCGCTGGCGGTGATCGCCGGCCCGTGCGTGCTCGAAAGCCGCACCCACGCGATGGAAATGAGCCATGCGCTGGTCGAGCTCACCGGCAAGCTCGGCATCGGCCTGATTTACAAGACCTCGTTCGACAAGGCGAACCGCACCTCGGGCGAAAGCCTACGCGGCATGGGCCTCGAAGCCTCACTGCCGATCCTCGCCGAAGTGCGCGAGAAGTTCGGCTGTCCGGTGCTGACCGACGTGCACGCGCCGGAGCAATGCGCGCCGGTCGCCGAAGCCGTCGACGTTTTGCAAATCCCGGCGTTCCTCTGCCGCCAGACCGACTTGTTGGTGGCGGCGGCGAAAACCGGGCGCGCAATCAACGTCAAGAAAGGTCAGTTCCTCGCGCCTAACGACATGAAGAACGTCGCGGCGAAAATTTCCAAAGCCGGCAACGACAATATCCTGTTGTGCGAGCGCGGCGTTTCGTTCGGCTACAACGCGCTGGTGTCCGACATGCGGTCGCTGCCGATCATGGCGCAGACTGGCTATCCGGTGGTGTTCGACGCGACGCATTCGGTGCAGCAGCCGGGCGGGCAGGGCGACAAAAGCGGCGGCGAACGCCAATACGTTCCCATGCTCGCTCGTGCCGCGGTTGCCGTCGGCATCGCCGTGGTGTTCATGGAAACCCATCAGGATCCTGACCACGCACCTTCGGACGGGCCTAACATGGTCCACTTGAAGGACATGCCGGCGTTGCTCCGGCGCCTGATCGAATTCGACAGGCTCGCCAAGAAAACCAACGGAAGCGCATGACCGCCATCACCGATATTACCGCGCGCGAAATCCTCGACAGCCGCGGCAATCCCACCGTCGAAGTCGATGTCGTTCTCGAAAGCGGCACGCGCGGGCGCGCCGCAGTGCCTTCCGGCGCCTCGACCGGGACGCACGAAGCGGTCGAGCTGCGCGACGGCGACAAGAAGCGCTACGGCGGCAAGGGCGTGCTCAAGGCGGTCGAGGCGGTCAACGGCGAGATCTTCGATGCCGTCTCGGGGCGCGACGCCGCCGACCAGGCCGGCCTCGATCGCGCGCTGATCGATCTCGACGGCACGCCCAACAAGGCGCGGCTCGGCGCCAATGCCATCCTCGGCGTCAGCCTGGCTTGCGCCAAGGCGGCGGCTTCCGAGCTTGGCCAGCCGCTTTATCGCTATATCGGCGGCGTCGACGCGGCGGTGCTGCCGGTGCCGATGATGAATGTCTTGAACGGCGGCGTGCACGCCGATAATCCGATCGACATCCAGGAATTCATGATCGTGCCGGTCGGCGCGCCCAGCATCGCCGAGGCCATCCGCACTGGTGCGGAGATCTTCCAGGCCTTGAAGAAGGCGCTTAAGGACAAGGGCCACAACACCAACGTCGGCGACGAAGGCGGCTTCGCGCCCAACCTGCAATCGGCTGATGAGGCGCTGGGCTTCATCATGCGCGCGATCGAGGCCGCCGGCCACAGGCCGGGCGAGCAGGTGGCGCTGGCGCTCGATCCGGCATCGACTGAGTTCTGCAAGGACGGCAAATACAAGATAGAAGGCAAGACGCTCGACGCCGGCGCTATGGTCAAGTTCTACGAGGGGCTGGTCGCGCGCTATCCCATCGTCTCGATCGAGGACGGCATGGCCGAGGACGACTGGGCCGGCTGGCAGGCGCTGACCAAGGCGCTCGGCAAGAAGATCCAGCTCGTCGGCGACGACATCTTCGTCACCAACCCCAAGCGTTTGGGGCAGGGCATCGAGCAAGGCGTGGGCAACGCCATCCTGATCAAGCTCAACCAGATCGGCACGCTCAGCGAGACGCTCAAGACCATGGCGCTGGCGCGCCGCGCCGGTTACGCCCAGGTGATATCGCACCGTTCGGGCGAGACCGCGGACGCTACCATCGCCGACCTGGCGGTCGGCACCCATGCCGGCCAGATCAAGACCGGCTCGCTGGCGCGCTCCGACCGGCTCGCCAAGTACAATCAGTTGCTCCGCATCGAGGAGCAGCTCGGTGCTGCCGCACGCTATCCCGGCCGCGCGGTCTATCGGCGCTAGGCGCGCCGCGGCCTCAAGCCCACAACTGCCGCGCTGGCTCGTGCAGCCGAGCACCGGCCGGTGACAGTATGCACTCCATGATCGCCGCATCGGCCGCGGCGACCAATTCGCGGCTGCGCAGCATCACCTGGAGCACCATGGCGTGCGTCGTGCCGGCGGTGTCGTTGAACGCCACGACGTTGAGGCGCTTGCCGGTCAGTTCCTCGATCGCCGCGCAAACGAACGGCTCAAGCATCTGGGCGTCGGCGGTGCGCAACGCGCCCATGATGCAGCGACGACCGTCGGCGGTCTCGAGCACGCGCTTGACCCAGCTTCTCTCGTTGGCGAGAAGGCCGATCGCGCGGTCGAGTCGGGCGATCGCTTCGCTCCGGGCATAGTCGGTTCCATCAAATGGCATGATCTGGCCCCTTATCCTGCCAAGCCTTAAGCCGGAACGCGCCAGGCAGGGCCGGGTTCCCGACCATGACGCCGCACCGCCATGGCTCAGATTCCGCCGCAGAGTCGCCTGACGACTCGTTGATTCGACATTAGGGAATCGGATTTAAGTTGACCCAGCGACTCGGCCGTGATTCAAACGAGTCATGGACGTGCTCTATGCGCTGCGCGCCCGCGCGCACCAGATCGTCGGCCCGGTGCTGGGCTTCACGCTCTGCGCCTATTTCGCCTATCACCTGGTCGAAGGCGACCGCGGTCTGCTGGCGTTGTGGAACCTGCAAACCCATGTGCGCGATGCCCGGGCGACCCTGGGCCGGCTCCAGGCCGAGCGCGATCCGCTGGCCAAACGCGTCGCCTTGCTCCAGGGCCGCCACATTGATCGCGATTTCCTCGACGAGCGCGTGCGCGCGGTGCTGAGTTACGTCGCGCCCGGCGAACTCGTGATTTATTACCCGCCGTCGCAATAGCCCCGCTCCGATTTGGGTTGGTCTGCGCGCGGAATCGCCGCAGGCGGAATAATCGCGCAGCTACGTCGACGGTCCGGTTGCACCGGCTGCATCACGCCGGTCATAGGGCCGGAATGCGACCGTCGTCCGACAGACATTTCAGGCTACTTAACATGAATTCAGTTAAGTTTAATTTTTCCTTGTATAACAATAGTTTGTGAAGAGTCTTGTTGCATTGTTGCGAACGGCTGAGTAGGGATAACAGACCGCCGCAACCGCGTCGGCGGCGCGTCAGTTGACACCCCGGGAGACACCATGGCCGTAGCCGCCAAGCGCAAGCCCAAATCCCGTTCTGACGAGCCGGTCGAGGCCGAGGTCTCGGCCGAGGAGTTGCTGACGCTCTATCGCCGCATGCTGCTGATCCGCCGCTTCGAGGAGAAGGCCGGCCAGATGTACGGCATGGGGCTGATCGGCGGCTTCTGTCACCTCTATATCGGCGAGGAGGCGGTGGTCATCGGCGCCATGGCTGCGGTCGAGCCCGGCGACACCGTCATCACCGCTTATCGGGATCACGGCCATATGCTCGCCTGCGACATGGACCCGAAAGGCGTCATGGCCGAGCTCACCGGGCGCCGCTCCGGCTACTCCAAGGGCAAGGGCGGCTCGATGCACATGTTCTCGCGCGAGAAGAATTTCTTCGGCGGCCACGGCATCGTCGGTGCCTGCGTGCCGCTCGGCACCGGCCTCGGCTTCGCCCACCGCTATCGCGGCAACGGCCGCGTCTCGCTGACCTTCCTCGGCGACGGCGCGATGAACCAGGGCCAGGTCTACGAAAGCTTCAACATGGCGGCGTTGTGGAAGCTGCCGGTGGTCTACATCATCGAAAACAACCGCTACGGCATGGGCACGTCGATCGCGCGCTCGTCGGCGTCGCCCAATCTCTACGGCCGCGCCGCGCCCTTCGGCATTCCCGGCTTTCAGGTCGACGGCATGAACGTGCTCGCCGTAATCGCGGCGGTGCGCGAGGCGGTCGACGTCGCGCGCAACGGCAAGGGCCCGTTCATCCTCGAGATGCTGACCTATCGCTATCGCGGCCATTCGATGTCCGATCCGGCCAAGTATCGCAGCAAGGACGAAGTCAGCCGCATGCGCCAGGAGCACGATCCGATCGACCAGATCCGCAAGCGGCTGATCGACGGCGGCCTCGCAGATGAGAATCGGCTCAAGACCATCGACAACGCGGTCAAGGTCCAGATCACCGAAGCCGCCGATTTCGCGCAGCAGAGCCCCGAGCCCGATCCCGCCGAACTATGGACCGACGTCTGCGGCGAGGAATCTCAAAGCGGGGCGGGGGCCTGACCATGGTCGACATCCTGATGCCGGCGTTGTCGCCGACCATGACCGAGGGCAAGCTCGCCAAGTGGCACAAGCAGGTCGGCGACGTGGTCAAGGCCGGCGACGTCCTGGCCGAAATCGAGACCGACAAGGCGACGATGGAATTCGAGGCGGTCGACGAAGGCACGCTCGCCGAGATCCTGGTGCTCGAAGGCAGCGAACACATCGCCGTCAATGCGCCGATCGCGCGCATCGCCGGCGAAGGCGAGGACGCGAAGCCTGCCGACAAGCCGGCCGCACCGAAGCCCGCCGCTCCGCAGATCGCCCCTCACCCCGATCCTCTCCCCGCAAGCGGGGCGAGGGAGCCCGCGCAGCGGGCGGGTGAGGGGGATACGCCATTGCCCGCGCCGAAAGCCGTGCCTCAGCCCAAACCCGCGCCCGTGCCGGCTGCCGTCGAATGGTCCGGGCCGACCACCACCATGGCCGTGCGCGAGGCGCTGCGCGACGCCATGGCCGAGGAGATGCGGCGCGACGACGCCGTCTTCCTGATCGGCGAGGAAGTCGCTGAGTACCAGGGCGCTTACAAGGTGAGCCAGGGCCTGCTCGAGGAATTCAGCGCCCGCCGCGTCATCGACACGCCGATCTCGGAGCACGCCTTCGCCGGACTCGGCGTCGGCGCCGCGATGACCGGCCTGCGGCCCATTGTCGAGTTTATGACTTGGAACTTCGCCATGCAGGCGATCGACCAGCTGGTCAACTCGGCGGCCAAGACACGCTACATGTCGGGCGGACAGATGAGCTGCCCGATCGTCTTCCGCGGCCCCAACGGCGCGGCGGCGCGCGTCGCCGCTCAGCACAGCCAGGATTACGCTTCGTGGTACGCGCACGTGCCTGGCCTCAAGGTGATCGCACCCTACAGCGCCGCCGACCACAAGGGCCTGCTCAAGGCGGCGATCCGCGATCCCAATCCGGTGATCTTTCTCGAGAACGAGATTCTCTACGGCGCCAGCTTCCCGGTGCCGAACGATCCCGATTACGTCGTGCCGATCGGCCGCGCGCGCGTCGTCCGCCCCGGCGAGCATGTCACCGTCACCGCCTATTCGCGCATGGTCGAGGTCGCCGAGCGCGCCGCCGAAACGCTCGCAGCCGACGGCATCTCGGCCGAGGTGATCGATCTGCGCACCCTGCGTCCGTTGGACATCGAAGCCGTGGTCGAAAGCGTCAAGAAGACCAACCGCCTGGTCTCGGTCGAGGAAGGGTGGGCCTTCGCCGGCATTGGCGCCGAGATCGCGGCGCAGATTATGGAACAGGCATTCGATTGGCTCGACGCGCCGCCGGCCCGCGTCGCCGGCAAGGACGTGCCGATGCCCTACGCCGCCAATCTCGAGCATCTCGCCTTGCCGCAGCCCGAGGACGTGGTCGCCGCGGCCAAGGCCGTCGGCTATCGCTGAGCCCGCGCATGCCGACGCAAATCCTCATGCCGGCGCTGTCGCCCACCATGACCGAGGGCAGCCTCGCCAAGTGGCACAAGAAAGAAGGCGACGCGGTCAAGGCCGGCGACGTGATCGCCGAGATCGAGACCGACAAGGCGACGATGGAATTCGAGGCGGTGGATGAGGGTACTCTCGGCCGCATCCTGGTGCCTGAAGGCACCCAGCACGTCCAGGTCAATCAGCCGATCGCGGTGATCCTCGGGGAAGGCGAAAGCGCTGCCGACATCAAGGCGACCGCGTCCAAGCCCGCGGCCAAACCGCCGGCGCCCAAGGTCGAAGCGAAACCGGCGGCAGCGCTACCGGCGCCCGCCCGCCAATCCGCGCTGGCACCGCAATCCGCGGCACCACGCCCCGCGCCGCCGCCGCGCGCCAGCGGCCGCGTCTTCGCGAGTCCGCTGG
>JBOHLS010000022.1:0-38642 GCA_050729835.1 Allostellaceae bacterium | reverse complement strand
ACAAGAAATTCGGCGCGAACAGGAACGCGGCCAACGCCGTCGTGCCGGCAACGGCGAATTTTGTGATAAGCGACTTCCTCATCGTACTCATCGTATCGCCTCCATTGTCATGGCATGGAACACGAACACTACGAGCGACGGTCCGGATTTCGCGATCGGCATTGCCTGACCGCTTGGGCCCGAAAAAGGCGGCGCGTAGAGCGTGCCGGCCATCCTGCCGGTGGGGGGAGGATCGACAGGGAAGGCGCAGGCGACGCTCTACGCGTCTTAGTCCGATATAACCCCTGTGTTGGGCACCGAAAGGGCGAAAGTGTGCCGCACGGATTGATCACGCCGTGTGACCGAATTCGGGCAGCGCGCCGGCGGCGCGGTCTTCAGCCAACCACACGGAGCCGCGGCTTCGCGGTCGTGACCATCCAGTGATAGATCGCCTCGTAATCGCGGGCCATGCGATGGGCGGTGAAACGCTCCTCGAAGCGCCGCCGGATCTTGTCGCGCGGCAGGCTGTCGATTTTCCGGACGGCCTCGGCGGCGGCTTGTTCGCAATCGACGATGAAGCCGGTCAACCCGTTCTCGACGATCTCCGGCACCGAGCCGCTGTTGTAGGCGATCACCGGCGTGCCGCACGCCATTGCCTCGATCATCACCAGGCCGAACGGCTCCGGCCATTCGATCGGCATCAGCAGCGCCTTGGCCCGGCTGAGGAAGTCGGGCTTCTCGCGGTCGCTGATCTCGCCGATGAACTCGACGCCGGGTTGGACGAAAAGCGGCTTGATCTCGCGCGTGAAGTAGTCGCGGTCGACCGCGTCAATTTTGGCTGCGATCCGCAGCGGGGTCTTGGCCAGCGCGGCGATGCGAACGGCACGATCGATGCCTTTTTCCGGCGAAATCCGGCCAAGGACGGCGAGGTATTCCGGTGCGACCGGCTGCGGCGTCAGCAGTTGTTCCGGCAGCCCGTGGTGAACCGTCTTGGCCCAGCGCGCATTCGGCACCGGCCGACGCTGCGCGTCCGAGATCGAGACCACCGGAACCTCGCGAAAGATGTCGAAGACCGGCTGGTGCTCGTGCAGATCGAGGCGCCCGTGCAGCGTCGTCAGGAACGGCGTCGCCTGTCGCGAAAAGAGGGAGAACGGATAGTAATCGAGGTGAAAGTGCAGAAGATCGAACTCGGCCGCGCGCTGCCGGACGCGTTCCAGCATCACCATGTGCAGCGCGATCGGGTCGCGGATCGATCCGTCGAGCCGCAAGGCCTGCGGCCACATCGGCTCGAGTTTGGCGGCGGTAACGGAATCGCCGCTGGCGAAAAGCGTCACGTCGTGACCGAGCGCTACGAGCTCCTCGGTCAGCCACGAGACCACGCGCTCGGTCCCCCCGTAGAACTTAGGCGGGATCGCCTCCGTGAGCGGCGCGATCTGTGCAATACGCATAAGGATACCTCCATTTAAATGCTCGTCGAATGCGAAACGACGAGGAGCGTGAGATGGCAACGACTCTTGTCGTTTTTACGTCCGACATAATGTCGCTGGCGAAAGCGGCGTATTTCGGGCACCAGTCGAGAACGCGGATTTGTCACAGCAGCTGGGCGCGACGACTGCCCATCATTCGAAGCGATGAACGAACTGACGGCTTATGCTTCGCGCCCGCTCGCCTTCTTCCGGCGCTACATTGTCCAGCGGCCGCTCGGACACGGCGGGATTTTCCTCGCCGTCCTCGCCGCCGTCGGCTGCTCGGTCAGCCAGCAATACGGCATCAAGTTCCTGGTCGATACCCTGGCGGCGGGCCCGGCGGCGCATGTCTGGCAGGCCTTTGCGTTGCTGGTGGCGCTGATCGCCGGCGACAACCTGCTGTGGCGCGTCGGCGGCCTCATCGCCACCCGCACCTTCGTCGACGTCACCGGCGACGTCCGCGGCGACCTGTTTCGCCACCTCACCGGCCATGCTCCCCACTTCTTCAACGAGCGCCTTCCCGGCATGCTGAGCGGCCGGATCACCGCGACGTCGAATGCGGTCTTCACGGTCGAGAACATGCTGATGTGGAACGTGCTGCCGCCGTGCCTCGCGACGTTGGGCGCAATCGGCTATCTCGCCCTGGTCAGCCCGGTGATGACCGCCAGCCTGGCCGCGGTCGCTGCGGTGCTGGCGATCGTCCTCTTCCGCCTAGCCGCCGCCGGCACGCCGCTGCACCGCTTCTTCGCGGACAAGGCGGCGAGGGTCGACGGCGAGATGGTCGACGTCATCGGCAACATGCAGCTGGTTCGCGCCTTCGGCGGGCTGGCGCGCGAGCATCGGCGGTTCGACGCGGCCGTCGGGCAGGAAATGGCGGCGCGCAGCAAGAGCCTAGTTTACCTCGAGAAGCTGCGGATCATCCACGCCAGCATCACCATCGTCCTGACCTTCGTGCTGCTCGCCTGGGCGCTGCTGATGTGGCAGCACGGCCAGGCGACCACCGGCGACGTCGTTCTGGTTTGCACCCTGGGTTTCACCATTCTCCATGCGACCCGCGATCTCGCTGTCGCGCTGGTCGACGTGACGCAGCACATGGCGCGACTGTCGGAGGCGATTGCGACGCTGCTGGTTCCGCATGCGCTGACCGATCATCCCGAGGCGGCGGCCTTCCATCCGGTCGGACACGGCGTCGCGTTTGACCGCGTCACCTTCGCCTATCCCGGCGGGCGCGAAGTCTTCCGCGATTTCAGCCTGCGCTTAGCTCCCGGCAAGCGCACCGGTCTGGTCGGGGCTTCGGGCGGCGGCAAGTCGACGATTTTCGTCCTGCTGCAACGCTTCCACGCGGTGCAAGGCGGCCGCATCCTGATCGACGGTCAGGACATCGCCCGCCTCAAAGAGGACAGCCTGCGCGACGCGATCGCCTATGTGCCGCAGGATCTGTCAATGCTCCATCGTTCGGTGCTCGAAAACATCCGTTACGGCCGGCCCGAGGCGACCGACGCCGAGGTCGCTGTCGCCGCTCGCGCGGCGTTGTGCGACGATTTTATCGCCGCCCTGCCGCAGGGCATCGATACCGTCGTCGGCGAGCGCGGCGTCATGCTGTCGGGCGGCCAGCGCCAGCGCGTCGCGGTCGCCCGCGCGCTGCTCAAGGATTCGCCGATCCTGCTACTCGACGAGGCGACGTCCTCGCTCGATCTCGAATCGGAAGAGGCGGTGCGCGCCGCGCTCGATCATCTGATGCGCGGCCGCACGGTCATCGCCATCGCCCACCGCCTGGCGACCTTGCGCGACTTCGATCGCATCATCGTGCTGGGCGAAGGCCGCGTGGTCCAGGACGGCGCGCCGCGCGATTTGTCGCGCCACGACGGTCCGTATCGCGACCTGTTGATGCGCGAGATGAGCCGCCTCAACCAGCGCGCCGCCTAATCGGCGACGAGAAACGCCTCGAGCCAGCGGATCACCGCGGCGACGTCGCCGAGCCGATAGCGCGCCAGGCTGTCGCCGTCGCCGACATGGACCGAAATTCCGTCCAGGCCGTTGACGGCCGCGAACCCCGCTTCGTCCGTCCGGTCGTCGCCGACGAAGATCGGCCGCCGGCCGCGGAACTCGGGTTCGGCCAAGAAAGCATGGGCCGCGCGACCCTTGTCCGTCGCCCGTGGCCGAAGCTCGACCACCATCTTGCCGGGCAACATCGCCAGCCGGTTCTCCGACAGCAGAACGGCCTGTTCCGCGATGTGGCGACAAGCCTCGGCGAGCTCGGGACGGCTGCGGTAATGGATGGCGATCGCCAAGCCTTTGTCCTCGATCGACACGCCCTGGGTCATGGTCGCGAACTGGCGTACGGCCGGCCAAACCAGGTCGAACGCCGGATCGGCGGCGGGTCGCTGGACCGCGCCGGCGGCGCTGCGGTGCTCCAAGCCGTGAATGCCGGCGGCGGCACCCGTATAGCCGGTGAGGAAGCGCGCGAGCTCGGCAAGCGGCCGGCCGCTGATCACGGCCAGCGCGCCGTCCAGCCGGGCGGCGACGCGCTGCAGCAAGCTGGGCAGGTCGGCGACGATCTCGATGCGGTCGGGCGTCGCGGCGATCTCGACCAAGGTGCCGTCGAAATCGAGGAACAGGGCATCGCCGCGCGACAAGGGCGGAGGCGATGGGGGCGTGACGACCTCGCTTGCGGCGATCACCGGTGACTCCTGAACGCGATCCGAGCGGCTAATTGTGGCGGAATTCAGATTTGCATTGATGAGGTGCAAAGCGCGTTTTTGTCACGGTGCCGGGTTGGCCGCACGCGGTATTTCTGCAATGCAGAATGGGCGGAGGCGGATGAGCGCAGCACTCGAGCAATCGGTCCGACAATATACCGCCGACCTGCGCCGTTATGCGCGCGCGCTGGTTGGCCGTGCTGGCGAAGCCGATGAGTTGGTGCAGGAATGTCTCGTCCGCGCGATCGCCCGAGCACGGCTCTGGAGCCACATCCGCGATCCTCGCGCTTACCTGTTTGCCATCATGCACAATGCCTATGTTGATTGGCTCGCTGGCCGTCGTCGTCAACGACGCTACGTTGAGCTCCAGTTGGCCGTTGGCGCCGGCGCCGCTTGCGCCGAGACGCAAACGGCGACGGTCGAGCTCAAGGATATCGAGCGTGCGCTGCCGCATCTTCCGGCCGAGCAGCGCGAAGTCGTTTTGTTGGTCGGGCTCGAGGGCATGAGCTATCAGCAGGCCGCCGAATCTCTCAGCGTGCCGATCGGCACGGTGATGTCGCGGTTGTCGCGCGGTCGCGAGGCGCTTCGCCGCCTGACCGAGGGCAAGGATCGCCTGCCGGCGCCGCCGTCGCGCCTGTTGCCGGTGCGACGCGGTCATTTGCGCGTCGTCTGACGGACGGTAATCCGCGGCGCGTTCAATCGGCTTCCGCCAGCGGATTCTCGCGAATGTCATCGAGTGCGCCGGCAGCCACCCCGCTGCACTCCAACTGTTCGCGCAAGGTCTCCGTCACGCGGATGAGGCCGGCTTCGGTCGTTCCCCCGCAGCGCGCAACCAATGCCGCCCGGCTACGCGACGCGCGCAACAGCCACCAGCCGTCGTCGGTCTTGAACCGGACGCCGTCGATGGCGACGATCTCGGCGCCGTCGGCGACAAGCCGCGCGCAGATTTCGTCGATCACCGCAAGCTTGCGATCGTCGGTGCAGGGCAGCGACAGCTCCGGAATGTTGAACGTCTGCGGCATACCGTCGCGCAATGCCGCCAGGCTGCGATCCGCGCGCGACACCAGGTTCATCAGCCGTACGGCGGCATAGAGCGCGTCGTCATAGCCGTAATATTTGTCGCGCAGGAAGATGTGCCCGCTCGTCTCGCCGGCCAACGATGCGCTGGTCTCGACGATCTTGGCCTCGACCGGCCCGCGGCCGGCGCGCGCGATCACCGGGCGCCCGCCGAGTCGGGCGATCTCGTCGAAAAGCATCTGGCTCGCCTTGACGTCGGCGACGACCGTCGCTCCTGGGTGCTCGCGCAGCACGTCGCGTGCAAGCAGCAGCAACACCTGGTCGTTCCAGAGCACGCGGCCTTCGCCGTCGACGACGCCGATGCGATCGCCGTCGCCGTCGAAGGCGACGCCGAGATCGCATTCCTCGGCGACGACGATTTTGCGTAGCTGGTCGAGCGCGTCGGGCCGCGCCGGATCCGGGTGGTGGGAAGGAAAGGTGCCGTCGACCATCTCGTTCAACAGCACGTGACGGCCGGGAAGCCGGGTGCACAGCTTGGCGAGCACGGCGCCGACGGCGCCGTTGCTCGCATCCCACGCCACGGTAAGCGGCCGTTCCAGGGCGAGATCGCCGACCAGCCGCTCGACGTAAGCCTCGATCATCGGCCGGTTGAGCATCAGGCCGCTGCCTGAGGCGAATGCGCCGCTGCCGGCGACTTCGCTCAGGCGCCGAATATCGGCACGTCGCAGCGACTGACCGCCGACGACCAGCTTGAAGCCGTTATATTCGGGCGGGTCGTGCGACCCCGTCACCATCACGGCCGCATCGGTCCGTAATTGCGCGTTGGCGAAATAGAGCATCGGCGTTGGGCCGAGGCCGATGCGCGCCACTTGCATTCCGGTCGCGATCATGCCGCGCGCGAACGCAATCGCCAGCGCACGCGACGTCAGGCGGCCATCGAATCCCAGCGCAACCGTTCGGCCGCCGCGCCCGGCCACGAAAGTTCCGAACGCCGCGCCCAACGCACCTGCATCCGCGTCGTCGAGCGTCTTGCCGACGATGCCGCGGATGTCGTCATCGCGCAGGCTTGCCGGATCGATGATGCGCGTGCCGATCACGCGCCGCGGCGCCGGCGGCGCGATGCGCTCAGGACGCAGACGGCCGCGCGCGAACGCTTCGTTGGCGCGGTAATGCGTGCCGTTCATCTTCATGCCGGTATCCGCAATTTCCGGGCCGCGGCCGGCGGCGGCCAATTTGTCTCGTCGGCGCGGTGCGCGTAGCGACTCAGCAAGCCCCGCGCCGCCGGGGCGAGATCGGCGCGCGCCAGCGTGAAAGCGAGGTTGGCCTCGAGCAGGCCGAGGGCGTCGTCACAATCGAAGTGCCGTCCGGCAAAGGCATAACCGTATAGGGCGCCATCGTCGGCGCTGCCGGCGAGGGCGTCGGCAAACGGGATTTCACCCGCCGCGCCGAGCCGGCCGAGCATCGTCGAATCGAGGATGAACCGGCCGATCGCCGCCCATTTCTCCGTCCCGTCGCCGTCCGCGGGCCGGGCAGCGACGCCGGATGCGGCGAGCAACCGGTCGTCGCGTCGCGTCGCCGCGATCACGCCATAACGCGCGGCGCGGTTGCGCGCCACCGGCGTCACCGCGACCATGTTGCCACCGGTTTGCCGGTAGCCCGCGGCCATCTGCGCGAGACACGGCGCTTTCGCCTGGATGACTTCGTTCGGCACCAGCACCGCGAATGGCTCGTTCCCGACCACATGCCGCGCGCACCACAGGGCATGGCCCAATCCCAGGGGCTCCTGTTGCCGCACGTAGGCAATGACGCCGCATCGCACGCGGCTGGCTTCGATCGCGTCAAGGGCGCCGCGCTTGTCGTTCCGGCGCAGTGCATCCTCGAGCTCCGTCGCGAAGTCGAAATGATCCTCGATCGCACCCTTGCCGCGGCCGGTGACGATCACGATTTCGTCGATTCCGGCGGCCAGGGCCTCTTCGACGGCATATTGAATCAGCGGGCGGTCGACCAGCGGCAGCATTTCCTGGGGTACCGCCTTGGCTGCAGGAAGGAAGCCGGCGCCGAAATCGCCGGCCGGGATGATCGCTCTGCGAACGATGTGTGCCGTCATGGCTTGCCATGCTCTGTGATTGGCCGGGCGTGCTCACCGACTAGAGACGGCGGCATGCCCGCTTTATTCCGGATTCCGGCTCCGGGCGGATTCAATGCCTGGCGGCGGCCTGGAAGCAGCCGCGGCGCGCGGCCCTCCGCGACGTGGAATAAATCCGCCCCGACCCCGTCCTTATGGATGTTTCACGGGGTCCACTTACCCGCGGGGCAATTCCGTGGCGGCGAGCCGTTCCAGCAATGTCGTCTTTCTGCCGCGCCGGCGTCGGACGCGGCCGACGGTCGCATTCTTGATTCGGCTGCCGCGTCGCGCCGGACAGCGGCAATCCGAGCTATCGGCCGCACCCGCGCCGACGATCAGCGATTACGAGCTGCATGCCTTCGTCGACGGCGCGCTCGATCCCGCGCGGCGCGAGCGCGTGCAAGCGTTTCTGGTTCGGCATCCGGCGGCGGCGGCCGATGCCGCCGCCTACCGCCATCAAAACCATGTGTTGCGCGAACTCCGGCGCGAGCGGAGGTCACTTTCGCCGGCGCTGGGCTATCTGAGCGCCCAACTCGCCCGCCGTTTGGCGTTGCTGCGCGGCGGCCGCGCGTTGACATGGGGGGTTGCTGCCGCCGTCGTGGCCGCCGTCGCTTGGTCGGTCGTGTCCGGCGATTGGGCGGCAATGCCTTATGCGGTCCTGGCGGCAAGTCGATAGCGCTGCCGGCTCCGATGGTATGTGTCTGCTATGCCCGGGCAGCCGGGCTTTGTGACCATTCCGTGGTGCGCGCCGCGGTCAATCCCGCGATTCGGGCCTTGTCGCGTCAAATTTGTGCCCCATTTGCCGGCTTAGATTCCGGTTGGTTGCCGGCGTGGCCGCGCGCCGGATGTCGGTTGTGGGGACGTCATAACCGTCGTGATGCTTTCCGCCAACGAGAGAGGTGGGGAATACCGCGGTCGATCTCGCTCTCAATGTCCGCACGCCCAGAAAAAAGAAGACGCGTGTGTCGGGCCCATTTTTGTTTGAGGTGAACAGCGATGACGACGCTACAGAAGGAAGCATCCTGGTCGAACGCCAACGTCGCGATTGCGGCGGGTGCGCCGAATCAATCTGATCAGGTCGAGTCGCCAGCTAGCGCCCGCGTCAGGTTGGTGTTGGTCGATGACGATTCGGACTATCGCGAGGCGGCCTCGGCGGAACTTGCCGAGCTCGCGTTCGAGGTCCTTGCGTTCGCGACCGGCGAAGAGATGCTCGAGTACTTCGCGCAGAACAACGATGCCGACATGATCGTGCTCGATTGGAAGTTGCCGGCCGGGCTGGGCATCGACTTGCTGCCCAAGCTGCACGACCGCGGCATCCGTCTGCCGGTCATGTTTCTCACCGGCATGCCCGCGACGGCCTATGAAAGCGCGGCGCTCGATCGCGGCGCGCTCGATTTCGTCGACAAGGCGCGCGGTGTTCCCATTTTGGCGAAGCGAATTCGTCTCATTCTCGATTCACATCGTCGTGCGCGCGAGACACCGGCCAAGGCCGCGCTGGCCTGCGGCAAGTTGACTCTGCGGCCGGACGTCAGCCGGGCGTTTTGGGATAATCGGGACGTCAATCTCACGGTGACGGAATTCAACATCGTGCATCTGATGGTGTCCCACGCCGGCGAGCACGTCACCTATCGCTCGATCTACGATTGCGTCCATCATGCCGGCTTCGTGGCCGGCAATGGCGACGAGGGCTATCGCACCAACGTCCGTTCGTCGATCAAGCGCATCCGCAACAAATTCCGGACGCTCGATGCCGAATTTTCCGAAATCGAGAACTTCCCCGCGTTCGGCTACCGGTGGCGCACGGCGCCGGCCCATCCTGCCTGACGCCGACTTGCCGCGCGCGCCGGCCGCCGCGGATCGGGCACGGGAACTACGCGTCGCCGCGGACGAGATGGCGCATGCCTTCAAGGGATCGCTGGCGACGATTCAATCGTCGATCGAACCGTTGCGGCGCGCCGTTCCGCCCGAGAACGCACGCGCCCGCCGTGCTCTCGAACTGATCGAGGCCGCGCTCGGCCGCCTTAAGAACCTGGTCGAAACAGCCCGCGAGCGGGACTACGCGCTGGCCGCGACGCTCGAACGGTCGTCGGACGGCTCATCGGTCTGAGGGCGCTGCACAGCGGATATCAAGCTCCGCCGCGCGATCCACTTGTCGCAAGACCGGACCCGGTTTGATCACAACCGGTTCCCCATGCCGCGCCGCACACTGTGTGCGTCACGCCGTGTCCGTTCGATGGGCCGGCGCAATGAGCGGTGGAGTGATGCCATGCGGCGCTTGGTGAGCGGTATTGCATCGGTCACGGCATCGGTGGCGACGTTGGGCCTTGCCGCCCTTATCGCATTCTCGGCGCCGGCCTTGGCGCAATCGGTGTCCGGCAATCCGGCGCTGCCGAGCTACAATCAGGCGCTGCCGACGCCGCAAGGCATGCAGCAGCAGCAGCAGCAGCAGCAGCAGCAGCAGAATCTCGCCTCGACCGAGCCCGCCGGTCAGTCGCTCCAGAACGATCCGGGTTACCGGCTGGGGCCAGGCGACCAGGTTCGCATCACGGTTTTTGGTCAGCAGGATCTGACCGGCACCTACCAGGTCGATGGCTCGGGCATGCTGGCTTTCCCGCTCATCGGCCGTCTACATGCCGGCGGCATGACCGCTGCCCAGCTGCAACAGGCGATCACGCACAAGCTCAGCCCGGACTACATCCGCAATCCGAGCGTCAGCGTCGAGGTCATGAACTACAGGCCGTTCTATGTCCTCGGTGAAGTGAACAAGGCCGGCGCCTATCCCTATGTCAGCGGCATGACCGTGCTCAACGCGGTGGCGTTCGCCGCCGGCTTCACCTATCGCGCCAAGGATGACGACTTCAAGATCGATCGCACCGAGAACGGCCAGCACACCGTGATCACGGCGAACGACAATACGCCGGTTCGCCCCGGCGACGTCATCACGATTCCCGAGCGGTTCTTCTGATGTCATTCCTCGAGCCATTGCACACGCGCCAACCGGCACTGCGGCGCGATCTCTACGAGCGCGCGCCTCTCCAATATCTCGCGCCGCCGGCCGGGCCGCCCCATCAGGATCTGCTCGATACGATTCGCCGCATCTGGCGGCATCGGTTCATGGTGCTGGCGGTCACGGCGGCCTTCGCGGTCATCGCGGTCATTGCCCTGTCGCGCCTGCCGTCGCTCTATGTCGGCGAGGCCCAGGTCCAGGTCGGCGTTCCGACAATGCCGGTTCTGAGCACGGACTTGCGCATGGGTGGCGGCGACGCCGATACCGAAAAAGTCGAGAACGAACGCATCGCCATGGAGTCGCGCGACCTCGCTCGCCAAGTGATCGAGCGGCTGCATCTCAACAAGAATCCCGAATTTGCCTACACGCCGTCGAAGCCCCGCTGGTGGCAGCGGCTGCTGCGGTTTGATGGCGTATTCGGCGCCGCCAAACCCGCGAAGTTGGCGCTCGCGGCTAACGATGCTCCGTCGGCGCCGGATCCGGCCGACGTGGCGCCGACCGCGACGCCCGACGAGGCTGCGGCGCTCGTGGCGTCGACGCTGCCGGTCATTCCGCCCGACGATCCGGCGATGGACCGGGTGATCGACAAGCTGCTGTCGCGCATCACGGTGAAGGTCGAAGGCCGTTCGCATGTGCTTACGGTCGACGCCGAATCGGTCAACGCGGGGCTTGCTGCCAAGATCGCCAATACCTTCGCGACCGCCTATCTGAGCGAACAGCGTTCGGACAAGATCAAGTCGACCGACCGGGTCATGCAATACCTGACGGCGCGCATCGCGCAGCTGCGCCAGGCGGTCGAGATTTCGGAACAGGCGGCGGCCGATTACCGCCGCCAGAACGGCCTCTACGAAGGCATGACCAACGCCAACGTGACGTCGCAGCAGCTGACTGAGATCAATACGCAGCTGGTTCAGGCGCAAACCGGGAAGGCGACCGCCGACGCACAAGTCGACGAAGCGGTCGCGCTTCAGCGCGGCGTGGCCGAGGGCGCGAGCGTGCCCGAGGTGCTCAGCTCGCCGCTCATCCAGACCCTGAAGGCGCAGCAGGCCCAGGCGGCTCAGACTCTGGCGGAGGTGAGCGCCAATTACGGCCCGCGCTATCCGGCGGTGATCCAGGCGCGCAACCAGGTCGCCGACATCAACCGCAAGATCAGCCTCGAGACCTCGCGTATTATTCAGGGCCTGCGGCGCACGGCACGCACCGCCGACGCGCGCTATGCGGCGCTCACCAAGAATTTCCACACGACCGAGACCCAGATGGGCGGCGTCAACGAAAAAGCGATCCATCTCGAGGCCCTGGAGCGCGACGCTACCGTTAACCAGAATCTGCTCGAAGCCATGCTGGTGCGCGCCAAGGAGACGATCGGCCGCGAGGAGATCGAAACGCCGGACGCCAAGCTGGTCTCCGCGGCGGCGCCGCCGGTCGCACCCACCTATCCGCCGAAGAAGCTGATTCTGCTGCTGAGCGTTTGCGGCGGCCTGCTGATCGGGTCGCTGGCCGCCTTGATGCGCGAGAGCGCCGATCACACGTTCCGGCGTTCCGACGAGATCGAGCAGGCGACGGGATTGCCGGTGATCGCGATGGTGCCGAATCTCAAGGGCATGACGCAGCCCACCGTGCACGTCCTGCGCAAGCCGATCTCGGGTTTCAGCGAGTCGTTGCGTAAGATCTACGTCGGCTTGCAGCTTTCCGAGGCGGCGCAGTCGCCGAAGACGGTGATGATCTCGTCGGCGACGCCCGGCGAAGGCAAGTCGGTGATTGTGGCGTCGCTGGCGCGGCTGCTGGCGCGCAACGGCAAGCGTATCATGATCATCGATTGCGACTGGCGCGCGCCGACGATGCATCGCGTCTTCCAGCGGTCGGACAAGAACGGCCTCGCGTCGCTGCTCGCCGACGAAGGCGTGTCGTTGAACGAGGTTATTTACAACGATCCCCTATCGGGGCTCGACCTGATCGTCTCGGGCGGCTGGAACCCGCATTCAATGCATCTGCTCACCTCGCCGCGGATGCGCAGCGTGCTCCAGACCTTTGCCAAGAATTACGACCTGGTGATTCTGGATACGCCACCGGTGCTCGTCGCCGCCGAGGTGCTGCAGCTGTCGCGCATGGTCGACAAGGTTCTCTACACGGTGCGATGGGGCCACACACGGCGCGAGGTAGCGCTCGACGGGTTGAAGCAGCTGCTCGAGGCCGGCGCCGACGTTCCCGGTATCCTGATCTCGCGCGTCGATGCCAAGCGGTACCGGGAGTTCGCCTACAGCCACCTCAACTACGAATACGCGCGCCCGTCGCTCGCCCAGTTCGGGTAATGCCGTGGCGGCGGCGCCCGCGATCCTGTTGGTGACGCAATACTACCGGCCGGAGCTGGTCGGTTCCGGCCCGTATTGCGGCGATCTGGCGGAATGGCTCCAGGCGGCGGGCGCCCCAGTCACCGTCGTCGCCGGCCTGCCGCACTACCCCGATCACGCGGTGTTCCCCGCCTATCGCCGCCAGCCGCCGCGGCGCGAGACCGTATCGGGCATCGAGGTGCTGCGCCTGCGTCATTGGATCCCGCGCCGTTCGTCGGCGGCCTTGCGCATCCTGAGCGAGGCGCATTTCCTGCTTGCCGGGCTGTGGGCGCTGATCACCGGACGTCTGCCGCGCCGGTCGGTCGTGGTTTCGCTCTGCCCCTCGATCCTGACCGTGGCGCTCGGCGTGGCGGCGCGGCGCGGCGGACGGCACATCGCCGTGGTGCACGACATCCAGTCGGGCCTCGCGCGTGGCCTCGGCATGGTCGGCAGCCGCCTGCTGGTGACGGTGATGCGCTGGTGCGAGCGCGCGGTGCTCAACCAGACTGACCTGGTCGTCGTTCTCGATCCTGCCATGCGCGACGAACTGCGCCTCAATGGCGTCGTCGCGCCGATCGAAGTCGTGCCGATCTGGGTCGACACCGATCGTCTGCGGCCGGCGCCGACGGCCCGCCGCGCCGCGCCCCAACTGCTCTACAGCGGCAATTTCGGCCGCAAGCAAGGGCTCCATCAGTTGGTGGCGCTGGCCGAGCGGCTGCACCGCGAGCGGCCCGAGGTGGCGATCGTGCTGCGCGGCGAGGGCGGCATACGCGACGCATTGGCCGCTTCGATCGCCGCCGCCGGCTTGACCAACGTGCAACTCGCCGGGCTGCTGCCGGCCGAGCGGCTCGCCGAAGGCCTGGCCGAAGGCGACATCCACCTGGTGCCCCAAGATCCGGACGCCGCCGCCTTTGCCGTGCCGAGCAAAGTCTTCAACATCATGGCCGTCGGCCGGCCGTTCGTCGCGACGGCGCTGCCCGGCAGCCCGCTGTGGCGGATGATGGGGGCGAGCGGCGCATTCCTGTGCGCGCCGCCGAATGATGTCCGGGCTCTCGCCGCGGCGGTGCTGCGACTGATCGACGATCCGGCGCTGGCGGCCGAGCTCGGCGCCAACGGCCGCCGATTCGTCGACCGGACTTGCGCCAAGCCGCGCGTGCTCGGCCGATTCGCGGCGCTGGCGTGCACGCTCGCTCGGCCAGTGGCGCCGCCGCGCCACGCGCTGGTGTTCGAGCCCGACAGCGAAGGCCATCCGCACGAATGGCTCTGTCACTTGATCGATTTCGCCTGCCGCGAAGCGGCGATGCGGACCGTGTCGTTCGTCGTCGCGCCGGCGCTCTACCGCGTGCTCGCCGCCAGGATCGAAGAGGCGCAGGCCGAGCGCGTCCGCATCCTGCCGTTGTCGCCGCTGGCGGCGTGGCTGTGCACCCATCGCCGGCTGGCGGTCAGCGGTTTCGCCCGCTGGTGGTTCATGCGCCGCTATCTGGCGCGCACGGGGGCGCAAACCGGGCAATTCCTGTCGCTAGATCTAGTCTCGCTGCCGCTTGCGCTCGGGCTCGGCGCTGGGCGCGGCCGGCGCGTCGGCGGCATCCTGTTCCGGCCGTCGGTGCATTATCGGCTGCTAGGTGCCTACCGCCCGTGCCGGCGCGAGTGGCTGCGCGATCTGCGCAAGGCTCTGCTTTATCGCCTCATGCTGCTCAACCGCGCGCTCGGCGTCGTCCTCACGCTCGATCCGTTCTTTCCGCGCCACGCGGCGCGGTTCTATCGTGCCGGGGGGAAGGTGCGCGCGGTTCCCGACCCGGTTCATCCGATCGTGCCGGTGGCCGACGGCGATCGCGCCTTGGCCGATTCGGTACCCGCGGGGCGCGTGGCTTTCCTGCTATTCGGCCATCTGACCGAGCGCAAGGGAACCCTGGCCTTGCTCGAAGCGCTGCGGCTGGTGCCCGAACGCGCCGCTTTGCGCTTGGCCATGATCCTGGCCGGCAAGCTCGATCCGGCGATTGCGGGCCGCGTCGCCGAGTTGCGCCGGGAACTCGACCTGTTGCAGCCCGATCTGGCGCTCGACGTCGTCGATCGCCGGCTGTCGATGGGCGAGATCGAGACGCTGGTGGCGCGCGTTGACGTGGTGTTGGCGCCCTATCAGCGCTTTGTCGGCTCGAGCGGCGTCCTGTTGTGGGCGGCGCGTGCCGGCAAGCCGCTGCTGACCCAGGATTTCGGCCTGATCGGGCCGCTGGTGCGCAGTTACCGGCTGGGTCTGGCGATCAACGCCGATCGGCCCGAGGCGTTGGCCGCCGGCATCGTGCGGATCACGCAGGAAGGCCCGGACCGCTTCATCGATCTGCAACAGGCACGCGCTTTTGTCGCGCGCAACACGCCCGATCGCTTCGCCGAGCTGGTCTTCGGCAGCGTCGCCGACGGGGATCTAATCGCCGCACAGCCCTAAGAAAGTCACAACGACTCTCAACAAAGTCACACCCTGGCGCGACACCGCGCAGGGACAATTCCGCCAACGAAGAAGAAGCCGGCAAAAAGCGGCGGGTCTGGCGGGAGGTGCACCAAGGGAGACCAGGGGGTCGTGATTTTGTTGGAGTTGTACGTATGCCTGGTGAACGCGATTCACTTTTCAACGCCGCTTCACACGGTCCGGCCGGCGATGCGGCGACGAAAACACGACGTGCCGGCTCGCCGCCGGTTTCGGTGCGAGTGACCGCCGGAATCGTCGCCGCGGGCGATCTCGCCGTCATTTTCGGCACCGGACTGTTCTCGCTCTACTGGCTATCGCAGCATATCCTGGTCCACGCCCAGCTCTTCCAGATTCTCGCCATCGTCGGCACGATACTGTTCGTCAACCTGCTCCAGGTATTCGGCGGCTACCGCTTCGCCAGCTTGGCCCACGCGCAGATGATGGCGCTGGCGCAAGCCTTTACGGCGTGGTTGGCGACGATCGGGGCGTTGTTCGTCGCTTTGCGCATCAGCGGCTTCAACAGCAACGCGACCCACATCTGGTTGCTGCTGTGGCTCATGGTGGGGTCGGCCGGGCTCGCCGCCGTCCGGACGGCGTTCTCGGGTCGCGTCCGCACCTGGCAGCGCGCCGGGCGCATGAGCCGCCGGGTCGCCGTCGTCGGCATCGGCCGGCTCGCCGAGCGGTTTCTGCACCACTGCGCGGCGGTGCCCGATCCGGAAATCGAGATCGTCGGCGTCTATCGCGACCGGCGCGAGCCGCATGCGATGGCGCAGTGCGCGGGCCATGCGGTCCTCGGCGACCTCGACGACCTGGTCGGCGACGTCCGCGACGGCAGGATCGACATGGTGATCGTGGCGATGCCGGCAGCCGCCGACCTGCGGCTCGCCGAAGCCATGAGCAAATTGCGGCTGGTGCCGGTCGATGTCCGTCTCTGCTCGGAGTCCTTCGTGTTCGACGTCGGCCCCTGCGAGGTCAGCCAGATCAACGGCCTGACGATGTTCAACGTCATCGACCGGCCGGTCAGCGATTGGAAGTGGATCGCCAAGGCGACCGAGGACCGCGTGCTCGCGGCCTTCATCCTGCTGCTAATCTCGCCGCTGCTGGCGGCGATCGCGGTTGCCGTCAGGCTCGACAGCCCGGGCCCGGTGTTCTTCCGCCAGAAGCGCTATGGCTTCAATCGCGAGCTCATCGAGGTGCTGAAGTTCCGCACCATGTATCATCACGCCCGCGATCCGAACGCCGAGAAGCTGACGACGCGCAACGACCCGCGCGTGACGCGCGTCGGTGCATTTCTGCGGCACACGACTCTTGACGAACTGCCACAATTCATCAACGTCCTGCGCGGCGAGATGTCGATCGTCGGGCCGCGTCCGCATGCGATATCCGCCAAGGCCGGCGGCGTGCTTTATCACGACGCCGTGCGCTATTACGACGCACGGCACCGGATGAAGCCGGGCATCACTGGCTGGGCGCAAATCAACGGCTGGCGCGGCGAGACGCAGACGATCGAGCAGATCCAGCGCCGCGTCGAATACGACCTCTATTACATCGAGCACTGGTCGGTCCTGCTCGACCTCAAGATCATCCTCCGGACCATCATGGTGGGGTTCACCGATGCGCGGGCATATTGACGGCGATTCGGCGGGTCCATGCGATGCCTGTGGCTGACGCTGGCGGATCCGACGCCGGCGTATAACGGCCAATATCTCTACTCCGGAGGATTGATCGACGCCGTCGCCGAGGCGGGGGCCGAGGTCGTCGTCGTCGGCTTGGCGCGCGCCGAGTCGACGCGTCGCGACGGCGCCCGCGAGGGCCAGTTGCTCTGGCGCCTGGCCGCGGACAAGCCGCTTTCGCATCGTGCGAGCCTGACCTCGCCCTTGCCCAACATCGCCAAGCGCTGCACCACGCCGACGATGCGTCGCGTGCTCGACGACGTGCTGGCCGACGGCGATTTCGACACCGTGGCGTTCGACGGCATCTCGGCGGGGTGGGCGCTGCAACGGGTGTTGAACCGCTGGCCGCATCGGCGCGGCCGTCCCAAGATCGTCTACGTCTCGCACAACCACGAAAGCAGCCTGCGGCGGGCGCTGGCCGACAATCATCCCGGCTTCCTCAAGCGTCAGGGGCTGAAGCTCGACGCCTGCAAGGTCGCACGGCTCGAGCGCGCGCTCGTCGCCGAGGCCGATCTGATCACGGCGATCACTTCCGATGATCGCGCGCTCTACGGCGCCGAATGGGCGCACAAGCAGATCGAGGTGCTGACGCCGGGTTATGGCGGCCGGGCCATTGCCGAGCGCCAGATCACGCCCGATCTGCCGCGCCGCGCCGTCATCGTCGGCAGCTTCGACTGGATCGCCAAGCGGCTCAACATCGCCGAGTTCATCGAGGTCGCCGACCCGATCTTCGCCGCGCACGGCGTCGAGCTCGAAGTCGTCGGCAGCGGCGACCGCGCGTTTTTCGATCAGATGCAGAAAGCCCTGGTCGCCACGCACTTCACCGGAACCGTGGATCGGGTCGACCGTTATTTGGAGTCGGCGCGGATCGCCATCGTGCCCGAGCGCAACGGCGGGGGATTCAAGCTCAAGGTGCTCGAATACATCTTCAACCGAATGCCGATCTTTGCCCTCGAGGGCTCGGTCGCCGGGGTGCCGCTCGAGCGCGACGATAGCATCCAGATTTACCCGGATCAGCTGGCGCTGGCGCTGGGCGTGTGGCGGGCGATCGACGATCTCGGACGCCTCAATCGGTTACAGAACAGGGCCTACGAGCGATGTCGCGACTCATTCGACTGGCCGAGCCGCGGCCGGCATTTCCTGTCGGCGGTGTCGGCCCTGTGACGGCGGGCCGGCGGTTGCCGGCCGATCAGCGCCTCGGGGTCGCCGACATGTTGCTCCTGATCGTGTTCATGATCGGGATCTACACCGGCTATACGCTCCAGATCAGCACCCGGATCCCGTTTCCATCGGCGCCTTCCGGGGTCGCCGGCATGTTTCTGCTGTGGCGTCGCCGCAACGACATCGTGCCGGCGCATTTGGCAGCGCTGCTGTTCGTCGTCCTGCTCTATGTCGGTTCGATCTTCTCGGCGACCGATCTTGCGCATCTCGGCAAGCGGTTCACTGGGCTGATCCAGATCACCTATTCGCTGGTGATCAGCTATGCCCTCTTCCTCACTGTCCTGCGCGCCAGCCGCAACCAGATCGCGCATCTGTTCCTCGGCTTCTGCATCGTCATTTTTATCGGCTGCCTGCTCGAGGATTATGCCGGACTGCGGCCGATCAGCGACGCGGTCCGTCACGCGATTTACAAGGCGCTCAACGTCTACGACGCCGATTTGCGCGATCAAGTGCTCTACGGCCGCATCCGCCCCAAACTGTTCACCAGCGAGCCGTCCGCCGTCACATTCGCTTACACGCTATTCAGTTTTTCCTGGCTGATGGTGACGCGAACGCGTTTTGCGCCGCTTAAATATCTTGTCTTGATGGTGCTGGGCATCGTCGTCATGCCCGGTCCGACCCTGCTGCTGATGATCCCGCTGCTCGTCCCTTATCAGTTGCTGCGCGCGCGAACCTGGTCGCCGGCCTTCGTGCGCATGGCGCTGCTCGTGTTCTTCTCCATCGTTGCGCTCGCCGTCTTCGATTGGCTCGGCCACTCGATTTTCTCCACACGCATGCAGAATATCGCCTCGGGCAACGACGCCAGCTTTTTCTATCGCGTCACCGGCCCGGCGCTGGTCGCCCGCAACGTCATCGAGCATTATCCGTTCGCCGGTGCCGGCCTCACCGGCGAACAGTTCATTGCCAACGAAGTCGCCAACGTCTATATGCGCTCGGCGGCCTTTTCCTCGGCGTGGGACATCTCCGATACGTCGAGTGTGCTGACCAACTATTTCTGGCTGCACTGGATCTATCTCGGTCTGGTCTGGGGCACGGTGATCCTCGCCGGGCTCAGCCTCTGGCTCAAGGTGCTGGGTGTGCCGAGCGTGCCGTTCTGCTGGATGGTGTGGGTGGGCCTCGGTCAGGCCTCGGGCGCCTATGTCGGGCCCAAGACCTGGACGGTTTTGTTGCTGAGCGGCGCCTGTGCCATCCTCGCCGATCGTGATGCGGTGCGCGCGGCCCTGATGCCGGCTTTTCCTTATCCGCGGCCTTATCTGCGGTCCGCCAAGGGCCTGCGGCCCAGGCCGCTGCTGCCGCAGCCGCAGTGGCGGCGCCGCGGAGCCTGATATGGAGCTCGGACGGCGCGGATTGTTCGGTGCCGGCGCGGCCCTGGGGATCGCTGCCGCTGCGCGTCCGGCGCAAGCCGCACCGCCGCGGCGCGTGCTGAACGCGGCGGATTTCGGCGCCGTCGGCGACGGCCGCGCCGACGACACCGCCGCCTTGCAGAAGGCGCTCGATCGTACGTTCGCCGCCGGCGGCACGGTGCTAATGGTTCCGCCCGGCACTTATCGCCTGACGCGCACGCTACGCATCGAGTTCGGCCACGGCACATCGGGTAATCTGGGGCGCCAGAGCGGCGTCGTCGGTCACGGCGCGCGGCTCGACTCGGAGATCGCCGACGGCGGCAACGTGCTCGAAATCCTCTGCCGCGCTACGGCGCGTTTCGTGCTGGTCGAGGGTCTCGATATTCTAGGCAGGGGCCGCGAAGGCCATGGTATCTATGTCGAATGCGACGGCGGCGGCGTCTATTTCTACAATTTCTGCCTGCGCGACGTGAACGTGCAGGGCTGCGGCGGCGACGGATGTCGGCTGGTCGGCAATGTGTTCGAGGGCCAGATCCTCAACGCCTATTTCCGCAGCAACAAGGGTAATGGCGCGACCTTCGCGCACGGCAGCCACGGCGGCATCCTCTCGGCCCTGCATGTCTTCGGCTCGGTGTTTGGCCAGAACGGCGAGCACGGCGCCGGGATGATCCGCAACTGCTACGACGTCGCCTTTCATGGCTGCTATTTCCTGCTCAATGGCAAATTCGGCCTGCTTGCTGGCAACGGGTGCACGCTGCTGTCGAATTGCGGCTTCGAGAACAATCACACCGCGGCCAAGGATTTCGCCGGCGGCGATTGCGGCATTCACCTCAACAATTTCGGCACGCTGGTCGGTTGCACGGCCTATTCGGTCTTTCACCAGACTGGGCTGCTCCGCGCCTTTGTCGCCGGGCGCCTGAACATGATGGGCTGCACCGGCAGTGGCGGCGGCAGCGCCGCCGGCGCCGGGCTGGCGCGGCTCGGCGGTACGCGCGCCGGCAATGCGACGCTGATCGGCTGTGCCGGCGCCGTGCGTTACGACAACGGCTTCGAGGCGCTCGAGATCGGCGGTCCGGACGGCGGCGTGCGCTTCGGTGCCCACTGGCAAAGCCGCAACCTGCCGCAACTCGGCGATTATCGCCTGTGGATCGATCGCAACGGCCGGTTGCGCATCAAGCGCGGCGCGCCGGCGGACGACGATGACGGCACGCCGGTCGGCGCCTAGGTCTCCCTGGCGCTAGGTCTTGAGCGCCGGCTGCCGGCGGCGCAGATCATGAGCAAGCCGCCCCAGGCCGCGCAGCGCGCGGCGCGAGCGCGGCAACGCCAGATAGGTTGCCGTGGCGGCGGTCGCCGCAATCAGGATCGCCAGGATCGCGCCGGGCAGTGCCGGGGTTGCTGCCGGCAGCAGCACGCGGCGCAGAACCAGAACCGCGGCGCCGGTCGCCAGGGCCGCCAGCGCGGCCGGCACCAGCGCCGCCCACAAATCGCCGAAGCGCACCGGACCGCGCCGGGTCGCCAGCCAGAATCCGATCGGCAGGCGCAGAGCGAGCCCGACCGCCGCCAGCGCCGTGGCCACCGCGACCGCGCCGAAGCGCAAGCTGGCGGCAACCGCCAGCACGCAAAGCGCCAAATCCACCAATCCAGCGCGCAGCATCTCGCGCGGCCGGTTCTGGCTGAGATAGAGCAGGCCGGCGGTCTGCACCAGCGGCAGGTACGCGGCGGCGGCCGCGAACCACATCGCCAACGGCACGGCGGCGGACCAGCGCGCGCCGAACAGGATGCGCACCGCCCAATCGGCGGTCGTCGCCAGCAGCGCCGCGCTGGGCAGGACGATCATCGCCAGATTCTCGAACAGCTCGTTGAAGGCGCGGCGATAGCGCTCGTCCTGGTGCGCGATGCGGCTCAGCGTCGGCATGCCGACGGCATAAAGCGGCACCGCCAGATTGTTGATCGGCGTCAGCAGCAGCTTCGCCGCGCGCTCGTAAACGCCGAGCACGTCGGCGCCCCAGGCCCAGCCAATCAGAATCTGGTCGATGCTGCGGCTGATCGCGCCGGTGAGGTTGACGCCGGTCACCGAGGCGCCGAAGGCGAAGAGTTCGCGCACGCCGGCCGCCGGCCGCGGCCACGCCGGCCGCCAGCGGCACAGCGACCAGCTGCCGATCAGCGCGATCGCCGGCACGGCGAGTCGCTGCGCCACCAGCGCCCAATAACCGGCGCCGGCCAGGGCCAGCACGACGGCGACGACCAGGCCCGTCAAATCGCTGCCAATATCGACGCAGATCGTGGCGGTGAAGCGCATCTGGCGGCGCAGCAGCGCCCAATGCTGCACCGTCAGGCCGCTCATGAGGAAACTCAGCGCCAGCCAGCGCGTCACCGCCGTCACCGCTGGCGCGCGGTAGAAGTCGGCGATCAGCGGAGCAGCGAGAAACAGCAACGCCGCGATCAGCACGCCGGCCGCGACGTTGATCCAGAACAGCGCCGAAACCTGGGCATGGTTGATGTCGGTCTTGCGGATGGTCGCGGCCGACAGACCCAGCTCCTTGACGAATTCGAGCACTGACGACAGCGCGGCGACCATGGCGATGAGGCCGAACGCGCCGGGCGGCAGCAAGCGAACCAGGACGACGACGGTGGCGAGCTGAAGCGCCACTTTGCCGGCCTGGGCGCCGAAGGTGACGGCGCCGCCGCGCACCGAGCGGCCGCGGATGTCGGCGAGCAGATGGTCGGTGGCGAGCGCCTTGGCGGCGTCAGACGGCTTCAAGCTGCTGTCTCCGCACCGACTGCCGGTGCTCGGCATACCAGCGATAGGTCTCGCGCACGCCGTCCTCGAGCGCGATGCGGGGTCGCCAGCCGAGCCCCGTCAGACGCCCGATGTCGACCAGCTTGCGCGGCGTGCCGTCGGGCTTGGTCGGGTCGAAGACCAAGCGGCCGCGGAATCCGGCGACGCGGCCGACCAGCGCGGCCAGCTCGGCGATGGCAATCTCCCGGCCGCTGCCGACATTGACGATCTCCTCGCTCGAATAGGTTTTCATCAGGTGCACCAGCGCGTCGGCGCAGTCGTCGACATGGAGGAACTCGCGCAGCGGCCGGCCGCTGCCCCAGATTTCGAGCGTCGCGGCGCCTTGCGCGACGGCGTCGTGCGCCTTGGCGATCAGCGCGGGCAGGACGTGGCTCGAGCGCAGGTCGAAATTGTCGCCGGGGCCGTAGAGATTGGTTGGCATCGCGGCGATGAAATCGCAGCCGTGTTGTCGGCGATAGGCCTGCACCAGCTTGATGCCGACGATCTTGGCGACCGCGTACCATTGGTTGGTCGGCTCGAGCGGACCGGTCAAGAGCGCGTCCTCGCGCATCGGCTGCGCGGCGAGCCGCGGATAGATGCAGGTTGAGCCGAGGAAGAGCAGCTTCTCGACGCCGGTCCGGCGCGCCGCCTCGATCACGTTCGCCGCGATCATCAGGTTGTCGTAGAGAAAATCCGCCGGCCGCGAATCGTTGGCATAGATGCCACCGACGCGCGCCGCGGCGACGAATACCGCCTGCGGCCGGTTGGCCTTCATCCAGGCCTCCACCGCCGGAGCGCGGCGCAGGTCGCAATCGGCGTGCGCCACCGTCAGAATCTCGCACGCCTCTGCGGCCAGACGCCGGACCAGCGCGGCGCCGACCAAGCCACGATGGCCGGCGACCCAGACGCGCTTATTCCGCAGCGCGAACGGCACGCTCGCCGGCATAATCGGCCTCGCCGCGTTGCAGAGCTCGCTGATCGGCCTCGACCATTTCGGCGACCAACTGATCGAAGCTGGTCTTGTGGCGCCAGCCGAGCCGCTGCCGCGCCTTTTCCGGATTGCCGAGCAGCAGATCGACCTCGGTCGGGCGATAGTAATGAGGGTCGATCGCGACCAGACATTCACCGGTGCGGGTGCACAGGCCGCGCTCGTCGGCGCCCGTGCCCGACCATGCGATCGTCAGGCCGATGCAGCCGAAGGCGCGCTCGACGAATTCGCGCACCGTATGCGTCTCGCCGGTGGCCAGCACGTAGTCGTCGGGCCGCTGCTGCTGGAGGATGAGCCACATGCCCTCTACATAGTCGCGGGCATGACCCCAATCGCGCTTGGCGTCGATATTGCCAAGATAGAGCCGTTGCTGAAGGCCGCGCTCGATCGCCGCGACGGCACGCGTGATCTTGCGGGTGACGAAGGTTTCGCCACGCACCGGCGATTCGTGGTTGAACAGGATGCCGTTCGAGGCGTGCAGGCCGTAGGCCTCGCGATAATTCACCGTGATCCAATAGGCATAGAGCTTGGCCACGGCATAGGGGCTGCGCGGATAGAACGGGGTCAGCTCGCGCTGCGGCGTCTCCATCACCTTGCCGAACAGCTCCGACGTCGACGCCTGATAGAAACGCACGCGGTCCACCATCTTCAGGATGCGGATCGCCTCGAGCACGCGGAGCGTGCCGAGCGCGTCCGTGTTGGCGGTGTATTCCGGCGTCTCGAAGCTGACCTGGACATGGCTTTGCGCCGCGAGGTTGTAGATTTCGGTCGGCTGGACCTCCGCCAGCAGGCGCAGGAGGTTGAGCGAATCCGTCATATCGCCGTAATGCAGGACGAAGCGCGCGTCGCCCTCATGCAGGTCGCGGTAGAGGTGGTCGACGCGATGGGTGTTGATCAGCGAAGCCCGGCGCTTGATGCCGTGCACGACATAGCCGCGCCGAAGCAGGAACTCGGCGAGATAGGCGCCGTCCTGTCCAGTGATGCCGGTGATGAGCGCGATCTTGTCGGTCATTCAGCGCACCTCGATCAAAGACCCGGTTAAAGACAAGCGATCCGCTCGGCCACGCGGTCCCACGAATAGGCGTTCATCACGTGGCGCTGGCCGCTTTCGCCCATGCGCTTGAGTCGCTCGGGATCCGCCAGCGCGCTCAGGATTCCGGCGGCAACGGCTTCCGGCGTCGCTTCGTCCACCAGGATCCCGTGCCGACCGCCCTCGACGATCTCGGGCAGGCCGTTGCGATTGAGACCGAGCACCGGCGTCCGCGAGCACAGCGCCTCGAGATAGACCTGGCCCCAGGGGTCGTTGATCATCGGCTGCGTCAGCAGCGTCGCGTCGGCATAGAGCCGACGCAACGCGTCCCAGGTCACGTGCGCCAGAAAGGTGATCTTCGGGTCACGCGGCACATAGGCGCGGCTGCGTGCGTCGCCGACAATGGTCAAGGTGATGTCGGGCCGGCTGCGTCGCGCCAGTGCGAAGGCGCGCAGCAGCAACGGGCCGCCCTTGGCGCGGAACAGATGTTTGGCGACGAACAGCAGCCGCGCGGCGCCGTAGTCCTTGGGGCCGAAATAGGGCGCGATGCCGCCCATGCCCGAGCCGACGACGCTGACGCGTTCGGTCGGCACGCCGTAATGCTCGACGATGTCGTCGCGGGTTTGCGTGCCGAATGTGAAGATATGCGCCATCGAGGTCAGTGATTCGCGTTCGAGCCGCTCGTACTCCGCCAGCGCCCGCTTGGTGTAATGCGCGGCATCGAGCCGGTGCCGGAGCGACAGGTTCCAGCTCTGATCGCAATAGAGATAGTGGCGGATATCGGGCAGCAGATCGAAGGCAGGCAGGTCGAGCGTGCCGGTGTGAATGACATGGCGCAGCCCGAGCCGCGCCGTGGCTTCGGCGACGGTGATGGCGTTGTGGTCGCGTGCTGGTGCCGCGCGCAGTACCTGCTCGCTGGTCGACAGCCGACCGTAGCCGTCGAGCAGCCAGCGCGCGGCATAGGCGAGGCGGCGAGCGCGCCCGATCGCCGGGTGAATGGTCTCGACCTCGATGCCGAGCCGCCGCAAGGCCGCACCGAGATTGTATGGTGCGCCAGACCATGTCCGTGGATCCGACGGGTCGCCGAAGACACACGAGATCGCGATGCGCTCGAAGCGCAATCGCCGAGGCGGCGGCGGCGCGGTGCGAATGAGTTCGGCAGGGTGAAGATGAACCGTAGGCACGTGATGTCCGATGTTCCGTCCCCCGGTCCGGACCGGCGCCTGAGGAAACATCGTCACGCGCCGCGTCGCCAGTGACCAAGGTGTGGCGTTTGCGGCACGCGAAACCGCGCAAAAATCCATAACACAGAAAGGTCACATAAGCAGTGGGGCGATGCGGGCAATAATTTTTTCCGCTGGCGGACTCAGCCGGTCGCGCGGAGAGCGGTATAGTGCTGCAGTTGACCGACAACCGGGCCCTGATCTTTTTCACGCCGGACATCACCGAAACCAATACCGTCAAGCGCGTTCAGGAATTCGTCGACAACGGCTTCGCGCCGGTGGTCTTCGGGTTCCGCCGCGGCCGCTACAATGTAAGCTATCGGCCGAACTGGCCGCATGTCGTCCTCGGCGCGACGCACGATGCGCGGTATTGGCATCGCGTACGCGCGCTGGTCGGCGCGGTGCCGCGCCTGCTCGCAAACCGGCATCACCTGCGGACGGCCGGGGTGTATTACGCCCGCAATGTCGACCAGCTCGCTTTGGCGCTGCTGGCGCGGCGACTGTTCAATCCGCGTGCCGTCATCGGCTACGAGGTCCTCGACATCCAGCCGCTCTTCGTTGCGACCGGCTGGCGGGGCGCGTTCCTGCGCTGGATCGAGCGGCGCTGCCTGCGCGGCGTGTGCGTCCTGGTGGTGTCGTCGCCGGCGTTCTACCAGAACTTCTACGTCGCCCGCCAAGGCTATGCCGGCGAATGGTTTTTGCTCGAGAACAAGCTGCACCGCTCGGCCCTCGCCTGTCGGCCGCCACAGGACGCCCTGCCGCCGCGTCCGGCGGGCGACTATCGCTGGGTGGTCGGATATTTTGGTCTCATCCGGGGCGAGGCGACCTTTGCGCTGATCTTGCGTCTCGCGCGGCGGTTGCGCCATCGGGTCCTGTTCCGCTTCGCCGGCATCTTCACGACCGTGCGCGAGGCGCAGTTCCGCACCGCCCTCGAGCGCCAGCCGAATATGGTCTATGACGGCGAGTACGCCAACCCCGATGGCCTGGCCGCGCTTTATGGCGGCGTCGATTTCGTCTGGGGCCTCGATCTCGAGAACACCGCCGACAACTCGCGCTGGCTGTTGCCGAACCGCTTCTACGAAGCCGGGCTGTTCGGCGTGCCGTGCCTTGCGGTGCAAGGTTTCGAGTTCGGCAACATGGTGGAGCGCGCGCGGGGCGGCTGGACCTTCGGCGAGCCGCTCGAAGATTCACTGGCGCGCTTCTTCGAGACCCTGACCGCCGCCGATTATCTGCAGAAGCGGCGCCGCTTGGCGGCGATGCCGGTCAGCGCCTTTGTCGCCGACGAAGACGCGGCGGCGCTCTGTCGCATTCTCGCCGGGCACCAGGCCGACCGGACGACGGTCGTGCATCCGGCAGTCAAGGGCCACGAGCGGGCGCGGCCGGCTGACGCGGCCTATTTACGCCGCAAAATCTCGTAATCGTCGTTTGGGCTGGCATCTGCTTGCCGCGCGGCTTCCCGGCCGCTGCGGTGACAAAGTTGTGATGGGGTCGGCGTGGCGGCGCTGGTCACTGGTATGTGGAATGTCACCGGTGTGTGATGTCGGCTGGTTGAAAAAACGTGATTCTCGCATTCGAGCGTCATTCATTCTTGTGATTTCCGGCCTTGCCGCGAAGGGTCTGTTGCGTAATCCCGCAAGCCGGGCACGCACCTCCGGCTGGGTCCTCGGCATAGGGGAGGTCGGCGATGCGTGAAACGGGGCAAACGACTCCTCGCATCGGCATTCAAGCCCGTCAGGGGCTGAAGGTGCTCCATCTCAGCACGTTCGACGGCGACGACGGCGCGGCGCGCGGGTCGCTGTGGCTGCATCGCGCGTTGCGCGCGCGCGGCTGCGATTCCCGGATGATCGTCGGCTGCAAGCGTGGCACCGACCCGACGGTGTCGCCGCTGCCGGGCCCGTTCGCGCGCTTGTGGGCGACAGTCCGGATGAAGCTCGATGCGCTGCCGCTGCGTCGTTATCGTGGATCCGGGCCGATGGCGTCGTTCTGGACGGTTGGTTGGGTTCCAAGCCGGATGGGCGCCTTGGCCAGGCAGTTCGCACCCGACATCGTCCATCTCCACTGGGTTGGCGCCGGCTTTCTGCCGATCCGGGCGTTGAAGCAGTTCGACTGCCCCGTGGTCTGGACGCTGCGCGACATGTGGGCCTTCACCGGCGGGTGTCATTACACCGACGGCTGCAGCCGCTACGAGCGCAGCTGCGGTGCTTGTCCGCAGCTGCACTCGGACGAGGAGCGCGACCTCAGCCGCGCGATCTGGGACGGCAAGCGCCGACATTGGTCCAAGGTCGATTTGTGGCTAGTCCCGATCAGCGACTGGCTGGCGAAATGCACGCGTTCGAGCGCGCTGCTCCGCGGCCGTCCGATCGAGGTGATTCCCAACGGCGTCGATCTCGGGCGCTTCCGGCCAACCGACAAATTGCGCGCGCGGGAATCCTGCGGCCTTCCCGCCGACCGTCCCGTCGTCGTCTATGGCGCGATGCGCGCGACCCACGATCCGCGCAAGGGATTCCGGGAGCTGCTCGCAGCCTTGGAGAAGCTCCGCCATGCGGCGGGGCGCTCGGACATCCTGCTGGTCGTGTTCGGCGATCTCAAGCCCGGCGACCTGCCCAATCTCGGTCTCGAATCGCGTTATCTCGGCTATATCGACGACGATCAGCGCTTGGCGCGGCTCTATTCGAGCGCGGATATTGCCGTCGTGCCGTCATTGCAAGAGGCGTTCGGCAAGACGGTGGTCGAGGCAATGGCGTGCGGCACGCCAGTCGTGGCCTTCGACACCGGCGGTCCCCGCGACATCGTCGATCATTGCGTCGACGGTTATCTAGCCGAACCGTACAGCGCCGACGATCTCGCCCGTGGCATCGGCTGGTGCCTCGACGAAGTCAGCAAGAGCGACGCATTGGGGTTGCGCGCTCGCGCCAAGGTCGAGGCCAAGTTCGATATTGACATGGTGGCCGCCCGTTACCACGCCCTTTACCGGACGGCCGTGGCCGCGCACCGGAAGCGTCCGGCCGCCGGCACGGCGGCGCGGCTCGCCAGCGCCTGACGATCAAGGCTTGCGTAGAACGGCGAGGATGTTGTTGCCCGGCTCGCGCGCCCGCTCGTAGGCAAAACCCATCATCGCGCTCGAAGCCCGCCGTGCCGCGCGATAAAGAAAACGCGCGCGTGTCGCGTCGGTCACCGTGTCGTTCAATTCGAAGTACCGCTTCTCGACCTGGATCTGCTCGACATCGAGTCCATAAAGTCGCGCCAGGCTCCGGTAGACCGGCGCCGAGAAATGACCCATGTGGTGCGGCGGGAGGTCGAACGCGTCCTCGCGTCTGGCGAGCATCGCCGAGGCGTGGTTGGGCGTGGCCAGCGCCAGGATGCCACCCGGCCGCAGGCTCCGCACGCAAGCCGCCAGGAAGGCGTCGGGGGCGACGACGTGCTCAAGGACCTGGAAGCTGCAAACCAGGCTGAAGCTTTCGGGCTCGGTTTCGGCGATGCGCTCGATCGTCGATTCGACGATCGTGAAGCGCGTCGTCTTGACGGCAATCGCCGCGCGGTTGAACTCGACGCCCAGCGCGTCGGCGACCCGGCCCTCGAGGCTGTGCAGGAAGAAGCCGTGGCCGCATCCGATCTCGATCACGCGGTCCGACGGCGCCGCCAGCCGCCGCACGAACGGATATTCCCAGCGCTCGGCATGGTAGTAGTCGGGCCACAGGCCGGCGATATAGCGGTAGAACCGCTCGTCGCCGGCGATCGCGGCGGGCCGCCAGAACCGGTATCCGGTCGCGCGGCATTCGAACAGGTGGATTTCGCGCAAGTCGCCGAACCAGGGCGCGACGTCGGCGCCGCATTTCCGGCGATAGCTGGCGACGACATCGCCGGTCGGCAGCGACAGGACCAGCGCCGCCGATCCGAACGGTCCGTCGATCGTCGTTTCCACGCGGCTCTCAGAGCAGCGACCGGTAATGCCGTTGCAGCCGGCGGTTCAGCTGCCGTACGTCGAATTCCGCGACCACCTTCGCGCGCGCGGCGGCGCCGAGGCGGGCGCACAGCTCGGGGTCGCGCGCCAAGGCGCCCAGGGCGTCCGCCAATCCGGCGACATCCCGCTCGTCCGCCAGGAAACCCGAGACGCCGTGCTCGACGATCTCGTCGACTCCGGCGTGATGGGTGGCGACCACGGCCAAGCCGCTCGCCATCGCCTCCTTGAGGACGACGGGCGAACCTTCCTGGTCGCCGTTGGCGCCGGTGATGCTGGGAAAGAGCAGCGCGTCCATGTCCTGCATCAGGGCGACGATCTCATCCTGGGTCTTCCAGCCGCAGAACATCACCCGCCGGTCGATCCCCAGCTCGCGGGCCAGGGCTTCGAGCGGGCCGCGCAGCGGCCCGTCGCCGACGATGACATGACGGATCGGCGCGCCCGCAGCGGCGGCTTGCGCCACCGCACGCAATCCATAGGCGACGCCCTTTTTCTCGACCAGACGAGCGATGGTCAGCACCGCGAGCGGCCGCGCCGGGTCCGGCCGCCGCGGCCGGAAGGAAAACCGCGTCGGATCGACGCCCAGATGATGGACCCGGATACGCTCCGGGTCGCAGCCATGACGGATGAGCCGCCGGCGGAAATGCGCCGAGACCGGCAGGAACAGGTCGCCGACGCGGAATAAATGGCGATAGAGGTTGGGCTCCTGGTCGAGGCAGGCGGTGACGTCGACGCCGTGGAACATGACGACCAGCCGGCCGCCGATCGCGCCGATCTCGCGCAGGAACGCCGCGGTTCGTCCGGTCAGGCCGAAATGGCAGTGGACGATGTCGAAGGGCGGCAGATCGAGCAGACGGTCGGTCCAGTGCAGCAGCGCTAGCGAGGTCGCCTCGCGCCGGTAGCGCACGGGATCGAGCGCGCGCAGAGCCGGCCGCGCCAGTCGCCGGCGCATCAAGATTGCCGTGGCGCCGAGCGCCCGCTTTGCCCGGCTCGCCGGCATCGCGCGATAGCGCAGCCGCTCGTCGAGCCGGTAGCGCCGAAAGTCGGCATGGACGGACGGATCGCCGACCCGTGGCGTGTTGGCGAAAACCGTCACCTCGTTGCCGTGGTCGAGCAAGCCGGTGATGTGGCTGAGCACGAAGGTCTCGCTCAGCGCGGGAAACTCGTTGGCGAAGACCGCGACGCGCAGTGGCCGTCCCGCCGGACCTTCGTCGGCCGCTGCCATTGCGGTTTCGCTGGCGTCAAGCATTGACGCGCCGGCGAATCAGGAGGTGCGGCAGCCGGGCGAACTCACCCAGCGCCTGGCGGCTTTGCGGCACGCTGGCGAAGCAGGCCAGCGCGACCGTGGCGGCGACGGCCACGGCAATCGCCAGCGCCAGGACCGGCCCGACGGCAGCGAAGAGCCCGGTACGCCGCGCCAGGAAAAGTGCGCCGACGATCAGGAGCGACGCCGCGGCCGACGGCAGCATGCTGCGCACCAGGTCGCCGAACGAGACTGCTCCGCGCCGTCCCACCGCCCAGAACAGCAGCGGCATCCGGATCGCGAGCCCGCCGACGGCCAGGCTGGCGGCGACGCCGACCGGCCCGAACGGCAGGCCGCCGACGATGAAGGCGGCGTTGAGCGCCGAGCCGATCAGGCCCCAGCGGAACATCTCCGCCGTACGGTCCTGCGTCATGAACAGCCAGCTACAGGTATAGCCGATCGGCTGGTAGAGGGCGGCGAGGCCAAGCCAGGCGACGATCGGCGTGGCGGCGAGCCAGTGCGGGCCGAGCAGCACCCGCACGACGATGCCGGGGGCGGCGATGAGCACGGCGGCGCACGGCATGGTCACCATGTTCAGCTTCTCGACCGTGCCGAGATAGGCGCGACGGTAGGGCACCGGCTGATCGGCCAGCCGGCTCAAAGCCGGCATGGCAACCGAGAACAGCGGCGCATTGAGGTTGTTGATCGGCAGCAGGAGAATCTTGTAGGCACGCTCGTAAAGCCCGAGCGGCGTCGCGCCCCAGTACCAGCCGATGAGCACCTGGTCCAGGTTGCGGACGAAGGTGTTGACGAGGTTCGAGCCGGTGACGTGGCCGCCGAAGCGCAGCAGATCGCCTATCCGTCGAAGCCCGGTTGGGCGGCCGGGCCGCCAGGCGCAGAACAGCCAGGCGCCGGCGGCGATGCACAAGGCCCAGACCAGCCGCTGCGCCACCAACGCCCAATAATCCGCCCCGGCATAGGCGGCGATCACGGCCACCGTCATGCCGATAATCTCCGACCACATCAGGATCATCGCCAGGACGGTGAAGCGCATCTGCCGCCGCAGCACCGCCAGATGCTGGGTCGAAAGGCCGCTCAACACGAAGCCGACGGCGAGCCAAAGCGTCACGCCGATCAGGGCGGGTTCGCCGTAGAACCACGCCAGCAGCGGCGCCAGCGGGATCATCAGCAGCCCGGCGACGACACCGAGGCCGACATTCACCCAGAACAGGGCGCTGATGTCGGCATGGGTGACGTTCGGGCGCTGGACGGTGGCGGCCGAGAGGCCGAAATCCTTGAACAGCTCGAGAAAGGCGATGATCACCGCGACCATGGCGACGAGGCCGAAGGCCTGGGGCCGCAACAGCCGCGCCAGGATCACCGTCACAACGAACTGCGCTGCGACCTTGATCATCTGCGCCGCGATGGTGACGGCGCCGCCGCGAACCGAGCGGCCGGCCATGTCGTGCTGCAGATGATCGGTGCGCAAAGGCGCGTCGGGATCGGCAAGCGGCGGCGACGCGGCGGTCGGCTGTTCAGGTCTGTCGTCCACTTGCCGCCGACTCCTTCCGCGCCGCTTGCGGCGCACACAAACTACCACCGCGCCGGACCGCTGCCCCGGCATTGAATCACTGAAGCCGGCCACCGGCCGGCGGGCGAGTGATCAAACTGTGTCGGTCTGCTGGTCACGCAACGACCACTGGCTTTCGCCGTTTGCGGCTGTTCTAGTGCGGCCCCCGCCGCTGGGTTGCCTCTCATGGATGGCGTTGTCGCGCAGGACGATTTGTTGCGCCGTACCAAATCGGCGGCACGCAGCTTGTGCCCGAGACCGCTGCTGCTCTGGCGCGAAGCGCGCTATTTCGAGAAACACGGCGAACGCGAGCTGCGGCTCATGCGCCACCTTTGCCTGCGTGATCGCGACGCGATCGATGTCGGCGCCAACGAGGGCAGCTACGTGCATTTCATGAAACGCCATGCGCGGCGGGTCTATGCCTTCGAGCCGGTACCGTGGCTCGCCGAGGCGCTGGCGTGGAAATTCGCGCCGCGTGTTGTCGTGCGCAATATCGCCCTGTCGCGCGAAGCCGGGGTCGCGGTCTTGCGCATCCCGCTTGTCGGCGGCGTGCCGGTCACCGGGCTTGCCAGTCTGAACGGCGTGAACGGCGGCGCGCCGGCGGACGCGGGCTTCAAGGAGATCGAAGTGCCGACGCGGCCTCTCGACGATGTCTTCGCCGGCCCAGCCGGCTTCATCAAGATCGACGTCGAAGGCCACGAAGAGGCGGTGCTCGACGGTGCGGCGCGGACCATCGCCCGCTGCCGCCCGCGCCTCTTGGTCGAGATCGAGGAACGCCGCACGCCCGGCGCCCTGGCGCGCATCTACGCGTTCCTCCGGCGCTTCAACTATCGCGGTTATTTCCTGCGCGGCGTCGCCGTCGCGGCGGTCGAGGCCTTCGATGCCGCCACGATGCAGCGGCCGGCGGACATCGCCGGCTTCCACGCCGGCGTGGCGAGGGCGGAATTCGAGCGCTATATCAACAATTTCCTCTTCGTCGCCGACGAGGAGGCGGAGCCGCTCTGCGCGCGGATCGAAGCCGTGCTGCGCCGGCTCTAGAGCATTGACAAATACACAGCACGGTCATTGCGAGGAGGCCGGAGGCCGACGCGGCAATCCAGCCCACCCCAATCTTCCTCAGCTTGCGAGGAATGGCGGTACGTTTCTGGACCGCCAGGGCTGCTTCGCGGCCTTGCGGTGACGATGGTAAGATCGTTTTCAGCAGCCTGCTATATCAGTATTGCAGCCGCAGCTTGGCGCCGATCAGCGCGCGATTGTAGGAAACGCCCGAGACGTTGGACGTGCGCGACTGGTACGACACGTCGAGCCCGGCGCGCCACATGCGATTGAGCAGGTAAGTCAGCCCGAGATCGCCTTCGGCGATATTGTCGGTGCGCGACGTGCCCCGGAAATCGTCCGACGTCAGGCTGGCGCCGCCGGAGAGCAGGACATTGCGCAGGACCTCTTGCTCGACCGATATGCCGGCCTGGGTCTCGAGAAACGAGGTGACGGTCTCTGGGGCTGTGTTGCCGAAGAAGTCAACCTCCTGGACGGTGCGCGAGACTTTGGCGCGGATGGACGTCGCCTGGGTGACGTTCCACAACAGGTTGCCGCCAAATCCGGGGCTATGGATCGTGCTGAGCTGCGAATCGTCGTAGTTCTGTTGCAGATAGCCGACGAACGCTTCGCCGGTGATCAGCGGCGTGATCTGGAATGCGGTGCCGACGTCGGTCTCGAAGCCGTGCGACGAGCGCTTGATGCCCGAGCTGTCGAAGGTCGACTGGTAGATGCGGCTGTTGGCATCGCCGGCGATGAAGGCGTGATAGCCGGGAACGATCTCGTAGCTGAGGCGGGGGCCGCCGTGAATCTCGATGCGGTTGCGGTCGGTTTCGCGCAGAAGCGTGCCCGAATTCGTGAACGCGTCGTTATAATTGTAATAATCGACGCCGGCGTTCGCCTGCAGGCCGAGCACGCCGCGCTCGCGATCGAATTTGAGCAGGCCGCTGGTCTGCTGGTATTCGGTCGGATGGGTCTGGGTCGACACCGAGCTCAACGATTCGCGATCTTCGTGCGCGTTCTGGAAGCCGATCGCACCGCTCAGATACTCGCCATGCAGGATGTCGAGCCGGCCATTGGTGACCAGGCTGTAATTGGTCTGGTTCTCGCTCACCTGGTCGGCGTAGCGGCGGATTTCGCCGTTGGCGAGGAAATTGAGCGCGCTGCTGCCCCAGTCGGACAGCAGCGAAACCGCCGGCCGCGCCGAGGTGTAGAAGTCGCCTTTGGCGTTCGACTCGCTGGCAAAGACGTTGGAGTCCCAGAACTCCTCGAGCTCGGAGCTGGGATAGAGGAAGAAATCGCCGATGCGCGCGCCGACCGGGTCATAGTCGGGCCGCGGCTGCTGCAGGACGCTTTGGCGCTGCGGCACCGTCGCTTCCGGCGCTTCAAGGCCGATGATCTGGGCAATGGCGGCGTGGTTCGAGGCGGTTAGCGCGATTCCCGCGAGGAGAGCGATCCCCCACTTGTGCATGCGCGGTATCCCCCTTGTTTGTGGGCATTCAGAGCAGCAGAAGGGCCAGATTGTAAAGAACCGCCGACGTGCTTGGATAGGCTGGCACGCCAGTGGCGGCCGATCTATCCGCCACTGTGGCATATTTGCCAGGCGGATCGGCCACAAATTTGTCGCTAGCGGGCCGATGGCGTCGGTCGCGCGTGCGCGTCAGTGAGGCACGACGTGGCCGGGGTTCGTGGCAATGGCATTTGCGACGTAGACGTGCACAGTCTGGCCACCAGTGGTGGTCGCGGCGTATTCGGTGAAGCCGACCATCTGGGTCGGGTTGCCGCCGCCCTGTCCGACCTGCGTCACGGGCTGACTGATCTGCGTCCAGGTCGAACCCGTGCCGGCCAGGTTCACCGTGTCGTTGTTGGCATTGCCCAGGATCCACAATGCCGCCGCGCCGCCCGCGTTCTGGATCGCTGTCGGCTCGTGCTGCGCCAACTGGAAGACGTCGTCGGCCGTAAGGGTGATGCTGTTGGCGACGCCCGAATGCGCGCCGTCGGTCAAATCGAAGACCTCGACGTTCTTGACGTTGCCGGTGGTCGGGTCGCTGCTCAGCGTCGAGGTGAAGTCGAGGTTCTGCGCCGTCGCGCTTTCGATTTCGAGCACGTTGAGGCCGTTGCCGCTGCCACCGTCGATCGTCAAGCCGGGCGTATTGCCGACGGTGCTCGACAGCAGTGCCGCGCTCGACCACTCGAAGACATTGGTGCTGCCGGCGACCGACGAGCCGGTGAGCGCGATGTTGGTGCCGGCCGGCCCGTCGAAATTGATGACGTCGGCATTGCCGGCGCCGGTCGCCGAGGCGCCCGACGTCGCCGCAGTGTCGTCGAAGAGATAGCCGAACGTGCCGTTGATCCCGCTTAATGCCGCGTCGTTGAAAGCGGTCGTGCTGGTCAGCGCCGCGCTGGTGGCGGCGGTGTCCTGCGATGCGCCGGCGGCGCTGGCGCTGCCGGTGTCGCCGGGATCGCCGAGGCCGTCGAGCGTCGGGTTGATCACCGCGGCATAGGCGTGTTGCGTCGAGTCGAGCGTCGCATTGATGCTGAATTGCTCGCCTTCGATTGACACGTTCGAGACCGTGGCGCCGAAGCCCGACAGGTATTCGAGGCTCACCAGCGCCGGATCATTCGGTTGCACCACCGTGGTCGATTCCGGCGTCACCGTGACGTTGCCGGCGGTGTCGACGCTGACCAGTTGCTGAAACGAATGTGCCGGGTCGACCGCGTCGGTATAGGTCAGCAGCAGCTCCGTCGCGCTCGTGGGCGGCGGGCTGACGCCGACCGCGGCCGCCGTCGACGCCACGTTGGCGGCGTGGAAATCGAACTCGATCTGCTTGATGTCGGCCGGCGTCGCCCCCACGCTCTCGAAGCCGTTACTGGTGGCAACGTCAAACATGTCCTGAAAGCCGGGCTGGTAGGTGTGGAACGGCTGGTTGACCGCCTGCGACATAAGATCGGTGCCGAGCTGCGACAGAGTGTGCTCGCTGGCCGCCGACAGCTGATAGTCGTAGTTGCCGGCCGCATCCATGGTGAAGGTGCCGAACTGGCCGGTGAGCGTCCCACCCGGATTGGCGTGCGTGCCGAAGGCGGGTGGCGGCGAACCCGGTGTCCAAAAGCCCTCGATGAAAGCGGCGGGCGACGACGACACCACCTCGGTGATGTAGTTGCCCATCTGATCGACCGTGTAGTTCGTGCCGCCGACATTGTGCGGAGCCGGCGCGCTGCTGCCGAGGAAATAATTGTGCACATCGATGTCGGTAGGGTCTTGGAGGAAGGTGCCGGGCGGCGGCGGCGTGGGTGGGCCCGGTGGACCCGGCGGCGTCGAATTGCCGCCGCCGACGCCTGTCAGGAACTCGTGGGTGTAGCCGAAGCCGGTCGGCGCCAGCGGGCCGTCAGGGAAGAGGCCCGGGCCGATGCCGCCGACGTCGAAGGGCGAGGTGGCAAAGCCGGTGTTCTCGACGAGCGGGCCGGCGGTGGGATTGATCTGGTTCAGCACCGGCACACCGCACGGGCCGGCCAGCGACAAGTGGAACGCCTGGAGCAGCTCGCTTGCCGTGATCACCGTGCCGTCGGGCAGCTCGAGCGGGACCGGCTGCGGGCCGCACGGGCCGATGACGTCGTGCAGCGTGATCTGTGCGCCGTCGGGGAAGGTCAGGATGACGTCGCTATGCTGCTCCGTCGCCTTGAGGTCGAGCGGATTGAAGTCGAAGGTCAGCGGCTGGTTGGGGACGATCGGAACGACGATGTGCTCGCCGGCCGCCGGCTCGTGCACGGCGATCGGCGGACCGACCGGCGGACCGGGCTGGGCCGTAGCGCAGGGTTGCGGCGGGCAGGGCGCCGCGGGCGGCGGACCGGCCTGGGGATTGACCTGCTGGAGCTGTTCGACGCCCCCGGTGTGCTGGATCAAAGGCGACGTGGTGCGCGCCGCCCGAATCAGGTGGTCCATTTCAGCCACGGCGGGTCTCCGGCAAGATCATCATGGTTAAAATCCTGGCAAAAGCTCGCATGTTGGTTGCAGTCACTCAAAGGTATTCGGCGCCAAAGCGATACAGTCGGATGTGATTCTTCGTTCCCAGCGGATCCTGCGGCCGCGCGACCGCGGCGCGAACCGGCGTCGCCTCATCTCGAAAACGACGAGCAGGCCGCTGCCGAAGAGGAACAGCGTGGCCGGCTCGTTGACGGAAGGAATGCACTGGCCGGCGGCGTTGGTGACGCAGACGGCGCCTTGCGGAAGGTTGGTCAACGCGAATTCGGCGGTGAAGCCGGCCGGCAAGCCGCCATCGAAGACGACGTCGCCCTGGTTGTTGAGGGTCGAATTGCCCGAGCCGATGCTGGTGAAATAGACGATGTCGCTGTTGCCGAGGATTTTGCCCTCGTTGCCGGTGATCGTGTAGGTCGCATGGTTGATCGGCGAAGTCGTCGAGCCGCCGATATTGGTGCCGCCCGCGCCGCAGTTGCCCGGCGCCAGGTTGGTGAAGCACAGCGTCTCGCTGGCCACGGTATTGAAGATCGGCGAGCCGGTAGAGCCGATCAGCATCAAATCCTGGATCGCGACGTTGGTGCTGTTGACGACGCCGATCAGGTAGCCGTTCGAGTTGAACGCGCCGTTCGACAGCGACGAACCGTTACTGGGAAAGCTGACCGCGACGTTGAAGTTGCCGCCGCTTTGCGTGATGGTCAGGATCTCGCTGCAGTCGTTGATCGTGCTGGCGGCGGCGCTGCCGCCGGTGATCGCCGAGCAGGTCGCCGCCGCCGCCGGGTGCGCGCCCAGGATGCCGAACGCCGGGAACAGCAGCGCGGTGCAGGCGACGAGCGCCAGCGCCAAGCGGCGGAAAAACGCGAGCATGAATGCCTCCTTCGGACCGAAGAGCATTCTGCTCGATTAATCATGTTCGATTTCGGATTAACCATATATCACCGTGTTTGCAGGAATGCAAATAGAGAAACAGACTTCCCAAGAAGCGTCTTAATAATGATTAAAGATAATCTTGGTTAATATTGGTAAACACGGGTCAGCGCCGGGTAATGGTCCAGTTTGAAAACTAGGAGCCAATTTGACTAAGCCAGCAACGATAGCACCCCCACCCTTTTTTAGCCGGGGTGAGCGCAAAATAGACACCGGTATTGTCCATGAAGTTCGCGTGCTTTGGGAAAATGGGATTGAAACTTTTGAATCGTGTGAAGGGGGCGATGGACACCCATTTCATGAGCCCACGGTGCGCTTCTTTGGAGATCATGCAGAGGGTTTTAGAGCAGTCTCTATCGCTCTAAAACACGACCTGAAAGTTGCGGAACTTCGCCGTTATTGGTCAATAGAGAACGGCGAAGTCCGCGGACCTCAGTGGGAGTTAACGTTTTACAAAACTAAGCATAGTGACTAGGGTCTGTACCCAATAAGGGATTCCCAATTTGAGGGCGATGTGATTCAAGGTCCACGGAGGTGGACCATGAGCACGCGCTTCGATCTGACGGATGAGGAATGGGCGCTGATTGCGCCATTGCTG
>JBOHLS010000021.1:0-48179 GCA_050729835.1 Allostellaceae bacterium | reverse complement strand
GGCAGCCAGTCCTTCAAATCGGACGGCAAGAGAAATGGCTGATCACGCTCAAACAGAGCATGGGGCGTCATTCCGCGATTCCGCCATACTCAGAACCGCAAGTGAATCCGACAGGCTGCTAGAGCGGTTTCGGGACGCGGGGCGTCTCGAAGGCTGGTCAAACCCGGGCACCACGCCCACTGGACGGATCGGAACGCTATGTTATATCGTTTCATGCGGGCGCGAGCTGCCGTCCGCCTCCGTCGTTGGGCATTGAAATGACACGCTTTTTCGTCCTGGCTGCGGTTGCGGTCCTGTCGAGTGTCACGGCGCCGGCGCACGCTGCCGGTCCTGTCCCGATCGTCGCCGCCGAGAATTTTTATGGCGACGTCGCACGCCAGATCGGCGGTTCCGACGTGCGGGTGACGAGCGTTCTCAGCAACCCCGACGCCGACCCGCATCTGTTCGAGGCCGGCACCTCGGTCGCGCGCGCGGTCGCGACGGCGCACTTCGTCGTCTACAACGGCATCGACTACGACCCGTGGATGTCGAAGCTGCTGGGGGCGACGCGCGGCTCGAGCCGCAAGGTCGTCGTCGTGGCCACGCTCGTCGGCCGCAAGACCGGCGACAATCCGCATATCTGGTACGATCCGAACACCATGCTGGCGCTGGCCAAGACCTTGGCGGACGATCTGGGCGCCGCCGATCCGGATCGCCGCGCGGCCTATCAGAATCGTCTCGCTCGCTTCCGGCAATCGCTCAAGCCGGTGCAAGACAAAATCGCGATGCTGCGCGAGAGACTGGCCGGCGCGCCGGTGACGGCGACGGAGCCGGTCTTCGGCTATATGCTCGACGCGCTCGGCCTGAAGGTCAGGAACCGCTCCTTCCAGCTGGCGGTGATGAACAGCACCGAGCCCAGCGCCTCGGACATCGCCGCCTTCGAGGACGACCTCAAGGATCATCGGGTGAAGCTGTTGATCTACAACCGCCAGGCCACGGACCCGATGGCCGCGCGCATGGCGGCGTTTGCCAAAGCCGCGCAGATTCCCGTCGTCGGCGTGGCGGAAACCGAGCCGCCCGGCATGACCTATCAGCAATGGATGACGAGCGCGCTCGATGCCGTCGCCCAGGCGCTGCCGAAATAGCCGCCGATGAACGCCATCGCGCTGCGTGACGTTCGCCTGGCGCTGGCCGGTCGCACCGTCCTCGACGAAATTGGTCTCGATATTGCGGCCGGCGAGTTCGTCGGCGTGCTCGGACCGAACGGCGCGGGCAAGACGACCCTGCTGCGCGCCGTGCTCGGTCTGGTGCCGCCGAGCCGGGGAGAGATCCGCGTTCTCGGCCGGCCGGCGACCCGCGGCAATCCCGCCATCGGCTACATGCCCCAGGCCCGCGGCGCTGTCGTGCCCGCCCACCTGAGCGGGTGGGATTTCGTTGCCAGCGTCGTCGACGGCCACCGCCTCGGCTTGCCGATCGTGAACCGCGCTGGGCGGGCCGAGGTCGAGCGCGCGCTCGATCGGGTCGGCGCGCGGGCACTGGCGCTCCGGCCGCTGGCCGAGCTTTCGGGCGGCGAGCGGCAACGACTGCTGCTGGCCCAGGCACTGATCGGTGGCCCGCGCCTGCTGCTGCTCGACGAGCCACTGATCAGTCTCGATCCGGGCCACCAAGCCGAAGTGATCGACCTGGTGAAAGCGCTTCAGCGCGAATTGCGGGTCACCGTGCTGTTCAGCGCCCATGAGCTCAACCCACTGCTCGGTGCGATCGACCGCGTGCTGTATCTCGGCAATGGTCAGGCCGCGCTCGGAACGGTCGACGAGGTCGTCACCGGCCCAGTGCTGTCACGCCTCTATGGCGCCGAGATCGAGGTGGTGCGGCTCAAGGGACGCATCTTCGTGATGGCGGGCGGCCATGACGTCGAAGGCGATGGCCATCGGCACGATGCGGGCTCGTCGCATATGCACGGCCATCATCATCGGGAACGTTCCGGCCATGCTTGAATACGATTTCATGCGCCATGCGTTCGCGGCGGCGACCCTTGTCGCGGTCGTCGCCGGCGCCGTCGGCTATTTTCTGGTGCTGCGGAGCCAGACCTTCGCCGGCCACGCGCTGGCGCATGTCGGCTTCACGGGGGCCACCGGCGCGGTGCTCATCGGCATTGCGCCGCTTTGGGGCCTGGTGCTCGTGACCCTGGCGGCCGGTCTCGGCATGGGCTTCATGGGCGAGAAGCTGGCGCAGCGCGACGTCGCGATCGGACTCGTGCTGGCGCTGGCGCTCGGCCTCGGCCTCTTGTTCCTGCATTTCTTCACCGCCTATGCAGCGCAGGCGACGGCGCTGCTGTTCGGCAACGTACTCGCCGTCGATGTCGACACCGTATGGACGCTGCTGGCGCTCGGCGCGATCAGCCTTGCCCTGCTTGCCGTGATCTCGCGTCCCTTGCTGTTCGCCAGTTTGCAGCCCGAGCTGGCTGAGGCGAAAGGCGTCTCGCTGCGGCTTTATTCCGTGCTGTTCCTGGCGATCGTCGCGTTGACGACCGCCGAATGCGCCCAGATCGTCGGCGTCCTGCTGGTCTTTGCGCTGATGGTCGGTCCGGCGGCGGCGGCCTTGCGTTTGACGCACGGCGTGGCAACCGGCGTTCTGCTGGCGGCCGTTCTTGCCGTCGCTGAGGCGTGGCTCGGACTCGTGCTCGCGTTCTACACCGATTGGCCGACGAGCTTCTGGATCACCGCGCTCAGCGTCGCGGCCTATCTTCTCGCCGGTCTGCGCTGGCCGGCGGCGGTTCGCGGCTAGGATGGATGCGAACAGGTGGCGCAGGTGCCCTCGATCTCGACCACGGTATCGCGCGGATGGAATCCGGCGCGCTCGGCCACGTGGAGCAACGCCCGGGCGGTTGCCTGGTCCTCGATCTCGGCGACTGCGCCGCATTCGCGGCAGATCAGGAATTGCGCAACGTGCCGGTGGCCGGTTTCGGCGCAGGGGATGAACGCGTTCAGGCGCTCGACCCGGTGGATCAGGCGCTGTGCCAGCAGGAAATTGAGCGCGCGGTAGATCGTCGGCGGCACCGCGCCCTTGCGGGTTTTTTTGAGGCGGTCGAGCAGCTGGTAGGCGGTGACCGGACCGTCGGCTTCCAGGATCAGGCCGAGGATCGCGCGGCGCAGCGCCGTGAGCTGGGCGCCTTCGCGCGCGCAGGCCGTGGCCGCCCGGTTGAGTTGCGTCGCGACGCCACGGCGAGCTTTCGCAGTCATGGTCGATCCCCAAACGGGATTGCGATGTTATGTTATATCGCACCACCGGCGCTCGCCAGCGTTGCCTCGCCCGCGCTCCGCCCGGAACGAGACATAAGCCCGCCCACCGGCTAAAACCTTTGATTGCTAATGATTGGCGCGAGGGATGACGACCATGGCGGAACGCCGAACGCAGGCCGGCCACCGCGCGCGCAAGCCGCACTTTTCTTATTCGGCGGAACAGAGCGTGGGGTATCAGGTGCGCTGGACGCACCGCGCGTTGCAGCGCGCGCTCGAAGCGCGCATCCGCCCCTATGGCATCACCCTCGGCATGTGGTATTTCCTGCGCGCCCTGTGGGAAGAGGGCGGGCTCAGCCAGCGCGAGCTGAGCGAGCGCGCTGGCACCGCCGAGCCCACCACCGTTACGGCACTGCGTGCGATGGAGCGGCGCGGCTTGGTCGTGCGCGTGCAGAACCGGAACGACCGGCGGAAATTCAACATCTATCTGACCAAGACGGCGCGCGCGCTGCGCGAGCTGCTGCTGCCGGAGGCGCGTGACGTCAATCGCGTCGCCACCGCGGGCTTGTCCGCCGCGGAAGTCGAGGCGCTGAAGCGCACCTTGACCCGGCTGCGCGCCAATCTGATGCCGGCGCGGGGCAAAGGGATTCTCGGCTAAGACGTTCCCGGCTGCTCGGCCAGCCGCGGCTTGCGCCGGTGCCGCCTGGCAAAATGGACGATCTCGCCGACCACGCCGCGGCGGAAGGCCAGGACGCAAACCACGAAGATGGTTCCCTGGATCACGGTAACCCACGAGCCGAGCTCGGCCAGGTAGTTTTCCATGGTGATCGAGATGAAGGCGCCGACCACCGGTCCCCAGATCGTGCCCAGCCCGCCGATGAGAGTCATCAGCACCACGTCGCCCGACGCCTGCCAGGTGACGTCGGTGAGGGACGCCAGCTGGAACACCAGCGTCTTGGTGGCGCCGGCGAGGCCGGCCAGCGTCGCGGACAGCACGAAGGCCAGGAGCTTGTAGCGGTCGATGTGATAGCCGAGCGAGATGGCGCGTGGCTCGTTGTCGCGGATCGCCTTCAAGACCTCGCCAAACGGCGAGTGGATGGTGCGATAGACGACGCCGAAGCCGAGCAGGCAGACCGCCAACACGAAATAGTACATCGTCAGCGGCTGGTTGAGATCGAGCAGGCCGAGCACGGTGCCTCGTGGCACCGCCTGGATGCCGTCTTCGCCGCCGGTGAAGCGGGATTCGAGGGCGTAGAAATAGACCATCTGTGACAGCGCGAGCGTCACCATCGCGAAATAGATGCCTTTGCGCCGGATGGCCAGCCAGCCGAACACCACGCCCATGAGTCCGGCGACGACGGTGCCGGCCAATATCGCCAGCAACGGCGGAAAGTCCCAGGCCTTGGCGGCATAGGCAGTGACGTAGGCGGCGCTGCCGAAGAAGGCGGCGTGCCCGAAGGACAGCAGGCCGACGAACCCGATCAGCAGGTTGAACGCCGCCGCGAACAGCGCGAAGCACAGCGCTTTCATCAGGAAGATCGGATAGAAAACCAGCGGCGCGACGAGTGCCGCGGCGAGCAGCGCCAGCCGGCGCACCGTGCGGGCTGTTTCTGTCTCGTGCATGTCAGGTCGCCCGGCCGAACAGGCCCGCGGGTTTGAGCAGCAGCACGATCACCATGATGACGAAGATCGCGGTCGACGAGGCCTCGGGATAGAACACCTTGGTCAGGCCCTCGATGATGCCGAGCGCGAAGCCGCCGACGATCGCACCGAGGATCGAGCCCATGCCGCCGATCACCACGACGGCGAAGACCACGATGATCAGGTTCGATCCCATCAGCGGACTCACCTGGTAGATCGGCGCCGCCATGACGCCGGCTAGCGCCGCCAAGGCGGCGCCGAAGCCGTAAGTCAGCGTGACCATGCGCGGGACGTTGATGCCGAAAGCCTGGACCAGTGCCGGATTCTCGGTCGCCGCGCGCAGATAGGCGCCGAGGCGTGTGCGCTCGATGACCAGCCAGGTGCCAAAGCAGAAGATGGAAGAGGCGACGATCACCCAGGTCCGATAGTTCGGCAGGAACATGAAGCCCAGGTTCTGGCCGCCGGTCAGCAGGTTCGGGATTGAATAGGGCTGGCCGGCGCTGCCATAGTACTGGCGGAACACGCCCTGGATGATGAGTGCCATGCCGAAGGTCAGCAGCAGGCCGTAAAGATGGTCGAGCCGATAGACCCAGCGGATGAGAAGCCGCTCGAGCAGCATGCCGAAGGCCCCGACCACAAGCGGCGCCACCACCAGCGACGGCCAATAACCGATGCCGAGATAATTCAGGACCAGATAGGCGCAGAAAGCGCCCAGCATGTACTGGGCGCCGTGCGCGAAGTTGATAATGTTGAGCAGACCGAAGATGACGGCGAGGCCGAGGCTCAGCATCGCATAGAACGAGCCGTTGATGAGGCCGATGAGAAGCTGGCCGAACAGCGCCGGTGCCGGCGGCACGGCGACATGCATCCAGTCCAGCATCGGCCCCACCCCGACGGGCGAACCGCCGTCAGTGCTTGACGAGCGGGCAGTCGCTCTCGCTCAACGGCCGGAACGCCTGATCGCCCGGAATCACCGCGATCTGCTTGTAATAGTCGTACGGATATTTTGACTCCTGCGGGCTTTTCACCTGAAAGAGATACATGTCGCGGATGACGCGCCCGTCGATGCGCACCCGGCCGTTGTGCGTCATGAAGTCGTTGATCGGCAGTTTGCGCATTTCTGCGACCACCTTGACGCCGTCCTCGGTCTTGGCCGCCGCCATCGCTTTGAGGTAGTGCATCACCGCGCCGTAGACGCCGGCCTGGCCCGAGGTCGGCACCTTGCCGTCATAGGCCGCCTCGAACCGCTTGGCGAAGACCCGCGTCTTGGCGTTCTGGTCCCAGTAGTAAGCCTCGGTCAGCATCAGGCCCTGGGCCGTCTGCAGGCCGAGAGCGTTGACGTCGGCGATGAAGACGAGCAGACCGGCCAGCCGCTGGCCGCCCTTGACGATGCCGAATTCGGCGGCCTGCTTGATCGAGTTGACCGTGTCGCCGCCAGCGTTGGCCAAACCGATGACCTGCGCCTTCGACGCCTGTGCCTGGAGCAGGAAGGACGAGAAGTCGGCGTTGTTCAACGGCACGTTGACCGAGCCGAGAACCTGGCCACCGGCCGCCTTGACCACCGCCGAGGTGTCGTCCCGCAGCTGATGGCCGAAAGCATAATCGGCGGTGATGAAGAACCAGGACTTGCCGCCTTGCTGCACGATCGCCTTGCCGGTGACGTGCGCCAGGGCATAGGTGTCGTAGGTCCAGTGCACACCGGTCGGCGAGCAGTATTTGCCCGTCAATTCGGACGAGCCGCCATTCGAGATCAACGTCACCTTGCCGCGTTCCTTCGCCACCTGCTGCACGGCGATGGCGACCGAGGAGGTCGGCAGGTCGACGATCGCGTCGACGCCGTCCTCGTCGAACCACTTGCGCGCGATCGCGGCGCCGACATCGGGCTTGTTCTGGTGATCGGCATAGATCACCTCGATCGACTTGCCGAGCACCTTGCCGCCGAAATCGTGCACCGCCATCTTCGCCGCGGCGACCGAGCCCATGCCGCCGAGGTAGGAATAGACCGACGACATGTCGTTCATCACGCCGATGATCACCTTGTCGTTCGCCGCACGAGCGGCCGGAGCCGCGGCGCCGAACGCGAGAACCGCGGCGAAACCCACGGCCATAAGCAATCTGCGTTTCATGTTTCCTCCCCCCTGATGCGTTTCATACGCCGAGATATTCGTGAAGTTTGTTGGTCTCAGCTTCCAACCGCTCGTTCGGGATCATGTCGACCACCCGGCCGTGCTCGACCACATAGTGGCGGTCGGCGACCATGGCGGCAAACCGGAAGTTCTGCTCGACCAGAAGGATGGTGAAGCCCGCCTGCTTGAGTCGGCCGATGACGGCGCCGATCTGCTGCACGATCACGGGCGCCAGGCCTTCGGTGGGCTCGTCGAGCAGCAGCAGCCGTGCCCCGGTCCGCAGGATGCGGGCGATCGCCAGCATCTGTTGCTCGCCGCCCGAAAGCTTGGTGCCTTGGCTCGTCCGGCGCTCGAGCAGATTGGGAAACAGGTCGTAGATCCGGTCGACCGGCATGCCGCCGGGGGCTATCACCGGCGGTAGCACCAGGTTCTCCTCGACCGTGAGGCTGGCGAAGATGCCGCGATCCTCGGGGCAATAGGCGATGCCGAGCCGCGCGATGCGATAGGCCGGAAGGTCGATGGTGGCGCGGCCGGCGAAGGTGATCGTCCCGCGGCGCTCGGGCAGGATGCCCATGATCGACTTGAGTGTCGTGGTCTTGCCGGCGCCGTTGCGCCCCAGCAAGGTCGCGACCTCGCCCGCGGCGACCGTGAAATCCATGCCGTGGAGGACATGCGATTCGCCGTACCAGGCTTCGAGCCCGTGAACGTCGAGCAAGGTGTCGGCGGAATCGGCGCTAGGCATGGCCGGTTCCGAGATAGGCCTCGCGCACTTCGGCGTTGGCGGCAATCTCGCGATAGGGCCCTTCGGCCAGGACGCGGCCGCGCGTCAGCACCGTGATGACGTCCGAAAGATCGGCGACGACCGAAAGATTGTGCTCGACCATGAGCACGGTTCGTGTCTTTGCAACCTCGCGCACCAGCGCCGAGATGCGTTTGATGTCTTCCATGCCCAGACCGGCCATCGGCTCGTCGAGCAGCAGCAGCGCCGGCTCGAGCGCCAGCGTCGTGGCGATCTCGAGGGCGCGCTTACCACCGTACGGCAACTCGGCAGCGAGCAGGTCGCCTTGATCCCGCAGCCCGACCAAGGTCAGGACGGCGTCGGCCCGCACGTCGAGATCGGAGAGCGATTCGATCGGCTGCCAGAAGCGGTACGACGTGCCGAGCGGGCGCTGCAGCGCGACCCGCACGTTCTCGCGCACAGTCATGTGCGGAAACACCGCCGAGATCTGGAACGAGCGCACCATCCCCAGCCGGGCGACGTCGGCCGCCTTGGTGCGCGTGATGTTGCGGCCCATGAAGACGATGGTGCCGGAGGTCGGCTCGAGAAACTTGGTGAGCAGATTGAAGACGGTCGTTTTGCCGGCGCCGTTGGGGCCGATCAGGGCGTGGATGGCGTTGCGGTGGACCTTGAGCGAAACGTCGCGCACGGCCGCAAACCCAAGGAATTCCTTGGACAGGCCACGCGCTTCGAGAATGACCTCCGCCACGTCCGGTCGCTCCCTGCCCGGGCCGCTTCTGGCGGCGGCCCCTTGCCCGATGGGTATAACGTTGTGTAGCCCAACGCGCGCGGCTTGGAAAGCGCTCGCCGGGATCGGCCGCGAACCGCATGAATCATGGCGCCGCGCCTCAGCTTACGACGATGACGCGGGTGCTGCCGCTGCGCCGCAAGACGTTCACGGCGACGTCGCTGGCATGCCGCCGCAGCAGCAGATCGACCTCGCCATCGCCGATACGAACGCGGCGCAGGCGCAGCTCGTCGATGTCGGGCGGCAGAGCCGGGTATTCGAACCGGACCTCGTTGCGCACGCTATCGCAGCGCAGCCCGAGACACGCCCCGATCAGGGCGATCGGCGCGGCGCTCGCCCAGGCCTGCGGCGAGCAGGCGACCGGATAGCGCGTCGGACCGGTCCCGAGCCGGCGGGCGAATCCGCAGAACAACTCGGGCGGACGCAGGAGGTCCATGTGCTGAACGGCAGCGAACAGCGCGTCGAAAATCAGCAGGGCTTCGCGCTTGAGGCCATAACGCGCGAGGCCCAGGGCGATGACGGCGTTGTCATGCGGCCAGACCGAGCCGTTGTGATACGACATCGGATTGTAGCGGCGGGCAGAAGCGGCCAGCGTGCGAATGCCCCAGCCGGAATAAGACTCGCGGCCGAGCAGGGTGGCGGCGATCCGGGCGGCGCGCGCCGGCGCCGCAATTCCGGCGAACAGCGCATGCCCGGCGTTGGAGCTGACGACGCGGCAGGGACGTTTGTCGCCGTCGAGCGCCAGCGCATAGGTGCCGAGATCGTCGCACCAGAACGCAGCATCGAAACGGCGGCGCAGCGCATCGGCGGCGCGATCGAGTTCGGCCGCGCGGCCGCCCATGTCGAGCGCCCGGCAGATCGCCGCAGCCGCGCGTTTGGCGGCGTAGACATAGGCCTGCACTTCGCACAAGGCGATGGCGCCGCTCGCCAGGCTGCCGTCGGCATGCGATATGGCGTCTGCCGAATCTTTCCATCCCTGATTCACCAGCCCCTTGCCAGGCGCCGCCAAATATTCGACGAAGCCGTCGCCGTCCGGGTCGCCGTCGCCGTCGATCCAGCGCAACGCGGCGTCGATATGCGGCCACAACGCCGCGATCGTGTCACGGTCGCCGGTGCGCGCGAAATAACGCCCGGCCAAGAGGACGAACAGCGGCGTGGCATCCACCGTGCCGTAATAGCGGCTGAACGGCACCTCGCCGAGGCGCGCCATCTCGCCTTGGCGCATTTCGTGCAGGATCTTACCCGGCTGCGCGGCATGCTCGCGGTCGGTCTCCCGGGCCTGGGTCGCGGCGAGAAAGCGCAGCACGCCCTTGGCGATCGTCGGATCGAACCACAGCAGCTCGAGCGCGGTGATAATGCCGTCGCGGCCGAACGCCGTGCTGAACCACGGAATGCCGCCGTAGGGATAGGCGCCCTGCGGCGTGTCGGTAAGCAGCATGTAGAGATCGGCGACCGAGCGACAGAGGATGCGGTTGAGCACGGCGTTGGAGCCGTCGATCACTGCCGCGCGCGCGGTCGCGGCGCGAAGGTCGCGGCGGGCCGCGCGAATTCCGACGAAGAAGCCGCCGCGCCGCGCCGCCCGGTCGGCATCGCAGCGGACAGTCAGGAAGACGCTGGTCCTCTCGCCCGGCGCGAGCATCAGATCGAATTCCGCCGCGTCGTCGTCCAGCGTGTTGGGCGGCGGTGCGAAGTCGAGCCGCGTCACCCGTTCAACGTCGTCGAGGCCGCGATAGCGCACAACGACCGCCGTGGCGTCCGGCCGCTCGATGGCGGCCGTGCCGCGGCGGTTGCGGACGCTGCCGCGAATCTCGAATAGGTCGCGGAAATCGGCGGCGAATTCCAGCCCGAGGCGAACGCGATGCGGCTGACGGTCGAAATTGTGCAGCGCGAGCCGCACGTAGCAGGCGCCCTGCCAGAGAAACGTCGTCCGCCGGATGTGGATGGTATCGCGCGGCAGCACCAGCCGGCCAGCCCGGTGCAGATCGGGATTGGCGAGATCGACCGACAGGACGGCGTTGTCGTCGTGCAGATTGGAGCTCAGCAGGAGCGGGCGCCCGCCGTCGAGCGACAGGGCGAAATGCGATAGATGCCGCGTGTCGCGGTGATAGAGGCCCGCCGGGCTCGTCGCGCCACCCGCGATATCGCCGTTGTCGTCGAACACGGCAAAGGTATCGCCGTGCTTGAGCGCGCGCGGCGGACGCCGTTCCGCGCTCGACGTCGCGGCGTTGATATAGAAGTCGCCGTCGGCCGTATCTGCGGTCTGCGGCCGCTCGGAATTATTGCTGTCCGTCATCGCCTGTTAGCACTCCGTCGGGCGGGTTTCAGGCATGAACAGCAGGAGCACGCCAAGACCGACGCACGCCACGCCGGCCAGGCTCAGAAACGCAACCGCGCTGCCCATACGATCGTTCACGTAGCCAGCCAAAGTCGTGCTCAGCGCGGCGCCGGCGGCGGCAGCGGCGCCGACCGTGCCGAGCGCGGCGTTGTATCGGCCGGTGCCGTGGGTGACGTCAGCGACCACCAGGGGCAGCATAACTCCCAGAACGGCGGCGGATATGCCGTCGAGAACCTGCACCGCCACAATTAGATAGGGACTGGCCAGCACGGCGAACAGGATGCCGCGGATCGGCAAAACGGCAAATCCAAGAATGAGCAGCGGACGCCGCCCCCAGATCTCGGATCGTCGCCCGATCCACGGCGAAAGCAGGGCCACGAGAATTTGCGGTACCACGATGCACGCGGCGATGAGCACCGTCGCCCACTGGCTCGAGCGCATGGTGACGATGCCCCCGATCAGCGGCAACATCGGTGTATTGGCAAGGCTGAACAGGGTCAGTCCGGCGCCGAAGACGAGCAGCGGACGATTGTCGGCGATGCCGTGCAGCCGTGCGTGCTTTTCGCCTGCGCCGGGATGGCCGCCGCGCGCGCGCTCCGGATCGATTTCCTGCGACCGGATGCGGAACAATGCGATCAAGGCGGGAACCGCGAGGACCGCGGTCAGCAGGAACACCGCGCGATCGGATACCAGCCGGCCGCAGGCGCCCATCAGCACCGCGGCGATCCCGTTCCCCGCCGAGGCATAGCGCGCGTTCCGGCCCAGCCGCTCGCCGATTTCGCGCGGCGCAACCAGGCCCAGGCTGATGGCTGCGATCGCCGGCCCCATCAGGCAACTCGCCAGGCCGTGCAGCACTTCGGCACCGAGGACGAGCGGAAAGATCGGCCACGCGGCGAGCATGAGAGCGCTGACCGCGATCGCCGCCGCGGCGATGGCCCCTAAAGTGCGTTTATGTCTCGCGGCGTCGACCAGGATTCCGCCCGGCACTTGAAAGGCCAGGGCAACGATCCCGCTGATCGTCAAGACGAGGCCGATATCGACCTGGGTCCAGGCCTGCGCCGTCAGATAGACGGCGATGAACGGCCCGAAACCGGTCTGGATGTTGGCGATGAAGAAATTGAAGCCGTCGAGGCCACGCAGGCTGCGCCGCGATGGCACGAAGTCGGGCCGAACGCGCACCTCCGATCCGGGTTTCTCGTGGGCGTGCACGTCACGGCATCCACAGTTACTGGTCCAATGGGTATTCGCCGCTCGACAACGGTTGGGTCTCGCCTGACGCGCCCAACACCACCACAGGCTTGCCCTTCTGATACTGCGGCGCGGATTTGACCTGGTCGCGCGTCAAATCGAGCGTAATGCGCTCGGTTTGCCCCGCCGGCGAGAAGTGGAGCGCGGCCCAGTCAACCGCGATCTCGCGGCTGCCGACGCCCAGGAAGCCGCCGAAATCGATGATCGCGGCGCGCGGCTTCCCGGCCTTGTCGACGATGACGTCGACGATGCGGCCCATATTCTCGCCGGCGGTGCTGGTGACCGGCTTGCCGAGGATCGCCTGGGCCTTGTCTTTGGTCAGCACCGCCGACGACGTACCGCTCGCCGCCGGAGCCGGGGTTTCGGCCAAGGCTTGAATGCGGCCGGGTCCGCTGTCGCCACTGACGAGGGCGAGCCAACCCGCGAGAAGTGCCGTCGTCACCGAAGCGGCATGCCGAATAGAACGCACGTCCAGCTCCCTGCCCGTGATCTGGGCGCATTGGTGGATTGCCAGGCAACGTCGCCGGAAAGCCTAGCCAAGGAGGCTGTGACAAACGGTGATTTTTGCGTGTCTCGCCTAGTCGCGCCGTTCGCGAAGCTGTTCGAAGGCGTGCTTGAGGTCGTCCCATTTGTAGGGTTTGCCGAGCCAGACCGCGACGCCGGCCGCTTCGACCGCGTCGTCAGGCGTCGGGCCGCCGCTGGTGAAGATCACCTTGAGGTCCGGGCGCCGTCGCCACGCTTCCTGCGCGAGCTGCTCGCCGTTCTTTCCCGGCAGGCGCATGTCGGTGAACAGCACGTCGACGATGGCGTCGCCGTCGAGCACTTGCAACGCGGCGTCGGCATCGGCCGCCTCGAGCACGCGGTGGCCAAGGTCCATGACGCTGCCGACGGTCGCCTCGCGGACCAATTCGTCATCCTCGACGATCAGCACGGAAAGCTCGCTTGGCATGGTCTTGCTCATCTGTGCTCAACGCGCCGCGCTGGTGGTGTGGCATTGCCGTGGCAAGTCGACCGCGCCTTTTCTGCTGTGACGCGATGGTTCAAGCGGTGGCGGTCGCGCCGCGATGGAGCGCTCGATGCAGGGCGCGGCCCAAATCTTCCTGGCGGTAGGGCTTTTGCAGCAACTCGCCCGGGGTGCTGCCTTCGGTGTGGGTCGACGACGTATATCCGGACACGAAAAGTACGCGGATTTCTGGGCGCAGCTGGAGCGCCCGGCGCGCCAATTCGAGCCCGTTCATGCCGCCCGGCATGGCGATATCGGTGAACAACAGGTCGACCGCCTCGCTGCGGCCAAGGATGTCGAGCGCAACCTTGGCGTTCTCGGCCTCGAGCACGCGGTGCCCGAGCTCGCCGACGCGCGCGACGGTGACATCGCGTACGTCCGGATCGTCCTCGACGACCAGGATGGTACACGCGATGTCGCGCGCTTTTCCGCCCTCGGCGCGGTCGGCTCGCGGCGTTACGGTGTCTTTGCCGGTCGCGGCGCGCGGCAGGAGAAGCCGCATCAGGATGCAGCCGTTCGGCGCGTCGAGGACAAGGCGCCCGTCGGCCCCCTCGATGACGCTTCGCACCATCGCCAGCGCTTCGGTGCTGCGCCCTTCTGGCGGCAACGGGCCGACAGGCCCGGACGCCGCGCCGCTGACGGTGAGAGCGACCGCGTCGCGGCTCAGGCCATTCTCGGTTCCCGACCGACCTTGCGCCGGCACATTGCTGGCTTCGATCACGAGCCGGCCGCCTTCCGGCATCGCCTGCCGGGCGTGAATGGCCAAATTGACCAATGCCAGCTCGAGCTGATCCGGGCTGGTTTCGATCGGCCACAATCCGGGCGCCGCCCAGGTTTCGACCGCGATGTCCACGCCGATGACGAGGCGGAGAATCTGGGCCACGCGGGCGAGGACCGCGCCAACATCGATCGCGTGCGCCTCCAGGTCATCCGCCCGCGTGAAACCCATGAGCTGCTTCAGCAGGCCGGTTCCGTTGAGCGCGGCGCTCAGCGCGATATGGGCCCGGTCGAAATCCTTGCTGGTGCCGTCGAGCGAGCGCGTCATCAGATCGAGATTCCACATGATCACGGTCAGCAGATTGTTGAGCTCGTGGGCGACGGTGCTGGTGATCCGGCCCACGGCTGCCATGCGCTGGGCCTGGCCGAGCTGACGTCGCATCGACGAACGCTCGGTGACGTCGAGCGCGATGCCTTGTATCCGCGCCGGACGCTTCCGCTGGTCCGTGATCAATACCGCCCGGTCGGCGAAGACCCGCTCGCTGCCGTCGGCAGCGCGCCAGCGATATTCGGCCGTGAACGAGCCGGTGGTCGCGATCGCATCGGCCCGCGCCAGGAGCGCGGGCAAGTCGTCGGGGTGAATGCGGGACGTCCACAATCCGGGATTGTCGACGAAATCCGCTGCTTGATAGCCGAGCGACCGCGCCAGCGTCTCGCTCACGATGCGCGGCCCGGCAAGCCGCGCATCGGCGTCGGCCGAATAAAGCGCCACTGGCATGGCCGCGGCGATCAGGGTGTGCCACTCGGTGCTATCGGTCATATCCCGCACACACCACCCTCAGCGTCCCTCGAGTGCTTTTCCAAGCTTATCTTGGTCCTAAAATACATCCGATAAGACTCGGTCACTGTAATCAAATTGAGGTATGGCGCGACGACGATGCCCTGGAGTCGAGCGCGGCCTTTCGCCTTGATTTCAGGGGCATATAGGTCGCACATGCTGTCTTATTTTCTGTCACCCTACGCGGGCGCAGACTCGTCGCCACACCGGACCCTTAAGCGCCAGTTTAAGTCCCTCAACGTCGTCGGCTCATCCTGGAAACCCCGAATTGGCGCCGGGAAACCCCTTAATCTGTCGTGTCATTGGCCGCCGCTTTCGATGCGGAATGTGCGCCGATTCATGCCGCCCGGAGCCGTGGCGTACGCGTATAATGGCGCCTTGCTCACGGGGGAGCCTGATGTCACTTCTCCATCCTTCGATGACGGTGGACGGCATGATGCTCGGCACCAGTGAGGCTGGTGTAAACCGGTGAATCCCGTCCGCATCCTGCTGTGCGACGACCATCTGCTGATTCGCGCCAGCCTCAAATCCTTGATCGGCGAGTTCCCGGGCATCGAGGTCGTCGGCGAGGCCGGGGATGGGCGCGAGGCGCTCGAGCACGTGGCCAATGTGCGCCCCAATGTCGTGCTGATGGACATCGCCATGCCCGGTCTCAATGGGCTTGAGGCAACGCGCCGCCTGGTCAAGGATCATCCGCAGGTGCGTGTGGTCATGCTGTCGATGCATGCGGATGAAAGCCATGTGCTGCAGGCCCTCCGTGCCGGCGCGGCGGGATACGTCCTTAAGGGGTCAGCGCCGCGCGAGCTCGAAATGGCGATCGAAGCCGTCGCGCGGGGCGAGATTTTCCTCAGCCCGGCGATTTCGAAGCACGTCATCGAGGTTTATCTCAATCGGACAGAAGGGCAGACCAATTCGCTCGATCTGCTGACGCCGCGACAGCGCGAAATCCTCCAGTTGATCGCCGAGGGCAAGTCGTCCAAGCAGATCGCCCAGATGCTCGATGCCAGCGTCAAGACCATCGAATCCCACCGCGCCAGCCTGATGGAGCGCCTCGACATCCACGATGTCGCCGGCTTGGTGCGCTACGCCATTCGCCACGGCTTGGTTTCGCCCGAAAAGTAGGCCACATTTGCGGTAATCCTGCGCCGCTGCCCTCATCCCGGAAATCCTAGGACCTCAGTAGATTCCCTGGCACCCCTCAGGGAGCGGCTGAATTGACGTTGTTGACTGCTGGCCACACTCTACGGGTGGAACCGGAGGCCGACACGTGGCCGTCGCGCTGGGCGAAAACGACAATAATCAAATCTGCTCCCAGACGAGCGACGCCAAAGAGGGAATCGTTCGCGCCTTTATTTCCCGGCGCCAAGGCCGTGCCCTTGGCTCGCTGCGGTGAGGGGATGATGGCAATGGCGAATTTGGTCCAGTACCGGTGCTATTTCCTCGATTCAACCGGTTCGATCGGATCCGACGAGATGATCGAGTGCCGGCAAGAGCAGGATGCCGTCGAGACGGCCCGCGACATGCTTGAGCATCGGCCGCATTACCACGGCATCGAACTGTGGCGCGGCGCACGCCGCGTCCACATGGAAGTGCGGCTGCCGGATGTTCCGGCTTTCACGATCCGGACATCGCCGAGCTTCTGAATTTCGGCGTCATTCATCGCGCAGGAGGAAGACCAACCATGAACTCGATCCTACGCCGTTCGCGAGTGCGCTTGCGGGCCGTACCACGCGATACCGATTCTCCGATCTCGCCCGTCGATGACATCAAGGTCGCCCGCCAGCGTATGCGGCATCTGACGCCGTGGAACGTCGAGCCGTTGCCGGTGATGCATTCCGTGGCCGGCACGCCGATCGAGCCGCCGAGCAAGGAAGCGCGCGAACGCGGCCGCCGCCTCGCGCTGCAGGTTCTCGCGGTCCATATGTGGCACGCCGGCGCGACGAGTGCCCTGCAATGAGGGCCGGCGAAATGCGGACCAGCGAGCAATGGGTGCGGCGCCTGTTTCTCCGCCGGCGGCTCGACGACGATATCGAGGGCGACGTGCTCTTGCGCAACTTCATCGTCGATCTGGCGATTTTCGTCGGCGAAGCCTTGTTGTCGGCGGCATGCCTGCGCATCGCGGCGGCCGACGGCAACATGACCTTCCTCATGCTCGGCATTCTGGCGGCGGTCGCCGCGGCCTTGCCCTTGCGAGACTGGATCTACAGCTGACCGGCTGCCGCCGTCTCAGGCCTTTGCCGGTCGGCGCCAGAAAGGCTCGGCCTTCTTCAGCCGCTTGAGACCCTTTTCGAGCGCCGGCTCGCATTCCAGGGCCATGTGGGCGCACCATCCGCGCACCAAGGCGTCGCCGCGGATCAGCGCCTGCGACGGCCGCCGTTGAATCACCGTCCGCAGTAATTTTTCCGAGGCCGCGATGTCGTTGAGCAGCCCGAGGCCATCCTGGAGGGTTTCCAGGCGCTTGATATAGCGATGGACCGCCTTGTTGGCGTAGATCGACGCGAATGAGTCGGCGGCGTAGCGCATCTTCTTGAGGGCAATGCGCAGCCGGTGACGGCCGACCGCGCCCAGCCGGTCGAAATTGCGCGCGCGGTTGCGCGCCTTGCGATAGCGCCGCTCGAGGACGTCGTCGGCCAGTTTGCCGACGACGGACACCTGGAGGATCGAGGTTTCCAGCGCCCCCGGCCGTCGCCAGGCGCGCGTCTCGATCCATCCCATCAGGCCGAGCGCGAATTGCCCGTAGCGCCGCGTGCTCAGCGCGGCGTGCAAGGCATCGTAGCTGCGGCGCCGCTCGCGCTCTGTCGCGCGCGCGAGGGCGATGAGATCGCGGTCGTCCGCCAGGCTGCTGCGCACCCGCCGGATCAGGCTGCCGGCGATGTCCCAGTTGCGCGCGTGGCCGAGCACGGCCGCCAGCCACTTGACCTCGCCGGCGACCCAATAGCGCTCCACTTCCGGCAGCATGGATTTGAACAGCGCCAGCGCGACGCGCAGGCGCCGGAGCGCCACCCGCATCTGGTGGACGCCTTCCTCCTTGCCGCCGAGCGCCGCCCGTTCGTTGGCCAGCATATGCGCGAGACACCGCCTGAGAATGACGGCCAGCGCGTCCTCCGCCGCCATGCCGCGATGGAGTTCGACCGCGCCGAATTTCATGGTGGCCGATGCTCCGCGCGGTTCGGCGCGCTCGGCCAGGGCATAGCCGCGCGCCGCCTTGCTGCGCAATTCGACGCGCAGCGGCGCTTCGTCGATCAGCGCGTTGGCGAGCTTGAAGACCGCGCGGGGCGTGCCTTGCTGCAACTCGATCTCGATTTCCGAGATCGGCAGCTTGCGGCCGCCGCGTGCGCGGATTTCGCCTTCGTCGAAAGACAGCGCCACCACCGCGCCGTCGGGTTCGAGCACGGCGCGGCTGCGCCGCAGTCGGCACGTGAAGACCGGATTCAACTTCTCGTCCTTCAGCGCGCCGATCCCGTCGACTTTGGCCAGCGGCTTCAGGTCGGGAACCGGCCACGATAGCGGCGTCTGCCACACCGGCCGCTCGTTGCTGGTTGCCGAAGGCGCCGGCATGGCTTCGAGCGTCTCGAGCACGCGCCCGCCTTCGCGCCGGACCGACAGCGCCAGTGTGCGGCGCTGCAATTCCTTTCGGCGGGTGTCGTAATAGGTGCTGACGATCCGGCGTTGGGCAAGGCGGCCACCGCGCAAAAGGCCGCTGCGCTTCAGCCGCGCCGCGTCCTCCGGCGCGACGACGAGCGCCAGCGCATAACGCATTTCGGCAGCGATGACCGCCGCAGCGGCAGCCTGGTTTTCGGCCATGGGCTTCAGCTTCGCGTGCCGAATCGGGTCTGGCAAGTCGGGTGTTTTCCTTATAGCTTGAGCCTCGATCGCGCCGGCCGTGAACGGCCGCGTTCAGCCACAGCCCAGGAGGCATGCCATGAAACGCCGGAAGCTCGGCTCGCTCGACGTGTCGTGTATCGGTCTCGGCTGCATGAGCATGACGCCGATCTACGGCCAGCCCGATCCCGACGAGGCGGTCGCCACCATTCAGCGCGCGGTCGAGCTCGGCGTCGATTTGATCGACACGTCGGACGTCTACGGCGCCGGCAAGAACGAGGAGCTGGTCGGCCGCGCGATCAAGGGCCGGCGCGACAAGGTCGTGCTGGCGAGCAAGTTCGGCAACCTGCAGAAGCCGGATGGCAAGCAGTCGGTCTGCGGCCGGCCCGAATATGTGGTCGAGGCCTGCGAAAAGAGCCTGAAGCGGCTCGGCGAGGAGGTCATCGACCTCTATTACATCCATCGCGTCGATACCGACGTTCCGGTCGAGGACACCGTGGGCGCGATGGTCAAATTGAAGCAGCAGGGTAAGATCAAGTATCTCGGGATCTCCGAAGCGTCGGAAAAGACGCTGCGTCGCGCGCACAAGGCCCATCCGATGGCCGCGTTGCAGACCGAATACTCGTTGTGGACGCGCGATGCCGAGGACGGGCTCTTCCAGGCCTGCGAAGAGCTGGGCGTCGGCTATGTCGCTTACAGCCCGCTGGGCCGCGGATTCCTCACCGGCACCATCGGCGCCGCCGCCGATCTCGGCGAGAAGGATCGCCGCCGCGCCCACCCGCGCTTTCAGGCCGGAAATCTCGACCGCAACGTGTCGTTGCTGCCGACGTTCAAGCAGCTCGCGGCCAAGGAGAATTGCGCGCCGGCACAACTGGCGTTGGCCTGGGTTTTATCGCGCCGCCCGTTCGTCGTCGCGTTGCCCGGCACGAGCCACCGCAAATGGCTCGAGCAGAACGTCAAAGCGGCCGACATCGCCGTCTCGCCGGCGACGCTCGCCGCGCTCGACCGGGCGTTTCCGAAGGGCGCGGTCGCCGGCGCGCGCTATCCCGAGCCACAGCTCAAGCGGGTCGGGGTGTGACGGACGTTACGCGGCGGCCTATTTCTGCTGCGCGATCGGCAGGACGACGTCGGCGTATTTCAGCGACTTCGCCTGCGGCAGCATGTTGTTGCCGACGAAGTCGCGGATGATGTCGAAGCCGCGCCGGTCGACGATCGCGCGCGCTGCGAAGCTTTTGGCGTCGTCGACAATGAACGATCGGATCACGCTTTCCGGCAACTTCGGATAGCGCTTGTGCAGGTCGGCGATCGCCTTATCGGGCTGCTTGTGCAGCAGGACCAGCGCGTCGTCGATCGCCGCATGGACGCGCCGGACGATGTCGCCGTGCTGGGCGGCGTAATCGGCTTCGGTGACCAGACCCTGATGCACCGCGCCGTTATATTCCGGGATCGCGCCGCCCCAGAAATCCGCGAACATCTTCAGGCCGTTTTGCTCGACGCCGAGCCGGCCGTAGGGGATCGCGGTCAAGGCGATGTCGATTTCCTTGCGTTGCGCCGCCGCCAGCAGCGTCGGATAGGAATTGATCGTCGTCTCGGTGTAGTCGCTCAGCGGATTGAAGCCGTATTGCTTGGCCAGCACGCGGAACATGATGTCGAGGCCGCCGCCGACGTCGAGCGTGCCGACGATCAGGCCGCGCGCGCGCGCGAACCGCTCCTTGAGCGGCATCTTGTCGGTCAGGCCGATCTTCTTGGCGGATTCCGGATTGATCACGAACTGGATGACAAAGTTGCGCACGAACGGCGCCACCACGCGCAGCTTCTCGCCGCGCGCCATCGCCTGCACCGCCGGCACCAGCGTCATGGCGCCGAACGCCACGTCGCCGGAATGCAGCGCCGCGAGCGTGTCGGGATCGCCGTGGCTGACGATCTCGACGTCGGCATCGATGCCGTGCTTGGCGAAGAAGCCTTCATCGATCGCAATCTCGACGATCGAGAGCCCCAGCGAGATGCTGGTCTGGGCGATGACCACCTTGTCGGCGGCGCGCGCCGGCCCGGCGCCGACGATCGCGGCGGCGATCAGCGCCGCCGCGACGGTTGCGAACTTCATGCGTGTTTCCTCCCCGTTCGACCGGTGGCGTAATTGACCGCCGAGTTGAATGCCAATGCAAGCGCCATGAGGACGAACAGGCCGGCGAACACGCCGGCGCTGTCGAGCTGGGACGCCGAGAATTGGACGAGATAGCCGATGCCGCGGCTCGAGACGATGAGCTCGCCGACGATGGCGCCGACCAGCGCCTCGGGGATCGCCAGCTTGAGGCCGAGCATGATCGCGGGCAGGGCGCCCGGAATCACGACCAGGCTGCGCTCCTGCCAACGGCTGGCACCCATCAGCTTCACCACCCGGATCAGGTCGCGATCGACGTTGCGGGCACCTTCGTAGGTCGAGAGGAAGACGAAGAAGAACACCATCAGCGCGGTGATGACCACTTTCGGCGTCAGGTTGATGCCGAACCAGACGATGAACAGCGGGCCGAATGCGATCTTGGGCACGCCGTACACCGCCATCAGGAGCGGATCGAAAATGCGCGCCACCAGCGGGAAGCTGCCAAGCAGCAGCCCGAGGCCGACGCCGGCGGCGGCGCCGAGCGCATAGCCGAGAACGATCTCTTCCGCCGTCACCAAGAGATTCCACCAAAGCGTGCCGTCGGACACCCATTCACCCAGGCGGCGGGCAATCTCGACCGGCGTGCTGAAGATCAGCTGGTCGATGTGCGACCCCGAAGCCTGCCAAGCGACCAACAGGCCGAGCGTCACGCCCATGCGTCCCCAGAACACGATCAGGCGCTCGCGCCGCGCCGCGGCGATTGCCGGGTCGACGATGTCGTCCATGGTCGCGGCTCTAGCCATTGTCGTCCTCCTCGTCGGTCGCGACGTCGCACAGCGACCAGAGTTGCTTGTGAAAGTCCTGGAACACGCGCTCGAAGCGGATCTGGACCGGATCGCGCGGACGCGGCAGATCCACCCGGATATCGGCCTTGATGCGGCCCGGACGCCGCGACAGCACGATCACCCGGTCGCTGAGCGCGATCGCCTCCTCGAGGTCGTGCGTGACGAAGACGACCGTCTTGCGTTCGCCTTCCCACAGCGCCAGGAGCTCGCGCTGCAGCTGCAGCTTGAGCTGCACGTCGACGTTGCCAAACGGCTCATCCATCAGCAGCGTATCGGGATTGTAGGCGAGCATCCGCGCCAGCGCGGCGCGCTTCTGCATGCCGCCCGAAAGCTCGGCCGGCATGTGCGCGGCGAAACCGTTGAGGCCGACGCGTGCGATGGCCGCGTCGGCGCGCTCGCGGGCCTCGGCCGCCGGCAGCCGTTGCAGGGTCAGCGGCAGCATGACGTTCGCCAGCACCGACCGCCACGGCAGGAGCGTGTCTCTTTGCGTCATGTAGCCGATGCCGATATTGGGCCCGACGACGGGCTGGCCACGAAAGATCACGGCGCCGCGTTCGGGTGCGACGAAGCCGGCGATGCAGTTGAACAGCGTGGATTTGCCGCAGCCCGAAGGCCCGACCAGAGTGATGAAGGCGCCCGGCGCCACGTCGACGCTCACGTCGTCGATGGCGGCGATGCGCGCCCCGGTCTTGAAGAACCATTTGCTCACATGGTCCAGCCGAATGACCGGCGCGGCGTCTTGCGATGCGCCCGCTGCCACGTTGCCTCCTCGCTCAGCCTGCATGCGGGCGCGACTTTATCAGCCGCGGCCTTGTCGCCGCCATGCCCGTACGCTCACTGGCGCACCGCCCGGTTCTGGGTTATGACGCCACGGGCGATGGTGCGAGGATGACGCTGCGAAACGCAAAGCGGCACTTGCGGGCGGCCCTGGCGGCGGGGTGCCTCGCGCTGGCGGCCGTGCCAGGCTGCGCGCAGACCGCGCCGCCCACCACCGATGTTTACACCGTTGCCAACGTGCCGGTCGACGCGACCGCGGCATCCGCCGACGCCGCGCGCGAAAAGGCGCGGATCGATGGCGAGAACCAAGCCTATCGCATCCTGCTCGCCCGGCTGACGCGGACGTCGGATGCGAGCCGCCTACCGCCGGCCAACGATGCCACGCTCAACGACCTCGTCCAAGGCTTCGAGGTCGCCAACGAGCGGCACTCCACGGTGCGCTACCTGGCCAATTACACATTCCATTTCCGCGCCAACGCCGTGCGCCAGCTGCTGCGCGCCGCCGGCGTGCCGTTCGCGGAGACGCCGTCGAAGCCGCTCGTCGTCCTGGCGGTGTTCGACAGCGGCGGCACCGTCGCGTTGTGGGAGGACCCCAACCCCTGGCGGACGGCGTGGAACGAGCGCAATGCGCCGGCGGGGCTGGTGCCGCTGGTGATGCCGTTCGGCGGCGCCGAGGATATCGCGGCGATCGACGCCAAGACTGCGCTCAGCGGCGATGCGACGGCGCTGGCGGCGATATCCCAGCGCTATGACGGCGACGACGTGCTGGCCGCGCAGGCAACGGTCGGCAACGGCGGCGCGCCCCACGAGACCGTCGCGGTATCCGCGACGCGATTCTCGCCCGCTTCCGACGCCGCCCCGCAGACGTGGAGCCAATCGTACACCCTGGCTGCGGGCGAGGACGAAGCCGCCCTGCTGGCCCGTGCCGTCGCGGGCACCGTCGCGCAGATCGAAGACGCCTGGAAGGCGGCGAACATCCTCGATCTCTCGCAGGTGGCGACGCTCACGGCATCGGTGCCGATCGCCGCCTTGCAGGATTGGGTGACGGTGAGCCGGCGGCTCGGCGCCATCCCGGCGGTGCAGAAGACGGACCTCGTGGCGATCGATCGGCAGCATGCGCAGATCGCCATTCATTACGTCGGCGACCTGACGCAGTTGCGTCTCGCCCTGGCGCAGAAAGACCTCGATCTCAGCGGCGACGCGCCGGACTTCGTCCTCGCTCCGCATGCCGCCGGCATGACGCATTGAGACGCGATGACGCGATGAACCTGCCAAACTACATATCCCTCGCGCGCCTGCTGTCTGCGCCGGTCGGCATCTGGTTCATCCTCAACGGCGACCTGGCCGGTGCCTTCTGGCTGTTTCTCGTGGCGGGGGCGTCGGACGCGGTCGACGGCTTCGTCGCCAAGCGCTTCGACAGCCGCTCCGAGCTCGGCGCGCTGCTCGATCCGATCGCCGACAAGGCCCTGATCGTCAGCATGGTGGTCACGCTCGGCCTCGCGGGCTATCTGCCGAATTGGCTGGTGATCCTGATCGTGTTCCGCGACGTGCTGATCATCGGCGGATTCGTGCTGACGCAGTTCGCGGCCGAACCGGTCAACTGGCGGCCGCTGATGATCAGCAAGGTCAACACCGCGCTGCAGATCGTTCTGGTCGCCTGGACGCTCGCCCATCTCGGCCTTAAGGTCGCCGATCGCAACCTCACCGTCATTTTGATTGATGCCGTGGCGGCGACGACGGTGCTGTCCGGCGCCGTCTATCTTGTGCGCTGGATGCGCGGCTTCGCCGGCACGGAAGAGGTCTGAGATGAAGCCGTCACCGCGCGTGGTCGCGCTGTTTTGGGCGGCCGTCGTCGTCGTCCTGCTCTATGCCGTCAATCGCCTCGGGACAGTGCTCGTGCCGTTCGTGGCTGGATTCGGCATCGCTTATTTCCTCGCGCCCCTGGTCGACCGGCTCGAGGGCTGGCGCCTGTCGCGCAATCTCGCGACGCTCGCGGTGCTCCTGGCGTTCCTGCTGGTGATCGCGCTTATCGTCCTGATGCTGACGCCGCTCATCGAAGCGCAGGTGACCCAGCTGGCGCGCGTCGCGCCCACGGCGATGGATCAGGGGCGTCATGTCGTCCAGCAGCTGCTCCAGACGGCGCAGGAACGGCTCTCACCCGCGGATGTCGACAAGCTGCGCGGCATGATCGGCGACTGGTCCTCGGCCGTGCTCGGTTGGGCGGCGACCGTGGCCAAGGACGTCCTCGGCAGCGGCGTCGCGCTCGCCAACCTGCTGTCGCTGGTGTTCATCACGCCGCTGGTGGCGTTCTACCTGATGCGCGACTGGTCCGGCTTCGTCGCGCATATCGAGTCCTGGATTCCGCGCCAGCATCTCGCCACGGTGCGCCAGCAAGCCGCGCTGGTGAATCAGACCCTGGCCGGGTTCATTCGTGGCCAGATCCTGGTCGGCCTCATCCTGGCGGTCTGGTACGCCGCCACGCTCAGCGTCGTCGGCACCCATTTCGCGATCGTCATCGGTCTGCTCATCGGCATCCTGTCGTTCATACCGATCATCGGCAGCGCGATCGGCTTCGTCCTGGCTATGGGCTTGACGCTGGTCCAGACGCCGACCTGGACGGCCGCCGCCAGCGTGCTCGTGATCTTCGCGATCGGACAGGGCGTCGAAGCCAACTTTCTGTCGCCTAAGCTGGTAGGCGACCGGGTCAACCTACATCCGCTATGGGTGATCTTCGCGCTGCTCGCCTTCGGCAAGCTGTTCGGGTTCCTCGGCGTGCTGCTCGCGCTGCCGGCCGCCGCGGTGATCGGCGTGTTGGCGCGTTTCGGCATGAGCCGCTATCTGCAAAGCCCGTTCTACGACTCAGGCTCGGCTGCACCGCGCAAACGGGTCTAACGTGGCGCAGCTGCCGCTCGATCTCGGCCATTTGCCTGCGCTCGGCCGGGAGGATTTCCTGGTCGCCCCCTCCAACGAGGCCGCGGTCAAATGGCTCGAGCGATGGCCGGATTGGTCGCAGCCGGCGTTGGCGCTGCATGGCCCGCCGGGCTCGGGCAAGACGCATCTCGCGCAGGTCTTCGCCGCCCGCGTACGCGCCGCCGGCGCCGCCATCGCGTTCATCGATCCGGCCGCGCTGCGGGTCGAGGCCGTGCCGGCGCGCGTCGGCGCGGCTCGCGCCATCGTCATCGACGACGCGGCGCCCGCGCCCGAACAGGCGCTGCTCCATCTTTACAACCTGATCGCCGAGCGGCGCGGGCACCTGCTGATCGCTGCGTCGGAGCCGCCGGCGCGCTGGCCGATCGCCCTAGCCGATTTGCGCTCGCGGCTGCTGGCGGCGCCGGCGGTGGCGCTCAACGCGCCTGACGACGCGCTGCTCGGCGCGGTACTGGTCAAGCTCTTCGCCGATCGGCAGGTCGCGGTGGCCGCCGACGTGATCGCCTATCTCGTCACCCGGATCGAGCGCTCCTTCGCCGCGGCGCGCGAAGCCGTCGCTGCGCTCGACGCAGCGGCGCTCGCCGAGAGGCGCCCGATCACCGTGCCGCTCGTCCGGCGCGTGTTGCAGCTCTAACGTTTCGCCGGCGCCGCGTTCGGCACCAGGATGGCCATCAACCGCGCGCTGCCGCGCTCGAGCGTCGGCCACGGCAGATTGGCCTCGAAGCGGATCAGCGCCGCGGTGGGAAAGTCCTGCATCAGGCGCGCCATCAGCGGGCCCGTCGGCTGATCCGACAGCATCACGGCGAGCTCCTGGAGCCCGGGATTGTGGCCGACCAGCATGATCGAGCGCATGTCTTCCGGGACGCCACGAAGACGTTGGAGCAGCTGCTTGGCGTCGGCGAGATAGAGCGCCGCCTCGTAGACGACTTCGGGCGCGGGTTTCAGCGCCGGCAGGACGATGTCGAGGGTTTCGCGCGTCCGGACCGCGTCCGAGCACAGGACCAGCGACGGCGCGATGTGGCGTTCGGCGATGGCGGCGGCGATCGCGCGCGCGCTGTCGCGGCCGGCCTCGGCCAAGCCGCGGGCGCGGTCGCCTTCGGCGTGCTGGGCCACGGCCTTGGCATGCCGCAAGAGAAAAAGGGCGCTCAATCCCTTGCTCCGCACCGCAATAAGATGTTCACATAGGGTTTATAGACTTGCGACATGGAGCAGGAAATGGCGGTCAGGCCGGAGGCGCAATCGCGCTCGGCAGGCGCGCTGGCGGGCGAGCGTTGGCCCGACCGGTTCATCAACCGCGAGCTGTCGTGGCTTGCCTTCAATGAGCGCGTTCTCGCCGAAGCCGACAATCGCCATTATCCCTTGCTGGAGCGTCTGCGCTTCCTGTCGATCTCGGCGAACAATCTCGACGAGTTCTACATGGTGCGCGTCGCCGGACTCAAGGGCCAGGTCCAGGCTGGCATCTCGACGCCGAGCCAGGACGGCCTGACGCCGGCGCAGCAGCTCGTCGCGATCAACCGTCGCGCCGGCAGGCTCATGCAGGACCAGCAGGTGACCTGGCGGGCGCTGCGCCGTGAGATGATCGAGCGCGGCATCGCCGTGGTCGGTCCCGAGGATTTGACCGCCGCCGACCGCACCTTCCTGCGTGACCGCTTCATGGCCGAGATCTTTCCGGTCCTGACGCCGCTGGCGATCGATCCGGCGCATCCGTTTCCCTTCGTCGCCAATCTCGGCTTCGGCCTGATGCTCGAGCTGACGCGCAAGAGCGACGGCAACCGCATGCAGGCGCTGATCCTGATTCCATCGTCGATCGCGCGGTTCGTCCGCTTGCCGGGTAAGGATATCCGCTTCATCCCGGTCGAGCAGGTGATCGGCGAATTCCTCGATCAGCTCTTCCCCGGGTTCGGGGTCGTCGGCAAGGGCATCTTCCGCGTCCTGCGCGACAGCGAGGTCGAGATCGAGGAAGAGGCCGAAGACCTGGTGCGGCTCTTCGAGACCGCGCTGAAGCGCCGTCGCCGCGGCCACGTCATCTATCTCGGCGTCGAGGCGGCGATGCCCGAAGAGCTCCGCCGCTTCCTGATCGAGCGGCTCGACGCCTCAGCCGACGACGTGTTTCCGCTCGACGGGATCCTCGGGCTCGCCAATACCAGCCAGCTCATCATCGACGAGCGCCCCGACCTCGTCTTCACGCCCTACAACCCGCGCTTCCCTGAGCGCATCCGCGATTTCGGCGGCGATTGTTTTGCGGCCATCCGGCAGAAGGACATCATTGTCCACCACCCTTATGAAAGCTTCGACGTGGTGGTGCAGTTCGTGCGGCAGGCGGCGCACGATCCGGCGGTCGTCGCCATCAAGCAGACGCTCTATCGCACCAGCGACGACAGCCCGGTCGTGAGGGCATTGATCGAGGCCGCCGAAGCCGGTAAGTCGGTCACCGCGCTGGTCGAGCTCAAGGCGCGTTTCGACGAGGAGCGCAATATCCGCTGGGCCCGCGACTTGGAGCGTGCCGGCGTGCAGGTGGTCTACGGCTTCATCCAGCTCAAGACCCACGCCAAGGTCTCGCTGGTGGCGCGGCGCGAAAGCGGCGAGTTGCGGCTTTACGTCCATTACGGCACCGGCAACTATCATCCCTACACGGCCAAGGTTTACACCGACCTCAGCTTCTTCACCTGCGACCCGGCACTGTGCCGCGACGCGCAGCAGCTGTTCAACTACATGACCGGCTATGCCACGCCGGCCAAGCTGGAGAAGATCGCGATCGCGCCAATCAACCTGCGCCAGCGCCTGACCCAGCTGATCGACGCCGAGATCGCGCATGCCCGCGCCGGCCGTCCGGCGCAAATCTGGGCCAAGCTCAATTCGCTGGTCGATCCGGCGATGATCGACCGGCTGTACGGGGCCTCGCAGGCGGGGGTCAAGGTCGACCTGATCGTTCGCGGCATCTGCTGCCTGCGGCCGGGCGTCAAAGGCATGTCGGAGAACATCCGGGTCAAGAGCCTCATCGGCCGCTTTCTCGAACACGGGCGAATCGTCTGCTTCGGCAACGGCAAGGCGCTGCCGTCACGCGATGCCCTGGTGTTCATCTCGTCGGCTGATTGGATGCCGCGCAACTTCGACTGGCGAGTCGAAGCCCTGGTGCCGATCGAGAACGAAACGGTGCACCGGCAGGTCATGATCGAGATCATGCAAACCTCGCTCAAGGACGAGGCGCAGTCGTGGTGGCTCGGGCCCGACGGCGTCTATCAGCGGGCGAGTGTTGATTCTCCGAGGCCGAGCGCGCATACATATTTCATGACCAATCCGAGCCTCTCCGGCCGCGGCAGCGCGTTGCAGCAACGTCCGCGCCCGTCGCCGCGACTGGTGACCGAACGAAGCGATTCCTGAGCATGGCGCCGCGTTTTGCCGCGGCGGTCGAAGGAACCGTCCGGCGTGACGCAGTTGCCGTGGTCGATATCGGCTCCAATTCGCTGCGCCTCGTGGTGTTCGATGGGCTGAAGCGCCCGGCCCGGACCCTGTTCAACGAAAAGGTGCTGTGCGGCCTTGGCCGCAGCCTCAACAAGACCGGCAAGCTCGACGCCGAGGGCGTCGATTTGGTGCGATCCAACATGCAGCGCTTCGTGGCGCTGGCGCAGGCGCTCGGCGCCACGCGATTCGACGTGCTGGCGACGGCGGCGGTGCGCGACGCCGCCGATGGTCCGGCCTTCGTCCAGGAAATCGAGAAACGCCACAATCTTCGCGTCCGCGTGCTGTCGGGCGAGGAGGAGGGGCGGCTGTCGGCCATGGGCGTGCTTGCCGGCATGCCCGACGCCAGCGGCATCGTCGGCGACTTGGGCGGCGGCTCGATCGAGCTGATCGAGATCGGCAAGGGCGCCGTCGGCCGCGCCGCGACCCTGCCGCTCGGCCCGCTGCGGCTTGCCGATCTCACGGACGACGACAAGAAGCTCAAGGACGTCATCGACCGGCTGCTGGTCACGGTGCCGTGGCTGACCGCCGCCGACGGCGGCAATTTTTATGCGGTCGGCGGGTCGTGGCGGGCCTTGGCGCGCATCCACATGGCCGAAAGCCAGTATCCGCTGCATATCATCCAGAACTACGCGCTGTCGCGCGGCGAAGCCGAACGGTTCCTCGATTTCGTCGCCAAGCAGACCCGCAAATCGCTCGACGGCATCATCGGCCTCTCCAAGAAACGGCTCGAGGTCGTGCCGCTCGCCGGCCGCGTGCTCGCCCGCATCATGAAACGGATGGACCCCAAGCGGATCGTGTTCTCGGCCTGGGGCTTGCGCGAAGGCCACCATTTCAGCCTGCTCGACCCGGCCGAACGCGCCGCCGATCCGCTCATCTCCGCTTGCCTCGAAACCGCGCGCGCCAATCCGCGCTTCGGCGACATCGGCGGTGCGCTGTTTGCCTGGATGAATCCGCTGTTTCCCAAGGAGCGGCCGGAGCAGAAACGCCTGCGCCACGCCGCCGCGCTGCTGTCGGATATCGCCTGGAACGACCATCCCGATTATCGCGCCGAGCAGGCCGTACGCTACGCGCTTTACATGCCCGTGGCCGGCATCGATCACGCCGGCCGGGCGTTCGTCGCCGCGGCGCTGCATGCCCGCTATGGCGGGCGCGGCACCGTCGAGCTCCTAGCGCCGCTCGAATTGCTCGACGAGTCGGAGCTGCCGACGGCGCGGATCATCGGTTTGGCGCTGCGTTTGGCCTATACGATCAGCGGCGGCGTGCCGGCCGCCCTGCACGGCACCGCGCTGGCGCTTCAGGGTCACGAGATTCAGCTGCAGTTGAACGGCGACGGCGCCCAGCGGTTTGGTGAAAGCGTGCAGCGGCGGCTCGACGCGCTGGCCAAGGCGATGGGCCGCAAAGGCGCGATGAAGCGTTCCTGAACGCTATTGCGCCGCCGCCGCTTGGGTCGCGGTCCGCACCAGCTTGATGTGTTTGCCGGCGGCGGTCAGAGCGAGCCGCCCGTGTTTCAATTCGAGCGCGTCCTTGCCGAAAATCTCGGCCCGCCAGCCGTGCAGCGCGCGCACCGGCGCAGCGTCGTCAGCGGCGATCAGCTCGAGGTCCTCGCTGTCGGCCACCAGCTTGGTCGCCACGTGATTTTCCTCGCAGCGGAGCTTCAACAACACGCGCAGCAATTCGACCAACGGACCGAGGCCCTGCGGCAGGTCGCGGTGTGGCGGCGGCAGCGGAAAATCGTCCTCGGGCAGCTTGGCGACACGCGCCACTACGGCGAGCACTTCGCCGCCCAGCCGGCCTTCGGCGAAGCCCTTGCCGAGGCCGCGAGTGCGGGCGAGCTCGTCCGCGCTGCCTGGCGCGTGCGCGGCGATTTCGAGCAGTGCCTCGTCGCGGATGATCCGGTTGCGCGGCAGATTGCGCTGCTGCGCTGCCGTCTCGCGCCACGCCGCCAGCGCGTGTATCAGGCCGAGCATCCGGCGGTTGTTGCTGCGCACCTTGAGCCGCTTCCAGGCGTTCGCCGGATCGAGCCGATAGGTCGCCGGATTGGTCAGCACCGCCATCTCCTCGTCGAGCCAGCCGTGACGGCCGCTGCGATCGAGCTGGGCGGACAATTTGTCGTAGACCAGGCGCAGATGCACGACGTCGTCGATCGCGTATTTGAGCTGGCGCTCGGTCAGCGGCCGGTGCGACCAATCGGTGAAACGCGAGGTCTTGTCGACATGCGCGCCGGCGAGCTTCGCCGCCAGCGTCTCGTAGCTCGCCGATTCGCCGAAACCGCAGACCATGGCCGCAACCTGGCTGTCGAAGATCGGCGCCGGCACCTTGCCGGTCGCGTTGTAGAAGATTTCGATGTCCTGGCGCGCGGCGTGGAACACTTTGAGGATCGCCGGGTCGCTCATCAAGGCGTGGAGCGGCGCCAGGTCCATATCCCGCGCCAGCGGATCGATCGCGACGGCGCCGGCCGGTCCGGCGAGTTGCACCAGGCAAAGCTGCGGCCAATAGGTTTTGTCGCGCATGAATTCGGTGTCGACGGTGACGTAGGGGGCGCCGGCGAGGTCGCGACAAAACGCCTCGAGGGCGGCGCGGTCGGTGATCAAGACAGTCATGCCGCCTTCATACACCGAATCGGCGGCCGCCAGAAACCGCGAAAGGACGCGCGGCTTGACAAAAAGCCCGCTCCCATGCGCTTTTCGCCTCGCTCGCGCACAGGACGGATCGACGGATGCATCTCTATCGGACGCATAATTGCGGCGCCTTGCGGCCGGACCACGAAGGCAAGACCGCGCGGCTTTCGGGCTGGGTGCATCGCAAGCGCGACCACGGCCAGCTGCTCTTTATCGATTTGCGCGATCATTACGGCGTCACGCAATGCGTCATCGACGTGGCGAGCCCGCTGTTCAAGCAGGCCGACGCCCTGAAGCTCGAAAGCGTGGTCACGGTCACCGGGCAGGTGGTCCGGCGCTCGCCCGCGACGGTCAATTCCAAGCTGCCGACCGGCACGGTGGAGCTGCAGATCGCCGAACTGGCAGTCCAGTCCGAGGCCGAGCCGCTACCGCTCCCGGTCAATACCGAGGCCGAGTATCCCGAGGACATGCGCCTCAAATACCGTTTTCTCGATCTGCGGCGCGAATCCGTGCATGCCAACATCGTCCTGCGCGCGCAAGTCATCGCCTCGATCCGTCGCCGCATGATCGCCGCCGGATTCACCGAATTCCAGACGCCGATCCTGACCGCGTCGTCGCCCGAAGGCGCGCGCGACTATCTGGTGCCGAGCCGGCTCCATCCCGGGGAGTTCTATGCCCTGCCTCAGGCACCGCAGCAGTTCAAGCAGCTGCTGATGGTGGCGGGCTTCGATCGCTACTTCCAGATCGCGCCTTGCTTCCGCGACGAGGCCAGCCGGGCGGATCGCTCTCCGGGCGAGTTCTATCAGCTCGACTTCGAGATGAGCTTCGTCACCCAGGACGACGTCTTCACCGCGATCGAGCCGGTGCTGGCCGGCGTGTTCGAGGAATTCGCCAAGGGCCGCACGGTCACCAAGCCGCCGTTCCCGCGCATCGCCTTCGACGAGGCGCTGCATAAATACGGCACCGACAAGCCCGACCTGCGCAATCCGATCGTCATGGCGGACGTCACGAACATCTTCCAGGGCGGCGGGTTCAAGCTGTTCGCCAATATCGTCGCCAAAGACGCGGCGGCGCGGATCTGGGCGATCCCGGCGCCCGGCGGCGGCAATCGGGCTTTTTGCGATCGCATGAACGGCTGGGCCCAGGACGAAGGCCAGCCCGGCATGGGCTATATCTTCTTCCGCGGCACCGAAGGCGCCGGGCCGATCGCCAGCAATCTCGGCCCCGAGCGCACCGAGACCCTGCGGGCGCGGATCGGCCTCAAGGACGGCGACGCCGTGTTCTTCGTCGCCGGGCAGCCGGCGACGTTCCGGCCGTTCGCCGCCGCCGCGCGCGTCAAGCTCGGCCGCGACCTCAACCTGACGCGCGCCGGCGTGTTCGAGTTCTGCTGGATCGTCGATTTCCCGATGTACGAGCGCAACGAGGAGACCGGCAAGATCGAGTTCTCGCACAATCCGTTTTCGATGCCGCAAGGCGGCCTCGCCGCGCTCGAGAGCCAGGACCCGCTGACGATCAAGGCGTTCCAGTACGACATCGTGTGCAACGGCGTCGAGCTGTCGTCGGGCGCGATCCGCAACCATCGCCCCGACATCATGTACAAGGCGTTCGCGATCGCCGGCTACAGCGCCGCCGACGTCGAAAGCCGGTTCGGCGGCATGCTCAATGCCTTCAAGTTCGGCGCGCCGCCGCATGGCGGCTCGGCGCCGGGTATCGATCGCATCGTCATGCTGCTCGCCGACACGCCCAATATCCGCGAAGTCGTTGCCTTCCCGATGAACCAGCAGGCCCAGGACTTGCTGATACAGGCGCCGGCGCCGGTGCCGCCCGAGCGGCTGCGCGAGCTTCACATTCGCGTGGTGCTGCCGCCGGAAAAGGAGCCGAAGAAGCCGGGCTGAGCGGCTTTGGCGCGGTGGAGGGCCGCGCGGTGCCGTGCTAGCCTCGTCCGCGAGCGAGACGGTTCGCCAGGTCGCAGCGGGCACGCAGGTGGGTAAGCAGCACAGGATCGCACGGCACGGCAGGCGGCTTGCCCTAGTGACGGCCTTGGCCGTTGCCGCGGTCCCGGCCTGGGCCGCCAACATCGCCATCGATCCGCACGAGGCGCTTTACAACCTGACGCTCGATTCCGCGAAGTCGGCGAGCGGCGTTGTCGGCGCCAACGGCGCAATGTTCTATAAATGGGGCGAGACCTGCGACGGCTGGACCCTCGAGGAACGGTTTCACCTGCGCATCTCCTATGCCGAGGAGGACGCCACCGACATCAGTTCGACGGTCGTCACCTATGAATCGAAGGACGGCCTGCGCTATCGCTTCAACGAGCGCCGATTGCGCAACGGCGAGATCGATACCGAAATCCGCGGCGAGGCGCATCTCGACGGCCCGGGCAAGGGCGGGGTGGCGGAGTTCACCAAGCCCGAGGCCACGACGCTGGTCCTGAAGCCGGGCGTGATCTTCCCGACGGCGCATACGCTGGTCCTGATCGCCGCCGCCGAGGCGCATCAGCAGTTCATTTCCCGCTACGTCTTCGACGGCTCCGACGTCGAGAACGCGGGCCAGGTTTCGGCCTTTATCGGCGGCGCGCTGCCGCCGCCCGGCGCCAAGGCGCCCAAGCCGCTTGACGACCCGCTGCTGCAGCATAGGGCCTGGCCCATCCGCCTGGCCTTCTTCCCGGCCAGCGGCAGCGGCGCGGCCGACCAGGCCGAGCCCGACTACGAGCTCAGCATGCGGCTCCTGGAGAACGGCGTGACCCAGGATATGAAGCTCGATTACAGCGATTACGTCATCGGAGCGATACTCAGCGACATCAGGAAACTGCCCCGTCCGGGCTGCTAGGGCGCCTGATTTCGCGGTATGGTTACCAAATGTTAAGACCCGTGAACGTATGAAATGGGCAGACGGCGTCCTGCGGCAGGCAATACGGCGGTAAGCTCGGGGGTCGTCCGTATAATCTTTTAACTACTTATCCCTAGGATACGGTTCTGCCGAGCATTCCATCGCGCAGTGGACGGGGACGGGAACATTCATATGACCAGCAAGCGAGTCCTCATCGTCGAGGACAATGACCTCAATATGAAGCTCTTCCACGATTTGCTGGAAGCGCATGGCTACGACATCCTGCAGACCAAGGACGGCATGGAAGCGCTGAAGCTCGCGCGCCAGCACCACCCCGATCTCATCCTGATGGATATCCAGCTGCCCGAGGTGTCCGGCCTCGAGGTGACGAAATGGATCAAGGAAGACGAGGAGCTGCGTGCCATACCGGTGATCGCCGTGACCGCCTTCGCGATGAAGGGCGACGAGGAGAAGATCCGCGAAGGCGGATGCGAGGCCTACATCGCCAAGCCGATCTCGGTTGCCAATTTCCTCCAGACCGTCGCCCGTTTCCTGAATTGAGCGAACCGACATGTCCGCTCGCATCCTGGTTGTCGACGACGTCGATGTGAACGTCAAACTGCTCGAAGCCAAGCTGGCGAGCGAGTATTTCAACGTGCTCGCGGCTAACGACGGCGAGGGCGCGCTTCGCGTCGCCCAGGAAGAGCGGCCCGACCTCATCCTGCTCGACGTCATGATGCCGCGCATGGACGGTTTCGAGGTTTGCCGCCGGCTCAAGGCGGATGCGCGCACCGCCGACATTCCGGTCGTCATGGTGACGGCACTGACCGAAACTGCCGATCGCGTCCGCGGGCTCGAGGCCGGCGCCGACGATTTCCTGTCCAAGCCGGTCAACGACATCGCGCTCTTCGCGCGCGTCCGCTCGCTGGTGCGGCTGCGCCGCATGATGGAGGAATGGCGCCATCGCGAGGAAGTCTACGATCAATTCAACGCCCTCTTCGATCGGGAGGCGCCGGTCGAAGATCGCGGCCCCGCGCGCATCCTGTTGTGGGAGGAGAACAGCTTTTCCGGCACCCGCATCGCCGAGCAGCTGGCGCCGGTTGCCAGCGAGGTGACCCGCCCGACGAGCGCCGAGGAGCTCATCCACAGCTGCGACCAGTCGATCGAGCTCGTCATCCTCTCGCTGGCCGGCAAGCTCGATGCCCTGCGCCTGGTCTCGCAGCTGCGCGCCCAGGAGCAGAGCCGCCTGGTTCCGATCCTGCTGATCGCCGATCCGTCCGAATTGCCGCGCCTGGCGAAGGGCCTCGATCTCGGCGCCACCGACTATCTCTTGCGGCCGCTCGACCGCAACGAGTTGATCGCCCGCGCGCGCACCAGCATCCGCCGCAAGCGCGTGCAGGACCGTCTGCAGGAGAACTACCAGAAGAGCCTGTCGCTCGCCCTTACCGACGCCCTGACCGGGCTTTACAACCGCCGCTATCTCTCGGCCCATCTCGAAAGCCTGATGCCGAGCGTGGCGGAAGGCGCCAAGGGGCCGGGGCTGCTGATGTTCGACATCGACTTCTTCAAGCGCGTCAACGACACGCATGGCCACGCCGCCGGCGACGCGGTGCTGCGCGAGGTCGCCGCCCGCGTCGCGCGCAACGTTCGAGCGTTCGACCTCGTGTCGCGCTACGGCGGCGAGGAGTTCGTCGTCGTCCTGCCCGAGACGCCGTTACCGGTTACGGTGGTGGTGGCCGAGCGCTTGCGCGCGGGTATCGCCGAGAAGCCCATCGTCGTCGGCGACGGCGTCGAGATCAGCGTCTCGATCAGCGTCGGCGTCGCCGTCACCCGGGATGCGACCGAGACGGCGACCTCCCTGATGCGGCGCGCCGACGAGGCGCTCTACGCGGCCAAGGCCCACGGCCGCAACTGCGTGATGACCTTCCCGGCGGATGCTGCAATGGCGAACGGCGCCGCCGCCTGATCGCGGCGGCCCGCCAAGCCGGATAACGAAAAGCCGCATCCTGAGATGCGGCTTTTTTCATCGCCCCGGCATGCCGACGCCTATTTGATCTTGGATTCCTTGAAGACGACGTGCTTCCTGGCGATCGGATCGTATTTCTTGAGCTCGAGCTTCTCGGTCTTGACGCCGCGCGGGTTCTTGTGCGTCACGTAAAAGAATCCGGTGTCCGCGCTGCTGACGAGCTTGACGATGATTGAGCCGCCCTTGGCCATGGCGTCGATCCGCGAAAGAATGGAAGAAGGGCCGGACCATAGCGCCGGCAGGGCCCCATTTCAAGCCGGCCGGTGCGGTAAAACGACAGGGAAACGGCCGCTATGCGGGTGGCACAAGGACGGATCGAGATCGCGACCTCGGGCCAGGGCTTCTACGAGCTGACGGCCCAGGCTGCGGCATGGGTCGCCAAGCAGGGGATCGCGACCGGGTTGCTGACGCTGTTTGTCCGGCATACCTCGGCTTCGCTGCTGATCCAGGAAAACGCGGCCCCCGAGGTTCGCGCCGATCTGGCGGATTTCATGGCCGGGCTGGCGCCCGAGGACCGGTCGCGCTGGCGGCATGACGACGAGGGGGCGGACGACATGCCGGCGCACGCGCGGGCCGCCCTCTTGCCGGTGCAGCTGTCGGTGCCCGTCGGACAAGGACGGATGCTGCTCGGCACTTGGCAGGGGATTTATTTGGTCGAGCACCGACGACGCGCCCATCGCCGCGAGATTGTCCTCCACCTGGTCGGGGAGTGACGCATTTTTTGCATAACCACTGAACGATTGCGGTGCCGGTCGTCCTTCGCCTCGCGCTTCACTTTGCGCTGCGCGTGCGTTTCGCGGTCGTCCCGCCTTGTCTCTGGCCGATCCCGGTGCGCGAATGCTCGTGCTTCGCGGTCTGGGTTGTGAACTTCGGCGGCAGCAACGTGCGTTGGCGCAACCGCGATTTCGCGATCGGCCGGCTGATCCCGCTGGCGAGTCGGTATGCGTCGTGATAATGGCGGGAGCGTGAAGCAGCTGATCGTGACCGCCGACGATTTCGGCCTGGCGCCCGCGGTAAACGAAGCCGTCGAGCAAGCGCACTGTCGCGGCATCCTTTCGGCGGCGAGCCTGATGGTTACGGCGCCGGCGGCGGCCGACGCAGTCGACCGCGCCAAGCGCCTGCCGCGTCTCGGCGTCGGGCTCCATCTCGTGCTGGTCGACGGCCAGCCGGCGTTGCCGCCGGAGCAGATTCCCGATCTCGTCGGATCGGACGGCCGGTTTCCGACGAACGTGACGGCGGCCGGGATCGCCATCTTCTGCCGGCCCCGGGCGCGCGCGCAGCTTGAACGCGAGATCCGCGCCCAGCTCGAACTTTTTCGCAAGACCGGCATCGCGCTCGATCACGTCAACTCGCACCACCATTTTCACGTTCATCCGACCGTTGCCGCGACGCTGGTTCGCGTGGCACCGGAATACGGCATCAAGGCCGTGCGCGTGCCGACCGAGCGACCGATCGAGAGCTGGCGCGCCGCCGGCGATCGCCTGGCCCAGCGCCTATTTGCCTGGGCCAGCCAGGGGCCCTGGGCGCGCTCGCTGCGTCGGCAACTTGATCGCGCCGGAATCCGCTGCAACGATCGCGTCCTCGGCTTGAGCGATACCGGCGACATGCGCGCCAAGCGCGTCGCCCGGTATCTTGCCAATCTGCCGGAGGGCGTGTCCGAGCTTTACGTGCACGCCGCAGTCGAGCGGTGGAGCGGGCCTGGCTCCTGGCCGCAAAATTATGCCTGCCGCGGTGAGTTCGAAGCGCTGGTCGACGCCGCTGTCGTCGAAACCGTGCGGCGGAGCGGCGTGCACCCGATCCCCTTTGCCGCCTTGACGGAGGCGCCCGCATGAAAGCGGGCCTTGCCCTGTGCGCCATTCTTGGCGTGCTTTCGGGCGGCGCACTCTTCGCCTGGCAGTGGTGCGAAGGCCGGCTGCTGCTCCGCGCCCAGCGTCGCAGCTGAAGCGGGCGGCCCGCTAGTCCGCGGCTGCGGTCGCCTCCGGCAGACGCGCCGGCTTGCCGGTGAGCAGCGGCAGCGACAACAGCGTCAGGCCGGCGACGACCAGGAAGACGACGCGCGGATGCGCCTGGTCCATCAGCCAGCCGAACAGCAGCGGTGCGACGATGCCCGCGATATTGAATCCCGTCGAGACGAAACCGAAGACCTTGCCGAACGAGCCCGGCGGGGTCGCGGCGCGTACGATCATGTCGCGTGACGGCTGGATGACACCGTTGAGAAAGCCGCTCAACGCCATCACTGCGACGAGGATACCGGCCCCCATGTCGACGAGACCGACCAGCAGGATGAGCGCGCCGCTGCCGATGAAGCCGGCGCCGGCGACGAATTCGTGGCGCCGGGCGCGCGTGGCGACATAACCGCCGACGAGCACGCCCAACGCATTGCACAGCAAGTACGCCGACAGGACGAAATTCGCCGTGGCGAGCGGCGTGCCATAAAGCGCGCCCAAGGCCACGATGGAGAATCCGCTGATCCCGCCGGTCGCCATCGACAGGATGACGAAGAAGGCGACGTTGCGGACGATCGGCGGCGAGAACAACAGGCGCCAGCCGATTTTATGCGCCGCGGCCGCGGACGGCTGTGCGGCGTGCGGGATGGCGACCGGCTTCGGCAGCGCGTCGCGATTGAGCAGCAGGACCAGCGCCATGCCGAAGCCGAAGACGGACACGCCGACGAACGCGCCGTGCCAGCCCCACAATTTCGCCAGGAACAGCATGGTGACCGGCGCGATGGCGGTGCCAAACGTGCCGAAGAAGGTGTGGATCGAGAAGGCCTGGCCGATCCGCTTGCCCGGGATCGAATGCGACAGGATCGAGTAATCGGCCGGATGGTAGGTGGTGTTGGCCAGCCCCATCAATGCCATGCCGCCGACCAGCGCCCCATAGGACGGCACCAAGCCGACGACAATCACGCCGACGCCGCTCAACAGCAGCCCGCCGATCAGCAGCCGCCGCGCGCCGAAGCGGTCGGCGAGAAACCCGGCTGGCGGCTGGAACACCAGCGAGACGACGTTGAACGCGGCGATGGCGATGCCGAGCTCGGCATAGCTCACTGCATAGTCCCTGCGGACGAAAGCGAAGAGCGGCGGCAGGACCAGCATGTAGACGTGGCTGACGAAATGCGCGCCGCTGACCAGGCCGATGATCTTCGCGTTGCGCGACCGCGGTCCGGCAATGTCGGTGAAAACCGCCATGGGAGACGCTATGTACCACGCGGCTCGGCGGGGTGCGACGCCCGCCCGAGCATGCGTGTCATGCGGTGCCGGTCGGATGTCGCCGCGTTTTATGCGGCTTTTTCGGCGTCCGGCTGCTTCGGCGGCGCGGCGTCGGCAAAGGCGGGAATCGCCATGCAAGTGTCGTAGATGCGCACCGCGCGCGGATAGGGCTCGAGCTTGACCTTGAACATTTTTGCCGGGAACACCTGCGTCACGAGACAGATATCGGCCAAGGTCGGCGTGTCGCCGTGGCAGAGCTTGCCGCTTTCCTTGTGCTCGGCAAGCAGGGTTTCCATCGCCTCGAGACCGAGCGCGAGCCAATGCTGAATCCAGGCGAGCCGCTGCTCGTCGGAAACATTGAGCGTGCCGGTGAGATAGTTGCGCACCCGCGGCACGATCAGCGGATGGGAATCTGCGACGTTGATCAGCGCCAGGCCGCGGACCCAGGCACGGGCGGCCGCGCCTTGCGGCAGCAGCGGCGGCTTGGGGTGGGTTTCATCCAGGTATTCGAGGATCGCCAGCGACTGGAACAGCTTTTGATCGCCGTCGAACAACGTCGGGACGACGGCTTGGGGGTTGAGCTTCTTGTAACCGGGCGCGTACTGGTCGCCGTGCTCGAGATGCAGGAACGTGTCCTCGCGCTTGAGGCCTTTGAGATTGAGGGCGATGCGGACGCGATAGCTCGCCTGCGAGCGATAGTAAGTGAAGAGCTTCATCGTCATGGCGGTTCCTCCCGGCCGCGAGGCTCGCATGCCGCGGCGGTTTTCCGCAACCGGTCGGGTGCGCGGCATCGCGGCATCGTGAACGACGGCGGCGGTCGCTTCATCGCCGGCCAAAGCATCGTGGTCGACGGCGGCGCGACCGTTGCCGGCTAACGGCCGACCGCCGCCGGTTTTGCCGCTTGCTTCGACCTCGAACTAATTCGATAATGGCGCACGAATAAAAAAGTCGGGGGAGGGGGGCCGTGACAAGACAATCCGGATTTTTTGCGGGTGTCGGCGTTGCTGCGGCGGCGCTGGCGGCCATGCTCGTCGCGACGCCGGTACGCGCCGCCGAGCCCTACGAGATCAATGTCATCCTGCCGTTGACGGGGCCGGCGGCGTTCCTCGGCAAGGGCGAGGAGACCTCGCTGCATCTCGCCGAAAAGGCGATGAACGCCAGCGGCGGCATTCACGGCCATCCGGTCAAGTTCGTCATTCAGGACGACGGCACCAGCCCGCAAACCGGCGTGCAGCTTGCCAACAACGTCATCGCCAAGAAGCCCGCGGTCCTGCTCGGCTCGTCGCTGGTGGCGATCTGCCGCGCGATGGGTCCGCTGATGGCCAACGGGCCGGTCGAATACTGCTTCTCGCCGGGCGTTCACCCCGAAGCCGGCAGCTACGTCTTCACCGCGAGCGTCTCGACGCTGGATCTGGCGCACTCGCTCTTGCGCTATTACCGCCTCAAGGGCTGGAAGAAGATCGCCCTCATGTTCAGCTCGGATGCGACCGGTCAGGACGCCGAGAACGGCATCAAATCGGTGCTCGCGAAGGACGATTCTTTCAAGGACATGCAGGTCGTCGATACCGAGCACTTCAACACGACCGATTTGAGCGTGACGGCGCAGATCGCGCACATCAAGGCCTCGGGCGCGCAGGCGATGGTGGCTTGGACCACCGGCTCGCCGATCGCGACGATCTTCCGCGGCATCCAGCAGGAAGGACTGGACATCCCGGTCGCGACCACCGACGGCAACATGACCTACGCGCAGATGACGCAGTACAAGGATTTCCTGCCGAAGCAGCTCTATATCCCGGCGGCACAGTGGGTGGTGCGCGACCCGGCGCTGCTGGCACCGGCGCTGCGCAAGCCACACGAGGTCTTCTACAAGTCGTTCGAGGCGGCCGGCGTGAAGCCCGACATCGCCTCGGAGCTTGCCTGGGATTCCGCCTGGATCGTCGTGGATTCGCTGCGACAGCTCGGTCCCAAGGCGACGGCGAAGCAGTTGCGTGACCACATGACGAAGCTCCGCGGCTTCGCCGGCGTCAACGGCGTCTATGACTTCATCAAGACGCCGCAACGCGGCCTCGACGTGGTGGACTCCGTGGTGACGCGCTGGTCGCCGGACAAGGCGACCTGGGAAGTCGTCAGCAAGCCGGCAGGCATTCCGCTGCCCTAGTGTGTTCGGGGCAGGTATGCTGCCCGTGACATGAATCTCGCCATTCAAATCGTCATTGGCGGGCTACTGCAGGGCGCCGTTTTTGCCGTCATCGCCCTGGGCTTCTCGCTGGTGTTCCGCGTCACCGGCGTGCTCAACCTGTCGCAAGGCGCGTTCTGCGTCGTCGGCGCGCTGCTGATGTACACGCTCGAGGTGAGCTGGGGCTTGCCGACGCCGGTTGCGGCGGTGGCGGCGTCGCTGGCCACGGCGGCGTTCGGCGTCGTCCTCGGCGTTCTGTGCTTCGTGCCGGCGGTGCCCCGCCTGCCGGTCAGCTCGATGCTGATCCTCACGGCCGGCCTGCTGACGCTGCTGCAAGGCGTCCTGCTGATCGGCTGGTCGAGCCAGCCTTACGCCCTGCCGCCGTTCTCGGGCGAGGCGCCGGTCGTGCTGGGAGGCGTGCGCGTTCCGACCCAGGGCTTCTGGATCGCCGGCATCACCATCGTGGTCGTCGTCGCGATGTGGTTCCTGGTGCAGCGCACGACGCTGGGCACGGCCTTGCGCGCCTGCGCCGAAAACCGCGTCGCCGCGCGATTGATGGGCATCGACGTGCCGCGAGTGACGCTTTTCGCCTTCGCCATGGCGGTGCTGATCGCCGCCATTAGCGGCATCGCCGTGGCGCCGATCACCTCGCTCGAGTTCGATACCGGCGGGTTCTTCACCAATTTCGGCTTCATCGCCGTCGCGATCGGCGGCTTCGGGTCGTTCCTCGGCTCGGTCGCCGGCGGTCTGTTCCTCGGCGTCGCCGAGCAGCTCGCTGCCGGCTACGTCTCGTCGCTCTTCGCCAACGCCTTGGCGTTGGCGTTGCTCCTGGTCGTGCTGCTGTGGCGGCCGAACGGCCTTTTCGGCGAGGGGCCGGTGCGCCGTACCGACGTGCGCGACGAGCAACGCGTCTATCACGCCATCGTGCGCCTGCGCGGCAAAGGCGGCGTCGTCTTCGCGGTCGTCGGGATCGCGCTGGTGCTGGTGCTGCCGCTGCTGTTCTCGAGCGGCGGCATCCTGAGCTCGCTGGTGATCACCGGTATCCTCTATATCTCGGTGCTCGGCCTCGATGTTTTGATGGGCTATGCCGGCCAGGTCAGCCTTGGCCAGTCGGGCTTCATGGCGATCGGCGGCTACACCGCTTCGATCCTGGCGGTGACTTACGGCGTTTCGCCGCTGTGGGGGACGCTGGCCGGGATCGTCTTGTCGGTGGCGTCGGCCGGGGCGCTGTCGTTCGTCACGTTGCGCCTGCGTGGCCATTACCTGGCGCTGGCGACGTTGGCGTTCGGTCTGCTCGTCGATTCGTTGACCGTCGGCATGGTGGACACCACCGGCGGCCCGTCGGGCCTCGCCGGCATTCCGTCGTTCAGCATCGGCAGTTTCGCCTTCGCCACGCCCATCCAGATGTACTATCTCGTTGCCGGCATCGCCATCGTCTTGGTGCTCGCGCTGCAGGGCGGCATGCGGTCGGGTTTCGGTCGGGCGCTCATCGCGGTGCGCACCGACCAGACCGCCGCCGCGGCGCTCGGCGTCAATGTCGTGCGCTACAAGCTCGCCGCCTTCCTGATCAGCGCGGCACTCGGCTCGCTGTCGGGCAGTCTCTATGCGTTCTATTTCCATTTCCTCGCGCCCGAAATGGTCGCGACGCCGCGCTCGTTCGAGATGATCGCCATGCTGGTGGCCGGCGGCGAGGGCACGCTCGTCGGCTCCGTCTTCGGCGTCGCGCTGTTGACCCTGCTGCCGACGGTGTTCCAGCCGTTCGCGCTCTACAAGACGCTGGCCGAAGGCCTGCTCCTGGTGCTGTGCTTCATGTGGCTGCCGGAAGGCATGTTCGGCTTTGCCGTCGTGCGGCTGGCGCGCTGGCTGCGCCCGCGCTCGGCGCCGGCCGCCGCCGAAAAGGCGATGCCATGAGCGACGCGGCGCTCGCGATCACCGACCTGTCCAAGAGCTTCGGCGGCGTAAAGGCGATTGCCGACGTCTCGCTGACCGTACCCGACGGCAGCCTGACCGCCGTGATCGGCCCCAACGGCGCGGGCAAGACCACGCTGTTCAATCTGGTGACCAACCTCTATGCCGCCGACCGTGGCGAGATCCGGTTCCAAGGGCGGTCGATCCGCGGCCGCTCGCCCGGCGCGATCGCGCGCCTGGGCCTGATCCGCACCTTCCAGTCGGCGCGCATCTTTCCCGGTATGACGACGCGCGAAAACGCGCTGTCTGGCGCGCACATGCATCTCGGCGTTCCGACGTGGCAGCACATGCTGTGGCTCGGGGGCGCGCGGCGCGAGGAGCGCACGTTGGCCGCCAAGGTCGACATGCTGCTCGATCTCGTGGGTTTGGCGCCGTTTCGCGACGCCGCGGCGACCGACCTGCCGATGGGCGCGCAGAAGCTGCTCGAGGTCGTGCGAGCGCTGATGGCCGAGCCGCGGCTGCTGCTGCTCGACGAGCCGGCGGCGGGCCTCAACGACGCCGAGACGGCAGAGCTGGCCGAGCTGCTGCGCGCCGTGCGCGACAGCGGCGTCACCGTCATCGTCGTCGAACACAACATGTCGCTGGTCATGGGCGTCGCCGACCAGGTCGTCGTGCTTGACGCCGGTGCGATCGTCGCCGCCGGCTCGCCACGGCAGATCCAGCAGGACAAGCGCGTCATCGCCGCCTATGTCGGTGCGGAGGCGTGATGCTGGAACTCGCGCGCGTCTCGACCGGCTACGAAGCGGCCAACGTCATTCACGGCATCGACCTGACGGTGGCGCCGGGCGAGATCGTTGCGCTGGTCGGCGCCAACGGCGCTGGCAAGTCGACGCTGGTCAAGGCCATCGCCGGCCTGCTGGCGCTGCGCGCCGGCGAGATCGCGCTCGACGGCAAACGCATCGACCGGCTCAATGCGCGCGCGCGAGTGCTCGCCGGCGTCTCGCTGGTGCCGGAGGGCCGCCAGATCTTCGGCGGCCTGACCGTGCTCGAGAATCTGCGGCTCGGCGCCTATACACGGCGCAGGGACCTCGACGAGGCCCGCATGACGCGGCGAATCGTCCAGGTTTGCGAGCGGTTTCCCGTTCTGCTGCAACGGCTCAAGGAGCCGGCCGGCAACCTGTCCGGCGGCCAGCAGCAGATGCTGGCGATCGCCCGTGGGCTGATGGCCGAGCCGCGCATCCTGGTGCTCGACGAACCGTCGCTCGGCCTGGCGCCGGTGCTGGTCACCGAGATTTTCCGCTTGGTCGCGGGCCTGCGCTCGGAAGGCCGCGCGATCCTGCTGTCGGAGCAGAACGCGCGGCTGTCGCTGGCGATCGCCGATCGCGGCTATGTCATCGAGAACGGCCGCGTAACGCTTGCCGGCACCGGCAAGGAGCTGCTCCACAATCCCGCCGTCGCCGAGCGCTATCTCGGCGTCGGCAAGGGCGTCAGCGTCGCCGATGCCTCGCGCCACCGGCAAATGGTGAAACGGCTCAAAGAGATATTCGCGAAATAGTGGCGACGCGACCAAGCCTTATTCGACGGGTCGTTTGGGACCTGCCCGAGCACGCTTGCGACTCCAGGAATCAACCCATTCCTTGACATCTTCGTGCGGAACACCTGCGCTGCGGTCGAGCGACGCCATGGCTTGCTTCACACCCGTGACCTGCTACTCGTTCACGTCAAGGTACTCGGTCAGGGCCTCGGCCGCGAGGAACGAGCGGCTGCGACCGGTGCTCTTCGCCAGTTCTTCCAGACGCTTCTTGACCGCTGGCTCAACGCGGACGGTAAAGGTTGTCGAGCGCATGGGGGCTCAATCGATTTTGTGAGTGATTGTGTACAATCTAGCACCCCGTCGTAATTGTGCGATGGGGTGATGCGTCCGCTTTGTCGGGTGATGCCGGACAATCATTCGGCCGCGACCTTGGCGGGTTTGAGCCGCTTCAAGATATGGTCGAGGCTTGCGCGCCACGGGGCGGTTGCTGTCTCAGAGAGTGCCATTGGCTGAGCCCGGTGGTGAATGTCATCGCCGCAAAGGGCGGCGCGGAAGTCAGTACGCGGAAGGCTTTGTGCCATTGCTTGGTTCCCGGTGATTTGGTCGGAATCTATCTTGCTGTTCTCTCGGGTGTCTTCTTGGGGGCATCATGCTCGAAGGCACTGGCCATGCGATCGATCTCCTTAGCCGTTAAGCCAAGCGCCTTTGCTTCCCGCCGCCAGGACGCAACTGCCGCTCCGACTTCTGCGACGATTCGGCGTGGCGCGTCACCTTTTAACCTAAAGTGAGCGGCGACGCTCAACGCGAGATCAAGCGAGGCGGTGCCGTCAGCCTCATCGATGGCGAGCGTTAACACGCGCGCCTTTATGTCCTGGGGAACAGGATTGAGATCGTAGGCTGGGGCGAGACGCCAGCCGCCCGACTCATAGAGGAAGGCATGGTTGCGAAGATGGTCGTCGGTGTTGGAAATGAGGACATTGAATACGACACGACGCCAGAGCTGAGCACAATCTTCTTCGGTGCGCGCGCCATATTGGCGTATGGCATCGGCGATTTCGAGATAACTGTGCGACTCATTGTCGGCCGCCCCAAGCATGCTCATGGCCGATAGAAACGGTATACGCCGCCCGTCTTCCCGGTCAAAGCGATGCAAAAGTAGAACTGCTTTGCCGCCGATATTTTCGATGCGCCATTTTGGCGTCGAAATTCCGGCCTTAGCGGCAAGCGTGAGCGCCAGGGCCTCCCAGAGCGAAATACGAATTTGATCGTCATGGTGCGGGAATTTGGCAATGAGCAATTGGCCTTTTTGATCGATAACCGATGCCTTGGGGCGCGCGCCTCCTAACGATGAACCGGGTGCAAGCAACAACTTTATATCGTCGTCACGTTCTTCGTCGGCGGTGATCCGCAGCGCCGCATCCAGCAATTCTCGAAGGCGCACCAAAGGCGGGATCTGCGTCCTATCGCCCGCGGCTAGAAAGGGACCATCCTTCAGCTCTGCAAAACGGAGTGCACCTTGGCGCGTAACGTCGCCGATACCAACAAGATAGTCGATTTCGCCAAGCGTCCGTGGGAGACGTTCTTCGGCGCGCGCTTTTCGCCGTTCCTCGCGCTGAATGAGTGCCCGGCCCCAACGATCGGGCGCCGAGTCCCCTATCGCTCCGAACAGCGTACGGTCGGCCGCAGTATGGTGGGGGCCTTTGCCGAGCGTGAGCGCCGGCTCGAGCGCAAATCGCGCCGGAAAGCGAAGCCAGGAACCGTCATATTCAAAGCTGGCGCTCTCGCGACCGCGGCGATGATGCGCCCACAGCCGTCCGGCCAGGTGCAGGTCGCCATCGAGATCGACATAGACGAGGAGTTGTTTATCCATCAGCGCTTTTTCTCGCCCGGCGTGACTTGCGCTGGCGTATGCGTTGCGGCAGCTTCTCTTCGTCGAGTTGGAGGCCAAGCTCATCAAACCGCACATCCGCGAGATCGGCGAGCCGCTCGGTCATTCCGAGGATAAACAGCACCACGGCGTATATGCCGAGCGAAACGGCCGCATCGCCGCGCTCGACCCGGCGGAGAGTCATGCGCGTGATAAAGGCTCGCTCCGCCATGATGGTTGTCGGAATTCGCCGCCGCAGTCTTGCGCTCCGAATGTCCGCGCCTAGCTTGGTGAGGGTGCGCTTGACAGGGAGCGGCAAGGAGGGGATGGTGCGCATTGTGTTATGGCCTTTATATTATACGGTATAGCATATATTGTATAATATAATATCTATTAAAATAAAGACACCGGCTTGATTCTACCGCTGAACGTTGAGGCAGTCAGAGCCTGAGTCGATCACTTGGCCGCGGTCTTCGCCGGCTTCAGACGCTTCAGCACCGTGTCGAGGCTGGCGCGCCATTCCGCCGCCGGCGCGGTCTTGAGCGACGGCATCTCGGCCACCCGGTCGGCAAGCCAGTCGTGACGTCGCGCGGTCGCCAGCGTCATCAGCGGCTCGATCCCCGCGGCCGCCACGGTTTCGGCGCTCTCGCGCATCTCGGCGGCGCGCCGGCGGCCGTGCTCGAGCACCCGCGAGATCAGATAGCCGGCCTGCTTTTCCCAATCGAGGCTCGGAAAGGTCTCGTCGAGCGAGGCGATCACCTTGTCCTCGACGCCGTAACGCCGCGCCGCCAGGAAGCCCTCGACGGCGAGCGCCTTGAGGCCCTTGATGAAGACGCTGCGGCACATCTTGATCGCGCTCGCCTGGCCGACGATCTCGGCCACCGCTGCCATGCGGAAGCCCGACGGCTTGAGAATTTCGGCGAACGCCGCGGCGCGCCGGCCGCCCAGCAGCATCGGCACCTTGAGGCCGTAGGGTACCACCGGCGCCATGACCGCCGCCTCGACGTAATCGGCGCCGGATTTCTCCACCAGCGCCTCGTCGCCGCGCTTGGTTTCGGGTGAGACCGAATTGATGTCGAGGAAGAACTGACCGGGTTGGTCCGTCAAGCATAAAGGGCTCTCTGTCACCCAAAAGTCGTGCACATTGACAATCAAAAGTCGTGCACATCGCGCCCGGCAAGCCGCAGCAGAATGCCTTCGTCGAGAGCTTCAACGGCCGCCTCAGGGACGAGCTCCTGAACGAGACGTTGTTCACTTCGCTCGCTCATGCCCGCGTGGCGCTCGCCGCCTGGAAAGACGACTACAAGCGCGCATCACAACACCCATCTGTCTATGTCATTGAAGAGAAGAGGTTTTGCTGATCGGGATGCGATCCCGTGGGGTGCCTTGGGTTGTGGCGTGCGCGGTCGGTGATCGCGCGAG
>JBOHLS010000020.1:0-49438 GCA_050729835.1 Allostellaceae bacterium | reverse complement strand
AGCACTTCCCTTTGTTCCTCAAGGAGTGCGAGTGGCGCTTCAACTACCGCCCGACACGCAACCTCCACAGAATGTTACTGGCCTGGGCAAAACGCGATTTACTATAGGTTTATCTAGGCCAGCCCCAAACTCATTGATGACGGCGCCAATCCGGCGCCAGAACAACGCACCGTAAAACAAATTGAAGTTATCAAAGACTATGATCGCAATCCCGTTATCCATCCGCGCGAGGTCGTGTTGCAAGAAATTGACGCTCGCGTACTTTTCAGTTCTGCCGAAAGCGTCGTCCTAGCAATGGCGCAAGAAATCAAGGAAGCGAAGAAGAGCGGAGGCGCCCTTACGCTTGCCGCCAATGCACCATGAAAAAACCGGATAGCAATCTGTCGGAAGCGGCACGCATCATGGGCCAACTGTCCCGGATGCCGCACAAGCCGCATCAGCCTTTGAAATCGAGTCCTAAAGCGACTCGCCGCCGGTCAGATCGAACAAAGCCAGCAAAGCGGCAAGCTTTGCAGCGCCCTTAGCGAACGGGCCGGGCTTCGTTAGGCCGCCGATAGGTCAGGCGCTTCCCGCGGATGCCAGTGACAAGCTTATCGGTACGCTCGGCGTCTGTGATCTTGCGGTGTGAGTAGCGGAAATCAAATTCGTTCAAATAGCGCTGTAGGTGTTGCGGCTCGCAATGCTGGTAGATGCCGCGCATGCCGCGTTGGAACAAACCGAAATAGCCCTCGATGGTGTTGGTGTGAACGTTGCCGCGCACGTACTCGCCAGCGGTGTGTTTGACGGTCTGGTGGCTGGCAAACTTTGCGCCCGCGCCCGGAGGCCCAGCCGCGTCGGTCATAAGGTGGCTTTCCGGCGAAGCGTTGCCGAGCAGGATGCGACTGACGGTCGGATAGTCGATTTTCTCGACATGGAAGGAACGCACGGGGCCGCCACGCTCGACCAAAGCGACCACCTTGTGCTTGCCGCCAGTTCCGCGACGGGCCTTGCGCTGGCCGGGAACGCGATCCTTCGGGCCGTAATACATTTCATCCGATTCAATCGTCTTGCCTTCGCCGCCGAGCGAGCCGGGACTCATAACCGTCATGGCTTCGCGGATGCGATGCGCCATAAACCACGCGGTTTTATAGGTCACGCCGAGCATGCGATGTAGCTGGTGCGCCGAGACGCCTTTCTTGCTCGATGACATGAGATGGCAGGCGAGCCACCACTTGGACAGCGGCACCTTGGAACGCTCGAATACCGTGCCAACCGTCGCGGTGTATGTACCCTGACAGTGGTTGCAGTAGTGCAGACCCGGACGATGGGACTTCTTGGTGCCCTCAACCTTGGCTTGGCGATCCGTCGCGCCGCAATGCGGGCACACGGGGCCGTTCGGCCATACGAGCGCTTCTAGCGCGGCGCGGGCTGCATCCTCGTTTGTGAACATCGGGCTTTGTAAGTCGGCCATGGGAAATCCCCTCGGTTATGGCCGTATCCTAGCCCTTGCGTCACTTTTGTCAAGTACATAATGCCCATATTTAGGACAGCCAGCCTGACATAGTCGCTCGTTCTTGGCGCTTTCCCTGGCCTACGGGCGTTTTATGATCAGGCACAACCAGGATCACGGACATATGACCAAGCTCGGTATCGCTGTCGCTGCCATCCTCGCACTCTCGGCTGCCTCGGTGGCGGTCTGGGCGTGGATTTCGATGGGCGCCGTGGAGATGTCGACGTCGGGCTATATCGCGCTGATCCTGGGTGGGCTGGCGACGCTCGGTCTTGCCGGTGGGCTGATGGCCCTGCTGTTCTATTCGCACTACAAGGGTTACGACGACGCAGCCGGCGGCCGGCGCGACGACGATCGGCATTGATCGACGCCGTTCGGATCGCCGTCCGTCGATGTCGCGCTGTCGGTCCAACGCCGCTCTGTTGCCGCGTGACGGCTTGGGCTAAGAAGGCGCGGCGAGGTGGGGGATGAAAAAAGTCGGACTGCGTCTGTTGCCGTTGTTGCTGGCCCTGATCATGAGTCAGCCGGCCTGGGCGCTCGACCACGTCGTCTTCGGCACGGATTGGCGCGCCGAGGCCGAGCACGGCGGCTATTACGCGGCCATCGCCGAAGGCATCTATGCGCGGCACGGCATCGAGGTCGAACTGCGCCAGGGCGGGCCGCAGATCAACCAGACGCAGCTGCTCGCCGCCGGGCGGCTCGATTTCGCCATCGTCTCGAACAGCTTCCTGCCGCTCAATGTCCGGCAGCAGAACATCCCGCTGGTCGCCGTGGCAGCGCTGTTCCAGAAAGACCCGGCCGTGCTGATCGCGCATCGCTCTGCCGGCTTCAAGGATCTGGCGAGCCTCAAGGGCAAGCCGATCATGGTCGGCGGCGACACGCGGGTCGGCTGGTGGCTCTTTCTCAAGGCGCGGTTCGGCTATACCGACGCGCAGATCCGTCCCTACACGTTCAACCTGGCGCCGTTCCTCACCAATCCGAAGGCGATCCAGCAGGGCTATCTCACCAGCGAGCCGTTTTTGATCCGGCAGGTGGGCGGCGATCCGCAGGTCTTCCTGCTCGCCGATTCCGGCTATGCCAGCTACGGCTCGCTGATCGAGACCTCGGCCAAGCTGGCACATGACAATCCCGGCCTGGTACGGCGTTTCGTCGACGCCTCGATCGAAGGCTGGTACGCCTATCTCAACCGTGATCCAGCGCCCGCCAACGCGCTCATCAAGAAGGACAACCCCGAACAGACCGATGCGCTGCTGGCCTATGCGCGGGCGACGATGAAGAGTCACGGCGTCGTTGACGGTGGTGATGCCAAGACGCTGGGGATCGGTGCCATGACCGATACGCGTTGGCGGGCGTTCTTCACCGTGATGGCGAAACAGGGACTCTATCCGGCCGATATGAAATACCAGCAGGCCTATACGCTGCGCTTCGTCGATCAAGGCGTCGGTCTCAAGGCGCAACGTTAGGCGGGTGCGCGGCGTGGCCGAGACCCTGGTTGCCGCCGCCGCGCTGGCGAAGTCGTTCGGCAACGGCGTCGTGGCCTTGGCCGGCGTCGACCTGGCGGTAATGCCGGGCGAGTTCCTCGGCGTGCTTGGCCCCTCGGGCTGCGGCAAGAGCACATTGCTGCGGATCCTCGCCGGCCTCGCGGAGCCCAGCGCCGGGCGTCTCGAACGCGCCGCCGATCTTGCCGGCCGGATCGGCTTCGTCTTCCAGGAGCCGACGCTGATGCCCTGGGCAACGGTATCGGACAACGTCTATCTGCCGCTGCGCTTGAACGGCGTCGCGCGCCACGCCGCGGCGCCGCGCATCGCGGCCATGCTGGATTCACTGGGCCTCGGCGAATTCGCGCGCGCCTATCCGCGCCAGCTGTCGGGCGGTATGCGCATGCGCGTCTCGATCGCCCGCGCGCTGGTGACCGAGCCGGCGCTATTGCTGCTCGACGAGCCGTTCGCTGCGCTCGACGAGATCACCCGCTTCAAGCTCAACGAGGATTTGCGCGCGCTCTGGTGGCGGCACCGCTGCACCGTCGTTTTTGTCACCCACAGCGTGTTTGAATCGGTGTTCCTGTCAAACCGGATCGTCGTGATGACCAAGCGGCCGGGGCGCATCGTCGCCGATCTCGCGGTCGATCTGCCCGAAACGCGCGACAATGCCTTGCGACTGACCGAGCCTTACGCCGCATGTTGCCGCACGGTGTCGCGCCGGCTGGCGGAAGCGATGGCATGAACGGTCAGCGCCTCGCGCGGATCGTCGGGCCGGTCATGGTTGGCGCCCTCGTCATCGCCCTTTGGCGCGGGATCGTGTGGTGGTTCGCTATTCCGCCCTATGTCTTGCCGGGGCCTTGGCTCGTCGCTGAAACGTTGCTCCGCGATGGGCCGAGTCTGCTGGCCTCGCTGCTGGTCACGCTCCGGATCACGGTCGCGGCGCTGGCGGTGGCCGTGGCGCTCGGCGGCAGCCTCGCGGTGCTGTTCTCGTTGTCGAAGACCATCGAGCTCAGCTTTTTCCCCTATGCGGTCATCCTCCAGGTGACTCCGGTGGTGGCGATCGCGCCGCTCATCATCATCTGGGTCAACGACGTCTTCGTCGCGCTGCTGGTCTGCGCCACCATCGTCGCCTTCTTTCCGATCGTCGCCAACACCACGCTCGGCTTGAACAGCGCCGACCGCAACCTCGTCGATCTCTTCCGCCTTTACGGCGCGTCGCGTTGGCGGATGTTGTGCTTGCTGCGGCTGCCCTCGGCGCTGCCGCTGTTCCTGGCCGGCGTGCGGATCAGCGGCGGCTTGGCGCTGATCGGCGCGGTGGTCGCCGAGTTCGTCGCCGGCACCGGCGGCGCCGAAACCGGCCTGGCGTCGCGCATCATCGAAGCGGGCTATCGCCTCGAGATTCCGCGTATGTTCGCCGCGCTGTTCCTGCTGTCGCTGACCGGCATCGCGATCTTCGCCGTGTTGTCATGGCTGTCGCGCCGGTTGCTGCGCCATTGGCATGAAAGCGCGCTCGAGCCTTCCGATTAGGCCGGCACTAGAACCGCGACCAGCTCGGCAACGCAAGCCGGCCGCGCCACGCCCTCGATCTCGAACCACGCCTCGCTGATCACCCGTGCGCCCTTGGGCGTCCGATCGACGCTCAGCAGCTTCAACGTCATGCGTACCCGCGCGCCACTTTTCACCGGCTCGGTGAAGCGCACCTTGTTGAGGCCGTAATTGATCCGCAGGCGGATGTCGTCGACCTTGTAGATCTGGTCCATCAGCCGCGGCGCCAGTGCCAGCGTGAGATAACCGTGCGCCACCGTCGTGCGGAAGGGCGAGGTCTTGGCCCGTTCGCGATCGACGTGGATCCATTGATGGTCGCCGGTCGCTTCGGCGAATTTGTCGATCGCGTCCTGCGTCACCCTCACCCAGTCGCTGGTGCCGAGCGTCTCGCCCGCAGCCTGGGCAAGCGCGTCGAGCGATGCGAAATGACGCATGCAATTTCCCCCTCGTGACCAGCATCTCACTTGACGAGCGGAGTCGGGAAGGGGTAGGCATAATGTCCTAATCGTGGTGATTTGAGCCGACCGGCTTGCGGCCACGTAAAAAATCCCGCTAAAAGGTCGGAGGCTCATTGAAGCCCTGACCCGTGCGGGACAGGGCTTTTTTGTTGGCCCGGATTTTTACGACGGCCGCGTCGGCGAACGATGGAGAAGAACGATGCCTTTAACGCCCCCGCCGCCGCCCGCTTCCTGGCGTCCGCGCACCGTCGCCACCCGCGGCGGCCTGCAACGCAGCCAATTCCTCGAGACCGACGAAGCCATCTTCATGACCTCGGGCTTCGTCTACCAGTCCGCGGAGGAAGCCGAGGCGGCCTTCGCCACCGACGGCCTGCGTTTCGTCTATAGCCGCTATGCCAACCCGACCGTGTCGATGTTCGAGGAGCGGCTGCGGTTGCTCGAAGGCGCCGAGATGTGCCGCGCCACCGGCAGCGGCATGGCGGCGGTCTTCGCCGCGTTTGCCTGCTTTCTCAAAGCCGGCGACCGCGTCGTTGCCTCGCGCGCGCTGTTCGGCTCGTGCCTCCATATCCTGACTCAGATTCTGCCGCGGTTTGGCGTCGCGACCGAGCTGGTCGACGGCCGCGACCGCGCCGCTTGGGAGAAGGCGCTGGCCAAGGGCGCGCGCGCCGTCTTCGTCGAGAGCCCGTCGAACCCGACGCTCGAGATCATCGACTTGAAGGCGGTGGCCGAGCTTGCCCATGCCAAGGGCGCGCTGCTGATCGTCGACAACGTCTTCGCCTCGCCGCTGCTGCAAAAGCCGCTCGCGTTCGGCGCCGACATCGTCGTCTATTCAGCCACCAAGCATATCGACGGCCAGGGCCGCAGCCTTGGCGGCGCCATTCTCGGGCCGAAGAAATTCTTCGATGATTACCTGTTGAATTTCCTGCGCCACACCGGCCCGTCGCTGTCGCCGTTCAATGCATGGCTCCTGGTCAAGGGGCTCGAGACCCTCGAGATGCGGGTCCGCCGTCAGTGCGAGGTCGCGCTGGCGCTGGCGCGGTTCTTGGAGAAGCACCCCAAGGTCAAGGGCACGCTCTATCCCGGCCTCGCCTCGCATCCGCAGCATGCGCTCGCCGCCAAGCAGATGAGCGGCTTCGGCAGCGTCGTCTGCTTCGAGGCCGGCGCGTCGAAGACCGATGCCTTTCGCGTGATGAATGCGCTCAAGCTCATCGACGTCTCGAACAATCTGGGCGACACCAAGAGCCTCAGCACTCATCCGGCGACGACGACGCATCGGCGCCTGTCGCCGGAGGAGCGCACGGCGATCGGCATCTCCGACGCGTTCATCCGCATCTCGGCCGGGATCGAGGACGAGGCCGATCTGATCGACGATCTTGATCGGGCGCTGAAGCAGATCTAATCGCGCCGGCGTTCGCGGTTTAGAGCCAGCGCCACTGGCCGATGACGCGGCCCTGGATGTAGGCCTCGGACAGCGTCCGCTCGTAGGCGTCGTATTTCGGATTGTCGGAGGTGATGCGGACGCGCGGCGGTGCGCTGTGCGGTACCACCTGGCAGCGTTTGACGATGAGCCCGAGCCCGTCCCAGACGACGAACACGCCGGGCGGGCTGGGGTTGCGGTCGCCGGTGTCGACCAGGATGCGCTGGCCGGGTTGCAGCGTCGGCTCCATGCTGTCGCCCATCACCGTGATGATGCGCAGGTCGCCGGCCGGCGCGGTCGAGTAGTGCCGCACCATGCCGCTCGGCAAGCTCCACTCGTCGATCACCTTCTCGCCGCCGCCGGTCAGGCCGTCGCCCGCTGCGGCGCGCACGTCGAGCTCGGGAATTCGCAGGATGCGCCCCGCCACTTCGCTTTTGTTGCCCGCGGTGGCGGCGCCCGCCGGTCGTTCGCCGGTGGCATCGACGCCGGCCAGGGCATAGAGCTCGACCGCTTCGATCCCGGCCGGCGCGAAGATTGGCACCAGCTTAAGGGCCAGTTCGAGCGGCAGCAGCGGCTTTTTGAAGCGGTCCTCGTAATGCTGGTACGAGCTGCCGTATTCCATGCCCAGCGCCTGCGCCACCTGGCGAATCGACAGTCCGGCGCGCTGGCGGAGCTGCTTGAGCTTGCGCGAAGCGGCAGAGATCGCGGGCATCTGCCAAGTCTGTACGCTGGCGCCGTCCATCGCTATACGCATATTACGTTGATACGTTGACGTTTTAAGCGTACACTGGTCCCTAGTTGCATTCGTCTGGTCACGCGAATGCCGCGCATTTCCAGTGGATACAGGCCGGTGAGGGCGGAAATCCTGCGTCATGGTTGCACGCTCCAAGATAAGAACAAAACAGGTATGCCGATGCCGCCGCCGGCCCGTCCTGTCACGCTCTCGCCGCGCCGCACCGGAAGCTACGGCTATGTCGTGGCACCGGGCGCCAAGCCGTTTTGTGAAGTCCGGCAGTGCTCTGGCGCCGTCGTCGGCACTTATTATCTCCAGGCGAACCAGCGCGGCGGCGGCGCGCACGTCGCCAACTGCGGCTACGTCACCGCGGCGAAATCCGCCGGCCGCGGCGTCGCCTGCGCCATGTGCGCCCATTCGCTCGATGTGGCGCGGGCGCGTGGCTTCCGCGCCATGCAGTTCAACCTCGTCGTTGCCACCAACGAGCGCGCCATCCGGTTGTGGGAGCAGTGCGGCTTCGCCATCGTCGGGCGGCTGCCCGGCGCCTTCCGCCATCCGCGCCTCGGCCCGGTTGACGCCCTGGTGATGTACCGCACGTTGTGAACCGCCACGAAGACGCGGAAGACACGAAGGACGTCATTGCGAGCGCCGGCGCGGCGCGAAGCAATCCAGGCGGCGCTGGATCGCTTCGTCCCGCGTCGCTTCGTGCGCGGTCCTCGCGATGACACGCGAGAAGATGCCCCGCCTTCGTGTTCTCCGTGCCTCCGTGGTGAAACTAGGTCGCCTGCTGACTTCGCCCGGGCCGGGCGCTAAAGTTCGCGGCCACGAGGGAAATGCGAGGGGCGTCATGGCGATCGATCAGGCCAAGATCGAAGAGTTGAAGCGGCGCTACGTCAAGCCCAAGGGCCTGCCGTTCAAGCTCGCCAAGCTCGGCCACATCGTCATCAACTGCGCCGATCTCGAGCGCTCGCTCGCCTTCTACACCGAGATCATGGGCTTCGAGGTCTCGGACATCTATCCCGCCGATATGGCGCCGGGCGGCATGGCCTTCCTGCGCTGCGGCCTGGATCACCACTCTTTGGCGCTCGTCGGCTCGATGGAAAAGGACAAGCCCAACGACAATTTCGAATTGAACCACATCGCTTTCGAGGTCGCGACCTTGGACGATGTGCTGGCCGCGCGCGCCCATCTCGAGCAGCACAAGGTGCCGATCGACTTCGAGGGCCGCCGCCGCGCCGGCGTCCAGATCGCGGTCGAGTTCCGCGATCCCGACAACCACCGGCTCGAGATCTTCTGGGGCCTCGATCGGCTCACCCCCGGGCAAAAGGCGCGGCCGCGCGAGGAGTGGAAATGGGCGCACTCGCTCGAGGAGGCGATCCAGAATCCGGTGAAGGGCCAGGACACGCGGCTCAAGAACCCGACGCTGATGCGCAAGTTGTCGGCCAAGGCGATCCAGCGCCAGAAGGAGCGCTCGCTGGCGACCCAAGGCAAGAAGCTGGGCAAGTGATGGCGCGGCGCCGCGTTCTTCCGCAGCCTTGAGTTGCGTGGCGCCTTGTCGTCGTCCGCCGCCGCGGCCGGACCGGAAATCCCTCGCCCCGCTTGCGAAGGCGTGGCGCCGATGCGCTTCCTTTTCTTCTCCCTCTCCCCCTTGGGGGAGAGGGCAGGGTGAGGGGGTGCCGGCCGTCTGCCCGGCGGCAGCGCGGCGTGCGATCGCCGCCACGAAAAAGCCCCGAGCCGTTTCTAGCCTCGCTGCCCATGGCTTCATCGCGGGTCGGCCGCGGTTCGTTTCGCAAGCCGCGCGTCGGGCGTGATTGGCGCGCCATCCGCCGCCGGATCGAGTGCGGGCGAAAGCGCCTGCGCCGGGCCTGGCGCTGGCTCGCTGCGCTGCCGCGCGCCGTCCGCATCGGGATCGTCGTCGCCGCGATCCTCGCGGTCTTCTCGGCGGTGAATTTTTCCTATCACGTCGTCCGCAAGCCGACCGAATTGTTCTTTCCGCTCGGTGGCACGCTCGCCAAGACGCCGGACGATGCGTGGCGGGATTACGCCGATCTCTTCCGCCGCTATTCCACCCCGGCGATTCCGCCCGCGCTGCTGGCGGCGCTGGCCGAAATTGAAAGCGACGGCAATCCCGTCGCGCGCACCTATTGGCGCTGGCGGTTCGCGTGGAATCCCTTCGGCATCTATGCGCCGGCCTCGACCTCCGTCGGCATGTATCAGATGACCGACGCCGCCTTCGACGAGGCGCGGCATTATTGCATCCGCGATCACGCCGTCACCGACGACTGCTGGTTCACCAGCCTCTATACGCGCGTGCTGCCGCACGACGCCGTCGAGCTCTCTGCGGTGTACCTCGATCGCAAGGTCGCGGAAATCCGCGCCGCCCAGCCCGCGCTCGCGGCCAGCCCGCGGCAAATTCAGGATCTTGCCGCGATCGTCCAGCTTTGCGGCATCGTGCCGGCGACGAATTTCGCGCGCCGCCATTTCCGCCTGGCGGCCGGCGAGCGCTGCGGCGACGAGCTCGCCGCCGCCTATCTCGCGCGGGTCGACGCCATGAAGCGGCAGTTTCTGAAGCTGGCGGCCGGCAACTGAATTCACTTATCGGGCCGGCTCGACCAACGAATAGCTTGTGCTGCGCCCACCGGCGGGATCTTTCACGAGAATGCCCAACTTGATCAATCCCTCGATGTCACGTAACGCTGTATCCGGCGAGCTTTTGGTGATAGTGGCCCATTTCGAGGTTGTGAGCTTGCCCTCGAACCCATCGAGCAACCGCTTCAGCATCGTTCGTTGCCGTTGGTTCAATGTTGTTGCGGCATGCTGGTCCCAGAAGCGCGCCTTCTTGAGCGTGCCCGCAAGGAGCGTTTCTGCGTTTAGCAATGCGCGACCAAAGCAGCCGATGAACCATTGGAGATGCAAGGTGATGTCGAGGTCGCCTTTCTGCGTTTCCTCGAGGTAATTGTAATACGCGTCCCGTTCCCGCCAAATTTGCGCCGACATGCTGTAGAATCGTTGCACACTATTTTCTGAGCGGGCCAGGGCCACATCGGCAATGGCACGGCCGATGCGGCCATTTCCGTCTTCGAACGGGTGAATGGTCACGAACCAGAAATGAGCGATACCGGCCTTGAGTACGGGGTCAAGTTTCTCGTGGTCGCGGTTGAACCAGTCGAGAAACGCCTTCATTTCTTGCTCGATCCGCCCACCGCTTAGCGCTTCAAAATGGACCCGCTCGATGGGCCCCTTGTGCGAGATCACCTGCATCGGATCGGCTTTGGGCGGGCGCCATGCGCCGACCGTGATCTTTCGCATGCCGCTGTGTCCTGTTGGAAACAGGGCGGCATGCCATCCGAAGAGTCGGTCCTTCGTGAGGGGCTCGCCATAGTTCATGGTGGCATCGAGGATCATTTTCACGACGCCTTCCACATGGCGTTCGTTCTGAACGCCCTCGCTAATATCGATTTTGAGGCGGCGCGCGATCGAAGATCGGACTTGCGCTTGGTCCAGTTTCTCGCCCTCGATCTCGCTCGATTTCACGGCCTCCGCGGTGAGGGTCTCGAGTGAAGCTTCGGCGCGGAGTTGGGGATTTAGTGCATCCATGCGGCCCATCAAGCGCCCCTGCCGATGGCGGGCTTCGGCAAGCGCTTTGGCGAGTTCCTCCGCCTGCCACCGAAAGTGGGGCCAGTTCTTCCGCTGATGGACGTAAGTAGACAATCTCCGTATCCTTTGCGGAGAATATCGCAGCTATTCGCCGCAAAGGCAAGTATATTCTCCGCGTTATATGCGGATAATATAGCCGCCAATCTCCGCATGAAAAGTCCGCCGCCTAGCCCGCGCTCGCGGCCAGCCCGCGGCAGATTCAGGATCTCGCCACGATCATCCAGCTTTGCGGCATCGTCCCGGCGACGAATTTCGCGTGCCGCGAGCGCCGTCTCGTCCGATGCGGCGCTCGCCGCGCGCGATCCCGGGCGCGAGCGCTTCCTCGCCGGCTGGCTGGCGCGCGCCTATTCCTGATCGAAGCCGTCATTCGTCATGGCGAGCGCCGGCACGGCGCAAAGCAATCCGATGCGTCTTTCTGGATTGCTTCCGCGCCGCTTCGCACCGTGTCGCAATGACGACGCCCATTTTCTTCTGGCCGTCAACACCATGAAAAGGAGCACACGCATGACCGACATCGAAACCGCCGCCAAACAGGATTTGGCATCCGCGCTCGCCGGCGCCGCCGGCGCCTTCGTCGTCGCGCTTATCAGCATCGTTCTGTGAGAATGCCATGTTCGGCATCGCCGATCTCATCGGCAACATCCTCGGCATCGTCAACAAGTTCATCCCCGATCCGGCGCAGCGCGCCCAGGCCGAAAGCGAGCTGCGCAGCTCGCTGGTGAGCTGGGATGCGGCGCAGGACCAGATCGACACGGCCGAGGCGGCCAGCCCGTCGCCGTTCGTCGCCGGCTGGCGGCCATTCATCGGCTGGTGCTGCGGCGGCGCGCTCGCCTATCAGTATCTGCTGGTGCCGTTGGCGGTGTGGGCGACGAGCTGGTCGGGCTACGGCTTTCCGCGGCCGCCGGCGCTCGACGACCCGCTCTGGCAGCTCATGTTCGGCATGCTGGGGATGGGGGGATTGCGGACTTACGAGAAGCTCAAGGGCGTTGCCGACGATCACTGATGGCCCCGCGCAGCCCTGCCATTGCCGATTCGCTGGTGACTTGCCGCCGCCGCCGCGATAGACCCTCTGCCCGAAGAGAGGGCAGTCCATGGCCATGTCGGCCACGCGCGCGGCATCGCCGGCGCAATTCAGCCATCGCGAGATTCTCAGTATCCTGTCGGGCGCGCTCATCGGGCTGCTGCTCGCCGCGCTCGATCAGACCGTCGTGGTCACGGCGCTGCCCGCGATCGCCGACGATCTCAACGGTATCCAGCATCTGTCGTGGATCGTCACCGCCTATCTGCTGACCTCCACCGCCTCGACGCCGATCTACGGCAAGCTCAGCGATCTCTATGGCCGCCGCCGGTTGATCATCGTCGGCATCTTCGTCTTCATCGCGGCGTCAGCGTTCTGCGCCTCGGCGCAAAGCATGGGCCAGCTCATCGCCGCCCGCGCGCTGCAAGGCATCGGCGGCGGCGGCCTGATCAGCATGGCGCAGGCGATCATCGCCGACGTCATCTCGCCGCGCGAGCGCGGCCGCTACCAGGTCTATATGAGCGGCATCTGGGCGCTGGCCAGCGTCGGCGGTCCGGTCCTGGGCGGCGTCTTCGTCCAATATCTTTCCTGGCGCTGGGTGTTCTGGATCAATTTACCGATCGGCGCGCTCGGCCTGGTGCTGTGCTGGAACGCGCTGAAGCGCCTGCCGGTGCACGGCGGCTATCCGCGCATCGATTATTTGGGCGCGGCCATTCTGATTCCGGGCGTCGTCGCGCTACTCCTGGTCGCCAGCTGGGGCGGCGTCGAGTTCCCCTGGCTGTCGCCGCCGATCCTCGGCCTGACCGCCGCCGGCATCCTGCTGCTGGCGCTGTTCGCGCTTCAGGAGTTGCGCGCGCTCGATCCGCTGCTGCCGCCACGCCTGTTCGTCAGTCCGGTCATCCTCACCGCCAACCTCATCGGCTTCGTCGTCTCCGCCGGCATGTTTGGCGCCATCGTGCTGCTGCCGGTCTTCATCCAGCTGGTTCTCGGCCAGGACGCCGGCGACACCGGCCTGCTGCTGATTCCGCTGATGGGCGGCACCGTGCTCGGCGCCTATCCCACCGGCCAATGGATGCGGCGCAGCGGCCGCTACAAGAAAGCGCCGATGCTGACACTGTCGTTCGCCGTGGTGGCGTTCGGCGCGCTGGCCTTCGCCGACGGCGCGACGTCCGCCTGGTTCGTCGATATTTTCATCGGCCTGCTGGGCATCGGCATGGGCGGCGCCATGCCGGCGACTTTGGTCGCGGCGCAAAACGCCGCCGAGGCGCGCGACATCGGCGCCGCTACCGCCAGCGTCGCCTTCTTCCGCTCGCTCGGCGGATCGTTCGGCGCGGCCTTCCTGTGGGCGATCCTGCTGGCCGCGCTCGACGCCCGCCTGGCGCAGGCCGGCGCCGCCGGCATGGCGAACGCGCTGCTGCGCGGCGGCGCCGATGCCTCGGCGATCGCCCCGGCGGCGCGCGCGGCGCTGCCCGGCGCGCTGGCGCACGGCTTCCATTGGGCATTTGCCGCCGGCGCGGCGGTCATGGCGGTGGCGCTGGCCTTGACGCTGACCTGGACGGAAATCCCGTTGCGTGCCCATCTCGCGCGCGCCGAGCCGACGGCGGAACTTTAACTGACCGTGGAATAGCGACCGGTTGAACTTGCCTCGCCCTTCGAGACGGCCCTTCGGGCCTCCTCAGGATGAGGTCAATCGATACGCGGGGTTTTGCCGCGTACCGTGCTCAGGTCTCGGCGGTGACGAGGATCGGCCGGTTTGCGCGCGGCGTGTGGCCAACACCGACGCGCAGGCTCAACAGCGCCGCCATCATGCACAGCCCGCCGGCGCCGAGGAACGCGTCGTTGTAGCTGCCGATGTCGGTGTGCAGCAGCCCGGCGCCATAGGCCGCCGCCGCGGATCCCACCTGGTGCATCGCCATGATCCAGCCATACATCATGCCGACGTTCTGCGTGCCGAAGGCGTTGGCGACAAGCCGCACCGTCGGCGGCACGGTGGCGATCCAGTCGAGACCGTAGAAGATGCCGAACAGCGTCAGGCCCCAGAACGACAAATCGAACGCATAGGGCAGGAACAGAAGCGACACGCCGCGCAGCGCGTAATACCAGAACAGAAGGTAACGGCTGTCGAAGCGGTCGGTGAGCCAGCCCGACGCCGTCGTGCCGACAAAATTGAACACGCCCATGAAGGCGATGAGGCCAGCCGCCGTTGTCTCGGGAATGCCGTGGTCGATGCAGGCGGGAATGAAATGCGTGCCGATCAGGCCGATGGTACTGGCGCCGCAGACGAAGAACCCGCCCGACAGCAGCCAGAAATCGCGATGGCCGATACCGAGGCCAAGCCCCGCCATCGCCGCCGCGAACGGATTGACTCGCGCCGGCATCGCCTGCGGCGCGTCCGCCGCCGCGCCATAGGCGCGCAGGCCCATGTCGGACGGATGGTCGCGCATCAATAGCCACGCGAGCGGGATCGTCGCGATCACCGCGACGCTGCCGACGAACACCGCGTCACGCCAGCCGAGATGGGTGACGATGTTGGCGAGCAGCGGCAGGAAGATGAGCTGCCCGGCTGCCGTGCTGCCGGTGAGGAACCCCATCACCACGCCGCGGCGCGCCACGAACCAGCGATTGGCGACCATCGCTGCCATCACCATCGCCGCGCCGCCGGTGCCGCTGACGAGCGCCAGGCCCCACAGCGGCCATAAATTCCACGATGCCTTGATGAACGGCGTGAAGCCGATGCCGATCAGCGTCAGCAGCAGCGCACCGACCAGCGTCTTGCGCAGGCCGAAGCGGTCGATGCAACCGGCCGAGAACGGCCCGACCAGGCCATAAAGGAAAAGCTGGAGCGCGATCGCCAGCGAGATCATCGCCCGGCTCCAGCCGAATTCGTGCTCCAGCGGCACGATCAGCACGGTGGGCGTCGAGCGCATGCCCGCCGCCACCGTCAGCGTGACGAAGCTCATGCCGACCACGACCCAGCCGTAATGGATCTTGGTCCGACCGGTTTGCGCCTGCGCCTCGGCCATCGCGATTCCCCTCGATGGCGAAGGTTAGCGATGGCTGCTAGGTAGCGTCACGTTCGCAACTCGCGTGCCTGCCGCGCGCAAGCGCGGACCAGCGGCCTTGCAGACCTCTCATCGTGTCGGCATGCGGGTATTCGGGTCTGCCTGGACCCAATCCGCTTCGGGTTGCCCGACAGCGATCCGTTGCACAGCCATTTCTTGATAGTGCGCCTGTGCCCGCGTGCCTCGGATTATCGCCGCTTCGTCCGCTTGGTCGGCGCCGCGGCAAGCGGGTCGTCGGGCCACGGATGTCTCGGATAGCGGCCACGCATCTCGCCGCGCACTTGCGGATAGGTGTTGCGCCAGAAGCCGGCGAGGTCCTGCGTTACGGCGAGCGGCCGGCCCGCCGGCGACAGCAGGTGAATGAGAAGTTTTATCCTGCCGTCGGCCACCGCCGGGCTGGCCGGCGCACCGAACATCTCCTGTAATTTCACCGCCAGCACCGGCGTCGCGCCGGCATAGTCGATGGCGACGCGCGAGCCGCTCGGCGCGGTGACGTGCGTCGGCGCCAGGCGGTCGAGCGCGCGGCGCTGCTCGTATGAAAGCCGCGCCGCCAAAATTTCCGCCAGGTCCAAGCCGGCAAGCTGCGCGCGGCGCGTGACACCCGTTAGATAAGGCGTAAGCCAGTCGTCGAGGCTCGCCAGCAGCATGACATCGGACCAATCCGGCCACGCGTCGCCGTCGAGCCGGCGCAGGAACACGACGCGCGCGCGCAAATTCTCGGTATCCTTGTCCCACGGCAGCGCGCCGATCCCGAGCGCGCGAATCCCCTCCGCCATCGCCGCCGCCACGCGCGCCGGATCGGGCTTGGCCAGCGGCTTGTCCGCTAGCACCAGCGCACCCAGCGTCGCGCGCCGCCGTGCCAGCACCGCCTCGGCGCGCGCATCCCAGGCGATCGCGTCCGCGGTCGCGATCGAATCTCCGAAATCCTCCTCGATCTCCTCGCGCGTCAGCTTGGCGGCGAGGAAAATCCGCGCGTTGAGCTGCGCGCCACCTGCCTGCGCGAAGCCGGGGCGGCTTCGCTCCGGCGAAGGCAGGTCGAGATCGGCCGCGGCAAGAAATTCCGCACTGGCCAGCGGATCGCCCGCTGGCAGTTCCGCGCCTTTGCCGTTGGCGAGCAGGAACTGGCCCGTAACACCCGGCCGCTTCTGCGCCACGCGATCGGGATAGGCGAGGGCCAGCAGCCGCCCGGTCTCGCGCGCGTCGAAATTCTCGCCGCGAATGCCGAGGCGCTGACGCATCTGCCGCGCCGCGTCGCGCGCGCGGTCGAGCCCGCCGCGGTCGAGCGTCATTCCCGGCGGCACCTGCCTGGCCGCGCCGCGCTCGTTCATCAGCTCGACGCGCAGGCGGAAATCGGCGTCGCGCGCATTGGGCGCGGCGCGCAGCACGTCACGCTCCATCAGCAGCGCCGCGCTCGCGCAGGCGAGATCGCCGCTCCCTCGTTCTTTCCCCCGCAACACCATGTGCGCCAGGCGCGGATGCAGGCCCAGCCCGGCCATCGCCTTGCCATGCGCCGTGATCTTGTTCGCCGCATCGAGCGCGCCGAGGTCGCGCAGCAGATTCTGCGCCTCGGCATAGGCGGCCTCGGGCGGCGGATCGAGGAACGCCAGCTCGCGCGGTTCGGCCGCGCCCCATTGCGCCAGCGCGAGAGCGAGGGGCGCGAGATCGGCCTGGAGAATCTCCGGCGCGTTGTAGGGCGCGAGCTGGGTTTCCTCGCGCGCCGGCCACAGGCGATAGGCCACGCCGGGCTCGAGCCTTCCGGCGCGGCCGCTGCGCTGCGTGGCCGAGGCGCGCGAGACCCTCAGCGTCGTCAGCCGCGTCATGCCGCTCGCTGGGTCGTAGCGCGGCGCGCGCATCAGCCCACCGTCGATCACCACGCGAATGCCCTCGATGGTCAGGCTGGTCTCGGCGATCGCGGTCGCCAGCACCACCTTGCGCTTTCCCGCCGGCGCCGGCCGGATCGCCTCGTCCTGTGCCGCCGGCGGCAGGTCGCCGTAGAGCGGCGCGACGCCGACGCCGCCCGACAATTCCCCGTCTTCGAGCAAGCGCGCGACACGGCGGATTTCGGCGCCGCCTGGCAGGAACACCAGCACGCTGCCGCTATCGTCGGCGAGCGCGCGCCGCACCGTTGCCGCCACCGCGGCTTCGAAACGCTTGGGTACGGGACGATCCAAATTGCGGATTTCGACCGGGAACATCTTGCCTTCGCTCTTGATCGTCGGCGCATCGCCGAGTAGTGCTGCGACCCTGCCGCCGTCGAGTGTCGCCGACATCGCCAGGAGCCGCAGGTCGGGCCGCAGATGCCGCCGCGTCTCCAGCGCCAGCGCCAATCCCAGATCGGCTTCGAGGCTGCGTTCGTGGAACTCGTCGAAGATCAGGCCGCAGACGCCGTCGAGCGCGGGATCGTCCTCGATCATTCGCGGCAAAATGCCTTCGGTCAGAACCTCAATGCGCGTCTTGAGTCCGATGCGGGTTTCGAGCCGGGTGCGGAAGCCCACGGTCTCGCCGGCGCTCTCGCCGAGCAGGCTTGCCATGCGCCGCGCCGCTGCGCGCGTCGCTAGCCGCCGCGGCTCCAGCATCAAGAGCTTCTTGCCCGCCAGCCACGCCGCGTCGAGCAAGGCCAGCGGCACCAGCGTCGTCTTGCCGGCGCCGGGCGGTGCCTCCAGCACCGCGACGCCGCGCGTCGCTAGAGCCGCGGTCAGCGCCGGCAGGGCTTCGGCAACCGGCAGATCCCGCGCCGCCGCGGCAAGGTCGAAACGCGCGCTCAAAGCCCGGTGACGAATTTCGCCATCACCACGATGATCGCGATCTGCATTGCACCTTGCAGCGCGGTGTGGTGGACGTAGCGGCGCATCAGGCGCTTGATCCGCTCTCCGTCGGGCTGCGGCTTCTGCATCTCGAGGCAGACCATCAGGTTGGTCGGCATCAATATGCCAAGGCCCTGGATGGTCAGGATGGCGATGATGACCAGCGCGGCATCCACCCAGAGATGCGCCGGATATTCCATGTCGAGGAAGCCGAGCTGCCTGGCCAGGAAATAGCCGGCGGTGCCGGTGACGATGGCGAGCGTCGGCATCAGGAACAGCATGCGCGGGATCAGCCGTACGGCGATGGCGCGCCGCGCCGGCACGTCGGTCTGGCGCAGGACCGGCCCGATGACGAAGCCCATGAAGATGTCGATGCCGGTCCACATCACGCCCGACATGACATGGACGAAGTTGAGGAAGAAGGCGTTGCCGGCGACGATGGCGGCGACCATCACCGCCAGCGCCAGGGCGACCCAGCGCAGGTTCTTCCAGGGGATGAGCTGCGGCGTACCGCTTTCGGCGGCGAGCTGGGTGGCCGTCATGCGTCGATCATAGCGCAAAGCCGGCGGCCGCGAGAGCCGCACTTGCCGCCGCCGCGGGCCGCCCGCATACTCGTGGCGCATGAACACCCGGGCGCTCTTAGCCATCGTCGCCGCGGTCATCGCCGTGATCTTGGTGTCGCAGCTGCTGTTCGCGTTCTATGATTGGAACCGGCAGCAGGCCTGCGCCACTAGCGGCGGGCGCAACTGCGCACCAAGTATCCGGCTGAACCAGCAATAGGCCAGGGCACCATGGGTGACGCGAGCACCAAGACGGACAAGGCGGCCGGCAAGACCGACGCCGACTGGCAGGCTCAGCTCACGCCCGAGCAGTATCGCATCGTGCGCAAAAAGGGCACCGAGCGAGCCTTCACCGGCCAGTACTGGGACACCCACGTGCCCGGCACCTATGTCTGCGTCTGCTGCGGCGAGAAGCTGTTTGCGTCCGACACCAAGTTCGAATCCGGCTCGGGCTGGCCCAGCTTCTATCAGCCGACGAATAAGGACGCGGTCAAGACCGCCGACGACAACAGCTACTTCATGCACCGCACCGAGGTGATGTGCGCCAAGTGCGATGCGCATCTCGGCCACATCTTTCCCGACGGGCCGAAGCCGACCGGCCTGCGCTATTGCGTCAACTCGGCGTCGCTCAAGCTGGTGCCCAAGGACGAGAAGAAGTAGCTCTCAATTGATTCGTCATTGCGAGCGCCCCGCGGGCGCGAAGCAATCCAGTTAGCGAACGTCTGGATCGATTCGCGGCTGCGCAGCTCGCGATGACGTCATGCGTGGGCCCCTAGCTCCCCACTCGCCGCGTCTCGACCAGTCCCTTGAGGCAGGCGATCACGCTCAAGGCGGTGATCCGTCCGGTCTTGGGATTGTCCGACGGCACGTTCTCGATCTTCATCGAGAACCGCGCACTGTCAGCATCGACCTCGATGGTATGCGTGTTGCGCGTCAAGCCGGGGTCGGCCCAGATTTCGAGCGTGGTGCGGTCCGGCCCGATACCGGCCAGCGACAGCGCCGCCGCGACGTTGACGTTGGCCGGGAATCCCGCAGCGCCGTCGCGCGCGCTGCCCTCGAAGACTTTCTTCGGCGCCGTCAGCCCCACGACCGAGATGCCGCGGGCGACGAGATAAGGCGCGCCTTCAAGCCCGGCCGGCGGCTTGCGCGTCACTATGCGGACGCTGCGGATCTCGCCTTCGGCGGCGGCGCGCACGGCGTCGAAGCCGATCAGCGCACCGGTCGGCACGATGATGCGCGCGCCGGTTTTCTGCGCCCGCGCCACTAGGTCCAAATTTTCCAGCAACGCGCCGACCGAGAGCGGCATGAAGATGCGCCGCCGTTTGATCGCCGGCTCGGCGACGGCGCGGAATTGCGATGCCGGCAGGCCCTCGACGACGACCGCGGCGCGGCGCGCGAGTTCCGGCAAGGTGACGACGGCTGCCTTGATGCCCGCCGCCTTAAGTCGCGCTGCCGCCGCCTTCGGGTCGCGCGCCGCAACCGCCGCCAGCTCGAGGCCGGGAATGCCGGCCGCCAGCCGCTGGGCGACGGCCATGCCGATCGCGCCCAGGCCGGCGATGCCGACCGTCAGCCTCTTGCCTCGCCGTCGCGGCATGGGCACCCTCCCCACGGGCGCACAAGATTGCAGAACGGGCGCGAATGGGCGAGGCCGAAGATTTCACCGGTACGATGGCGGTCCTGCCGGCGCACCGCGTGGACGTTGCGCGCCTGACCGGCTGGCTGCGCGCCAACGTCGAAGGCTTTTTCGGCACGCCCACCATCGAGCAGTTCAAGGGCGGCCAGTCCAATCCGACCTATCGCATCGAAGCCGGCGGCCGGCGCTATGTGCTGCGGCGCAAGCCGCCCGGCAAGCTGCTGCCGTCGGCGCACGCGGTCGACCGCGAATTCCGCGTGGTCAGTGCACTGGCGACAATCGGCTTTCCGGTGCCGCGCGCGCATGCGCTCTGCCTCGACGACAGCGTCGTCGGCACCGCGTTCTACGTCATGGACTGCGTCGACGGCCGTATCTTCTGGGATCCGGCGCTTCCCGGCATGGCGCCGGCGGAGCGCGGCGCAATCTACGACGCGATGAACGAGACGATCGCGCGGCTGCATCGCGTCGATTGCGCCGCGCTCGGTCTCGGCGATTTCGGCCGGCCGGGCGGCTACGTCAAGCGGCAGATTGAGCGCTGGACGAAGCAGTATCGCGCCTCGGAGACCGAGCGCATCGTCGCCATGGATAACCTCATCGCCTGGCTGCCGGCGCACGCGCCCGACGACACGGCGACGGCGATCGTCCACGGCGATTTCCGCATCGACAATCTGATCTTCGATCGCGCCGCGCCGCGCGTGCTGGCGGTGCTCGATTGGGAGCTGTCGACGCTCGGCGATCCGGTCGGCGACTTCGCCTATCACGCGATGGCCTGGCGACTCGGTCCCGAAACCTATCGCGGTCTGCTCGGCCAGGATTTGGCGGCGCTCGGCATCCCGGACGAGGCCGACTATGTCGCGCGCTATGGCCGACGCACCGGCCGCGAGACGCTCGCCCATTGGGATTTCTACATCGCCTACAACATGTTCCGGCTGGCGGCGATCCTCCAGGGCATCATGGGCCGCGTCGTCGAGGGCACCGCCGCCAACGCGCGCGCGCGTGAATCCGGCGCGCGTGCCCGCGCCATGGCCGAGGCCGGCTGGCGCCAAGTCGAGGCGATCCGGCGCCGCGGCGGCCGGCCATGACGGTGGCGCGACTCGTTGGCAAGAATTCGCTGGTTTCGCCGGCGCGTTTTCGGCATCTCTAGATCGAACCGCTGGAGTGCTCCCTTGACCCGCAAAACCCGTCCCGCCGCCGTTGCCGCCGCCGTCATCGGTCCCAACGAGCGGCTGCTGATCGCGCTGGCGATTGGCGCGGTGCTGTCCTGGGCGATGTGGGACCGCCTGCCGTTCCCGTTTTCGCTCGCGGTCGGCTGGATCGTCGGCGTGACCTTCTTTCTCGCCGTCACCGCGTTCATGGTCAACAAGGCGACGCCCGACCATATGCGCGCCCGCGCCCGCAAGCAGGATCCATTCCGGCCGGTGATTTTTTCCGTCGTAGTGGTTGCTGCGGTGGTCAGCCTGTTCGCGCTCGGCTTCATGCTTGAGCAGAAGGCGAACGGCGGTATGACGACCGCGCCGCGCATCCTGGTTGCCGGTCTCGCCGTAGTGGCGTCGTGGACTCTGACCCACACCATCTTCGCGCTGCATTACGCGCATCTCTATTACGGCGACAACCCGCTGGAGAAAGGCGAGCAGGATCGCGGCGGCCTCAAATTTCCCGAGGAAGGCACGCCCGATTTCTGGGATTTCCTCTATTTCTCGTTCGTCGTCGGCATGACCTGCCAGGTCTCGGACGTGCAGGTGACCTCGCGCCACATGCGGCGGATGACGCTCGGCCACGGCGTCCTCGCGTTCTTCTTCAATGCCGTGATCCTGGCCCTGGCCGTCAATTTCATCGCCGGCGCGGTCTGAGACGCGACCAAAAACCCCTTGCCAGTCTTGCCGGGTGGGCACAGATTCCACAGTGGCTGGGGTGCCGGCATTGCGCCGGCTGAGATCACACCCACGGAACCTGTCTGGGTCATGCCAGCGAAGGGAGCCCGCGATCCTCCACCAAACCGCCCGTAAATCCTCGTCCGCTTCCGTCGCCATTATCGGCGGCGGCGCCATCGGCCTCGCCATCGGCTGGCGCCTGGCGCAACGCGGCGCGGCCGTGACGATCTATGAGCGCGGCGAGGCCGGGCACGGCGCGTCCTGGGCGGCGGCGGGGATGCTCGCTGCTGGCGTCGAGACCGAGCCGGGCGAAGGAGATCTCGCTTCGCTCAACCGGCGCAGCCTGGCGCTGTGGCCGGACTTCGCCGCCGAGCTCGAACAGGCCTCGGGCCTCGCGGTCGATCTGCGCCGCGAAGGCACGCTAATGATCGCGATGACGCGCGACGACGCGGCCCAGCTCCGCTTCACCTACGATTTCCAGCGCGAGCACGGCATCGCGCTCGAGTGGCTGTCGCCGCGCGAGGCGCTGGCGCGCGAGCCGCGCCTCAACCCGTCGCTGGCCGCCGCGGTCTACAGCCCCGGCGATCATCAAACCGACAACCGCAAGCTGGTGCGCGCGTTGAAGCGCGCCTTCCTCGCCGCCGGCGGCACGCTGCGCGAACATGCGCCGGTCTCGGCGATTGAAACGTCGTACGACCGCGTCACCGGCCTGGTCGTCGGCGACGAGCGCATCGCCGCAGAGACCGTGGTGCTGGCGGCGGGCGCGTGGTCGGGCGAGATCGCCGGCTTGCCGGCCGAGGCGCGCGCACCGGTGCGGCCGGTCAAAGGCCAGATGCTCGCGCTCAAGATGGATCCGGCCGCGCCCTTGCTGCGCCATGTCGTCTGGGCTCCGCGCGCTTATCTCGTGCCGCGGTGCGACGGCCGGCTGCTCGTCGGTGGCACGGTCGAGGAAAAGGGATTCAACGGCGATCTCACCGCCGGCGGCGTGTTCGCGCTGCTCGAAGGCGCCTGGCGCGCGCTGCCCGGCGTCGAGGAATTGCCGATCGAGGAAATGTGGGTCGGATTCCGGCCGGGCTCGCGCGACGACGCGCCGCTACTCGGGCCGAGCAATATCGCCGGCCTCGTCCATGCCACCGGCCACTATCGCAACGGCATCCTGCTGACGCCGGTGACGGCCGAGCTGATCGCGGGCTATCTGCTGTCGGACGCGATCGATGCGGCGCTGACGACTTTTGCGCCGTCGCGTTTCGCGCCGAAGGTGCGCGCATGACCGAATACACGGCGCCGCATGACCTCCGTTGCCCGTGGGGACGCCAATGACCGCGACCATCCGCGTCAACGGCCGCGACGAGAATCTCGCGGCGGCAACCGTCGCCGAGCTGTTGCGCGCCCGCGGGATCGAGAGGCCGCGCGGCGTCGCCGTCGCACTCAACGGCGCGGTGGTGCCGGCGCGGCGCTGGGGCGAGGTGGCGCTCGCGCCAGGCGACGCCATCGAGATCGTCAAGCCGTTCGGTGGCGGCTGAGATGGACACCGCGACCGCGAACCAGCCCGCCGACCTGCTGACCATCGCCGGCAAGAGCTTTGCCTCGCGGCTGCTGATGGGCTCGGGCGGCTATCCCAACCAGCAGGCACTGCTCGATGCGCTGGCGGCGGCTCAACCCGCGCTGGTCACGGTCGCCATCCGCCGCATCAGCCTCGAAGGCTATGCCGAAAGCCTGGTCGATATTCTCGATGAAAAATACGCCCTCCTGCCCAATACCGCCGGCTGCATGACGGTCAAGGACGCGGTGCTGACCGCCGAGCTCGGCCGCGAGGCGCTCGACACGAACTGGGTCAAGCTCGAATTGATTGGCGACCGCGAAACCCAATATCCCGACGTCGAGCAGCTTTTGCGCGCGACCGAGGAGCTGGTGAAAGCCAGCTTCACCGTGCTGCCCTATTGCAACGAGGATCCCGTCACCTGCCGCAAGCTGGCTGATGCCGGCGCGGCGGCGGTCATGCCGCTGGGCTCGCCGATCGGCAGCGGCCTCGGCATCGTCAATCCCTATGCCATCGAGCGCATCGTCGCCACCAGCCCGGTTCCCGTGATTCTCGATGCTGGTATAGGCACCGCGTCGGACGCGGCGTTGGCGATGGAGCTCGGCTGCGACGGCGTGCTGCTCAACACCGCCATCGCCAAGGCGCGCGATCCGCGCCGCATGGCGGCGGCGATGCGCGCCGCCGTCGCCGCCGGCCGAGACGCCCGGCTCGCCGGTCGGATTCCGAAGCGCACCCAGGCGGAGCCGTCGAGCCCGCAGCTCGGCCTGGTCGGCGGGTGAAGCTGCCGCGTCCACCGCTGCTGGTGATCACCGACCGGCGCGCTGCGCGTCGCCCGCTTCTCGAAATCGCCGAGGCCTGCTTTGCCGGCGGGTGTCGTTGGTTGAGTCTTCGCGAGAAAGACCTGCCACCCGACGAGCGCATCGCGCTGTTGCGGGTGCTCGTGCCGCTCGGCGCGCAATACGGCGCTTGCGTCACGGTGCACGAAGACCTCGCCGCGGCGCGCGCTTCCGGCGCCGGCGGCGTGCATCTGCCGGCCGGCGGTTCGCCTTCGGCGGCGCGTCAAACGCTGGGTGGTGGTGTCTTGATCGGCCTGTCGGCGCACGATTACGCAGACATCGCCCGCGCCGAGACCGAAGGCGCCGATTACGTCACCTTGAGCCCGATCTTCGAGAGCCCGTCTAAGCCGGGCTATGGGCCGGCGCTCGGCCTCGACGAGCTTGCCGACCTGGCGGCGAAGTCGCTGCTCCCGGTGCTGGCGCTAGGCGGCGTCGACGGCCGGAGCGCCGCCGCCTGCGTCGCCGCCGGTGCGGCCGGCGTCGCGGTCATGGGCGCGGTCATGGCGGCTGCCGATCCGCGCGGTGTCACGTCTGCGCTCGTTGCAGGGCTGGGTCTTTCCTAGGCACCTTGCCGCCCGCGCCGGCCGCGTCTCATAGTGCCGGTTCATCCGCGCTGCGCGAAGGAGAGGCGACGTGATCGAACTGCATTACTGGCCGACGCCGAACGGGCACAAAATCACCATCTTCCTCGAGGAAGCCGGGGTGCCGTACCGGATCGTGCCGGTCAACATCTCGAAAGGCGATCAGTTCAAGCCCGAGTTCCTCAAGCTCTCGCCCAACAATCGCATGCCGGCGATCGTCGACGACGAGCCGGCGGACAAGGGCAAGCCGGTCAGCATTTTCGAATCCGGCGCCATCCTGGCCTATCTCGCGGAGAAGACCGGCAGGTTCATGGCCAAGGATCTGCGCGGCCGCTTCGACACGCTGCAATGGCTGTTCTGGCAGGTCGGTGGACTCGGGCCGATGGCCGGGCAGAACCATCATTTCAGCCAATACGCGCCGGAAAAGCTGCCCTACGCGATCGAGCGCTACGTTAAGGAAACCAGCCGGCTCTATGCCGTGATGGACAATCAGCTCAAGCACGGCGAGTTCCTCGCCGGCGCCTATTCGATCGCCGACATGGCCTCGTATCCCTGGGTCGTGCCCTACGAGCGCCAGGGCCAGAAACTCGAGGATTATCCCAATCTGAAGCGCTGGTTCGAGGCGATCAAGGCGCGGCCGGCGGTGCAGCGCGCCTACGCGAAAGGCGAAATCTATCGCAGCCAGGCGGTCCCCAACACCAGCCCCGAGGCGCGCAAGGTGTTGTTCGGCCAGTCGGCCGAAACCGTGCGCCGGGCGTAGGGGGTATTCCTTGGTCGACTGATATTAATTGTCATGGCGAGCGACCGACGGGAGCGAAGCCATCCAGAACATGTGAATTTGCCTGGATCGCCATGACCCCCTCACCCAGCTTTGGGTAAGGCTCGCTGCGCTCGCCAACCCAAAGCAACCCTCTCCCCCCAGTTGGGGGAGAGGGAAGGCTGAGGGGGCGTGATTCGATCTCAACCGATCAGGCCCTAACAACCGCCTGCCGGCGAATTCCGGCCAAGCAAAAACCCCCGGCCTTTGGCCGGAGGTTTCCGTATAAGCGCTTATACGAAGGCGGAATTACAGGTTGTTGGCAACCTTGTTGAAGGTCGTGGTCAGGTTGGTGCCGATGGTGGTCACCGCCGTGACGATGACGACCGCGATGAGCGCAGCGATCAGGCCGTACTCGATGGCCGTTGCGCCCGCCTCGTCGCGGAATAGCTTGGTGAGGGTCTTCATGGTCTCGGTTCTCCAGTGGATCCAGTGGGACGCGGCCATTGTCCCGGTTCGTTGTTAAGTCATGCTTAAAAGTCGCCGCCGCCGGCGCCGCGGTGCCCAAGGATCGTCGGCGCCTAATCCGACAAAACGCGGCAGTTTCCCCCGGTTTCGTACGCTGATTTGAGTAAAATTGTCGGCGATTTGTCGCCTCACGGACGCGGCTGTGCCGCGCGCCCCGCCTAGAATTCCTTACCGAGCAGGCGGTCGACCGAATAGCGCCCGCCGCCGTGGAAGAAGATCGCCAGGAACAGCAGCCACCACAGCAGCGCGTATTCGATACCCTTGTTGGTCCAGAAATAGCCGAAATGCCATTGGAACCAGACGATGATCACGCCCATGTGGATCAGCAGGATCAACGCGGCGAGGCGCGTGAACAAGCCGATCGCCAGGCAAAACGCGGCCACCGATTCGGCGAACACCGCAAGGTATGCCCATTCCATCGGGTAGGGCACGCCCATGACCTTCTCGATGTAGGGCGATAATGAATTCCAGCTGAAGTTCATCAGTTTCTGGATGCCGTGCGGCACCAGCACCGCGCCGGCGGCGAAGCGCATGAACGAATACGAAGCCGGCGAAAACGTCTCGTAGAGTCCGGTGAGCCCCGGAAAGATCAGGCGATTGCGGTCGACGATCTCTTGCGTCATGGCGGTGTTCCCCCAAGCGTTATTGGCGGCTCATTCGGCGCGGTCTTGCTCGAAGCATAATACCGGGCCGGTTGGCTCGATTGATCACATCGACGTTAGGTGTGACACCGTGGGCGCAGGCCCGTCAGTGGGCGGCGCAGCTGAAGGTGGCGCGGACCGGGATCAAAAGCGAGCACGCGGTGAGGTCCATGCCCTGGTCGACCAGCACTGGCGTCGCGCCCTTGCCGCATTCGCTGGCGGCGACGGCCTTGACCTGATCCGGCGTCGATGCCAGCCGGCTGTAGCAGACCGAGACCGGCGCGTCGGCCGGGTTGGCGCCGGCGGCCGTGACCATCTCCTGGGTGGTCTCCCGCCGCTGGTCGTTCGGGCCCAGATTCGGCGTTTGGGTTTCGTACGGCGCGAAGTTGCTGCACCCGGCGAGCGCCAGGGTGACGAGAGCGATGACGTGCCGGACGCGGATCAATCTGCCCAATCCCCTGCCGACGATGCGGCCGAGCCGGAGTATAGCTTCGGCGGTTGCGGACGCCAGCATCCGGGATTTGCGGCTTGACGCGGCCGCCGGACCGTCCAAATACTACAGGCGATTCCAAGGGGAGCCCCGCCGACAGGGGCTGAGACACCGCGAGACGGCGCGGGAACCCTTTGAACCTGATCCGGATCGTACCGGCGTAGGGACAGGAACTCGCTCACGCGTCCCTCCGCCGACCGGTCCCGCAACTTAGCGCGCGAAGGAGGCGACCCCATGCCGGAAGGCACACTGAGCCAGGACTTCAAGGTCTCGACCGGATCGCTGCCGGCGTCGCGCAAGGTCCATGTGTCCGGCGCGCGTCATTCGGGCTTGCGCGTCGCGATGCGCGAGATCGACCTGACGCAAGCGGCCAACGAGCCGCCGGTACGCGTCTACGATCCGTCGGGGCCTTATACCGATCCGGCGGTTGCCATCGACATCCGCCTCGGCCTGGCGCCGTTGCGCGATGCCTGGATTCGCGCCCGCGGCGACGTCGAGGAGCAGCCCGGTCGCGCCGTGCGGCCGGAGGACAACGGCCTTAAATCCGGCGAGACCAGCGCCGTACCGGTCTTCGATCGCGCCGGCCGCCGGCCGCTGCGCGCCAAGCCTGGCAAGGCGGCAACGCAGCTCACCTATGCCCGCGCCGGCATCATCACGCCGGAGATGGAATACATCGCCATCCGCGAGAATCTCGGCCGCGCCCGCGCCGCCGAGGCGAAGTATCGCGGCGACAGCTTCGGCGCCGCGATCCCGGCTCATGTGACGCCGGAATTCGTGCGCGACGAGGTCGCCCGCGGCCGCGCCATCATTCCGGCCAACCTCAACCACCCCGAAAGCGAGCCGATGATCATCGGCCGCAACTTCCTGGTGAAGATCAACGCCAACATCGGCAACTCGATCGTCACCTCGTCGGTAGCCGAAGAGGTCGACAAGCTGGTCTGGGCGATCCGCTGGGGTGCCGACACGGTCATGGACTTGTCCACGGGCAAGCATATCCACAACATCCGCGAGTGGATCGTGCGCAATTCGCCGGTGCCGATCGGCACCGTGCCGATCTACCAGGCGCTGGAGAAAGTCGACGGCGCGGCGGAAGAGCTCACCTGGGAAATCTTCCGCGACACGCTGATCGAGCAGGCCGAACAGGGCGTCGACTATTTCACCATCCATGCCGGCGTGCGGCTGCCTTTCATTCCGCTGACGGCAAAGCGAGTCACCGGCATCGTCTCGCGCGGCGGCTCGATCATGGCCAAGTGGTGCCTAGCGCATCACCGGGAGAATTTCCTCTACACGCGCTTCGCGGAGATTTGCGAGATCATGCGCGCTTACGACGTCAGCTTCTCGCTCGGCGACGGATTGCGCCCGGGCTCGACCGCCGACGCCAACGACGAGGCGCAATTCGCCGAGCTCAAGACGCTGGGCGAGCTGACCCGGATCGCCTGGAAGCACGACGTCCAGGTGATGATCGAGGGGCCGGGTCATGTGCCGATGCACATGGTCAAGGAGAACATGGACCTTCAGCTCGAGCATTGCGCCGAGGCGCCGTTCTATACGCTGGGGCCCCTGGTGACGGACGTCGCGCCGGGCTACGACCACATCACCTCGGCGATCGGCGCGGCGATGATCGGCTGGTTTGGCACCGCGATGCTTTGCTATGTCACGCCGAAGGAGCATCTGGGATTGCCCGATCGCGACGACGTCAAGACGGGCGTCATCGCCTACAAGATCGCGGCGCACGCCGCCGACATGGCCAAGGGCCATCCCGGCGCGCGCGAGCGCGACGACGCGCTATCGCGCGCCCGCTTCGAGTTCCGCTGGCGCGACCAGTTCAATCTGTCGCTCGATCCCGAGACCGCCGAGCAGTTCCATGACCAGACGCTGCCGGCCGACGGCGCCAAGCTGGCGCATTTCTGCTCGATGTGCGGGCCCAAGTTCTGCTCGATGAAGATTTCGCAGGAGGTCCGCGACTACGCCGAGCGGGGCATGGCCGAGAAGTCGGCCGATTTCCGCAATTCCGGCGGCGAGATCTACAAGGTGCTCGAAGGCAAGGCCGCCGCCATCGATCCGTGAGCAGACCCCCTCACCCAGCTTCGGGTAAGGCTCGCCCTTCGACAAACTCAGGGCTCGCCAACCCTTCGCAACCCTCTCCCCATTTTTTGGGGGGGATGAAACAATCGCCGCCGACTTGAACGGTTCTGACAACACCGATCACGTCAGGTTCGAGATTTCTGAACGGGGCACGTGCCCGGGATTCATTTCAACGGATCGCGCAAAGTTGCTCAAATCGGTTTCCTTTTGCGCACCTGTGGAAGACTGCTCGTATTCGTAAAGTACCGTTTATCGAGTCACGCGCAACTGCCAAAGGGTTATGGCGGGCGTCACCGCCAACTCCATGGCGAGCGCGAAGATTGTGCTCTGTGACGGCGCTCCGTGCATTAGAACAGACAGCAGGCGGCCAAGTCCGCCCAAAATAACCAACCCGGCGAGCAGAAGAAATCGCCGCCGCCGATTCTCAATTCTCGGCACGGCCGATAGATAGGCAATTCCGATTCCCAATAGTAGACCGGAAAGATAGCGGAAATGTCCATCGAGGTCGGCTGAGGCAACGACGCGAACGCCGAAAAATCTGGGCCCGAGGATCATACCCGAACCGCCGGCGGCAATCGGCACCAGACTGCCGATGGCGACGACGACTTGCAGGATTCGTATCTCGATGCGTCCGCTAAATTCCCGCATACCATTCATAGCCTCGGTCTTCCCAATAGCCGATGGTGATAGATTCGACGATCGTTGGTCATCGCATTGCCGTGACGCGGGCAAGGGAGATCGTCGAGTCCGGCACGCTCGACCCTAAAACTGTCATCATGCCAGGCATCTTCGTCGACCGCTTGATGGTGCTTCGTTAGAAAAAAAGAGCGGGCGCCCGGGGGAGGCGACCCGCTCAGGGAGGAAGCTGCCTAGTTCGGCATCAACACCTTGTTGACGACCATGATGACGCCGTTGCTCTGATAGACGTTGGGAATCGTCACCTTGGCGGTGTCGCCCTTGGCATCTGTAACCATCAAATGCCTGCCGGCGCCGGTGACGGTGAGCGTTCCGCCTTCGACGGTCTTGAGCTCAGCCCGTCCGCCGCCGTCCATGATCATCTTGTCGAGCGCCTTCGTATCGAGCTTGCCGGGAACGACGTGGTAGGTGAGGATTTTATCGAGCGTTGGCTTGTTCTCTGGCTTCAGCAGCGTATCGACCGTGCCCGCCGGCAGCGCCGCAAAGGCCTCGTTGGTCGGCGCAAACACGGTAAAGGGACCCGGTCCCTCGAGCGTGTCGACCAGCCCGCCGGCCTTGACCGCGGCGACGAGGGTGGTGTGATCCTTCGAGTCCACGGCATTCTGGATGATGTTCTTGCTGGCGTACATCGGCGCGCCGCCGACCATCGGGTCGCTGGCGGCGATGGCGGTTCCGGCGACGGCCAGCGCGACGAGCGCCGTGACACCGACCAACTTGATCCTGTTCATGGGTACTCCCTGTTTCGTCCGCGGGCGTCGGCCTGCCCTTCGCCGGCGCGGCTTGTACGAGGGTCTACGGAGCAGACGCCCGAGCGGATGCAAAGATTCCGCATCCGGATCGGCCAACGCCGCGTAATACATGATAGCGGCGTGGAACTGGAGGCGGATAAAGTGCATTTGGATTGCGCCGTTTCTCATGGGATAGACAAAAGCGCGGTTTCTCGGCACCGTGCGGTTCAGCCATGGGCCCACCGCGGTTGCAATCCTGCCATGACCGATGATCCAGCCGCTTCGCTGTCCGCCGCCGCGATTCTGATCGAAGCTGTCGGGCGGGGCAGCCACGCGGCTTTGAGGCAGCTTTACGACCTCGAATCGCGCCGGCTCTACGGCGCCGCGCTCCGCATCGTGCGTCGGCCGGAGATCGCCGCCGAGGTGTTGCAGGAAGCATTCCTTCAGGTTTGGCAGAACGCGTGGACGTATTCGGCGGAACGCGGCGCGGCGGCGGCTTGGCTCACCGGCATCGTCCGCTTCCGCGCTCTCGACGCGGTGCGCAAATATGGGCGCGAGGTGCTTTCCGACGATCCGGCGCTGGGTGAGCAGTCATTCGAGCCAGACGTGATCGAGGGCATCGACGCCGAAGCTAGTGCGGTTGCCTTGTGGCGCTGCCTGGGCGCGCTCGACGATAACCAGCGACGATGCGTGCTGCTGGCTTTCGTCGACGGATTTTCCCATTCCGACATCGCGGCGCGCCTCGCGGCGCCGATCGGCACCGTAAAGAGCTGGGTGCGGCGCGGCCTGCTCGCGCTGCGGAGCTGCCTCGAATCATGATCCCGGAAACGCGCGACGAAATTCATGCCCTGGCCGGCGAGTACGTTCTCGGCGTGCTCGAACCGTCGGACAGGCGAGAGGTCAAAACCGCGCTCGCGACCAACGCCGAGTTGCGCCGTGCCGTCGCGTTCTGGGAAACGCATCTTCATCCGCTCGCGGCGCTGGCATCACCCGCGGAACCTCCTGCTGGCACCTGGGACGCGATCGCATCCCGCCTCGGCGGCGCTGCGCAACGTGGCGCGGCATTACCGCTGTGGAACCGGCCGACGCCCTGGCGGTGGGCGACGGCTGCTTGCGCAGCAATCGCCGCCTTGCTCGCGCTCTATATTGCCCTCGCGCCGATCCCGCCGGCCTCTCGGTTTGTCGCGGTTCTCCACGCGCCGCAGCAGAACCAGCCGAATTGGCTGGCGATGGTCGGGCGCGACGGCCTGATAATCAGCCCTATCGTCGACGAACGCCCGCCCAACGGTCGCGCCTTCGAGCTCTGGGCGATCGCGCCGGGTGCCGTCCAACCGCAGGCGCTCGGGGTCATTCCCGCCGATGGCATATTGCGGCTCTCTGTCGTGCCGCCAGCCGTGCGCAGCGGCGCCACGCTCGCGATCAGCGTCGAACCGCCAGGAGGCTCGTCAACCAAACAACCGACCGGTCCCGTCGTGTTCGTCGGCGCGTTGACGACGATGTAGACACGGGGACAAATGGTGTGCTCCGCTCAAGTACCTGCTTCGGCTGGAGACCGACGATAAAGCGGAGCCGATACACCGAAGACCAGATCATTGGGAATGTCCGCATGGGAGTTTCGCCGTGATCGATGGAGTCAGGTTAATTCAACGATCGAACAAACCGCACGACAGATTTTTGCACGTTCGTTGAAAAATTGATCGCGCGCACCACATTCTGCACCAGTTGCGGATTGAGCCGCACACGCCATCATCCAAGAGCACGAAATCATCCGGCGCGAAAGTCTGTCGCTGCACGAATTCCAGCACTTTCAGATCAACGACAGGCCGCGTCGGTTACATCAAGTCGAAAATGAGACCTTGCCTGCCGCTGTGGATGCGGCGCCGGCAACGCCCAAAATCCATCCCTCGACCTCGGCCACGGCGCGATCAGCTGGTGCCAGGGCGGGATTGAAGTAAGCCGCAAGGCGGCTCTCGTGATCGGCATACCGCTCAATGAACCTAGTGCAGTTACTTCGAACGGGTGTTGTCAGAATCGTTCAAGTGAGCCACGGTTGTGTCATCCCCCCCCCATTTTGGGGGAGAGGGAAGGGTGAGGGGGCGTAATGGCGCCGCCAGATCGGGCGTCGCGTTCAATGGCATCCGAGGACGCACGGCCCTCATCCAACAAACCCGGCCGCCTCTATCCCGAGCGTCCGATCGTCGGCTGCCTCGCGGTCGTGCGGCGCGACGGCCGCGCCTTGCTGGCGCAGCGCTCGCTGCCGCCCGGCGTCGGCAAATGGGGCTTTCCAGGCGGCGCGCAGGAGCTGGGCGAGACGATCTTCGCATGCGCCCGGCGCGAGCTCCTGGAAGAGACCGGCATCGCCGCCGAGCCGGCGCGGGTGCTCACCGTCATCGAGGCGATCCGCCGGGACGAAGCCGGCAAGGTGATAACGCATTTCACGCTGGTCTGCGTGCTGCTCGACTGGCGCGCAGGCGAGGGCGAGCCGCTGCACGACGCGTCGCAGGTCAAATGGCTGACGCCGGACGAAGCCCAGCGCCTGGACACCTTTCCCGACACGGTGCCGATCCTGCGTCTGGCGTTTAGCTGATGCGGCGCTCCCGATATGGTATGACCCGCAACCGCTTTCGCGTCGCCGAATTGGATATGAACCGCAAGGGGAGAGATTGATGAAGAAATTGCTGATCGCTGGGATCGTGCTCGTCGTCCTCGGCATTGCCGCCTTGGCGGTGAACGTCGTTCCGATCCGCCATCAGGAGCAGGTGGCGAAAATCGGCTCGCTGACGGTGAATGCCGAGAAGGAAACCGATTACATCATCCCGAATTACGTCGGCATCATCAGCATCGTCCTCGGCGTGGTCCTGTTCGTCGCCGGCACGCGGCGCAGTTGAGCCGCCTCATGCGGGCGCCGGGACATCGGCGGTGAGCGCGCCGGCCCATACCGCCGAGCGCGACCTCGCCGCCGTCGCCACCGTCGCCGAGCTGCGACGCTCCGTGGCGACGTGGCGCGGCGTCCGCGAGACGGTCGCGCTGGTGCCGACCATGGGTGCGCTGCACGCCGGGCATCTCGCGCTGGTGGCGCGCGCCCGGACGCTGGGGCGGCGCGTCGTCGCCAGCATCTTCGTCAACCCGACCCAGTTCGGCCCCAACGAGGATCTGGCGCGCTATCCCCGCGACGTCGCAGGCGATCGGCGCAAGCTGGCGGCGGCGGGCTGCGACCTGGCTTACCTACCGACCGTCGCCGAGATCTATCCCGACGGCTTTACCGCGCGCGTCGATCCCGGGCCATTGGGCGCGGTGCTCGAAGGCCGCTTCCGGCCCGGCCATTTTGCCGGTGTCGCTACGGTCGTCGCCAAGTTGCTGCTCCAGGCCGCGCCCGATGTCGCCGTCTTCGGCGAGAAGGATTTCCAGCAGTTCCTGGTCATCCGCCGCATCGTGCGCGATCTCGACATTCCGGTGCGGATCGAGGGCGTGCCGACGGTGCGCGAAAGCGACGGGCTCGCGCTGTCGTCGCGCAACGCCTATCTCTCAGCCGACGAGCGCGCCCGCGCGCCGTTGCTGCACCAAACGCTGCGCGAGGTCGCGCGTGGCTTCGCCGGCGGCGATCGGGCGGCGCCGGAGCGCGGCATCCGCGCCCTGCTCGCCGCTGGCTTCGCCAAGGTCGATTATCTCGAAGTGCGCGACGCCGAGACGCTCGATCCGCCGCAATCGTCGCGGCCGGCGCGCGTGCTCGCCGCCGTCTGGCTCGGCCGCACGCGGCTGATCGACAACCTCGCGCTCGCGCCATGACGACCGCAGCGGGCGGTACGCCCGCCCTGATCCTCGACCGCGACGGCGTCATCAACCAGGAAGTCGGATTCCTCTGGCAGATCGAGCGCTGTCGCTTCGTCGAGGGCATTTTCGACCTGGCACGGTATTTCGTCGCTCAAGGGTATCTGATCGTCGTCGCCACCAACCAGTCGGGCATCGGCCGCGGCCTGTTCACCGAAGCCGATTTCCGCACGCTGATGGATTACATTTCGGCCGAGTTCCGCCGCCACGACGCGCCGATCGCCGCCATCTATCACGCGCCCGAGCATCCGACCGAAGGCGTCGGCCGCTATCGGCGCGACAGCGCCTGGCGCAAGCCGCATCCGGGCATGATCCTGGCGGCGCAAAAAGACCTCGGCCTCGATCTGGCGCGCTCCTGGGGCATTGGCGACGACATGCGCGACATCGTCGCGTGCCGCGACGCCGGGGTCGGGACGCTGGTATTATTGGATGATTCGGCCAAGACGCCGGCGAAGCAGGACGGTGTTTGGATGGTGCCGCGACTCGCCGACGTGCTGGCGTTGGCCGAGGGGGAGAAGACGCCTTGAAGGTTCTGGTCACCGGCGGCGCCGGGTTTATCGGCACTTCGGTCGTGCGGCATCTGCTCGGCGCTGGCGACAGCGTCGTCAATCTCGACAAGCTGACCTATGCGGGCTCGAACCCGTCGCTGGGATCGCTGGCCATGGCCGCGAACTACGCGCTCGAAATCGCCGACGTCGCCGACCGCGCCGCCGTCGCGCGCATCTTCGCCCAGCACAAGCCCGACGCGGTGATGCATCTCGCGGCCGAGACCCATGTCGATCGCTCGATCGACCGGCCTGACGATTTCGTGCACAGCAACCTCGTCGGCACTTTCGCGATGCTCGAGGCGGCACGCGCCTATTGGGAAAGCCTCGACGCCGGGGCGCGGGGGCGCTTCCGCTTCCACCACATCTCGACCGACGAGGTCTTCGGCTCGCTGGCCGCCGGCGAGCACGCCGCCGAGGATGGCCGCTACCGCCCCAACAGCCCCTACGCCGCGTCGAAGGCGGGCGCCGACCATCTGGCACGCGCTTGGTTCCAGACCTACGGCTTGCCGGTCGTCGCCACCAACTGCTCGAACAATTACGGCCCGTGGCAGTTTCCCGAGAAGCTCATCCCGCTGATCGTGCTCAACGCCATCGAAGGCAAGCGGCTGCCGGTCTACGGCCAGGGCGAGAACGTGCGCGACTGGCTCTATGTCGGCGATCATGCCGCGGCGCTGGCGCTGGTCGTCCGCCGCGGCCAGCCGGGCGAGACCTATAATATCGGCGGCGGCGAGGAACGCCGAAACCTCGACCTGGTGCGGACGATCTGTGGCATCCTCGACGCCGAGTTGCCCAAGGCGCCGCATCGCCCGCATGCGCAACTGATCGAGTTCGTCACCGACCGGCCGGGCCACGACCTGCGCTACGCCATCGACGATCGCAAGATCCGCGGCGAACTCGGCTGGCGTCCGGTCGAGAAGCTGGACTCTGGGTTGCGCAAGACGGTGCGCTGGTATCTCGACAACGACGCCTGGTGGAAGCCGATCCGCAGCGGCGTCTATCGCGGCGAGCGTCTGGGACGGCCGACGTCCAAGGCCGAGCGGGGATGAAAGGTATCATCCTCGCCGGCGGCTCGGGCACGCGGCTCTTTCCGTTGACGCGCGCGCTGTCGAAGCAGCTGCTGCCGATCTATGACAAGCCGATGATCTTCTATCCGCTGTCGACCCTGATGCTCGCCGGAATCCGCGAAATCCTCGTCATCACCGCGCCGGCGGATCAGCCGCTTTATCGGGCGCTTTTGGGCGACGGCGCGTCCTGGGGGATCAACCTGGCTTATGCCGAGCAGCCGCGCCCGGACGGCGTCGCCCAGGCTTTCGTCATCGGCCGTGATTTCCTCGCCGGCGAGAGCTGCTGCCTGATGCTGGGCGACAATCTCATCTATGGCGATGGGCTGTCGGAGATGATGCGCCGTGCGATTGCCCGCCCGTCCGGCGCCACGATCTTTGCCTACCGTGTCGTCGACCCCGCGCACTACGGCGTTGTCACTTTCGATCGCGACGGCCGAGCGATCGACCTCGCTGAGAAGCCGCAGGAGCCGCGTTCGGATTGGGCGGTGATTGGGCTTTATTTCTACGATGCCGGCGTGTGCACGCGGGCGGCGAGACTCAAACCGTCGCCGCGCGGCGAACTCGAGATCACCGACCTCAACCTCGACTATCTGCGCAGTGGCGGGCTGGCCGTCGAACGCCTCGGTCGCGGCTACGCCTGGTTCGATACTGGTACCCACGAATCGTTGCTCGAAGCGGCGGAGTTCGTCCACACGCTCGAGAAGCGCACCGGCCAGAAGATCGGCTGTCTCGAGGAAGTCGCGTTTCGTAAGGAGCTCATCGATGCCGCCGCGCTGCGCCGGCTCGCGACGCTCCACGGCAAGTCCGATTACGGCGCGTATCTGGAGCGTCTTGCCGACGAAGGGCCGGACGCCTAGCTCCCGCGGGCGATGCGCTCCGCCGTCGCGGCGTTGCCGGCGTATTCCGGCACCAAATTGCGTAGCACGACGAGGACGCGCTCGGTCCGGCCTTCGTGGGCATGCTCGGCGAGTTCGTCGAGCGCCCGCGCCAACATCGCATAGTCGATGACACGCGGCGCTGCCAGGCGGATGCCGGGCGCGCGCGTCGGCACCAGGGCCTCCTGCTCGTGGAACAGCTCCTCGTGCAGCTTCTCGCCAGGCCGCAATCCGACGAACTCGATCTTCACGTCGCGGTCCGGGCGCTTGCCCGCGAGGCGGATCATCTGCCGCGCCAAATCGACGATCTTCACCGGCTCGCCCATGTCGAGCACGAACAGTTTGCCGCGCGCCTCGTCGTCCGCCGAGGCGAGGGCAGTGGCCTGCAGCACCAGCTCGACCGCCTCGCGCGTCGTCATGAAATAGCGCGAAATCTCGGGATGCGTGACGGTCAGCGGGCCGCCGGCGGCGAGCTGGCGCTGGAACAGCGGCACCACCGATCCGGTCGAGCCGAGCACGTTGCCGAAGCGCACGGTGACGAAGCGCGTGCCGGCGGCGTGCCGCGCCTCGATGACGTCGAGGGCTTGGCAGATGGTCTCGGCCAAGCGCTTCGACGCGCCCATGACGTTGGCGGGGTTGACCGCCTTGTCGGTCGAGATCATCACCATCGCCTGCACGCCATGCATGCGGCAGGCTTCGGCGACATGGCGCGTGCCGAGCACGTTGGTCATCACGCCTTCGATCGGGTTGGCCTCGACCATGGGCACGTGCTTCAGCGCCGCGGCGTGAAAGACCAGCTCGGGGCGCTCCGCCGCCAGCACCGCGTCGATGCGCCGGCTGTCGCGCACGTCGCCGATCAGCGCGCTGCGCGCCAGGTTCGGGAAGCGCTCGAGGATTTCGCGTTCGATCGCGTAAAGCGCGTATTCGCCATTGTCGAACAGCGTCAGCCGCGCCGGCGCAAAGCCGGCAATCTGGCACGCCAGCTCCGAGCCGATGGTGCCGCCGGCGCCAGTGACCAGGACCCGCTTGCCGCCGATCAGCTGCCGCATGCGGTCGCGGTCGAGCACGGTTTGCGGGCGGCCAAGTAGGTCCTCGATCGCCACCGGCTCGATCGGCCGCGTCTCGTCGGCGCGGGTATCCCTGAACTCGGTCAGGCGCGGCAGGCGCGCGAGCGGGATGCCGAGGCCGTCGGCCACATCAAGTAGCCGCCGCACCGCCGCGCCCTCGATGCCGCGGCCGGTCAGGATCATGCGCTGCGGCTTGTCGCCGCGCGCCGCCAGCCGGCCGATCACGGCCGGAATCTCGTCGACGGTGCCGAGCACCTTGACGCCGCCGATCTCGCGCCCGACCCGCTGAGCATCGTCCGCGACGATGCCGACCACGCGATAGACCTGCTGCGCGTCGCGATAGATCGTGCGGATGAAAAGATCGGCGCCTTCGCCGGCGCCGATCAACAGCACCGGCACCGACGTGCGCGACGCGTCGACGCGCAGGATGTTCCGCAGGCTGCCGTCCTTCAGCAGGCGATAGGCGAAGCGCGGGCCGCCGAGCAGCGCCATCAGCACCAGCCAGTTGATGCCGATGATCGAGCGCGGCAGCGCCTCGAGCCGGGTCACCAGGAACATTAGCGGGAAATAGATCAGGACGACGAGGGTGACGGCGCGCGCCAGTCCGATGAGATCGGGCAGCGAGGCATAGCGCCAGATGCCGCGATAGAGACCCGAGACGAAAAACACCGCCGCCGCGGTCGCCGCGAAGACGATGTCGTAGGTCCAGATCAGCGAATGGGAATAATGCGCGATGTCGTCGCCGACGCGCAGATAGAACGACAGCCAGAACGAGATCGCCGCCATGACGATGTCATGGGCGAAGGCGGCGGAAGCGCGACGACTGACGATGGTCATGGGTCAGTGGGACGTTACGTGAGCCGCCGCCGGCCCAGCAAGAAAAATGCGGACTGCCCCGCGCTCCGGCGCTTTTCAACGGGCTGGCGGCGCAACCGCCAGTTCGGGCAGGATGGGCCGCGATGCTCTACTTCGTCAGCAAGGTCCTCCAGGGAATCTTCGACCCCGGCAACCTGCTCCTAATCCTCCTGGCCATCGGCATCTGGCGGCTGGCGACCAGCCGCAGGCGCAAGAGCATGGCGCTCGTCGTGCTCGTGCTCGTGCTCGGCGCGGCAGCGGCGATCGAGCCGCTGGCGGCTCTGCCGCTAGTGCCGCTCGAGAATCGGTTCCCGGTGCTGCACACGCTGCCCGACAAGGTTGACGGCATCATCCTGTTGGGCGGCGCAGTCGATCCCGAGCGCACCGCCGAATACGGCCAGGTCGCGCTCAATCAATCGGCGGCGCGCGTCACCGAAACCCTGCGCCTGGCACGCCGCTATCCCGCCGCGCGCATCGTCCTGTCGGGCGGCGTCAGCCGCCTGTTGCACGAGCCGATCACCGAGGCGGCGGCGACGGCGCAGCTCTTGACCGAGCTGGGTCTGGCGCCAAGCCGGCTGGTGATCGAGAATCGCTCGCGCACGACGCACGAGAACGCGGTGTTCTCGAAGCAAATTGTCGATCCCAAGCCCGGCGAGGTCTGGGTGCTGGTGACCTCGGCCTATCATATGCCGCGCGCCGTCGGCTGCTTCCGCCGCGTCGGCTGGCCGGTGGTGGCGGACCCGGTGGATTTCGAGGCAGTCCGGCGCCTGCACATCTCGCTGGCAGTGGGTCTCGACAGCATCGAAAAGGCAGCGCACGAATGGCTCGGCCTCGTCGCCTATCGGATTGCCGGCTGGACGGGTGCGCTGCTACCCGGGCCGCGGAACCCCTAGCGCTCGATCTCGCGCAGCAGGTCGCGATAGAGCGCACCGGTCGCGGCCGCGACTGCCTGATCCGAAAAACCGCGCTCGACCAGCTTGCGGCCGTCGGCACCGTAACGCTGGCGCAGCACGGCGCTGTCCGCCAGCGCGGCCAGTGCGTGAGCGAACGCGACGTTGTCACCGGGCGGCACCAGGATCGCGTTGACGCCGGCCTGCGCGATGGCGCGTACGCCGGGAATATCAGTCGCGACGATCGGCCGGCCCATGGCCGCCGCCTCGAGCAGACTCTTGGGCAGGCCTTCGCGGCTGGGCGACGCCAGCGCCGCGATATGCGCCTCGCGCCACACCGGCCGGACGTCGTCGCGCCGGCCGAGCCAGGCAACGCCCGGCAACGCCGCCCAGCGCGCCAAGGTCGCGCGGTCGATCGCGCTCGGATTCTCGTCGTCGGTGTCGCCGACGAGGACGAGACGCAAATCGATGCCCCATGCGCGCACGCTCTGCTGCGCCGCAATCATCGTCGCGATGCCCTTGGTCGCGATCATGCGGCCGGTGTAGGCGACCGTCACCGGCGGCGACGGCGGCTCGGGCGCCGGCGCGAAATGTGCCAGATCGATGCCCGAGCCGGGAATCACGACGATGCGCGCGGCCTGGCCCGGGCACATCGCCGCGAGCGCCCGCCGGTCGTCCACGTTCTGCACGATCACGCGGCCGCGCCGGCCGAACAGCGCCCAAGGCAGGATCAACCGCGCTAGGCCGACCAGCAGCCGCACCATGCCCCGGCCCGAGCCGCCGAGATAGCCCAGGCCGGTCATCATGCCGACCACCAGGGGCACGCCCGCCAGCCGCGCGGCGACGCCGCCGAGCAGCGCCGGCTTGAGCGAAACGTGATGGACGATCAGCGGTCGCTCGCGGCGATAGAGCCGCCAGATCTCGACGAGTGCCGCGAGGCTGGCCAGCGGCCCGACGGCGCGCCGTCGCCAGCGCAGCGGATGGAGCGCGAAGCCCTCACGCCGGATCGCCTCGCCGTGCGCGGTGACCCGAGCCGCGACCGCGACGGCGAAGCCGGCATCGCGCGCGGCGCGCGCCATCGGCAAACGGTGCGAGCAGAAATACCAGTCCTCGGTGACGAGGAAGATCAGCGTCGGGCGTTCAGCCGGCATCGGCGACGCTCGTGGCGAGCAGCGCGGCGCTCAACAGGATGGCCGACAGCCACCACGCCTGCCAGACGCCGAAGCTCAATAGGCCGATGGTTAGCACCGCCGTCGCCCAGCCGAGCGCGGCGGCCTGCGCTTCGCGCTCCGCCGCGAACCGCCAGCCGACGCGATACAGCGCCCACAACCCGATCGCCAGACACAGCAGCGTGCCGGGAATGCCGAGCTCGAGCCGCCATTGCAAGGCGGCGTCGTGCGGATGCAGCGGCAAAGCTTCGGCTCCTGTCGAGAGCGACAGGCTCGGCAGCATCGTCGAGAAATCCTGCCGGCCGCCCGGCAGCGCGCGCGATGCGTCCATGCCCCAGCCGAGCAGCGGCCGCTCGGCGATGTGTTCGGCGGCGAAGCGCCAGATCAGCAGGCGGTGGATGCCGGATGGTTTGATCCAGGGCGCCGCCTGGTGCAATCGCACCGTCGTTTCGTAACGCGGCACCACGGCGGGGAGTGCCGCGACGCTGGCGACCAGGCCGAGCGCCAGCGCGCCGGCGATCCATCGCGGCCAGCGCAAGGCGACGGCGAAGGCGACGCCGCCGGCGATCAGCGCCAGCAGCGACGCGGCGCTCGACAGGAGAACGGCGGCAACCGCGACCGCCACGGCAAGCGCCGCCTGCAATCGGCGCCGGCGGCGCAACGCCACCGCCGCCGGCCACAACGTCAGCACCGCGACAGTCACGCTGCGGTCGTAGACGGCGAGGTTGATTTCGCTGCCGGCGCCCCAGCCGCGAATCCAGCGCGCCGGCGCGCCGCCGCTCGCCCAGGCGAACAGCAGCAGCACCGCGCCGATGGCGACGCCGACCGCGACCGCGTTGCCGACGCGTCCGCCGTCATGCGGCGCCAGCGTGCCCGCCGCCGCCAGCACGATCGTCCCTTCGGCGCCGATCGCAAGCAGCCGCGCGCCTTCGAACAGGCTATGGCCGGGCAGGATCGACCAGGTCGCGGACAGCATCGCGAAGCCGGCGAGCGCCGCCCACAGCGCCGCCAGCGGCAGCAGCGGCTTTCCAGCAGCGAGCAGGCGGCGCGGCGCGACGACGATCAGGCCGATTGCGGCCGCCGTCAGCAGCGGCGCCATGCCCAGCGGCGCCAGGACGGCGAGTGGCGGCGCTGCAATCCCCGTCGCCGCCAGGACGATCGCGGGCGCGCTCGCGCGTTCGGGGCCGGCCATCGTTGTCATGCGCGTCTTATAGGCGAGAACCGCGCGGCCGCGCATCCTCGGCGTCGACGAACCAGCGGCAGGTGGCATCGAGCCCTTCGGCCAGGCTGAACCCCGGCCACCATCCCAGGCGGACGCGGGTCGCACCGTCGTCGACCGCGAGCGAACCGGTCAACCGGTCGGCGGCGTCGCCGCGGCCCAGCGCCACCGCGGCGCTTCGCAGCAACCCAGGCGGCACGGGAAAGAGCCGCGCCGGCCGGCCGATGCGCCGGGCGATCTCGCGTACTAGTTGCGGCGTGCCGATCGCATCGTCGTCGCGCACCAGAAAGGTTTGTCCCGGCGCGGCCGGATGCGCCAGCGCCGTCGCAATCAGCGCCATCAGATTATCGCGAAACACGAAGGCGCGGCGGTTGCGGATCGCCGCCAGCGGCAACGGCACGCCGCGCCCGACTAGCCGCAGCAGTGCGCGGAAATTGCCTTTGACGCCGGGGCCGTAAACCAGCGGCGGGCGGATGATCGTCAGGCCGGGCGCGCCGTGCTGGCGCATCGCGGTCTCGATGGCGAGCTTCGTTCGGCCATAGGCATCGCGCGGGTCGGGGGTGCTCGTCGCCGAAAACGGCCGGTCGCTCGTCGTCTCGCCCAGGACCTTGATCGAGCTGAGCAGAATGGTGCGTTCGAGCCCGGAGGCGGCAGCAGCGGCGGCGAGGGCGGCGGCAGTGTCGCGTTCGGCCGCGAGCCAGGCGGCGTCGCCGGGCGGCGCATGGGCGCGGCTGGCGAGATGGATCACCGCCCGCGCACCGCGCAGCAATGCGCGCCAATCAGTGTCACGGCCGAGCGTGCCAACGGCGTGTTCTTCGATGGGAGGCGCCAGGGCGGCGGCATCGCGCGTGACGGCGCGCACCGCGACGCCCTCGGCGGCGAGGTGTTGCACCAGCGCGCGGCCGATGAAACCCGCGGCCCCCATGATCACGACCGGGCGCGCGTCGGCGGCGAGCGCCATTCGCGCCGCGCTAGGCCGCCGCGCCGCGTCGCGCCATGTGGGCGAGCAGCGCGGCGACGAGAATCACGGCAAGGCCGACGGCGACGAGAGGCCAGGCCAGCGCCAGCAGCGCGAGCGCCGCCAGGCCGACATCGCCGGCGAGCACCAGCCGCGCGACGGCGGCGTGGTCGTTGCCGCGCAGCGCCCGCTGATAGAAATGGTCGCGATGGGCGCGCCACGGCGTCTCGCCGCGCGCCGCGCGGCGCGCCAGCGTCACGGTCGCGTCCGCTAGATAATAAAGCGGCAGGATGAGCGCTGGCGCCCACAGCCCCTCGCGCGCCAGGACCAGCAATAGCCAGCCCATCGCATAACCGAGCGGCACGCTGCCGGCATCGCCGAGGAACACCGTCGCCGGCTGCCAGTTGAAGCGCAGGAAACCAAGCGCCACCGCCGTGGCAGCCAGTGCGGCAACCGCGACGTCGCGTCCGCCGGCGAATGCGACCACGACCGCGCCGAGACCGACGCACGCGGTTTCGATCCCGGTGATGCCATCGATGCCGTCCATGAAATTGTAGAGATTGACGAACCACACCCACAGCAGCACCGCCGCGGCGCGGTCAAGCGGCAGCGGCAGCCAGCCCTGGAACACGAGTGCATCGCGCGGGAAGAACGCCAGCGCGACGATGACGGCGGCGGAATGCGCCAGCAGCCGAACCGCGACGGAAAGCCCGCGCCAATCGTCGACGAAGGATAGAAGCGCCAAGGCAACGGCGGCGAGCGCGACGACGACGCTATCGGGTGGGATCAGATGGCGCACCGCCAGCCCGAGCCAGGCGGCGGCCAGAACCGCGACGATCGCAAGTCCCGCGCCGCGCGGCACCGGCGTTGCGTGCGACGAGCGCGCGCCTGGCCGGTCGAGAATCGCGGCGCCGCCCAGCCAGCGCCGCGCCAACGCGGTCAGGATCGCACTGCCGAATCCGGCGGCCAGCACGATCGCCCCCGCCACCGCCGCGTCTGTGTCCATGCGCGCGCCGCACCGTCTCGCCGAAGCCGCGGCTGTGATAAGCCGCGGCCGCGCCGCGCGCAACCAGCTCCTCGCCGGCCCGCGCTCAGCAGTGGATCACGGTCGAGCAGAGCTGGGATTTAAGGTCCTCGAGCTCGGCCTTGTGCTGCTTCAGCGCCTGCAGCCCGGCCGAATTGGCGTCCGCGCCGGAATAGGTGCGCAGCAGCACCACCGCCTCGCTCACCAGCGAATTAACAGTCTCGGGTGACAGGCTTTGCAGCATCTGCTCGTAGCGGCTGATCGCCTGGGGCGACAAGCCCGGCGTCGGCGTGGCCTGCTCGCTGGCGGCGCGCGAAAGTCCGCTGCCGATGAGAATGGGCACTGCCGCGAGCACGAGCCCGAAAATCGGGAATCGCATGGCATCTCTTCCTCTGGTCTGGCCAGCGGCACGGCTTCGCCTCGCCATGCGCAAGCGCGTATGCACGGGCCGGTCACGGCGGCAACGACCGGCGCGGGAGAAACGCGACCGAACGGGCTCTTCATCTGCGGCTTGCTGCCGCTTGGGGCGCACAATGCGTCCGCAATGTCTTTCGCAAGCTGCATGCCAGCGGTGGAAAACCCGGCTTTGCCGGCAGCGTCGCGCCGGCCGGCGGCGCCGTTGTAAAATCCGCCAACGCCGGCGCTGCCGCGGGGGTGTTCGATGACGTCGGACGACGGGGGATTTCGCGCTTACCACGACGCCGTCGCGGGCCGGCCGCCGCGCGCGACGCTGTTGCGGGCGCTCGCCGCGTTTGACGCCGAGAACCGCGTCGGCTTCGCGGTCGATCTCGGGGCGGGCGAGGGCCGCGCTGCGATCGCGCTGCTGCGGCGCGGCTAGATGGTGCTGGCGATCGATACCGATGCCGAGCCGCTGGCGCGGCTACGCGGCCGCGGCGCGGCGCTGGCGCTGCTCGCCGGCTGGACGATCGAGATGTTCCAGGAAGAGGAAACCGACGCGGTTACGCCACGCGGCGAGGCGAAATGCTGGCACATCTTCCACGTCGTCGCGCGCGCCGCCGCTTAAGCGGGTGCGCGCCGCGGTCTTAGTGTCAATCGTGATGATGCCAGCCGCCGCCGTAGTAACCGAACGAGACCGACGGGCCATAATAATACCCGTACGACGGATATGCCGGGTAACCGTAGCCGTAATAGCCGTAAGCCGGCGCAGGTGGTGGGCCGTAATAGCAACCGCCGAGCGCCAGGGCCAACGCGCCGAGGAGCAGTCCGTGGATGAGCGTCTTCGTCATCATGGCGTCACCTCACTCGAAGGGACGGGCGGCCCCGCGAACGGTATCGAACGGTATCGGGCCTCGACATTGATATGGGCGCATGGCCGCTCGTATCCCCGGCCGGCCACCGATTTGCCGCAGCCGGCCGCGCCACCAATCCGTCACATTTGCATCCGGCCGCGCGAATGCTTCGGTTGGGGCCCGTGCAGCGCGTCCATCTGCTCCCTGTTCTCGCCCTCGTTCTGGCTTGCGCGCTCACCGCGGCGCGTGCTGAGGAGATCCCGCGCGCACCCGGCGAGGAAACCTGGCGTTCGCTACGCGCGTTCTCCGCCTTTCGCACGATGCCGAGCCGCACGTAACGGCGGCGAATTGGAACGGCGTTCCAACGCTCTTCGTCGACTATCAGACGTCCGGCGAGTATCCCGAACGGCTGATCGTCGCGCTGCAACGGCAACGGTCGGGCGGGTACCAGGCGTTCCAGGTCACGCTCGGCGAACAAGAAGGCGGAACGCCCGACCTGGCGGCGCTTGGCTTCGCGCACGCGGACCACAGCAGTCCGGCCAAGGATCTGATCGTCATTCTCGCCTGGGACACAAAACACGCCACGGTTTCCGGGATGCTCTACGACGTGCAAATCTTCGCGCCGCCCCAGCCGGGTCAGAAGGCACTCACCATGCTGAGCATCAGCAAAAAATTCGGCACGGAATGCAAATGCACCTGGGATGATGGGACGTCGAAAACCTTTCGCTTCAAGACGATAGTGGCCGTTAAGGCGGAGTTGAAGCGGTTGGGTTACTGAGCGTTTTGACGTTCAGCGGCCCACAATGATGGCCGACCGACGGGTTAAACGATGGTGCCGGGTGAGAGGATCGAACTCTCGATCTTCGGGTCGCCAAATCCTGGCCGACGGCCTTATGACCCTGGCCCGGTTTCGCCGGGCGCGAGGTGTATGCGCTTTATCCGCCAACAGAGTTATCGGGCAGCTTCAGCCATGTCTGAAGCTTGATTTTCAGCGCATTGACCGCTTCGGCCGCCAGCGGGACCAGCCCTGCGCGCCGTGGAGCGTTTCGAAGCAAAGCACCGGCCACTCCCATTCCCACGACTCGATCCCGAACGATAGCACCGCTTTCATTCGCGGGAGCTGAAAAGGTCCCTTGCCGCGCAGCGTGACCGGCTGCGTGAAGGGAAGCGATGTAGAAGGCATGTCACGCGCTCCTTGGTGGTTGATGATCGGCTCGTTCGCCGATGGCTTCTCGTTCAATCCCCCGTAAGCGACACCATCCGCGCGTCGACCTTATTATCGCTCGACGATATTCTCGGCGCCATGCCGCCCGTCTTTCAGGGATATGAAAGATCGTTCATGGCCGTTGCCGGTCGAATCGGTCGCGCGAACTAAATCTCCTGCAAGCCAGAGTCACGATTTACCGTACTGGGCTGCAACGCGGCCGCGCGATCGACACCTATTCCTCGTAGAGAGCACGGTCATGGCGACCGCTCGCCTTGCAATCAGACGCAGCAGTTCGCGATGTCGAAGATTTTAGGACCGCTTGCCCTGGCGGCGGCTTTTGCATTCATTTCACCGGCGCTGGCGGCGCCGTCCTCGAACGGCAGCGCTCAAGCGATGGCAACAAGCACGAGCAACGTCATGTCGACGACGCCGCAGCTGCGCACGACGGTTCGGCATGCTGCCTCGTGGGCGACGGGCCAGCAGATGGCGCAAGCGTTCAATCTGCCCGCCTAACAACTACAACCGGGCGAATTTCGAGCCGGGCGATTAATCGTCATGCGGCATCGGTTTGTGCCGGCATGAGCGCGGCAACGGCACGGATGGCGGACGGTGATGCCGTAAGGACGTGAAGCACAGAGACATGACCGACACGTCTGGCAGCGGCGTGGCTCGCTTCCCGCCATGTATCCCCACCCGAAACGACTCGCCCGTGAAGCCTTTTGGTGCGACACTGCGTCATCGTCAGCTTCGCCTTTCAGGCGCTGGCGGCCGAGAGACGCGCGAACATCCTTCGCAATAAAATTGCCCGCGGACGCTCCCGTCTGGCCCGATCACGGCAGAGAGGTTCTCGTGCCTTACCGCTGCTACTTCTTCATCGACGGCCATATCCGGAAGGTCGAGGAATTGCCGGACTGCTACCATGACGACGACGCACGCGAAACCGCGATTGCGATGCTCGCGAAGCTCGATGGTTACGTCGCCGTAGAGGTCTGGGACCACGAGCGCAAGGTGTACGGGCTACCAGCGGAACAGAAAACGGTTTGATCCCGCGGCGATAGCTGACGCGGAATTCTACACGAGCACGCCGGGACCGAAGCGCATGAGCGGCGTACCGCGCCGGTCGTGGCCAAGCTGGCCGCACTTGCTGCATGCAATCGTAGCCGGCCTTCGGACAGATCGGCGACGATGTCGGTTCGGGCAGGACGCGGTGTGTCTGCCGTCGGTTAATGCCGTCGCCGTCGCCGGCCGCGACTGCGCGCCGGTCGCGCCAGATAGATTAGTAGTGCCACCACGGCGACCACCAGCAGGATAAAGAAGCCGAGCATGTCCGATCCCTCCGGCGCGAGCGCAACCGCGTCCTGTTGGCCTGGCTGTTAGCCTGGCGAGAAATCCGCTCTCGAACGACCCGCGAGTCGACGCCTAACTATCTAAAATCGTTGGTGCCGGGTGAGAGGATCGAACTCCCGACCTTCGGTTTACAAAACCGCTGCTCTACCGCTGAGCTAACCCGGCGCTGATTGAGACCCTCATAACGCCCGCCCCGGGAACCGGGCAACTCCAATCCGCATCCCCGCGAGTCGTTGGCCCTGACGCTCAGCGCGCTGGACGCTGGCTCAAGGCGTAAAGCGCGATCGCCGCGGCGTTCGACACGTTGAGCGAGGCCATCGCCGAGCGCGTTGGCAGCCGCACCAGGAAATCGCAATGCTCGCGCGTCAGGCGGCGCAGACCGCCGCCTTCGGCACCGAGCACCAGGACGACGCGCTCGGGCAGGTCGAGCGCGGCGATCGTCCGCTCCGCATTCTCGTCGAGACCGAGCGACCAGAATCCCGCCTCCTTCAACTTTTCCAGTGCGCGCGTCAGATTGACGACGCGCGGCAGCGGCACTTCCTCGAGCGCGCCGGATGCCGCCTTGGCGAGCGCGCCGGTGACGCTGGGTGCGCCATGCTCGGGCACGATCACGGCGAGCGCACCGAACGCCGCCGCCGAGCGCAGGATGGCGCCGACGTTGTGCGGGTCGGTCACCTGGTCGAGCGCGACGACGGTTTGCGGCACGCCTGGCGTCGCCGCGGTCGCGAGGATGGCGTCGAAATCGACTGCTTGCAGCGGCTCGGCGGCAAGTGCCAGGCCCTGGTGCACGGCACCCGGCGGCAGGATTTTCTCCAGCGCCCGGCGCTCGATCACCTCGATGCCGGCGCGTGGCTTCCGGGCGCGCGCGCCGCGCAGCAGCGTCTCGGCTTCGGCCGCGGTTTCGCGCATCGCTATCAACCGCAAGCATCGCCGTGCGGGGTTGCCGAGCGCCGCTTCGACCGCATGACGGCCGTAAAGCCACGCCGCCGCCTTCTCGTGGGTCGCTTTCTCGCGCATCGTGTCGCCTGCCGGCGGCGAGCATAGCCTGACGCCGCGCCGCCGCAAGCCGCGGGCTGCTTGCCGGTTGACAGAAACAGGCCGAATCTCTAAGACCCGCAATCACTTGCCGTCGCACCGCGGAATTTTGGAGGGGTTGCGGAGCGGTCAAACGCAGCAGACTGTAAATCTGCCCTCTTCGGAGTTCGGTGGTTCGAATCCACCCCCCTCCACCATTCCTCGGGGCGGTGGAACGAGGTGATGGAAGCGGCAAGGTGCGCGGCCTTTCGGGCGGGTGTAGCTCAATGGTAGAGCTCCAGCCTTCCAAGCTGGCTACGTGGGTTCGATTCCCATCACCCGCTCCAACGCCGATTGGGATTGTCTTCAAGCCATAGGAAGCCGGACATGTCGAAAGCAAAATTTGAGCGCACGAAGCCGCATTGCAATGTGGGGACGATCGGGCATGTTGATCACGGGAAGACGTCGCTGACGGCGGCGATCACGAAGGTGTTGGCGGAGACGGGCGGGGCG
>JBOHLS010000019.1:0-55118 GCA_050729835.1 Allostellaceae bacterium | reverse complement strand
CTGCCGTGCCCGGCGCGCCTGGTGCGGCGCCTGGCGCGGCGCCGGCTTCGCCTTCGGCCGGCACGCCGGCTTCGGCCGCTGCTGCTGCGGCCGCTGCCGCCGCTGCCGCCGCTGCTGCGGCCGCCGCCGCCTCTTCGCGCACCGCGGTCGGCGAAGTCACCGAGGCGACGGTGAAGTTGCGCGCCAGCGTCGGCTTGACGCCCTCGGGCAGCTTCACCTGGTTGATGTGGATGCTGTCGCCGATCTCGAGCCCGTCGAGGTTGACCGTGATCTCGCTCGGGATTTTTTCGGCGGGGCAGAGCATCTCGATTTCGTGGCGCACGACGTTGAGGATGCCGCCGCGGCGGATGCCGGGCGACGCCTCGGGGTTGAGGAAGCGCACCGGGACGTTGACCCGGATGCGGGTGCCCGCCGTCACGCGCAGCAGGTCGACATGCACCGGCCGGTCGGTGACCGGATCGAGCTGCACCTCGCGCGGCAGGGCGCGGAACTTGGCGCCGTCGAGCTCGACTTCGATCAGCTGCGCGAAGAAGCCGGGCTTCACCAGCTCGCGGCTCAGCTGCTGCGGATCGACCGAAATCATCGTCGGCGGCTTGCCCTCGGCATAGATCACGCCGGGTACGCGACCCTCGCGGCGAACGGCGCGGGCCGGCCCGCGGCCGGCACCGGTGCGCCCCTTGGCGCTCAATGAGATCGACTCGACCATGACAGAACTCCTCGTTACGCGAACAGACTCGAAACCGACCGTTCCTCGCTGATCCGCTGGATGGCCTCGGCCATCAGCGGCGCGATCGACAGCCGCCGGATATTGCGCGCCACCCGTACCGCCTCGGTCGCGGCGATGCTGTCGGTGGTGACCAGCGCCGCGATCGGCGTCGCCGTGACGCGGGCAACCGCGCCGCCCGACAATACGCCGTGCGTGACGTAGGCCGACACCGACTTGGCGCCGCGCTCCATCAATGCCTCGGCGGCGTTGCATAGCGTGCCGGCGCTGTCGACGATGTCGTCGACCAAAATGCAGCGGCGGCCCTGCACGTCGCCGATGATGTTCATCACCTCGGAAACACCAGCCCGCTCGCGCCTCTTGTCGATGATCGCGAGATCGGCGTCAAGCCGGCGCGCGATGGCGCGGGCGCGCAGCACGCCACCGACGTCGGGCGACACGATGGTCAGGTCGCCGCCGTCGAAGCGCTCCTTGATGTCCTGCACGAAGACCGGCGCCGAGAACAGGTTGTCGGTCGGGATGTCGAAGAACCCCTGGATCTGGCCGGCATGGAGATCGAGCGTCAGGACGCGGTCGGCGCCGGCGGCGGTGATCATGTTGGCCACCAGCTTGGCCGAGATCGGCGTACGCGGGCCGGATTTGCGGTCCTGGCGGGCATAGCCGTAATAGGGGATGACGGCGGTGGCGCGGCGCGCCGAGCCGCGTTTCAGCGCGTCGAGCGTCACCAGCAATTCCATCAAATTGTCGTTCGCCGGGTACGAAGTTGGCTGGATGACGAACACGTCCTCGCCGCGCACGTTCTCGTGGATTTCGACGAACACTTCCATGTCGGAAAAGCGCCGCACGCTGGCGTCAGTCAGCGGGATGTGCAGATACGCGGAAATCGCCTCGGCGAGCGGCCGATTAGCATTGCAGGCAAGGATTTTCATGTCGGTTTCGCCGTCCGCGGCAGTGCGCCCGGATGGGCCGCCCAAGCGCGGCGGAATGTAACAAAGGGGTCGCGCTGCCGCAACGACTTTGACCGCCCAGCGGCGGGCAAAAAGTCGCGGTGGCTCAGGGCCTTACGAGCGCCCAGCGGCCTTTAGCCCGACCTCTTCGATGAGCCGGCGGACGCCCGGCGCGGCGGCATTGGTGACGGCATAAGCGATCTCGCCCCAGGCGCCGTCGAGGCTGCCGGCGGCCACGGCGTTCTCCTGCTTGACCCGGCCGACCTCGCTACCGTCCGGCCGCAACAGCGTCCAGGTGACCTTGACCTGCTGCTTCTGGCCGTCGGCCGGCGCGATCTCGACCGTGCCGGTGACTATGAAATCCGCCTTGTCGGTCGGGGCGGCGGCAAGGGCGAGGTTCGCCCGTTCCAGCGCTGCGCTCATCGCTCGGGTCAGCGAACGGTCACCGTCGCCGGGCGCGCCGCTGACCGGGCGCAAGGCGACGACCGGCTTGAGCCCGCCTTGCGGCACCAGCGCGTCGCCCTGGATCAGCTGCGCGATTGTCGCTGCCGCCGGCGTAGCCAGCGCCGTCGCCAGCCGCTTGTCGCCGCGTTGCCAGGCGGCGGCATCGGCCGTGACCTGCGCGGGCGCCGAGCCGACGAGCTTGCCGGCGGCGTTGCGCAGCTCCCAGACGACGCGGACGGTCTCTTGGCCTCCGCCGGCGGGCGTCACTGTAGCAACCGGCTGCAGGCGATAGCTGTCGCGATTGGATGCCCGCGCGCTTGCCGGCACGTCGGCCTGCTGCAGCGCGGTCGCCATCGCGGCGGCCAACGCAGCGGCGCTCGGCGTCGGTGCGGTTTCGCCCGGCAGCACGTAAATGCCGGCGCTGTCGGGCGGGCTCAGCGCCACCGCCGCCGGCGCCGCCGTTCGCCCCATGACCGGCGGCGGCGCGCCGTTGCAGGCGGCGAGGAGCAGAAAAGCGAGAAGCCAGAAGCGACGCATCGGGCGGCGATCTTATCGGTGCGTTGGCGGCAAGGCTATGGTGTGAGTGCGATCGTTGACAGGCCGAGGCCGTGGCCGAGCTCGCCGCGCAGGCAGGCGCGACGATAGGAGAAGAACCGGCCGGCGTCGGCGGCGGTGTCGGTGTCGGTCACGGCGACGGCACGGACGCCGAGCGCTTCGAGCCGGCGCGCGACATAGCCCTTGAGGTCGAAGAGGAAATGGCCAGGCTTGGCCGCAGGCGCGAAGAAGACGGAATTGGCGGGATCTTGCGCCAGGAAGCGCCGCGGAAACTCCGGCCCGACTTCGTACGAGGCCTGGGCGATCGCCGGGCCGATGGCGGCGACCGTGCGCTGCGCCGCCGCGCCCAAATCTTCCATCGCCGCGACGGCTGCCTCGATCACGCCGGCGAGCGCGCCGCGCCAGCCGGCATGCACGGCGCCGATCACCCGCGCCTCGACATCGGCGAACAGCACCGGCACGCAATCGGCGGTCAGGATGCCGAGCGCCACGCCCGGCACGCGCGTCACCAGCGCGTCGGCGCGAGGCGCCGCGGCCGGCGTCCATGGCGCCTCGACCACCTGCGCCTCGGCGCCGTGCACTTGTTTGGCGGTGACCAGGCGTTCCGGCGCAAGACCGAGCACGCGCATCGCCCGCGCCCGGTTCTCGCCGACCCGTGCGGCATCGTCTCCCGCGGTGAAGCCGCAGTTGAGCGACGCGTAAAGCCCCTCGCTGACGCCGCCTTCGCGCGTGAAGAAGGCATGACGGATAGGGGCCGAGGCAAAGACGTCGAGACGGATCATGCGGCTCAATCGAAACCGGCCGGCGTCGGCGCGTCACCGCCGGTCAAGGCCAGGACCTTGAACAAGGTGCCCATTTGCATCTCGTCAAGCAAGCGGCGGCAGCCCGATTCGATTCGCGCCTGTTCCCGCGCGTCCTTGTCGGCAGCGAGTCGGCGGGCGCGGACGCCGATGCCGAGCGCCTTGAGGAAGCGCGCCTGCGTCACCGGTCCCCAGGCGCGCGCGCCGGCGGCGGTCGCCGCCGCGGCAAAATCGGCGAAATCGACATGCGCGGTGAGATCGGCCGTGCCGGGATCGCGTAGCGGATCGTGCCGTTGATGGTGCGCGACTGCCTGCAGGGTGTCGCCCGGCGCCGGCGGGAAATAGCCGTAATCGACGAAGAGGGCGCCGCCGCCGTGCGCCGCGAGCCGGCGGCCGAGGTTGCCCGCCAGGCTGCGCGCCGCCGGCCGGCGCTCGATCATGCTGCCGGCCGGCCAGGCGGGCAGGTCTTCGGTAGTCGGCGTCGGATCGCAGACGAACGTCGGGTCATTGCGGGCATCGAGGCCGACGCGCCGCTCGAACCAGCCATCGGCCCGGCACTCGAATTGCCGGATGGGCAACGCGTCGAGGAACTCGTTGGCGACCAGAAATAGCGGACCGGACGGCAGCGTCGCCGGCGAATCGTGCCAGGTCGGCGCCGCGTCGGGCAAGGCGCGGGCCTGCGCGGCGCGCAATGCGCTGCTGGCCTCGATCAGATGCACCCGGATCGCGCGGTGGAAAGCGGGGACCGTGGCGGCGGCCCGCAACAGGTCGGCCATCATCGTGCCGTTGCCCGGGCCGAGCTCGCACAGGATCGCCGGATCGGGCGCGCCGCTCCGTTGCCAAGCGTCGGCAAGCCACAGGCCGATCAGCTCGCCGAAGACCTGGCTGATCTCGGGCGCGGTGACGAAATCGCCGCGCGCACCCACCGGCTGCCGCGTCGCGTAGTAGCCCCAGCGCGGATGCCACAGCGCGATGTCCATGTAGCGCTCGACCGTCAGTGGTCCGCCGGTACGGATCAGCCCGCGCAGATGCTCGAGCAGCGGCGGCGCGCTCACGCCTGTTTCGGCTGTCGGCGGGCGCGCCACAGCAGCCAGCCGCCGAGGATCAGAACCGGCACCGACAGGATCTGGCCCATGGTGATGCCCAAGAAGATGAATCCCAGATTGGCGTCGGGCTGACGGAAGCATTCGCCGATGATCCGCGCCACGGCATAGCCGATGAGGAAGGTGCCCGAGAGCGTGCCCGGTCGCTGTCGCGCGTCGGTCCGGCGCAGGACGAAGAACAGGATAGCGAACAGCACCAGGCCTTCGAGCGTCGCCTCGTAAAGCTGACTCGGGTGGCGCGGCAGATGCAGAGGGTCGGAAGGAAAGACCATCGCCCACGGCACGTCGGTGACGCGGCCCCAAAGCTCGTCGTTGATGAAATTGGCGATGCGGCCGAAGAACAGGCCGATCGGCACCGCCGGCGCGATGATGTCGGCGAAGGCGAGCAGCGGAATCTTGCGCTGGCGGGTGAACAGCCAGATCGCGACCAGTACGCCGAGCGCGCCCCCGTGGAACGACATGCCGCCGTGCCACAGCTTGAGGATTTCGCTCGGATTGGCGAAGTAGAATTCCGGCCGGTAGAACAGCACGTAACCGGTGCGGCCGCCGAGGATGACGCCGAGCGTCGCCCACACCAGGAAATCGTCGATGTCCTCGCGCCGGGCGACGCGCGGCTTCTGCGAGGCGATCCACAGGCAATAGCGCCAGCCGATCACCAGCCCGGCGATATAGGCAAGGGCGTACCAGCGAACGACGAAGGGCCCGAGGGAAAGCGCGATCGGATCGAGCGGAGGGAACGGAATCGCCAGCATGAACGGCGGAGGCTCTCAGCGATACGGATCGGCGGCGGCGAGGTAAGTCTGGACGTAGTGCCGGACGCCGTCCTCGATCTCGGTCGCGGGCGCGGCATAGCCGGCAGTGCGAATCCGGCCCATCCGCGCCTCGGTGAAATACTGATATTTGTCGCGAATCTCGACCGGGGTGTCGACGTACTCGATCTTGGGCTCGCGGCCGAGCGCGCGATAGACCGCCTCCGCCAGGTCGCGGAAGCCGCGCGCCTTGCCGGTGCCGGCGTTGAAGAGGCCGTTGATCTCCGGGTGATCATAGAGCCACAGCAGCATCGCCACGCAATCGCGCACATAGACGAAATCGCGCTGCTGGCCGCCGTCGGGATAGGCCGGGTTGTGCGACTTGAACAAACGCGCCGCGGTGCCCGAAGCCGCGCGCGGATAGATGTGCGCGATGACGCTCCTCATCGCGCCCTTGTGGTACTCGTTGGGCCCGTAGACATTGAAGAACTTGAGCCCGGCCCATTGCTTTGGTCGCGGCGCGTTGCCGGCGACGAGGCGTGCGACCCGGCGGTCGAAGAGGTGCTTCGACCAGCCATAGGCGTTGAGTGGTCGCAGCTTGGCCAGCGCGCCGGGCGTGAAATCGTCGTCGAAGCCGGCGCCGCCGTCGCCATAGGTCGCCGCCGACGAAGCATAGATCAAACGCGCCTGATGCGTCGTGCACCAATCCCACAGCCGCTGCGACAGGGCGAAGTTGCTGGCGACGATCAGATCGACGTCGCGTTCGGTGGTCGCCGAGACCGCGCCCATGTGGAAGATCGCCTCGATCGCGTCGGCGTGTTCGTCGAGATAGGCGAACAGCCGGTCGGGCGGGATCACCGCGGCGAGCTCGCGCTTCGCCAGGTTGCGCCACTTCTCCTCCTGGCCGAGGAAATCGGCGACGACGATGTCGTCCGCGCCCCGTTCCTCGAGCGCGGCGACCAGATTCGACCCGATGAAGCCGGCGCCGCCGGTGACGACGATCATGACTGGTTTCCCGCGGGCGGTGTTATAGCCTGTTCCCCGGCCGCGTGCCTGCTTATGTTGGCTGGAACGGAGGTACGCAAATGGCAACCAACAACCGCCTGTTCGAGGATTTCTCCCGCGTGGCGCAAGGCGCCGCCGGCGCGCTGGCCGGCTTGCGCGACGAGATCGAGGCCCGGATCAAGGACCAGGTCGACCGCGTGCTGTCGCGCATGAATCTGGTGCGGCGCGAGGAATTCGATGCGGTCGAGGCCATGGTGGTCAAGGCGCGGCGCGAGCAGGAGGCGCTGGCGGCGCGGCTCGATGTCCTCGAAGGCCGTGGCGGCAACCGTCGGCGCAAGCCCGAGGCTGCGCGTCCGCGCCGGCGCGCTGGCGGCCGTCGTCTCAAATCGCATTAGAACGCGAGTCCTTCACAGGTTTCCGTCATTCGGCGCTTGCCTCGGCTCGAAACCATTTGGCAGATTAGCCGTAGTGGTTGGCGGGGAGAAACCATACCATTAGTCGAATCCTCGCCCCGCCGCCAAGGAGGGCGGATGACGACGCTGTCGCTCGAAACCCCGGTCGCCGCCGCCAATCCCATCGATCTGGTCGAGGAAATCGTGCAGGCCAATTCCTGGCCGCACGACCGTACGAGCGACGAGGAGATGGTGATCGAGGTTGCCGGGCGCTGGTGCTCCTATCGCCTGCATTTCGTCTGGGAGCCGTCGGTCAACGCCCTGCAATATTCCTGCAGCTTCGAGCTCAAGGTGCCGCGCGGTCGCCGTCCCGCCGCGCACGAGCTGCTCGCGGCGGTGAACGAGCGGCTGTGGATCGGCCATTTCGATTTTGCCGACGACAAGACCCCTGCCTTCCGCCAGGCCGTGCTGTTGCGCGGCGCCCACGGCGCCAGCGTCGAGCAGATCGAGGACCTGGTGGACATCTCGCTGGTCGAATGCGAGCGCTTCTATCCCGCCTTCCAGCTCGTGGTCTGGGGCGGCAAATCGGCCCAGGAAGCGATCGCCTCGGCGATGATCGAGCCGGTCGGCGAGGCGTGAGCGGCCGGCGCGCCCGTTCGGCGGCGGTGCTGCTGGTCGGTTGCGGCAAGATGGGCAATGCGCTGCTCGCGGGCTGGATGCGCCAGCGCGTCGGCGGCCCGTTCCATGTCGTCGAGCCGACGCCCGCACGCCGACTGCGCGGCGTGCGCTATTACGCCACGCCCGATCGCTTGCCGGCGAAGCTCAAGCCGGCGGCGGTCGTGTTCGCGGTCAAACCGCAGGCCTTCGACACGATCGTGCCGGCCTATCGCCGGTTCGCTGAAAGCGGCGCGGCGATGATGTCGATCGCCGCCGGTAAGACGCTCGGCGGCATGGCGCGACTGCTTGGTTCGGACGCGGCGCTCGTGCGCGCGATGCCGAACACGCCGGCGGCGATCGGCCGCGGCATGACCGTCGCCTGCGCCTGGCCGGCGGTGAACAAGGCGGCGCGGACGCTGTGCGCGGCGCTGCTCGGTGCCGTCGGCGAGGTGGCTTGGGTCGCCGACGAAGCGCTGCTCGATCCGGTGACCGCCGTCTCGGGCAGCGGCCCCGCCTATGTCTTCCTGTTCATCGAAGCCCTGACGGCGGCGGGCGAGGCGCAGGGTCTTGCGCCCGAGCTCGCCCGCCGGTTGGCGATCACCACCGTCGCGGGCGCCGGCGAACTGGCGCGGCTCGCGACGCAAAGCCCGGCCCAGCTGCGCGAGGCGGTGATCAGCCCGGGCGGCACCACGCGCGCCGCGCTCGACGTGCTGATGGCGGAGAATGGCCTTGCCCGGCTGGTCCGCGACGCGGTTACGGCGGCGACGCGGCGCTCGCGCGAATTGGCGCAATAAGGATTCGGCGGCGAGGTTTGGCGGCGGTCGCGGCTTGCGCTAAGGTGGCGAGATGGCGACGGGCCGTAAAACCGCGTCCAAGCGCGCTGCGCCCCGGCGGCAAGTCGCGTCCGGCGACATCGAATCCCGTTTGGTCGAGGCGGCGTTCGCGCTGGCTGCGCGCCAGGGCTGGCGGCGGACGACCTTGACCGACATCGCGCATGAAGCCGGGCTGTCGCTAGCCGACCTGCACGCCCGCTTACGGTCGCGCGGCGCCATCCTGTCGGCCTGTGTGCGTCATTTTGACCGGGTCGCGCTCGCCGGGCCGTCGGCGGACAAGGACGACAAGCCGAAGGACCGGCTGTTCGACCTGCTGATGCGCCGGTTCGAGGCGTTGAAGCCGCATCGCCAGGCGGTCCGCTCCATGGCCTGGGACAGCATCGGCGATCCGGCGGCGCTGTTGGCGCTGAAGCAGCTGCTGATCTCGATGGGGTGGATGCTCGAGGCGGCCGGCGTGCCGACCGTCGGCCTGGCCGGCTTGGTCAGGCGTCGAGTGCTGGCGCTGGCCTATCTATCCGTTCTCGTCGTGTTCGCGCGCGACGACAGCGATGACCTTGGCAAGACCATGGCGGCGCTCGACCGCCGCTTGACGCTGATCGAGCCGTTCCTGGGGCTTTAGCCTCACCCCGAATCCGCGCAATATTGTTGCGCCGCAAAATTTTCTGGTTTTGACCTCTTTGGCCCTTGACGCCCCTATGGGGCAAGATCATATTCGCAATTGTGCAGTGCAGCATAAGGCGGCACTCCCCAAACGAGGACCCCAACCATGGATAGCCGACAGACTTTCCTGGATTCGGATTTCAGCAAGGCGTTTGCCGGCTTCACTCTGCCCAGCTTCGACGTCGAGGCCGTGCTCGCCAGCCAGCGCAAGAACATCGAGGCGCTGACCCAGGCAAATCAGCTTGCGGTCGAAGGCATGCAGGCGGTCGCCCGGCGCCAGGCCGAGATCGCCCGCGAGGCGATCGACGAGGCTTCGGCGGTGCTGCGCGAGATCGTGCAGCCGACCGCGCCGGAAGAGCGCATCGCCAAGAACGCCGAGCTGTTGAAGCAGTCGTTCGAGCGCAGCCTCGCCAATACCCGCGAGCTGACGCTGTTGCTGGCCAAGGCCAACACCGAGGCCTTCGACGTAGTCGCCAAGCGCGTCGCGCAGGGCTTCGAAGAGATCCGCGACGAGGCCAAGAAGCGCGTCGCGAAGTAACCGCGCCGGCGCGGCCTCTTCACGGAGGCTGTGTCGAATCGGATGCGAAAGGGCCGTCCCGCCCCCCGGACGGCCCTTTTCATTTGCCGCCGCGCTCAAACGGTCAGCGTCAGGCCGTCGGCCGCGGTCTCGATCCCGACCTCGGCGGCGCGGGCCAGCATGTCGGGGTTCATGTGGGTGAGCACGACGCGCCTGGCGCCGAGTGAGGGCAGCCGCGCGGCCAGCGTCCGCCAGCTCAGGTGGCCCGGCAGATCACGCTCGAAGCTGCTGCACTCGCAGACGTACAGATCGGCGCCGCGCGCCGCCTCGATCAGCGACTCGGTCCAGGCGGTGTCGCCCGAATAGGCGATCACCGTGCCGTCGCATTCGACCCGGACCGCGAAGCACGGCGCGCCGGCGGAATGCGCGGCGGGATAGGGCGTTACCGCGAACCCGGCGCCCTGGCGGCGCACGCCCGGCCGATGGGCCGCGAATTCGATCTCGAACTTGAGCGCGACCACGGACGAGCCGGGGAACAACGTCTCGCGCAGCGTGGCGAGCCGCGTCTCGGTTCCTTCCGGTCCCCAGATGAAGATCGGCCGCGTCCGCTTGCTCATCAGCTGGGCGTCGAGCAGCAGGAACGGTAAGCCGCCGAAATGGTCGCCGTGGAGATGGGTTAGCACGACGCCATCGAGCGCGTTGAGGTCGATCGCCGCGCGCTTCAGCGCAACCAGTGTCGTCGCGCCGCAGTCGATCAGAAAGCGGCAGCCGGCGCCGCGAACCAGAAAGCAGGTGTTAAACCGGCCGCCGCTGCCGAAGGCGTCGCCACTGCCGATGAAGGTCAATTCCATGCTGCTATTTCGGCAGCCTGACGCGCGCGCGCAAGCCGCCGTGCGGCGAGTTTTCGAGCACGATCTCGCCACCATGGACGCGCGCCACGTCGCGCGCGATGGCGAGGCCGAGGCCGGTGCCGCCGGTCTCCGGATTGCGCGACGGATCGAGCCGGAAGAACGGCCGGAAAACCGCTTCGCGATCGCCGGGCGGGATGCCCGGTCCGTCGTCGTCGACCAGCACTTCGACCAGGGCAGGGCTTTCGACGACGGTCACCCAGACATGCGTGCCGTGGCGCCGAGCGTTGGCGATCAGGTTGACGAGACAGCGATGCATGGCGTCGGGCCGCAGCGGCAGCCGGCATTCCTCGGGCAGCGCCATCGTCACCGGCGTTCCAGCCTGCCCCAATCCGGCGACCAGCGCGCGGATCAGCGCAACCAGATCGGCCGGCCGCGCCTGCTCGCTGCCTTCGCCGCGCGCGAAGTCGATATAGCCCTGGATCATGCGCTCCATCGCCGCGACGTCGGCCTTGATCTCGGCGGCGCGCGCGTCGTCCTTCTGCAACTCGAGCGCCAGTCGAATCCGCGTCAGCGGCGTGCGCAGATCGTGCGACACGCCGGCCAGCATCTCGGTGCGCTGGGTGATGGCGCGCTGGATGCGGTCGCGCATCCGCAGGAAGGCCATGCCGGTCTGGCGCACCTCAGTGGCGCCTTCGACCCTGAAGTTCGGCACGTCGCGGCCTTTGCCGAAATCGTCGACCGCGACCGCCAGACGCCGCAGCGACTTGATCTGGTTGCGCAGGAACACCAAAGCGATAGCGAACAGCACGAGCGACGAGCCGACCATCCACATGATGAAGATGTAGGTCGTCGGGGTGAACAGCCGTTCGCGCGGGACCACCACCTGGAGCATGCCGGTGTCGGTCTGGAACGACACCAGGATATAGCGGTCGTCGCGCTCGTCGCCGATCGTGAACGGCAGGCCGACGCTCTGGGCGAGCGCGCGCGCCAGCGTCTCCTCGATACGCGAGCCGTCGGTTTGGGCCGCGCCCTTGGGCAGCATCTTGCCGGGGCGGAAGCTGTAAAGCAACTCAGTGTCGTCGCTGGCACGGCGGAAGATCGTTTCGCGCTGGCCGTCCGTCGTCGCCGATAGCGAATCGAGCGTGAGGGCGATATCCGCCGCGACCGAGGTCGACAGGCGCCGCGCCACCGTCTCCCAATGCCGGTCATAGAAGATCCAGGTGGCGATCGACTGCGCCAGCACCAGCGGCAGGATCAGGATCAGCAGCGAGCGGCCGTAGAGCGAGCGCGGCAGCATGCGCTTGAACCAGCGCCGATGGCTGTCGAGACCGAGGGCGCGCCGCGTCGCCAGGTCGGACAGCAGCTCGATCCGGTCCTCGCGGCGTTCTTCAATCGGGCTTGAGGACATAGCCCGTTCCTCGAACCGTCTGGAGATAGCGCGGGAAGCGCGGATCGCGCTCGATCTTGCGCCGCAGCCGCGTCATCTGGACGTCAACCGCGCGCAGATTGCCGCCCAGCTGCGTGGCTTCGGCTAAGGTCTCGCGCGACACGGCGGCGCCCGGCTGCGCCGCCAGCGCCGCCAACAGCGACTGCTCGGCGCTGGTCAGCCGCACCGGCTCCTCGCCGCGCCGCAGCTCGCCGCGCCGCAGATCGAGGCGATACTCGCCGAGGCGCAGCACCGCCCGGCGCTCGGATTCCACGGCGGCGCGCTGCAAGATGTTGCGGATGCGCAGCACCAGCTCACGCGGCTCGAAGGGCTTGGTCAGATAGTCGTCGGCGCCGCGCTCGAGCCCGCCGATGCGGTCGGCGGTTTCGGCCTTGGCGGTGAGCAGCAGGATGGGAATGCGGCTCGTCGCGCGCAGGCTGGCGGTGAGCGCGAAACCGTCCTCGCCGGGCATCATCACGTCGAGCACCAGCAGGTCGAAGGCGATGCCGTCGAGCTTGCGGCGCGCCTCGGCGGCGTCGCCGGCGGTGGTGACGCGAAAGCCCTGGTCGGTGAGATAGCGGCGCAGCAAGTCCCTCAGCCGCGCATCGTCGTCGACGACCAGGAGATGCGGCTCCGTGGCGTCCATGGCCTCAGTATAGGGGCTCATCGCCGTCGAATCACGCGCCGCTCACCGCAAACCCTCGCCGCGGCGACCGACGCGCTTGCGGTCTTCCTCGCTCGACATGATGCCGAACATGACCTTGCGGAATCCGTCGACAGCCTGCGTGCCGGCTTCGCGATAGGCGCGGGCGATGCGCTGGCGCTGGTTCTCGGATAGCTGGCGCTCGAGCTCGACGCCCTTTTCCGTCAGTTCGAGCAGGCGCCGCCGGCGGTCGCGGCTGCCCGGCGACTGGCGGATGAAGCCTTGATGCACCAACTGGCTGAGGACGCGCGACAGGCTTTGCTTGGTGATGCGCAGGATCGCCAGCAGGTCGCTGACGCTCATCTGCGGATGCCGGCCGACGAAATAGATCACGCGGTGGTGGGCGCGGCCGAAGCCATGGCGGGCCAGCATCGCGTCGGGCTCGGCGGTGAAGTCGCGATAGGCGTAATAGAGCAACTCGATGGCCTGCCGCAGCTCTTCCTCGCGGAGATACGACGGATTAGCCGTGGATTTTATGTCAGCCATGTTGACTTATATTCGCCCAAGCCGTTATATGGAAACGTTCCCTCGCGGGCATAATTGCACATAATCGTCTTGGGCGATGCAGGTGCTGGGCGCGGCCTTTATGGTCTATCGTGCCGGAATGAAACGCCCAGAAACGCATGAGGAACCGCCATGGCAGCCAGCCTTATACCTTATGACGATCGCGACGGCTCGATCTGGTTCGACGGCAAGCTGGTACCGTGGCGCGACGCCAAGATCCACGTCCTGACGCACGCGCTGCACTATGCCAGCGCGGTGTTCGAGGGCGCGCACGTCTACGGCGGCAACATCTTCAAGCTGCGCGACCATGCCCAGCGGCTGATCGATTCCGGCCGCATCCTGGGGTTCGAGATTCCGTGGACGCGCGAGCAGATCGAGGTGGCGTGCAACGCGGCGATCAAGGCGCAGAGCATCAAGGACGGCTACGTCCGCCCGATCGCCTGGCGCGGGCCGGAACAGATGGGCGTCTCGGCGCAGGCCACCAAGATCCATATGGCGGTCGCGGCCTGGGATTGGGGCACCTATTTCGCGCCCGAGGCGCGGCTCAAGGGCATCCGCATGACCTGGGCGAAATGGGCGCGGCCGGCGCCTCACACCGCGCCGATCAAGGCCAAGGCGACCGGCCTCTACATGATTTGCACCATGTCGAAACATGCCGCCGAGGCCGAAGGCTACGAGGACGCGCTGATGCTCGACTGGCGTGGCCAGCTCGCCGAGGCGACCGGCGCCAATCTCTTCCTCGCCATCGACGGCGCGTTGCACACGCCGACGCCCGATTGCTTCCTCGACGGCATCACCCGCCGCCACGTCATCGGCCTGGCGCGCGCGCGCCGGATCAAGCTCATCGAGCGCGCGATCATGCCGGACGAGCTCGCCAAGGCACAGGAGGTGTTCTTGACCGGCAGCGCCGCCGAGATCACGCCGGTGCGCGAGATCGGCCAGTACAAGTTCACGCCGGGCGCCATGACCAAGCAGCTGATCGAGGATTTCGATCGCTCGGTGCGCGCCACCGAGAAGGCCAGCGCGGCGTAAGATTTACATCTAGATTGCTTTGCCTGCGGTTCGCAATGACACAATTGTCATTGCGAGGAGCGTAGCGACGACGCAATCCAGTAAAGACGGAATCTACCCCTTCGCCCAGCGTTTCGCCGCTTGGTCGTCGCTCTTCTGGGCCTCGACCCAGCGCGCGCCTTGCGGCGTCTCTTCCTGTTTCCAGAACGGCGCCTTGGTCTTGAGCCAGTCGACCAGGAACTCGTTGGCAGCAAAGGCCGCGGCGCGATGCGCGGCCGCCGTCACCACTAGCACGATGCGCTCGCCCGGCAGCAGCTTGCCGTAGCGATGGACGATCAGCGAGGCTTCGAGCTGCCAACGCTGGTTGGCCTCGGCCTCGATCGTCGCCAACTCGTCCTCGGTCATGCCGGGATAATGCTCGAGGGTCATGGACTTGATCGCGTCGGCGCCGCCGGCGTCGCGCACCGTGCCGACGAAGGTGACGATGCCGCCGATCGTCGTCTTGCCGCGCGTGAGATTCTCGATCTCGTGCCCGACGTCGAAATCCTCCCGCTGCACGCGGATCATGGCCGCCTCAACCGCCGGTCACTGGCGGAAACAGCGCTACTTCGTCGCCCGGCTTCAACGCAAAATCCCAGCCGACATGCCGGCGGTTGACCGCAACACGCAGCGTGCGGCGGTCCTTCAGCGCCTCGGCAAAGCCAGGTCCGCGCGTCTTGAGCCAGTCGACCAGCGCCGCCGGCGTGGCGATGTCGGCCGGCGGATCGAGGGTCTCCTCGGTCTTGCCGATGTTGGTCTTGAGCCAGGCGAAATAGAGGAGCCGCATGAAGCTGACTTAGGCGTTGGCGCCAGGCGGCGCAAGCCTTACGCGATGACCTCGCTGAAGGGCAGGAAATCGATCGGGCCGCCCAGCTCGACATGGCTCAACCCCTCGGGAATCTCGACTAGGCCGTCGGATTCGACCATCGAGGTCAGGATGCCGGCGCCGTCGCGCGGAAACTTCTCCGCCACCCAGCCGGTCTCGCCGGGCTTGAGCCGGGCGCGCAGATACTCGGTGCGGCTGCCTTTCTTGTCATAGGCGAAGCCGGCAACGACCCGGAACAGCCGCGGCGGCGTGTCGTCGGCGCCCGACAGTAGCAGCACCAGCGGTCGCGCCAGCAGTAGGAACGTCACCATCACCGCCACCGGATTGCCGGGCAGGCCTATGAACGGCACACTGCCGATCTGGCCCATTGCCACCGGCCGGCCCGGCTTGATCGCCAGCCGCCAGAAGTGAAGGCGGCCCAAGGCCTCGACCGCCGCCTTGACGTGATCTTCCTCGCCGCTCGACACGCCGCCCGAGGTCAGCACCAGGTCGTGGCCCTCGGCCGCGCCAGCGAGCGCGTCGCGCACCGCGTCGAGGCTGTCGGGCAGAATGCCGAGATCGGTCACCGCGCAGCCCAGGCCTTCGAGCAGCGCGCGCAACGTGTAGCGGTTCGAGTCGAAGATCGCGCCCGGCGGCAGCTCGCTGCCCGGCTCGCGCACCTCGTCGCCGGTCGAGAAGATCGCAACCAGCAGCTTGCGCCGCACGGTCAGCGCCGTCAGGCCGAGCGAGGCGGCGAGGCCGATCTCCTGCGGTCGCAAGCGCCGTCCGGCGGCGAGCACGGTCGTACCTTGCTTCACGTCCTCGCCGGCGAAGCGGCGATTGGCGCCGCGCTTGATGCCCGGCGGCAGCGTCGCCTTGCCGTCGGCGACGCGGCAATCCTCCTGCATCAGCACGGTGTCGGCGCCATCCGGCATCTGGGCGCCGGTGAAGATGCGGATGCACTCGCCGCGCGCCACTTTCCGACCGAGCGGATGGCCGGCGGCGGCGCGGCCGCCGATCGGCAAGGTCGTCGACTCGCCGGGCTTGATCTCGTCGAAATTCACCGCATAGCCATCGACCGCGGCGTTGTCGTGCGGCGGCACGTCGCGCGTCGCCACCACCGGCGCGGCCAGGACGCGCCCGCGCGCCTCGTTCAGCCGGACGCTCTCGGTCTCGGTGACGGCGTGGACCTTGGACTTGAGGATATTCAACGCCTCGCCGGCGGACATCAGCTGTCCGCCGAACGCGAAGCAGTCATCGCTCAGTTGCGCCATGGAACAGCGGTTCGATGCGGCAACACTCGAGGGTGAAGCCGGCGATGCCATCGACGTCGTCGATATGGAATTGCGGCAGCGGACAGCCGGCCAGCCGCTGGTCGCTGGCGACCGCGACGATACTGGTCTGCTCGGGGAACATCAGCGGCTTGCCGACGGACGGGCGGTAGACCTCGAGCTTGGGGAAATCCTCGCCCTTGAAGCCTTCGACCAGCACCAGGTCGACCGGCGTCATCTGGCGCAGCAGGGCGTCGAGCTTGGGCTCGGGCGCGCCGCGGTGCTCGTGCATCAACGCCCAGCGCCGCGACGAGGCGACCATCACCTCGGTCGCGCCCTCCTGGCGGTGGCGCCAGGAATCCTTGCCCGGCTGGTCGACGTCGAAGTCGTGATGGGCGTGCTTCACGGTCGAGACGCGGAGGCCGCGGCCGATCAGCACCGGCAGCAGCCGCGTCAGCAACGTCGTCTTGCCGCTGCCGCTCCAGCCGGCGAGGCCGAATACCCGCATGGCCGGGGCGCTCACGTCGCGCTCGGCTTGGCCGTCTTGATCGACGCGCCGGATGGGGCCGGGCGGTTGATGTGAGTGAGGCCGGCGCGCAGGTAATCGTATCCCGTTTTCACCGTCAGCACGGCGGCGAGCCATAGCAGGACCTCGCCGATTGCGCGCACATGGATCGGCGCCGGGCCGGAATCGCCGACCAGCAGGAAGCCGATCGCCAGCATCTGGATGAAGGTTTTCCACTTGGCCAGCTTCGACACCGGCATGCCGACGCGCAGGCCGGCGAGGTGCTCGCGCAGGCCAGAGACCATGATCTCGCGCATCAGGATGACCAGCGCCGGCAGGATGCTGACCGCCGAAAGGCGGTCGTAGGCGGCGAGCATGAACAAGGTGGTCGCGACCAGCAGCTTGTCGGCGACCGGATCGAGAAAGCGGCCGAGTTCCGATTGCTGCTGCCACATCCGGGCCAGCCGGCCGTCGAGCCAGTCGGTGAGCGCGGCCAGGCTGAAGATGACGCAGCCGAGCCACGGTCCGAGCGGCGCCGCGACGTAGAATGTCGCGATGACCAGGGGAATGGCGACGATGCGCGACAGCGTCAGCAGATTGGGCAGTGTCGTTAGCATGGCGTTCCGGGCAGAGGGCCGACAGCGAGTTTAGCCCTCGGCATGGAAATGATCATAAATCTTTTTTGCGACGATTTTGCTGATGCCGGCGACGCGTTCGAGATCGGTCAGGCCGGCGGTCGCCACCGCCCGCGCCGAACCGAAATGGTGCAGCAGGGCGCGCTTGCGCGCGGCGCCGATACCGGCGATCTCGTCGAGCGGCGAGGCGCCGATGGCCCGGATCCGCTTGCTGCGGTGGGCGCCGATGGCGAAGCGGTGGGTCTCGTCGCGCAGGCGCTGGAGGAAATAGAGCACCGGGTCCTTGGGGTCGAGGCTCAGCGGCGACTTGCCGGGGCGGAAGAAGCGCTCGCGCCCGGCGTTGCGGTCGGGTCCCTTGGCGACCGCCACCACCGGCACGTCGTTGACGCCGAGATCGGCCAGCGCCTGGCAGGCGGCCGCCAGCTGGCCCTGGCCGCCGTCGATTAGCACCAGATCGGGAAAGGCGCTGCGGTCGGGGCTTTCCTTCAGGGCGCGGGCGAAGCGGCGGCCGAGGACCTCGCGCATCATGGCGTAATCGTCGCCCGGCGCGATTGCCTCGCGGATGGTGAACTTGCGATAGGCGTTCTTGCTGAAGCCTTCGGGCCCGGCGACGATCATCGCGCCCACCGCGTGCGCGCCCTGGATGTGGCTGTTGTCGTAGACCTCGATGCGCTGCGGCGGGGCGTCGAGGCCGAAGATCTCGGCGACGCCTTCGAGCAGGCGGCGCTGCGCCGTGCTTTCGGCCAGCCGGCGGCCGAGCGCCTCGCGCGCGTTCAAGAGCGCGTGCTCGACCAGCTTGCGCTTGTCGCCGCGCTCGGGCACGACGATCTCGATGCGCCGGCCGGCGCGCGCGCTCAGCGCCTCGGCCAAAAGCGCCGCCTCGGCGGGCCGATGACTGACCAGGATTTGCGGCGGCGGCGGCTTGTTGTCGTAGAACTGGCCGAGAAATGCGCCCATCACGTCGGCGGCCTCGAGATGGTGGGCATGCGCCGGAAAATACGCCCGGTTGCCCCAGTTCTGCCCGTCGCGGAAGAAGAACACCTGGATCGAGCTGTTGCCGCCGGCCTGGTGCAGCGCGACGACGTCGGCGTCGCCCAGCCCCTCGAGATTGATGTCCTGGCGCCCCTGGACCTGGGTCAGCGCGTGGATGCGGTCGCGGATCGTCGCCGCGCTCTCGTATTCGCGGCGGTCAGAGAGCTCCTGCATGCGCCGCGCGAGCCGCGTCTGGACCTCGTGGCTGCGGCCCGAGAGGAAGCCGCGCGCCTCGGCGACCAGCCGCTCGTAGCCGTCGCGGTCGATGCGCCCGGTGCAGGGCGCGCTGCACCGCTTGATCTGGTAGAGCAGGCAGGGCCGCGTGCGCGCGGCGAACACGCTGTCGGAGCACGAGCGCAACAGGAAGGCGCGCTGCAAGGCGATGAGCGTGCGGTTGACCGCGCCGGCCGAGGCGAAGGGTCCGAAATAATCGCCCTCAGTGCCGCGCGCGCCGCGATGCTTGGTCAGTTGCGGAAACGGGTGGTCGCCGGTCAAGTGGATGTAGGGAAACGACTTGTCGTCGCGCAGCAGCACGTTGTAGCGCGGCATCAGGCGCTTGATCAGGTTGCATTCGAGCAGCAGCGCCTCGACCTCGGTATGGGTGATGGCGATCTCGAGCGTGTGGGCCTCGGCCACCATGCGCTTCAGCCGCACTGGCAGGCCGTTGACCGCGGCATAGTTGGCGACGCGGTTCTTGAGGTTAGCGGCCTTGCCGACGTAGAGCGCCGCGCCCTTGGCGTCGAGCATGCGATAGACGCCCGGCGCCGGCGGCATGGTCTTCAGCGCCGCGCGAATGACGGCAACGCCGCGCGCCAGGTTGCTGGCCGTCGGCGCCAACGTTTCGGCCGGCTCGCCGGCTTCGGTTACGTCGTTCATCGTGCTGGCATTGCCGCATGCAGCCTGCAGCGATATCCACGAAATCTGTGCATAAGTTTGTTCATAAGGATCGGCCGCATCGGTCCGCCGAAGATTAAATCTGGGATCGGACCGCTTTGCTCAAAAAACCGGCAGACGCTCCAGCGATTTGTTTTTACATGGCGTTTCCGATGCAAACTGTAAACTCCACGTAACAGCAAGGAAACAAAGGCCTTTGCACCACACAACTGACACACGGTCCGGCCCCTGTTGACAACTGCCGGCCGCCGGAACGCGTTCAGCCGAAGCGAAAATTTCCTCGCGTGCCAAAACCTTAGCGGCTTTGTGACAACGCTTCGGACTCGCCATGACAAGGCGCCGCGGCGATCGGTTGCATTGTCGGAAAATTCCTACTCGCTCGCCGGCGGCACGCGGCTGGTCGGCGCCCAGTTGAGATGCTGGCCGCCGTCGAGCGCAATCATCTGTCCGGTCATGGCCGGCAATTCCAGGATGAACATCACGGCGCGCGCGATCTCGTCCGGCGTCGTGCGGCGCCGCAGCGGCAATAGATCGACCTGCTGACGGAATTGATCGTCGCTCTGGCGCGGGCTCGGCAGCGACGGGCCGGGGCCGATGCCGTTGACCCGGATGCGCGGCGCCAGCGCCAGCGCCATGGTCTGCGTTAAGGTCCACAGCGCCGCCTTGCTGACGGTGTAGGAAACGAAATACGGCGTCAGGTTCCAGACGCGCTCGTCCAGGATGTTCACCACCGATCCCTCGGCCTCGGCGGGCAGTTGCCGCGCGAAACCCTGCATCAGCACGAAGGGCGCCCGCAGATTGGTTTCAAGGTGGCGGTCCCAGCTCGCGCGCGTCGCGCTGAGCGCGTCGTCGCGCTCGAAGATAGCGGCGTTGTTGATCAGGAGCGTCAGCGGGCCGACTGCCTCGACCGCGCGCGACACCAGCGTCGTAACCTCGCTCTCCCGCGTCAGGTCGGCGGCGAGGGCGCCCGCGCGGCGCCCGCGCTGGCGAATCTCGGCGGCAAGGTTCTCGGCGTCGTCGCGCGAGCCACCGTAATGCACGGCCACGTCCCAGCCCTGCGCCGCCAGCGCCAGGGCGATGGCGCGCCCGATGCGCCGGGCGCCGCCGGTGATCAGCGCGCTGCGACCGGCCATCAATAGCGCTCGCGCCGTTGGCGGTTTTTCGCCGCCTTGGCCTTGGCCAGTGCCTTGGCCGAGGTGCCGGCACGGCCGCCGACCGAACGGCCACGCGGCGTCGTCGCGAGGCCCGGGCTGCCGATGCCAAGGTGGAACTCCTCGAGGCGTCGGATTTCATCGCGGAGCCGCGCCGCCTCCTCGAATTCGAGATCGGCCGCCGCCGTCTGCATGCGGCTTTCGAGGTCGGCGATCACCGCTTGCAGGTTATGGCCCTGATAATGGAGGGCCGCGTCCTCGCCGGTCTCGACGGTGACGCGATCCTGCTCGTAGACGCTTTCAAGGATGTCGGATATCGCGCGCTTGACGCTTTCGGGCGTGATGCCGTTTGCCGCGTTGTAGGCCTGCTGTTTCTCGCGCCGGCGGTTGGTCTCCTCGATCGCCGCCTTCATGCTTGCGGTGATGTGGTCGGCATAGAGGATGGCGCGGCCCTCGACGTTGCGGGCAGCGCGGCCGATGGTCTGGATCAGCGCGGTGCGCGACCGCAGGTAGCCTTCCTTGTCGGCGTCGAGGATCGCCACCAGGGCGCATTCCGGGATGTCGAGCCCTTCGCGCAACAGGTTGATGCCGACCAGCACGTCGAACACGCCCAGCCGCAGGTCGCGGATGATCTCGATGCGCTCGAGCGTGTCGACGTCCGAATGCATGTAGCGGACGCGAATGCCGTTTTCGTGGAAATACTCGGTCAGCGCCTCGGCCATCTTCTTGGTCAGGGTCGTCACCAGCACGCGCTGACCCCGTTTTGCGCTATCGCGGCATTCCGCCATCAGGTCGTCGACCTGGGTTTCCACCGGCCGGATGATCGGCACCGGATCGACCAGGCCGGTCGGCCGCACCACCTGCTCGACGAAGACGCCCTGGGTGCGGCCGATCTCCCATGGGCCGGGCGTGGCCGAGACGCAGACGGTCTGGCCGCGCATCGCATCCCATTCCTCGAATTTGAGCGGCCGGTTGTCGATGCAGGAGGGCAGGCGGAAGCCGTACTCCGACAGGGTGAACTTGCGCGCATAGTCGCCTTTGAACATGCCGCCGACCTGCGGGACGGTGACGTGGCTCTCGTCGACGAAGACCAAGCAGTCTTCGGGCAGGTACTCGAAGAGGGTCGGCGGCGGCTCGCCGGGCGCGCGGCCGGTCAGGTAGCGCGAATAGTTCTCGATGCCGGCGCAGCTGCCGGTGGCCTGGATCATCTCGAGGTCGAAGGTCGTGCGCTGTTCCAGCCGCTCGGCCTCGAGCAGCTTGCCCTGGCCGCGGAATTCCTCGAGCCGGAGCTTGAGGTCACGCTTGATCTGCTCGATCGCCTGATAAAGCGTCGGCTTGGGTGTGACGTAGTGGCTGTTGGGATAGACCTTGATAGCCTCGATCGCCGCGGTCTTCTCGCCAGTGAGCGGGTCGAATTCGTGGATGGATTCAATCTCATCCCCGAAAAGCGACAGCCGCCAGGCGCGGTCCTCGTAGTGCGCCGGAAAGATCTCGACCGTGTCGCCGCGCACGCGGAACGTGCCGCGCGCGAAGTTAGCGTCGTTGCGCCGATATTGCAGCTCGACCAGCCGAGCCAGCAGGTCGCCGCGTGCGACGCGTTCGCCGGCGGTGAGCGTGAAGGTCATCTCGGAATAGGTCTCGACCGAGCCGATGCCGTAGATGCACGATACCGAGGCAACGATCACGGTGTCGCGGCGCTCGAGAATCGCCCGGGTAGCCGAATGCCGCATGCGGTCGATCTGTTCGTTGATCGAGGATTCCTTCTCGATATAGGTGTCGGTGCGCGGCACGTAGGCTTCGGGCTGGTAATAGTCGTAATACGAGACGAAATACTCGACCGCGTTGTCCGGGAAGAAGCTCTTCATCTCGCCGTAAAGCTGCGCCGCCAGCGTCTTGTTGGGCGCGAGGATGAGCGCCGGGCGTTGTGTCTCGGCGATGACGTGCGCCATGGTGAAGGTCTTGCCCGAGCCGGTCACGCCGAGCAGCACTTGGTCGCGCGCCTGCTCGTGGATGCCGCGGACGAGCTCGGATATGGCCTGCGGCTGGTCGCCGGCCGGGCGGAACTCGGACTGGATGGCGAAGCGCCGGCCCTGGTCGGCAAGCGGCCGGTCGACGGTCAGCAACGGTGCGGGCATGGCCCTTAAGATAAGGGCTTGCCCGCTGCGATGCCAGACGGGCCCAGGCGGGCTAGGCGGCGAGGCGCAGGCTGGCCGCGCGCCAGCCGATCAGCGCGAGCGCCTCGTGCAGCACGACCACCGCCGCGAGCCAGGCGGCGTCGAGCGCCGCGAGCTGCGCGACCGTGATGGGCGCGAATTCCGCCAGCTCGCCGGTCGCGGCGGCGACCAGCGCCAGCGCCGCTTCGTAGACCGCGAAGGCGACAACGAAGGCGAGCGCCAGGCGGAACCCCTGCCGTAGGTTGGCCTGCGCCACAGCCGAGGCGGCGCCGGTCGCGAGCAACGCGGCGACGCCGATGGCGGTGCCCCAGCCGATGCTGTGCGCGTCGAACGGATAGCCCAGGAGCATGACGCCGACAATCTGATTGGCGAGCCAGATCACCGCGATGGTCGCGAGCGCGGTCGTCCGCCGTTCGCTGGCGGCCAGGATCGCCGCGAAGGCGGCGAACGGCGTGACGCAAGCGAGCGCCCAGCTGCCGCCGATCGCGGCAACAGCAAGCAGCGCCGGCCAGAGCCAGTTGCGGGCGAGCGGCGGCAGAGTGGCGGAGGTCGTGGTCATGGGGCGTTCCTTTGGTTGGAGGCGATTCTAGGACTTTCGCGACGGCCGATCAATTCGCGCCACCGTCCGACGGGCCGCCCCAGCTGAGGCGAACGCCGGCGAAGACGCCCAGGGTCGGCGCCAGGAAGCCGGTCGGGTCCTGGTAGTGGCGGTCAAGCAGGTTGTTGATCCGGCCAAAGACGGTCGCGTAATCCGTAAGTCGGTAGGACGCGTTGAGGTTGATCGTGTTGTAGGAATTGACGTGCAGCGGCAGCGGATTCGAGAAGTCGCGATTGTTGTCGAAGCGCGCGCCGATATAGAGCCACTCCGCCGTCAGCGACAACGGATCGGTGGGCGTCCAGGTCCCATCGATACTGACCTTATGTTTCGGCCGGCGGATCAGCGCATCGCCGACGACGGTTCCGGAAGAATTCACCACCGGCGAATCGCTCGCCGCCTGGGTGTAGGTGTAGTCGGCGCGCAGCGTGACCCTCTCGATCGGCGTCACGGCAACGAAGGACTCGACGCCATAAGTGGTGGCGGCGGCGATGTTGAGGTCCATGTCGCTGCCGGCCGGCTGCTCGATCAGGTTGCGGATGTGATTGTGGAAATAGGTCGCGCCGAACGACAGCCGCTTGTCGAACAACGGCTGCTCGAATCCGGCGTCGTAACCGCTGCTCTTTTCCGGCTTGAGGTTCGGATTGGCGAAGAAGTTGAAGTTCGGAGAACTCACGAACAGCTGCTCGAGCGACGGCGCCTTGAAGCCGGTGCCGTAACTCACCTTGAGTTGCGTATCCGTCGCCGCCACGAGATAGGCGGGCGCGACGCGCCATGTCGCGGCCTTGCCGAAGCGGTTGTTGCTGTCGAGCCGGCCGACGACATTGCCATAGAGATTCTCGACGATCAGCGTGTGAAATTCGGCGTATCCCGCGGCGTCGTTCACGGTGGCGTTGAGCGGTTGGCCTTCGATCAACCGGTCCTCTTCATCTTCGGCGCCGAGAACGGCGGTGCGATCCTGGCCGAGGTGAAGAGTGCCGCGCCAATCCGCCTTGGTGCGGTCGCCGTCCGAGGTGTAGATGCCGAAAGCGCCGCCGTCCGGCGTGACGTTGACGCGGTGATAGCGCGTGTAGGCGAGGCCGAACTCGTCCTCGAGCGCGCCGCCGAAGGATTTGAGCGTCGCGCTGCCGCGCGCGAAGCCGGCGCGCTCGTCCTGCAGACTCTGGGTCGGGTCCGGCGTCGTGAATGGCGCGAAATTGTCGTCACCGGTGTTGCGCAGCAACGAATCATAGTACCGGGCGACGAGGCCGACATTGAGATCGTCGGTCAGATCGGCGCCCAGCTTCGTCGAATAGGCGCGCTCGCCGAAGGCGTCGCCGATCGCAGTCTCGCCGGGGGCCAGCAGGTTCGATGGCACTTCCGGCAAGTCGCTGTAATGCAGGTGGTCGAAGTTGAACGCGTAGTTGGCGCGGCCCGCCGCGCCGCTGACGCCGGCCGACTGGTTGAACGTGCCGAATGATCCACCCTCGATCGAGCTGTCGGCCCGCAGCGGGCCCGAACCCTGTTTGGTGATGATGTTGACCACGCCGCCGATCGCATCCGAGCCATAGAGACCGCTTTGCGGGCCACGCAGCACCTCAATGCGCTCGATGTCCGAGGTCGGAATCTGGCTGATGTCGAAGGTACCAGAGGGTTGCGACGGATCGCTGATGTCGATGCCGTCAACGAGGAACTTGGTGTGGTTGGCGTCGGTCCCACGGATGGACAACTCGGCGATGTTGCCGGGGCTCGATTGCTCGACGAACAAGCCAGGCACGTCGCGCAGGATCGACGGCAAATCGTTAGCCTGCTTGCGCGCGATGTCGTCGGCCGTAATCACCGTGACGTCGCTGCCGATCTCAGCCGCCGGTGTCGGGAACAAGGTCGGCGTGACGACGATCGGCTGCATCGTGCCGAAGCCGGCATCGGCGCTTTGGGCATCTTGCGCACGGGCGTGGACAGCGGCGGTCGAGACGATAATGACGACGGTAAGCGACAACACCGCGACGCGGCGCGAACGGAACGGGGCATAGGTGGACATGGTGACTCGCGGTGGTGGCACGTCACCGCGAACTGAAGGCGACCGCAGGCGCGTCTTCGCTCCTGCCGGCCGGTCTTCCATCGGTGCACCCCGCCCGACGCGCTCGCGCGTGACCACGGTTGGTGGCAGGTCTCCTGGCTCGCGGGTCTTAGCTTGGACCGGCCTTCCCGGCGTTTGTCAGCGCCAGTGGCGTTACAAGGTCCACGCTCGCCGCTTACAGTTGCGGGGGCAGCCGCGGCATTGCACGTCTCACGACGCACGCACCGCATTCCCTTTTGATCCCCAACATGGGAACCACCGGCGGTGAAGGTGCGGGCAACGCCGGATTCGAGTCAAGCGACACGCGTCGAAATGCCCAACGCCCGCCATTGCGCGGTGCAGCATGACCGGTTAGCTTGGCCTCATGACCACGACACTCGCCGAAACCAAGCCCGTCGCGCCGCTTGCTGCCCGCCTCGCGCGTATCAAGCCGTCTCCGACCATCGCGGTGACCGACAAGGCGCGCCGCCTCAAGGCCGCGGGCCGCGACATCATCGGCCTCGGCGCCGGCGAGCCCGATTTCGACACGCCGCAGAACATCAAGGATGCCGCGAAGCGCGCCATCGACAAGGGTGAAACCAAGTACACCGCCGTCGAGGGCACACCGGCGCTGAAGCAGGCGATCGTCGCCAAGTTCAAGCGCGAGAACGCGCTCGACTATGCGCTGGACCAGATCATCGTCAGCACCGGCGGCAAGCAGGTGCTGTTTAATGCCTTGCTAGCGACAATCAATCCCGGCGACGAAGTGGTCGTGCCGGCACCCTATTGGGTGTCGTATCCCGACATCGTGAATTTGTGCGAGGGCACGCCGGTGCCGGTGGTGGGTCCGGAGAACAACAACTTCAAGATTCGGCCGGAGGACCTCGAGGCCGCGATCACCCGGCGCACCAAGTGGCTGATTCTCAATTCGCCGTCGAATCCGTCGGGCGCGGCCTATAGCGAGGAAGAGCTCAAGGCGCTCGCCGATGTGCTGATGCGGCATCCGCAGGTCTGGGTGCTGACCGACGACATGTACGAGCACCTGACCTACGGCGACTTCAAGTTCGCCACCATCTGCAACGTCGAGCCGCGGCTCTATCCGCGCACGCTCACGCTCAACGGCGTCAGCAAGACCTATTGCATGACCGGCTGGCGCATCGGCTATGCCGGCGGCCCGAAGGAGCTGATCGCCGGGATGGCGGCATTGCAGTCGCAGTCCACCACCAACGCCAGCTCGATCAGCCAGGCGGCGGCGGTCGAGGCGCTCAGCGGCCCGCAGGATTTCATCCCGCGCCACAACAAGATCTTCCAGGAGCGGCGCGACCTGGTGGTGGCCGGCCTCAACCGCTGCGCCGGCTTGCGCTGCGCCGTGCCCGAAGGCGCGTTCTACGTCTATCCGTCCTGTGCCGGCACGATTGGCAAGACCACGCCGCAGGGCAAAACGATCAAGACCGACGGCGACTTCGTCGATAATCTGCTCGAGGCGGAGGGCGTTGCGGTGGTGCAGGGCGAGGCCTTCGGCCTGTCGCCCCATTTCCGCATCTCCTACGCCACTTCGACCGCGGCGCTGACCGAGGCCTGCAAGCGCATCGAGCGTGCCTGCACCGCCTTGAAATAGCCACTCCCGGCCGCTCCCGATCCTGGGCTAAGATTTCCCCACGACCGCGTCGCGGAGGATCGCCATGGAGCTTGATCCGGCGCAAATCGCCGAATTCGAGGAGCAAGGCTGTCTCTTCCTGCCGAGCGTCTTCTCGGCCGAGGAGATGGCGCTGGTGCACGACGAGCTGCCGGGGATTTTCGCCCAGAACCGGCCCGAGGTGATCCGCGAGAATGGCTCGACCGCGCCGCGCAGCGCCTTCTATGTCCAAACCTGGAATCCGGTGTTCGCGCTGCTGGCGCGTCATCCGCGGCTGGTCGCGCCGGGCATGCAGCTCCTCGGCTCCGACCGGCTCTACATGCATCAGTTCAAGATCAACGCCAAGGCGGCGTTCGACGGCGCGGTGTGGCAATGGCACCAGGACTACGCCACTTGGTTCAACGACGACGACATGCCGACGCCGCGGGCGATGAACATCGCGCTGTTCATCGCCGAGGCGAACGAGTTCAACGGCCCGCTGATGTTCATTCCCAAAAGCCACCGCAGCGGCCGTCTTAGCGCGAGCCACGACGTCACCACGACCAGCTAACCGCTGTGGACCTGCGACAACGAGACCATCGCGCGATTGGTCGCCGATGGCGGCATCATCGCGCCCAAGGGCCCGCCCGGCTCGCTGCTGTTGTTCCACGGCAACCTGGTCCATGCCTCGGGCTCGAACCTGACGCCGTGGTCGCGCTGGATCCTCTATCTCTCACTCAACCGCTGCGACAACGCGATCCGACGCTTCAAGCGCCCGACCTGGATCGCCCACCAGGACTTCACTCCGATCGAGCTGGCGGCCGACGATTGCCTGGTCGAATTCATGCACCATCGACGCACGGCGGCGGAGTAGGGCGATGAACCTGCATCGGCTGCTCCAGGAGCGCGCGGCCGCGGGTCGGCCAGTGCGCGTCGGCCTGATCGGCGCCGGCAAGTTCGGCGCGATGTTCCTGGCGCAGGCGCGGCGCACGCCCGGTCTCCATGTCGTCGGCATCGCCGACCTGTCGCCGCAACGGGCGCGCGACAATTTGGCGCTGGTCGGCTGGCCGGCGGAAGCGGCGGCTGCGCGCTCGGCAAGCGAGGCGGTCGATCGCGGCACGACCTGGGTCGGCGACGATGCCGCGGCGTTGATCGGCCATCCGGCGATCGAGGTGGTGATCGACGCCACCGGCAATCCGCCGGCCGGCACCGCGCATGCCGGCGCGGCCATCGCCCACGGCAAGCACGTCGTCATGGTCAACGTCGAGGCCGATGCGCTGGCCGGGCCGCTGCTGGCGCGCGCCGCGCAGGCGAAAGGCGTGGTCTACAGTCTCGCCTACGGCGACCAGCCCGCGCTCGTCGCCGAGCAGGTCGATTGGGCGCGCGCCGCCGGCTTCGACGTGGTTGCCGCCGGCAAGGGCACCAAATACCTGCCGGCTTATCACCAATCGACGCCCGAGACGGTGTGGTCGCATTACGGCCTGACCGCCGAGCAGGCGCGGCGCGGCGGCATGAACGCGCAGATGTTCAACTCCTTCCTCGACGGCACCAAGTCGGCGATCGAAATGACGGCGGTGGCCAATGCCACCGGCCTGACGCCGGCGCCCGGCGGCCTCGCGTTCCCGCCTTGCGGCGTCGACGAGTTGCCGACGGTATTGCGGCCGGAAGCGGCCGGCGGCCAGCTTCATCACAAGGGCCAGGTCGAGGTGGTGTCTTCGCTGATGCGCGACGGCCAGCCGGTGTTCCGCGATCTGCGCTGGGGGGTCTATGTCGTGTTCGAGGCGGCGTCGGATTACGTCGAGCGCTGCTTTGCCGAATACGGCCTCAAGACCGATCCGTCGGGCCGCTATGTCGCGCTCTACAAGCCTTATCACCTGATCGGGCTCGAGCTCGGCATTTCGGTGGCGAGCGTGGCGTTGCGCCGCGAGCCGACGGGCGCGCCGCGCGGCTTCCATGCCGACGCCGTCACCGTCGCCAAGCGCGATCTGACGGCTGGCGAGACGCTGGACGGCGAGGGCGGCTTCACGGTCTGGGCGCGGCTGATGCCCGCGAGCGACAGCTTGGCCCTCGGCGCGCTGCCCATCGGGCTCGCGCATGGTGTCCGGCTGCGCCAGCCGATTGCGGTGGGTGCGGTCGTGCGCTGGAGCGACGTCGCCGTCGACGAGGCAAACCCGGCGGCGCGGCTGCGGCGCGAGCTCGAAGCGACGGCGCGGGCGAACGTTGCCGCTGCGCATCGGCCGGCGGCGGAATAGCGCGGCGCATTCGAGATTCCGGTTGCCTCGGTTCGCCGGCGGCGCGACCATCGCTGCCGGAGAGTGCGTCGCCGCCAGGCGGGGCGTTCCTGACGAAGCCCCGAAGCGGATTTGACCCGGCCCAACGCGGCGCACAGCGCGAAGCGGAGGCGAACATGGGCGAAAGAGCGGGCGGGCCGCGCGTGGCGGCCCTGGTCGGACCTTACCTCTCGGGCAAGACGACCCTCCTCGAAGCCCTGCTCTTCGCCGCCGACGCCATCCACCGACGCGGCACCCAGAAAGACCAGACCACCGTCGGCGATTCCGCTCCCGAGGCGCGGGCGCGGCAGATGTCGACCGAGATCAATCCGGCGCACGCCACCTATCTAGGCGACCGCTGGTTCTTCCTCGACTGTCCGGGGTCGGTCGAGCTCGCGACCGAGGCGCAAACGGCGCTGCTCGCCGCCGACGTCGCGGTGCTGGTGTGCGAAGCGGTGCCCGACCGCGTGCTGGCGCTGTCGCCGCTGCTCAAGTTTCTCGACGACCGCCAGATTCCGCACATGATTTTCGTCAACAAGGTCGATCAGACCTCGGCGCGCGTTTCCGAGGTTCTGGCCGCGCTGCAATCCATTTCGGCGCGCCCCTTGGTGCTGCGCCAAGTGCCGCTGCCCGGCCCCGACAACACCATCGCCGGTTATGTCGACCTGGTCAGCGAGCGCGCCTACCGCTATCAGCCTGGCAAGGCGTCGGATTTGATCCAGCTGCCCGACGCGATGGCCGTGACCAAGCAGGAATCGCGCGACTCGATGGTCGAGAAGCTCGCCGATTTCGACGACAAGCTACTGGAACAGCTGCTCGAGGATGTGCAGCCCTCGAAGACCGAGATATACAACCAGCTGACCCAGGACCTGCGTCGCGACCTGATCGTGCCCGTGTTCCTGGGCTCGGCATCGCTCGATCACGGCGTGCGCCGGCTGTGGAAGGCGTTACGGCACGAAACCCCCGCCGCGGCCGCGACCGCCGAGCGGCTCGGCATCGGCGGCGGCAACGGCGCAGTGGTGCAGGTCGTCAAGACCTACAATCCGCCGCATGCCAGCAAGCTGTCGCTGGTGCGTGTCTGGCGCGGCGCGGTGACTGAAGGCATGAGCCTCGGCGGCGTACGGGTCGGCGGCGTGCTGCGGCTCCAGGGGGCGACGGCGGAGAAGCTGCCGGGCGGCGCCAACGCGGGAGAGATCGCGGCGCTGGCACGGCTCGATGGCGTGGCGACCGGCGCCGTCCTGGGCACTGGGCCGGCGCCGAAGCTGCCCCGTATCGCGCCGCCCAGTCCGGTTCTCGGTCTAGCGATCGCGGCGGAGAAGCGCAGCGACGACGTCAAGCTCACCGGCGCGATCCAGAAGCTGATCGAGGAGGACCCGACGCTATCGCTCGAGCAGAATCCCGAGCTGCAGGAGCTGGTGCTGTGGGGCCAGGGCGACATCCATCTCCAGATCGTGCTCGATCGGCTGCGGCACAAATTCAACCTCGCGGTCCAGGCGCGCCGGCCGCAAATCCCCTATCGCGAGACCATCCGCAAGGGCACCGCGCTCCATTCCCGCTTCAAGCGCCAGAGCGGCGGCCACGGGCAGTTCGCCGACATCCAGGTCGAGATCAAGCCGCTGCCGCGCGGCGGCGGCTTCGCCTTCGTCGATGCCGTGGTCGGCGGCGCGATTCCGCGCAATTACATCCCGGCGGTCGAGGAGGGCGTAATCGAATACCTGCGCCACGGCCCGTTCGGTTCGCCGGTCGTCGATCTGTCGGTCAAGCTGGTCACCGGCCAGTTCCACGCCGTCGACAGCTCGGATCAGGCGTTCAAGACCGTCGCACGGCAGGCGATGAGCGAGGCGCTGCCGAAATGCGATCCGGTGCTGCTCGAGCCGATCCATCGCGTCGAGATCTCGGTGCCCAACGCCTTCACCTCGCGCGTCCAGCGCATCGTTTCGGCACGGCGCGGCCATATCCTGGGCTACGACGCCAAGGCCGACTGGAGCGGCTGGGACACGGTCGCGACCGACATGCCGCTGGTGGAGATGCACGACCTGATCATCGAGTTGCGCTCGGCGACCCTCGGCACCGGGACGTTCACCCACCGCTTCGACCGGCTGCAGGAGCTGACCGGCAAGCTGGCGGAGAAGGTGCTCGCCGCCCGCACCGGCGAGGCCGCACAATAGCACCGGTTCCGCGCACCGTTAAATTTCGTTCAGCCGCAGTCGCGCGGGCGTGACTTGATGTGAGGGCGGGTTGGCGGTATCGCTGCAGGTGCAGAGACGGAGATCGGCCATGTGGGTGAAACGCAAGCGGGGCTGGGAAATTCCCGAGCGCGAGGCGACGCCGGAAGGCATCTTCCGCGATCGCCGCGCCCTGATCAAGGCGATGGGGATGGGTGCGCTCGTCGCCGCCACCGGCGGCGGCTCGCTGGCCGCTGCGGCGCCGACTTTTGCCGACGCCGATCCGTCGGCCGGGCTCTATCCGGCGAAGCGCGATGCCAAATACACCCTCGATCGTCCGATCACGCTGGAAAAGCTCTCGACCACCTACAACAATTTCTACGAATACACGAGCGACAAGGACGTCTACGAATATTCCAACGCGCTCAAAGTGCGGCCGTGGACGATCGCCATCGACGGTATGGTCGCCAAGCCGATGACGCTTGGCATCGACGACCTGCTCAAGAAGGTGACGCTCGAGGAACGGCTCTATCGCCACCGTTGCGTCGAAACCTGGTCGATGGCGGTGCCGTGGACCGGCTTTCCGATGAAGGCGCTGGTCGACATGGCGCAGCCGCTCGGCAGTGCCAAGTACATCCGCATGGTCACGTTCATGGATCCGGCGAATGCGCCGGGACAGCGCATGTTCATCTATCCGTGGCCTTACGTCGAAGGCGTGACCATGTTCGAGGCCAACAACGACCTCGCGTTCCTGGTCACCGGCATGTACGGCAAACCGCTGCCCAAGCCGGACGGTCCGCCGTTGCGCCTGGTGCTGCCGTGGAAATACGGTTTCAAGTCGATCAAGTCGATCGTCAAATTCACCTTCACCGACCAGCGGCCGACCTCGTTCTGGACGGCGCTGCAGGCGAACGAATACGGCTTCTGGGCCAACGTCAATCCGGCGGTGCCGCATCCGCGCTGGAGCCAGGCAACCGAACGTGTGCTCGGCGAGAACGCGCGGCGGCCGACGCTGATCTGGAACGGCTATGGCGAATACGTCGCGGCGATGTACGACGGCATCAAGGGCGAGGAACTGTTCCGTTGAACGCCGGGCGCGCTCCGCGCCCCGGTCGTCGTCGTCCGATCAGATGATCTTGAACAGATAGAGCAAGATCAGCACCGGAACCGGTATGCGCATCAGCCAGAGCAAGATCGAGATCACCTGAACTCTCCGTCATGCGGGTGGTGGCGTCGGTTGCGGCCTTCGGAATGGACGCGATTCTCGCTGGGTTCCCGATTCGTCCTTTCTGGAACGGAACCGACCCGCGCCGGGTTGCGGCGCGAATCGGAAATCCACGTAAACGCTTGATTTAATTCAATTCTTCTCTTGTATGACTTTAACGACAATATACAACCCATTGATTCACTTGAGAGTATTGTATTCCGAAAAATCCGCGACCTATACTCGCCGGTCTTTCGCCATTGAGGAGCGAACTCATGCGTCGTATGGCCGTAGTGATTGTCGCAAGCGGGCTTCTGGTTGCGGGCTGCGGGTCGAACCCGGGCGACCGCGCGGTGACCGGCGGTGTCATGGGCGCCGGCGTTGGCGCGCTGGCCGGGGCGGCGGTCGGCATGCCGCTGACCGGCGCGATATTCGGCGGCGCGCTGGGTGCCACCGCGGGCGCCCTGAGCGATCCGTCGCAGATCTATCTCGGCAAGCCGGTCTGGCGTTAGCCCGATCGTCGTCATTGCCGGCATCGTCGTCACGCGGCCGCCGCGAGCGCGTCGAACGCGCGCGCCGCGTCGTTGAGGTCGCCGTAAGCGAAGCGGTAGCAGCCGCTCTTTTCTAGGATCCCGCTCAATAGCGCGAAGCCCTGCGCGCCGTGCAGGCTGTAATTCATCGCGTGGTGGCCGATCTCGATCAGGCCGGCCGCTTTCGAGTACGGCGTGAATTGTGCCGCATTGCCGGCGCGCCAGCGCGGAAAGACCACCCAGCCGACCGGCGCGACTTCGTCGACGCGCGCCAGGCTGTCCTCGGGCGCACGCATCAGCGCGACGGTGCCCTTGGCCGTGTCGGCGACGGCGTCGCTGAACACGGCTTGCGGCGCGAACGCCTTCAGCACGTCGATCGATCCGTTCTTGAGGTTGACCGGCCGGGCCAAGGGCACGACGCGGCCGTCGTCGCGGCGGATCAGCGCCAGCTCGTCGGACAGCAGGCGCCAGCCGCGCTGGACGAGGCCGGCGGCGAGCGTGCTCTTGCCCGAGCCGGGTGCGCCCGGAAGCATCGCGACGCGGCCGTTCTTCTCGATCGCCGCGGCGTGCACGATCAGGTATTGGTGCGCGAGGCCGGCGATGGCGTAGTTGAGTCCCCATTCGACCAGCGGCAAAGCCTGGTCGGCCGGCAGCGGCTTGAACGGGTCCTGGCCGTCGATGAGAAACCGCGCCTGCGGCCGCACGTAGCGGCGCATTCCCTTGCCGGGCACCAGCGCCACGTGGAAATCGGTGAACTCGCCGGCGGGCGTGCGGAATTGCGGCGGATAGAGTTGGCCAAGCGCGTCGACGACCGCGCCGAAGCTCGTGGTCAGCGCCGCGCTGAAGGGGCCGAGCCGCAGATGAACGACTTCATGCCGCATCGCTCTCACGCCACCCTGTCGAGCAGATCGAGCTTGTGGAACAGCGCCACGGTGCGCGCGACCGTCTCGTCCGGCGCACCACACCGCAGCTCGACGGCGTCGATCGCCGCCGTCGTCAAGGCCGCAACGTCGGCCGGCCCAGCCGCGAGCCGGGCGAAGACCCAACCGGCGAAGTCGGCGAAGTGGTGGGTGTCGCCGCTGCGGTCGTTATAGGCGACGACCTCGCCGTCCCAGACGCGCCAGTCGACCGCGGCGGCGATGCGCCACGTTCCGGTCGTCACGCTGGCTTGGGTTGATGCGGTCACGGCTTACGAATTGATGTTGAGGGATGCGACGTGATGCGTCGCCGTGTCGAGTTGTGATTGTGCCGCGCTTTGCGTCGTCGGCTGGCTCGCCCAGATAGTGACCACCATGGCGCGGACCTGTCCCACCGTTTCCGGGTAATTGGTTGGCGAGAAGCAGCCGGCGTTGAGGATCGCGGCGGCGAACTGCGCGCCGAAATCGCCCGGGTTGAGCGTCACCGAATCCGTGCCGATCTTGCAGCCGACCGTCAGGCCGCCTTCGAGGGCGGCGAGCAGCGATTGGTTGCCGCAGGTCCATTGCGAGCCGAACGGCTGGGCGCCGCAAGCGGAAAGGAAGCTGGTCGACGGCGCGAAGCCGGTGCGCGACCACAACTGCTCGGTACCCGCGAGCTTGATCCAGCTTGCGGGCGTCAGGCCGCAGTTCGTGCCTTCGGGCAGGGGATGCGAGAGGTTGCCGGACAACGCGTTCGACACCGAGCACTCGCCGGTCATCGCCAGCGCCGGCTTGCTCGCAAGCGTCACCGCGACCGGAATGCCGCCCAGGATCAGCCGGCGGCTGGGCGAGCGGAGACCGCCGTCAGGGCGTTGGGATTTTTCTGCGTCGTCTCGGTCGCTCATGGGCTTGTCGATCCGCCGGGATGATGTCCGGTTTTAGCGCGAAACCCGATAAAGGACCGTAAAGCAAGATTGGCTTTTGGTAAAAAATGGAATAATCGGCGAAACACGGTGAAGCCGGCTTAACCGTGTCGCCGATCCATGTCGCGGAAAATTGCCGGTGATTTGACTAAAGGGCGCGCAGCTTCCTGCGTCGCGCACGCGTCGGGTCGAAAACGACGACGTTGGCGCCCAGATTCTCCGGCCGTGCCGGCGCCGCCGAGCGGGGTAGTTCCGGCCGCGACGTCTCGCCGGCGTGCAGGACGGCCGCAAACGCCGCGGGACCCGCGGCGACCGCGCGGCAATAGCGGTAATCGGGATAGGTTTGGTCGGCGTCGAGCAACCAGCGCACGGTCGCTAGCAGGCTCGTGGCCGCCGCGACAATGCCGAAGACGCCGAGCCCGAGCGCGACCGGCTGGGTTCCGAGCGAGAAGGCGAGCCCCGCCGTCACGCCCGTCGCCAGCACCGCGAGGCTCGATACCGTCAAGGCGATGAAGACCGGCCAACGATCACGCATCGGCGCCCTCGCGAGAGAGGCGCCGAAACCGACGCGCCGCGCTCGTTCGTTAAGATTGATTAAGGCTAGCGCGCGTGCGCCGGCGCTGTCGAGTGCCGGCATCCTTTACAGCTGTCGCCCTTGCCGACGGGCGCGGCTCAGCCGCCGTTGCGGTTCTCGCCGACCTTGTGCAGCAGGAAGTCGCGGAACACCGCGATGCGCTTCGAGTTGCGCAGCTCCTCGGGATAGACGAAATAGGCCGCCGCCTCGACCGGCTTAGCCTCGGGCAGGACGCGCACGAGATTGTGGTTTTCGGCCGGCATGTAATCCGGCAGCACGCCAATGCCGAGCCCGTTCTGAATCGCCTGGGCGATGGCATAGAGGTTGTTGACCGCAAGGATCGGCCGCCGCTCGTGGCCGGCGCGCGCACCGGCCTCGAGCACCCAGTTGACGTTGCGCACCGGGCGCGTCTCGGGGCCGTAGACGATGATGCGGTGCTTGTCGAGGTCTTCGGGATTGCGCGGCGTGCCGTGCTTTTTCAGGTATTCGGGCGAGGCGTAGGCGATATAGCGCACGGTCAGCAGATGCCGCTGCACCAGATCGGGCTGCCGCGGCGGCGACATGCGGATCGCCACGTCCGCTTCCCGCATGGAAAGATCGAGTTCGCTGTCGTCGAGCGCGAGGCTGACCTCGATCTCGGGATAAAGGTCGACGAATTCGCGCACGCGCGGCGTCAGCCACGACGCGCCAAAGGCGACGGTGGTGGTGACCTTGAGCGGACCTTTCGGCCGGTCCTTCGATTCGGTGAGCATCGCCTCGGTCATCGCCAGCTTGGCGAAGACCTCGCGCGCCGTGCGGTAGAGCAGGTCGCCCTGCTCAGTCAGGATCAGGCCGCGCGCATGACGGTGGAACAGCGGCACCGACAGGCTTTCCTCGAGCGCGCTGATCTGGCGGCTGACCGCCGATTGCGACAGGTTGAGCGCCTCGCCGGCATGGGTGAAGCTGCCGGCTTCGGCGACCGCATGGAAGACGCGCAGCTTGTCCCAGTCCATCGGCGCTATTCTGCGGCGCGCAACGCGCCGGCTTCTTGTGCGGCGAGGAACTTCTCGGCTTCGAGCGCCGCCACGCAACCCATGCCGGCCGCGGTCACCGCCTGGCGGAAGACCTTGTCCTTAACGTCGCCGGCGGCGAACACGCCGGGAATGTCGGTCGCCGTCGAATCGGGTCTGGCGACTAGATAGCCGTCGGCGTCCATCTTGAGTTGGCCCTTGAACAGGCCGGTGACCGGGTCGTGGCCGATGGCGATGAAGACGCCATCGCAGGCGAGGGTGGCGGTCGCGCCGGTCTTGACGTTCTTGAGGCGGATTCCGGATACGTGCGCGGGTTGACCGGCGCCGACGATCTCCTCGACCACGCTGTCCCACACGATCTTGATCTTGGGATGCGCGAACAGGCGCGCCTGAAGAATCTTCTCGGCGCGCAGCTGGTCGCGGCGATGGATCAGCGTGACCTTGGTGGCGTGGTGCGTGAGGTAAAGCGCCTCCTCGACCGCGGTGTTGCCGCCGCCAATCACCGCCACCTCCTTGCCGCGGAAAAAGAATCCGTCACAGGTGGCGCAGGCCGAGACGCCGGCGCCGCGCAGCAGCGTCTCGCCGGGAACGTTCAACCAGCGCGCCTCGGCGCCGGTGCAGATGGCGATGGTCTCGGCGACGTATTCGTCGCCCGAATCGCCGACGCAGCGAAAGGGCCGTTGCGACAGGTCGGCTTTGACGATGATGTCGTGGATCAGCGTCGTCCCGACATGCGCCGCCTGGTCCCGCATCTGCTCCATCAGCCACGGCCCCTGGATCGCCTTGGCAAAACCCGGATAGTTCTCGACGTCGGTGGTGATGGTGAGCTGCCCGCCCGGCGTCAGCCCCTGCACCAGGATCGGCTTGAGGTTGGCACGCGCGGCATAGATCGCCGCCGTGTGGCCCGCTGGGCCGGCGCCGATGATCAGGAATTTGGTGTGGTGGCGTTGAGCCATGTCAGAAGCCGAACATATGGTCGAGGCTGAAGGCGCCGTTGGGTCCGATCAAGCCATGATAGCCGAAAAGCCGGCAGGTCGCGTCGCGCACCACGATATAGGCCGATTCCCCGGCGCGCGCACGGACCTTGGCGTCGAACGCCTCGTGATAGCGGAAAAACCGCGAGCCCGAGCACGGAATGGCGATGCGCTCGCGCGCCACCTCGGCACCGGCGCCGTCGTGCAGGACCAGGTCGGTGGCGCTTTCGGCGTGCCATGGCGTCGAGGCCGGATAGATCAGGTGGCAGAGCGTGTCGAACGCCGCGTCGCCGAGCCGCAGGAACAGGCGGGTCGACAGGCCGGGCGGCCGGCCGGCATAGGATTGGGGCTCGCCTTTGTAGGTTAGCACGGTGTTGAACACATGCGCGCCGAAGCTGGTCTCGGCGGCGTGGCAGCTGCCGCGATCCTCATAGCGGAACAAGCCATGCAGCCAGCCGTCGGCACCGCCGCCCCGCGTAAAATCGTAGACCAGCTCCATGTGGCCGTAATCGTCCGGCAGCTTGGCGCCGTTGAGCAGCGCATCGACGTCAACAACGACCGAATCGCGGCGCGCCAGGCAGCCGAAGCCGTGCCGTGCCGCCTCGCGGCCGCGGCGGTCGTAGACGACGAGCGCCACCGGCAAATCCTGTTGCGCCGTCGACATCGGCGTCGGCAGGGCGAGCGAGCGCCAGGTCGCGCGTGGCAGCACCGGCGCGGGTAATAGATAACCCTTGCCGAGTAGGTTGCCGAGTTCGGCGATCGCCGGGTCGGGCTTGAGATCGGCGCGTTCGACGTTGACGTGGGCGATGCGCACCCGTCCATGCCCGCGCACCTCGTAACGGGGCCGCACGACGTACTTGCCGGCCTGGATCTCGATCTGCTGCGGCCAGCGCGCTTTGGGCAGCAGGCTCGCGACGTCAAGCGCGCGGCTGGCGAAGGCGGGGATCGGGTCCGGCAGATAGGCCGTCGCCGCGTCGCCCATCAGGTTGAGGCCGATGCTGTCGGGCGGAATGGCGCACGGCATCGAGTTCTGGACCCAGAGTGTGACGGTCTCGCCCACGTCCGGTGCTGGCAGGCCGGCGTAGAGCGCCGACGGCCACGAATTGGCATCGTGGGTGCACGATAAGCTCGGCTCCGTCGTGCCGTCGCCGTAGACGTCGAGGGCATATTTCACCACGTCGTGGCCGACGACGCCGACGGCATGGAGGAGGATCTGCCCGGTGAACTCGCCGAGGCCGAAGCGCCGGCGGATGTCGCGGCTGTCGAGCGCGACGGCGCCGGACGGTAGCGTTTCGTGCCAACGGGCAATCTCGACGCCGGCCGCGTCGTAGAGCAGGCACCAGACGATGACGTGTTGCGCGCCATAGCCCGACCAGTAGTTCGCCGTGACCAGCCGCGTCGACAATCCCTTGGCGTCACGGAAGAAGACGAAATTGGTGGCGAAGTTGATCGGGTCGAGATAGCGCGCGCGGTTGGTCACCATCGCCTCGGGTAGGCGGAGCTCGTCGAGGCTCGCGACTGCGACGCCGGAGGGCAGCAGGTGACGGATATGCGCGATCGCGCGCTCGGCATCGAAGCCGGCGACCAGAACCGCCTCGGCGCGGCACTCCTTGAGCGCGGTGACCGGCTGGGCGCGCTGGCCGAGCGTCGTGCGACCGATCGCCGCTACGTCCTGCGCGTAGAGCCCGGCGATCGTCAGGCCGGCAAGATCGTAGATCTGCGCCAGCGCGTCGACGCAATTCTCGGGATCGTAGATCGCGACGCGGCCCGTCCGCGCCAGCCGCGCGAACAGCGCGCGGCCTTTCTCCGCCGCCAGCGGGTGCGTCACGGCCTTGAAAAAAGCGTTGCCGCCCCGGACGTTGCTGAAGGTCTCGATGTTGAGCTGCATGCGGGCTCGCGAACCCATGACTTAGCAAGCAGGCTGGCTGATTTCCACCCCCTTCGCCGGCGCGCCGCGGCTGCGGCCGTGCGCCGCAACGGGGTGGTCAGCCCGAGGGCGCGCCGCTAGTCTCGCCGCCTATGATGCCCGGGAAGCACGCGACGCAATCGGCCGGCGGCGAGCGCTATTGGTTCTACGCGGTCAACGCCGTATTTGTCGTCACCGTCCTGCGCCTCGCTTGGCTTGCCTATGGCGGCACCGATCTCTATCCCGACGAGGCGCAATACTGGCTGTGGTCGCTGCATCCGGCCTTCGGCTACTACTCCAAGCCGCCGATGGTGGCGTGGCTCATTGCCCTCACCACGCACCTGCTCGGCGACAGCGAAGGCGCGATCCGGCTCACCGCGCCGCTTTTGCATTTTGCCGCGGCGCTGGTCGTCTTCCGCGTCGGCGAGCGTCTTTACGACGCGCGCGTAGGATTCTGGTCGGCGCTGCTCTATGTCACGCTGCCCGGCGTGTCAGCTTCGGCGGCGCTGATCTCGACCGACGCGCCGCTGCTGCTGTGCTGGGCGGTCGCGCTCTATGCCTTCATCCGCGCGCGCGAGCCCGGCGGCGAACGCTGGTGGTGGGCGGTCGGCGCCGCCGCCGGATTCGGCCTGCTGTCGAAATACGCCATGGCCTATTGGCTGGCCTCTGCGCTGATCTATCTGCTCGCCTTTCGCGAGGAGCGCCGGCACCTCGGCCGCTTCGCCCTCGCCGTCGGTCTCGCGTTGCTGATCTACGCGCCGAACTTCGCGTGGAACGCGCAGCACGGCTTTGTCTCTTACCATCACACCGAGGAGAACGCCGTGTCGCACGGCGCGCTATTCAATCCGTCGCACCTCGCCGAATTCGTTGGCTCGCAATTCGCCGTCTTCGGACCGATCGGCTTCGCGGCGTTGCTTGCGATCGTCGGTACCGCCCGCCGCGCGCTGGCGTCGCGTTCGGCCGCGCTGCTCGCGATCTTCGCGCTGCCGACACTGACGATGATGATCGTGGTCAGCTTCATCACCCATGCCGAGCCCAACTGGGCCGCGCCGGTCTATGTCTCGGCCGCGATCCTGGTCGTTGCCTGGCTGCTGCCTGGCGGCCATCGCAACTGGCTGATCGCCGCCGTGGCGATCGACCTGGCGATCGCCGTTGTCGCATTCGGCGCGCACGACGCGGCGCGCGCCGCCGGCTACAGCCTCCCGGCGCGCTACGATGCGCTACATCGCCTACGCGGCTGGCGTCGGCTGGGTGCTACGGTCAGCGGCACCCTGGCGCAGCATCCGGGGGCGCTGCTGCTGTCGGACGATCGCGAGGATCTGGCGGTGCTGACGTACTACGTGCATCCGCATCCGTTCAGTGCGCTCAAATGGAACGGCGAGAGCCGCCAGATCAACGACCAGTTCGATCTCGAGGCCGATCCCAAGGCCGATATCGGCCGGGATTTTGTGCTCGTCAGCCATCATCCCGAGAACATCCAGCGGATTCTCGACCGTTTCGCCGCCGCCGGGCCGGTCGATCATGTCATCATTCCGCTGGGCGGCGGCGCGTCGCGCAACTACGTCGTCCGCTTCCTGCACGACTTCAAAGGCTATCGGCCGCCGTCCGGTCGCTAGCCCGCGCCGGCGGACACAGCGCGATGCCGCGCGCGCGCAACGTGGCGGCGATCGCCCAGGCGACTACGACCCCGATATAGAGGCCGGCGATCACGTCGCTCAGATAGTGCCGGTCGAGCGCCAGGCGGCTGAAGGCGATCAGCAGCGCCGCCGCGATCCACGCTGGCTTCAGGCGCGGATAAAGCAGCGACAGCGCGAAAGCGAGCGCGCCCGCCGTGACCGAATGGCCGGATGGGAACGACCAGTGATCGGCATGCGCGCCGCTGCCGGTGAAGCCGTAGAGGTGATCGGAGAACAGCAGCGTGGGACGGGCGCGGCCGGCCACCGGCTTGATGATGTCGGCGAACAGGCCCGAGGCGGCAACCGCCAGGAACACATAGGCTGCCCGCCGTGCGGCGGCGGTGCAGCCAGCGATACGCCAGGCGATCATCGCCACGACGGTCACGATCAGGTAAGGGCCGCCGAGGCCGAAGGCGGTGACGAAATCCATCGTTGCCCGGAACGTCACGCCGCTGCCGTGAAACCAGCCCGCGATCGGCCGGTCAAGCCATGCGTATGATGCACCGGCCAGAAGCGCGGCGGCGACGGTGAGGCCGGCGAAGCGCTTGAGCGCGCGCGACGGATGCTGAAGGGCCTGCGTCAGGGCGCCGATGCCGTCATTTACGACGATCGCGTGGTACAGCAGCCAGCTCAGTCCGGTGACGAGAAAGCCCGAGGCGACCACGTCCGACAGGAAATGCCCGCCTTGCGCTAGGCGGATCAGGCCGAGTGCGGCGCCGACCGCAACCGCGCCGCCAATCGCCCAACGCCGCGACGCCAAGCCGGGAACCAGCAGCGCCGCCGATACCAGGAAGAACCCGACCGCCGGATCGCCGGCGGGAAATGAGCAGTTGGTCGTGCATTGATCGGCCGGCACGAAGGCCGGCGTGAATCGCTGGCTCCCGCCGAATGCGACGATCTGCGTCGGCCGCGCCCGGCCCCAATGGTCCTTGAACACGGTGTTGACCACCAGTCCGGGTCCAAGCGCCAGCGCCAGCAGCAGGAAGATCGCCGCGCGTCGCCGCCGCGGCCAGAACAGCGCCGCCGCGCCGGCGATCACGACGACGGCGACGACGAAATAGCGCAGATCGGCGTGGATCGCGCCAAGGATCACGGAATGGGAAAAGCCGGTCCTCGGCGCATGGAACGCGCCCGACGCGGCCAGATCAATGCCGGGAAACAGGATCAGGATGCCCATCGTCGCCGCGAAAAGCGCGATGAAGATCGCAACACCGCGGCTCATGTCGCACGCCGCGCCGTGAAGTGCCGCGCCACCTCGGCCGCGGCGCGCGCTGTATCGTCGAGCGGCGCGTAGCTCCAGCGTTCGATCGTGCCGGTGAACGACCGGGTCGCTCCGGCGGCGCGCATCGCCGCGTGGAAGCGCGCGAACTTGGCCGAGCCGCCGTCGAGCTCGACCACATGCACCGGCTTGCCGGTGGCCGCAGCCTCGCTCACCATGTTCACCGAATCGGCGGTGACGACGAAAGCATCGGCCAGCGCCAACAATCCGAAATACGGGTTCTCGCCGTCGCCACTCCAGATAAAGGCGTCGGGCAGCGCTTGGCGCAGCCGTGCCGCCATTGCGGGGCCGCTGCGCCGCGAGGTGGTGATCGCGAGGCCATGGCCTTGTGCCGCCAGCGACGCCAGCTGCTCGGTCAGCGTCGAGAGCCGCGCCGCACTCAGGCGATAGACCCGGTTGTCGCCGCCGAGCAGGACCGCGACCAGTGGCCGCTTCAGGTCGGATAGCGCCGGTCCGAAACGGCGCGCGCCTTCGGCCAGCCCTACCGGCGTCACGCGGTGGACCGCGCCCAGCGTGACGAAGGCGTTGCCGCCGCCGGCGCCGTCGTGGCGCGGCATCACGATCAGATTGGCCTCGCGCCGGGCGAAACCGGGGTCCTGGACCTGGACCCAGAAGATCCGTCCGCCGCTGGCCAGCTTGGCGGCGCGCGCCGGCGCCGTGACCAGGCGGCCGCACGAAATCAGGATGTCAGGCCAGGGCGGTGCTAGGCGATCGCCGCGCGGATCGAGCGCGGCGCGCGGCACCGGCCAGGCATGCGGCGGCAGCCAGCGCCACGGCGCGCGCAACACGAGGCGCTTTTCGACGACAGTTCCCTTCACTGCCGGCGCGACCGCTTCGGCGAGGCCCAGCGTCTGGTTGGCCATGCCGATCTTGCCGTCATGCACCGCCCAGATGATCGCCGACATCCTCGCTGTCCCGCCGGTGGGGCCGCCTTGCAATATTATTACCGTATACTACGATGATCTCAGCCTGGTCGCGCCAAAACTGAACGCTTGTTGCCGGCGCGCGCTTTCGCGTGACGGATCATTGCTAGAGCCTCGGACGCTGCAATGCGACGCATCAAGCTCGACAAGGTCGACCGGCAGATTCTGCGAGACCTGCAGGACAACGGCCGCATGACCAACGTCGAGCTCGCGGGCCGGGCCGGCATCTCGGCGCCGCCGTGTCTGCGGCGGGTGCGCGCGCTCGAGGAAGGCGGCTACATCCGCGGCTATCATGCCGAGGTCAATCCCGAGGCGCTGGGCTTCGGCGTCACCGTCTTCGCCCAGGTTGGCCTCAAGAGCCAGGCGGAGAACGACCTCAAGGCCTTCGAGGCGTTGGCGGCGGATTGGGACGAGGTGCGCGAAATCCACATGCTGGCGGGCGAGACCGACTTCCTGCTGAAGATCGTCGCCGCCGATTGGGATTCCTATCAGAAGTTCCTCACCACGAGGCTGACGCCGGCGCCGAACGTGGCGCATGTGCGCTCGTCGCTCGCCATCCGCACGGCGAAATACGCGCCCGGCGTGCCGATCGAGGTCGGCGGCAAGGCTTAGCGGAACTGGACCTTGATGATCTCGTAGGAGTGGGCGCCGCCGCGCGGCGTCGTGACCTCGACCGAATCCGAGATGCCCTTGCCGATCAGCGCCCGCGCCAGCGGTGATGTCACCGACAAGCGGCCTTGCGCGATGTCGGCTTCGTCCTCGCCGACGATCTGGTAGACGACCTTCTCGTCGGTCTCCTCGTCGGCCAGCGTTACGGTGGCGCCGAATTTCACCACTTTGCCCGACAGCTTGGAGACGTCGATGACTTCGGCGCGGGCGATCTTGTCCTCGAGCTCGAGCACGCGGCCCTCGATGAAGCCCTGGCGCTCGCGCGCGGCGATGTATTCGGCATTTTCCGAAATGTCGCCGTGGTCGCGGGCCTCTGAGATGGCGCGGATAATTGCCGGCCGGTCCACGGATTTGAGCCGTTTGAGCTCATCCTGGAGGCTCGTATAGCCGTCGCTGGTCATCGGGATCTTGGCCATGAGGAATCCTAGCAAGCTTTTGCAGAATCGGCAAAAAACCGGCTTTCCCAGCGAATTCCGCGGGTTGGCCGGCTAAAACGACCCCTCGAAATAGGATTGCAGCGTCGCGACGTCAAGCCCGCCGGCTTTCAATGCTGTGATCGCCTCGACCGCCGCGCGCGCGCCGGCGACCGTGGTGTAATAGGGGATGCCGTAGGCGAGGGCGGTGCGCCGCAGGGTGAACGAGTCGGCAATTTCACGCGCACCTTCTGTAGTATTGAACACGAGCTGCACGTCGCCTGACAGCATGCGGTCGACCACGTGCGGCCGGCCTTCGAGCACCTTGTTGACGACTTCCACGGGCAGGCCGGCCTGTTCAAGCGCCGCCGCGGTGCCGCGCGTCGCCAGCAGGGCGAAACCCATCTTGTGCAGCCGCCGGCAAGGCTCGACCAGGCCTGATTTGTCGTGGTTGCGCACCGACACGAACACCGTTCCCGCCAGGGGCAAGGCGACGCCGCTGCCGAGCTGCGACTTGGCGAAGGCGCGGCCGAAATCGGCGTCGAGGCCCATGACCTCGCCGGTCGATTTCATTTCCGGCCCGAGGATCAAATCGACGCCGGGGAAGCGGTTGAACGGGAATACCGCTTCCTTGACCGCGATGTGCTTGCGCTTCTGGCGCGGCCTCAAGGTGAACTCGCTCAATGCCGCGCCGGCCATCAAGCGCGCCGCGATCTTGGCGATCGGCAGTCCCGTTGCCTTGGCCACGAAAGGCACGGTGCGCGAAGCGCGCGGATTGACCTCGAGCACGAAGACGCGGCCGTCCTGGATGGCGTATTGCACGTTCATCAGGCCGACGACCTTGAGCGCCAGAGCGAGTTCGGCGGTCTGGCGCTCGATCTCCTTCACGACGGCCGCCGGCAGCGAATAGGGCGGCAAAGAGCAGGCGCTGTCGCCGGAATGGATACCGGCCTCCTCGATGTGCTCCATGATGCCGGCGACGAAGACATCCTTGCCGTCGGCCAGGGCGTCGACGTCGATCTCGATCGCGTCCTGCAGATAGCGGTCGATCAGCACCGGATTCTTGCCCGATACTTTGACCGCCTGGGTCATGTAGCGCTTGAGGCCGGCGGCGTCGTGGACGATCTCCATCGCCCGGCCGCCAAGCACATAGGACGGGCGGATCACGACCGGATAGCCTATGGCTGTCGCCACCGCCTCGGCCTCCTCGGTCTTCTTGGCGGTGCCGTTCTCGGGTTGGAGCAGCTTGAGCTTTTGCAGCAGCTTCTGGAAACGCTGCCGGTCCTCGGCCAGGTCGATGGCGTCGGGCGAAGTGCCGAGGATCGGAATCTTGGCGTCCTCGAGCGCCTGCGCCAGCTTCAGCGGCGTCTGGCCGCCAAGCTGCACGATCACGCCTTTGAGCGTGCCGTTGCGCGCCTCGGTGCGCACGATCTCGATGACGTCCTCGGCGGTGAGCGGCTCGAAGTAAAGCCGGTCCGAGGTGTCGTAGTCGGTCGAGACCGTCTCGGGGTTGCAGTTGACCATCACGGTCTCGATGCCTGCCTCTTTCAGCGAATAGGCGGCATGGACGCAGCAATAGTCGAACTCGATGCCCTGGCCGATGCGGTTGGGGCCGCCGCCGAGGATGACGACCTTGTCGCGCGGCGACGGTTGGGATTCGCATTGCCGCGCGCCGCCGGCCGGCGCGGTCTCGTAGGTCGAATACATATAAGGCGTCAGCGAGGCGAACTCGGCGGCGCAGGTGTCGATGCGTTTGAACACCGGATGGACGCCGAGCTTGGTCCGCAACGCCGCGACCTCGCTCTCGTTCGTGTTGGCGAGCTCGGCCAGGCGCGCGTCGGCGAAGCCCATCGCCTTGAGCCGCGCCAGCCCGGCCGCGTCTTGCGGCAATCCGGAGGCGCGAATTTGCGCCTCGGCGGTGACCAGCTTGCGGACCTCTTCGAGGAACCAAGGGTCGTATTTGCATGCCGCCTGGATATCCGCTGTCGTCAGGCCGGCGCGATAGGCGGCGGCGATCACTAGCAGCCGGTCGGCTTTGGATTTGGCGAGCTCGGTGCGGATCGCTTCCTTGTCGTCGAGCGCCACGCCGCCGATCTCGGGCTCGTTGAGGCCGGTGAGGCCGGTCTCCATCGAGCGCAGCGCCTTGTGCAGCGCCTCGCCGAAGCTGCGGCCGATCGCCATCGCCTCGCCGACCGACTTCATCGAGGTGGTCAGGGTCGCGTCGGCCTTGGGGAACTTCTCGAAGGCGAAACGCGGCATCTTGACGACGACATAGTCGATCGTCGGCTCGAAGCTCGCCGGCGTCACTCGCGTGATCTCGTTCTTGAGCTCGTCGAGCGTGTAGCCGACGGCGAGCTTGGCCGCGACCTTGGCGATCGGGAAGCCGGTCGCCTTGGAGGCCAGCGCCGACGAGCGCGACACGCGCGGGTTCATCTCGATGATCACCAATCTTCCGTCGGCCGGATTGACCGCGAACTGCACGTTCGATCCGCCGGTGTCGACGCCGATCTCGCGCAGCACCGCGATCGAGGCGTTGCGCATGACCTGGTATTCCTTGTCGGTGAGCGTCAGCGCCGGCGCCACGGTGACGCTGTCGCCGGTATGCACGCCCATCGGATCGACGTTCTCGATCGAGCAGACGATGATGCAGTTGTCGGCCTTGTCGCGCACCACCTCCATCTCGAATTCCTTCCAGCCGAGGACTGATTCCTCGACCAGGATCTCGTGCGTCGGCGAGGCAGCGAGGCCGTTCTTGGCCAGCTCCTCGAACTCCTGCGCGTTGTAGGCGATGCCGCCGCCGGTGCCGCCGAGCGTGAAGGACGGGCGGATGATCGCCGGCAATCCGACATGGGCGAGCGCGTCGCGCGCCGCCTCGACCGTCTTGGCGATGCGACTTTTGGGCGATTCCAGGCCGATCCGGTCCATCGCGTTGCGGAAGAGCTGACGGTCCTCGGCCTTGGAGATGGCCTTCTCGCTGGCGCCGATCAGCTTGACGCCGTGTTTCTTGAGCGCGCCGCTCTTGGCCAGCGCCATCGCCATGTTAAGCGCTGTCTGGCCGCCCATGGTCGGCAGCAGCGCGTCGGGCTTCTCCTTGGCGATGATGCGCTCGACCATCTCCGGCGTGATCGGCTCGATATAGGTGGCGTCGGCCAGGCCGGGATCGGTCATGATCGTGGCCGGGTTGGAATTCACCAGGACGACGCGATAGCCCTCTTCCTTGAGGGCCTTGCACGCCTGCGCGCCGGAATAATCGAACTCGCAGGCCTGGCCGATGACGATCGGCCCGGCGCCGATGATCAGGATGGATTTGAGATCGGTGCGCTTCGGCATCGACTCAGCTCTTCTGCTTTCCCATCAGCTTGACGAAGCGCTGGAACAGGTAGTGGCTGTCCTGCGGGCCGGGGCTAGCCTCGGGATGGTATTGCACCGAGAACACTGGCTTGCCTTTGAGGCGGATGCCTTCGTTGCAGCCGTCGAACAGCGAGACGTGCGTGATCTCGGCCTCCTTGGGCAGCGTCTCGGGCAGCACGCAAAAGCCGTGGTTCTGACTCGTGATCTCGACCTTGCCCGTGGCGAGGTTCTTTACGGGATGGTTGGCGCCGCGATGGCCGAGCGCCATCTTGCGGGTCTGGCTGCCGAGCGCGAGCGCCAAAAGTTGATGGCCGAGGCAGATGCCGAAGACCGGCTTGCCCGATTTGACGAGCTCCTGGATCACCGGCACGGCATAGATTCCGGTGGCGGCCGGATCGCCAGGACCGTTCGACAGGAAAATCCCGTCGGGCTTGTGGCGCAGGATGTCCTCGGCGGTGGCGGTCGCCGGCACAACCGTTACCGCGCAGCCTTCGCTCGTCAGCTGACGCAGGATGTTGCGCTTGGCGCCGTAATCGACGGCGACGACCTTGAAGCGCGGCTTGGCGAGCGCGCCGTAGCCGGCGCCGAGCTTCCAGCCGGTCTCGCTCCATTGATAGCTCTGCCGGCACGACACCTCTTTCGCCAGGTCCATGCCTTCGAGGCCGGGCCAAGCCCGTGCCTGCTTCAGCAGATCGTCGATGTCGAGCTTGCCGTTGGCGCGATGCGCCAGCGCGCCGTTGGGTGCGCCGCCGTCGCGGATGCGCCGCGTCAGCGCCCGCGTGTCGACGCCGGCCAGGCCGACCAGGTCCATCTTCTTGAGCCAGGCGTCGAAGGATTGTGCCGCGCGCCAGCTCGACGGCGCGGTGATGTCGGCGCGCAGTACTAGGCCGCGCGCTGGCGGATTCACTGTCTCGATGTCCTCGGCGTTGGCGCCGACGTTGCCAATATGCGGAAATGTGAAGGTGACGATCTGACCGGCATAGGAGGGATCGGTCATGATCTCCTGATAGCCGGTCATGCTGGTGTTGAAGCAGACTTCGCCGACTCGTGCACCCTCGGCACCGACGCCGCGCCCCCAAAAGACGCTGCCGTCGGCCAAGACAAGTGCCGCGGTGGCATCGGCGGGGCGGGTGTCCAGGGTCATGCCGGTGATCGAGGCCTCATACGCGGAGTCGGCATCCGCTCGCGGCAAAACGCGCCGCTGGAGACATCCGGCGGCGCGGCGGAACTGCGATCGGACTTGAAGACATTGAGATAGACCGCAGATAGGATGCCGTCAAGCGCCGCCGCCCGCGGCGAAACCGGAGGCCGCATGCTGCGCGAACGCTTCACCGAAGCCCTGAAAGAGGCGATGAAGAGCAAGGAGGAGCTCAGGGTCTCGACCGTGCGGCTGATTCTGGCGCGACTCAAGGAAAAGGACATCGAGGCGCGGCCCAAGCTCGACCGCATCGACGACACCGCAATCCAGCAGATGCTGCTACAGATGATCAAGCAGCGCCGCGAGTCGATCGAGCTCTATCAGAAAGGCAACCGGCCCGAGCTTGCCGCCAAGGAGCAGGGCGAGATCGCCGTGATCGAGCGCTTCCTGCCGAAGCAGATGTCGCCGGCCGAGATGGAAGCCGCGGTCAAGGCGACGATCGCCGCCGTAGGGGCTTCGAGCGTGAAGGACATGGGCAAGGTGATGGCGGCGCTCCAGGAGAAATATTCCGGCCAGCTCGACCCCGGCCAGGCGAGCCAGACGGTCAAGAAATTGCTCACAGGCTAGCTGTTAGCTCTCAGCCGTCAGCTATCAGCTTGGTAGTTTTTGCGGTAGGATTTCCAATGTCAGCGCCCAGGGCTGATAGCCAATAGCCAATAGCCAATAGCTGATAGCTGCGTCATGGCCTTCCCGCCCCGTTTCCTCGACGAGTTGCGTCATCGGATTTCGCTCGCCGAAATCGTTGGCCGGCGCGTCAAGCTGACGCGGCGCGGCCGCGAGTTCACCGGCCTCTGTCCGTTCCACAACGAAAAGACGCCGTCTTTCTCGGTGGTCGAGGAGAAAGGCTTCTACCACTGCTTCGGCTGCGGCGCGCATGGCGACGTCATCGGTTTCGTCATGCAGACCGAGAACTTGGCCTTTCCCGAAGCGGTCGAACAACTCGCACACCGTGCCGGGCTCGAAGTGCCCAAGGCGACGCCCGAGGAACGCCAGCGCGCCGAGCGCGCCGCCACGCTGCAAGGCGCGATCGAAGCCGCCTGCGCCTTTTTCGAGGTGCAGATGCGCTCACCCGAAGGCCGCGCCGCACGCGAATATCTGTCGAACCGCGGGCTCGACGACGCGGCGTTCAAGCGGTTCCGGCTGGGCTACGCGCCCGACGGACGCGACGCCTTGAAGTGCGCGCTCGGCGGCAAATTTCCCGAGCCGCTGCTGATCGAGGCCGGCCTCGTCCATCAAGCCGACGACGGCCGCGCGCCCTTCGACTATTTCCGCCACCGCGTCATGTTCCCGATCGGCGATCGCGGTGGTCGCATCATCGCCTTCGGCGGCCGCGTCATCGGCGAGGGTCAGCCTAAATATCTCAATTCGCCCGAGACGCCGCTTTTCGCCAAGGGCCGCACGCTCTATGGCTGGGCGGCGGCGCGCGCGGCGGCTTCACGCGACAACTCGGCGATCGTCGCCGAGGGCTATATGGACGTGATCGCGCTGCAGCGCGCCGGCTTCGGCACCGCGGTCGCGCCGCTCGGCACCGCGCTCACCGAAAGCCAGATCGAGGAGCTGTGGCGGCTGGCACCGGAGCCGATCCTCTGTTTCGACGGCGACGCCGCCGGCCAGCGTGCGGCGGCGCGCGCGCTCGACCGCGCATTGCCGATGCTGAAGCCCGGCCATAGTTTGCGCTTCGCCGTGCTGCCGGCGGGCGACGATCCGGACACGCTGATCCGCCGCCAAGGTGCGGCGGCGATGCGCAGCGTGCTCGACACAGCGACGCCCTTAGCCGAGATGCTATGGATCATCGAGAAATCGGCCGGCCCGCTGCACACGCCGGAGCAGCGCGCGGCGCTGCGCGTCCGGCTGCGCGAGCGGGTACGGCGCATCGCCGAACGCTCGGTCCAGCAGGAATACATCAAGTATTTCGCCGAGCGATTGTCACCGCCGGCTGACACGCGGCGCGTCATGTCGCGGCCCGGCCAGCGCGCCGGCGGCTGGCGGATCGCGCCGGCGCGACGCGACCGGCCGCGGCGGTCCTTCCTGGGCGCTGCCGATTGGCTCGGCCAGGAGCCGATCCGCGCACCCGATCCGGAAAACCAGCTTCCGGCCCTGGGCGAGATCTTACTCGCCTACCTGCTCAACCACCCCTTCCTGCTGGCCGAAGCTGCTGAAGAGCTTGCGCAAATCGACTTTCCGGGGAGCGGAAAACTTGACAGTCTTTCGCGCAAAATCCTAGAACTGCACCAGCGCAATCCCGCTCTTGACGTCGAGACCTTGAAAGGCCACCTAAGTCGCGATGGATTCGGTCCCGCCATGGAACGAATCCTGTCGCCACGCGTCCTGGAATTTGCCCGTTTTGCCAGGGTTGGTGCGGATGTCGAAGCGGTGCGATCGGGGTGGGTCGACATCAAACGGCGGTACGAGCAGCAGTGCCTTTTGAAGCAGATCGCGGAAGCCGAGCACAGCCTCGCGGTGAACACCAACGAGGAGAGTCTCGCGCGCCTGCAGCATCTCCAGGAGATGCTCCAGGCGAGCCAGGCGAAGGACGACGACTTGAGCAGCGATCCGGGTTGAGGGACGGCGAGCTTTTTTCAATTCTCTGAAAACGACGTGAAGGCGGAGCGACATGGCGAGTAAGACCAATTCGACGAGCGAGAACCAAGAGGCGCGCGAAGACGCGGCCGATGCGCCGCTGCTCGATACCGTCTCCACCGCCATCAAGAAGATGGTCGCCAAGGGCAAGGAGCGCGGCTACGTCACCTACGACGAGATCAACGCCGCGCTGCCGCCCGAGCAGGTGTCCTCCGAGCAGATCGAGGACACCATGACCATGCTGTCCGAGCTCGGCGTCAACATCGTCGAGAACGAAGAGGCCGAAGAGGCCCAGGCCCAGGCCAAGGACGGCGAGGGGGAAGAAACCGAGACGAAGTCCGGCGGCAATCTCGACGATGCCGACATCGGCCGCACCGACGATCCGGTGCGCATGTATCTGCGCGAGATGGGCTCGGTGGAATTGCTGTCGCGTGAGGGCGAGATCGCGATCGCCAAGCGCATCGAGGCCGGCCGCGAGATGATGATCGGTGGGCTGTGCGAAAGCCCGCTCACCATGCGCGCGCTCATCGGCTGGCGCGATGCCCTGATGGAAGGAAAGATGCTGCTGCGCGACGTCGTCGATCTCGACGCCACCTATGGCGGCAAGTTCGACGCCAGCGCGGCCGAAGGCGAGGACGAGGAAGAGGCCGAAGCCGAACCCGGCGCCGACAACGAGAACGGGGAATCGCCGCCGGAAGGCGCTGCCGCCGAAGGCGGCGAGGGCGAGGAAGGCTCGATCTCGCTCGCGGCGATGGAAGAGACGCTGAAGCCTGGCGTTCTCAATAACCTGGACGAAATCGCCCAGCTCTATAAGCGCCTGCACAAATTACAGGAACAGCGCCTGACCGCATTCAAGGAAGGCGATGAGATCGCCAAGCCGGCCGAGCGGCGCTACGAGAAGCTGCGCGGCGAGATGGTCAAGGCGATGGACAACGTCCATCTCAACAATGCGCGCATCGAATACCTGGTCGAGCAGCTTTATTCGCTGAACCGCCGCCTGCAATCGGCCGACGGCAAGCTGCTGCGCCTGGCCGAGCATTCGGGCATCAAGCGGCCGGATTTTCTCCAGCACCACCTGGGCCTCGAGCTCCAGCCCGACTGGGTCTCGCGCGTTCGCCGGCTGCACGGCAAAGGCTGGACCACGCTGATCTCGAAGCACGTCGCCGAGGTCAAGAATCTGCGCGCCGAGATCGCCGCCTTCGCCGCCGAGGCGGGCGTGCCGCCGGCCGAGTTTCGCCGCATCGTCGCCACGGTCCAGCGCGGCGAGCGCGAGGCGTCGCGCGCCAAGAAGGAGATGGTCGAGGCCAATCTGCGGCTGGTGATCTCAATCGCCAAGAAATACACCAACCGCGGCCTGCAATTCCTCGACCTGATCCAGGAAGGCAATATCGGCCTGATGAAGGCGGTCGATAAGTTCGAATACCGCCGCGGCTACAAGTTCTCGACTTATGCGACGTGGTGGATTCGCCAAGCGATCACGCGCTCGATCGCCGACCAGGCGCGCACCATCCGCATCCCGGTGCACATGATCGAGACGATCAACAAGCTGGTCCGCACCTCGCGCCAGATGCTGCACGAGATCGGCCGCGAGCCGGCGCCCGAGGAGCTCGCCGAGAAGCTCGGCATGCCGTTGGAGAAGGTGCGCAAGGTGCTCAAGATCGCCAAGGAGCCGATCAGCCTCGAAACGCCCATCGGCGACGAGGAAGATTCGCATCTCGGCGATTTCATCGAGGACAAGAACGCCGTGCTGCCCCTGGATGCCGCCATCCACGGCAATCTGCGCGAGACCACTACCCGGGTCCTGGCTTCGCTGACCCCGCGCGAAGAGCGCGTGCTGCGCATGCGTTTCGGTATCGGCATGAACACCGATCACACCCTCGAGGAGGTCGGCCAGCAGTTCTCGGTCACGCGTGAGCGCATCCGCCAGATCGAAGCCAAGGCGCTCCGCAAGCTCAAGCATCCGAGCCGGTCGCGCAAACTGCGCTCCTTCCTCGATACCTGATGACGGGACTCGGACCCGCACCCTAGAGTGGCGCGGGCCCGTAGTTCAGCGGTTAGAACGCGCCGCTCATAACGGTGTAGTCGCAGGTTCGAATCCTGCCGGGCCCACCATCCTGTTGTCAGACATAGGAGAAGGATTCAAAGTTTCGGCCGATTAGATTCAAAAAAAAGCGGCCAGAATCGTTCAAAATTCCGCACAGAAGAATGCAAAATACAGAAACGGCGGCAAATTCGCCGGGAAGCGCGCGGCGCGACCTGTGGGATCCAGAAGCGGCGAGGCCGGCCGAATCGTTCAACCCGGAGATCTTGGCCGCCGAACCTATGCCCTTTCACGGCGGTAACGCGGGTTCGAATCCCGCCGGGGTCACCAATCAAATCAATGACTTAGCTTTTCAGCCGGCATCGCTGTAAAACGGTTATAAAATATACGCCGTTAGACCAGCTGCCGCAGGGCCCGCTGAAACCCTTCGGCCCTCGGCGCGCTCTTCGGTTATTCGAAGACATGCGCCTCGACGCCCACGAGCGGTGGATCCTCGATCACGTTGAGCATTTCGTGGCCTGCGCCTTCGGCGGCCGCGGGCGCTACGAGCGCGTCAGCTGCCCCGACCTGGCCGCGGCACACGAGGCGTCGCGGCGCTTGGTGCGCGACCGGCCAGTGGCGATCTATGCCATCAGCGGCCTGGGCCAGGCGCTGGTCGAGGTGGCGGAGACGCTCGTGTGCGTTCCACAGGCGGCCGGACGCGGGACAACAATTTGATGATCGACCGTGGATAGTCGCGGCCACCGCCCCATATCACTTTCAAGGCCCGCGGATTATCGGGTGAGCCATGACAAAGTTCGGCATTTTGGTTGCAGCGGCCGTCGTATCGATGGCTGTTGGAGTGAGCACGGCATCCGCGCAACACCATGGCGGCTGGCATGGCGGCGGCGGCTGGCATGGCGGACGGCGCGGCGGCGTCGATTTCGGCTTCGGCTTCGGTCCGTGGTGGGGCTATCCCTATCCCTATCCCTATCCCTACGCGTATTCCTATCCGTATTTCGCGCCGGCCGCGCCGGCTGTGGCGCCGACACCACCTCCGCCAGGCGTCTGGTACTATTGCAGGCCGAGCAACGCGTACTACCCATACGTTTCGTCGTGCGCGAAGGCATGGCAGCAGGTGCCGGCACAACCTCCGCGATGAGCGAGGCGGCCCAAAAAACAATTTTCCCCGCAGGCCCACGCGGGCTGCCCGCCGATCACGTCAGCGGCGCTTCTTGCCGCTTGGTGCCTTGGGTCTGTGGCTTTTGATTCGCTTGATGCGGTGCTGTTCGCGGGCGACTTCCCGTTTGGGGTTCGCCTTCATGCCGGAAACTTGTTTGTCGGCCTTCGCGAAGCGTCCTTGGGCCTTTGCGATTATCTGGCGGTCGGGGAAGGCGGCCTTGCGACCTCTACGGCTCTTGCGGGTGCGCATGCGTGAGAATATGGCACAAGCCACGCGGCGCCGGAAACGTCACCTGCCCCACCCGGTGCGTAAGTGTCACGCCCTTCGCGCCGACCGGTGCGGCGGATGAGTTACAACGACATTCCGACCGGAAAAACTTCGATGTGCGGGACCGCGACCGCGGAAGTCGGCTGCGGGGCTGCAGCCGCAGGAGCTTCCGGCTGGGCGCATGCTGCCAGCAGCGAAGCAGCAAAGAGGGCGGCTAGTGGCCGCCAAGACGCAAACCCTAGCATCGCTTTTTCCCTTCACCAAAGAAAGGGCAGTCCTGCCGAGATGTATAGCAGAAAGGGGGCCGCGGGCGCGCACTGCGCCATTGGCGGCTTGTGATAAATGTAGGGGCTGGCCTAGATAAACCTATAGTAAATCGCGTTTTGCCCAGGCCAGTAACATTCTGTGGAGGTTGCGTGTCGGGCGGTAGTTGAAGCGCCACTCGCACTCCTTGAGGAACAAAGGGAAGTGC
>JBOHLS010000018.1:0-56679 GCA_050729835.1 Allostellaceae bacterium | reverse complement strand
GGCAGCCAGTCCTTCAAATCGGACGGCAAGAGAAATGGCTGATCACGCTCAAACAGAGCATGGGGCGTCATTCCGCGATTCCGCCATACTCAGAACCGCAAGTGAATCCGACAGGCTGCTAGAGCGGAATCCGATCAGGTTGAAGCGTAGCCTGAGTTTTTGAAGTAGCGACCGCATTCATCTGGCTTGAAGAGATCGAGGATGTTTCCGATCTGGTCGTAGAGACCGGGGATGGTGCGTTCTTGGGCCTTTCGCAGCATCGCCTTGAGCTTTGCGAAGGATTGTTCGATCGGATTGAGATCGGGGCTATAGGGCGGCAGGTAGCGCAGTTCGGCGCCCGCCGCCTCGATGGTCTCGCGGACCTCGTCGACCTTATGAGCAGGCAGGTTGTCCATGATGACAATGTCGCCGGGCTTGAGCGTCGGCACGAGGCATTGACGGACATATTCGACGAAGATTGTTCCGGTCATGGGGCGATCGATGACGAAGGGAGCCGTGATGGCGTCCTGTCGCAATCCAGCGACGAAGGTCACGGTTTTCCAATGACCCCACGGAACGCGGCCAACCACCCGCTGACCGCGCCGCGCGCGCCCATAAAGACGGGCCATCTTAGTGTTCGTGCCGGTTTCGTCGATGAAGACCAGCTTGGCCGGGTCGAGCGATCTTTGATCGTCCTTCCACGCCGCGCGCGCTTCGGCCACGTCAGGCCGTGCTTGCTCGGCGGCGCGCACGGTTTTTTTTGAAGCTGATCCCCTCGGCCGCGTAGAACCGCCACACCGTTCCGTAACCAACATTGAGACCGCGCTCTCGCAGCTCACAACGGATTTCCTCCAAGGTCAGATCGGGAACGGCTTCGATCCGCCCCAGAAGCCAGGTCCGCTCGCCCCTCAAACGCGAACTGTGATCGCCACCCATCATCTTGGCTGCGACGCTGCCGCTGTCACGCCAGCGCCGCGCCCAGTGCACCACCGTGCTGATCCCAACCCCGAACACCGACGCCGCACGCCGTCGCGACATCCCACCGTCAACCGCCGCAACTACACGCTCTCGCAAATCTTTCGAATAGGGCCGCGCCATTCATGCTGGCCTCCATCCTCCAGCCAGAATCTTGAATCACATTCCGGCCCCAATGGGAATCCACAATCCGATTCAATCAGCTCGGATAAAGCTCTAGAGCGCCTTCAGCATGGCGTCGGCGCTCGACACCTCGAACGCGCCGGGCGCCTCGACGTTGAGCGCGCGGACGACGCCGTTGTCGACCACCATGGCATAGCGCTGCGAGCGCTTGCCGAGACCGCGGTCGGTGAGATCGAGTTCGAGCCCTACCTCCTGGGTGAACGCGCCGCTGCCGTCCGCCAGCATCAGCACCTTGTCGCCGACCTTCTGGTCTTTGCCCCAGGCGCCCATGACGAAGGCGTCGTTGACCGACAGGCAGGCGATGGTATCGACGCCCTTGCCTTTCAGTGCCGAATATTTTTCGACGAAGCCCGGCAGATGCTTGGCCGAGCAGGTTGGCGTGAAGGCGCCGGGCAGTGCGAATAGCACCACCTTCTTGCCTTTGAAGACGTCGTCGGTGGTGATCGGTTTCGGTCCGTCCGCGGTCATGGTCATCAGCTTGACCGACGGAATCTTGTCGCCAACCTTGATGGTCATTGCCTCTCCTGTTCTGAGTTTGGGCCGTTGCGGGGCCGAAAGATAGACCGGGCCGCGCGAAAAATCATCCACCCCGCGCGGCCGTGGACGCTGCCGCCGGCGCCGGCGCGCCCTCGGCCCGGGCGAGACCGTTCAGCACGGTGTCTGGGGTCAGGATTTCGGGCAGGACGACGCCCTGGGGGGCGCGCGGCCCATAGACCGCGTTGAACGGGATGCCGTAGCGGCCAAACTCGCGCAGATAGCGCGCGATGGCGGGATCGGGTCGCGTCCAGTTGGCGCGCATCGCGACGACGCCCGGCGCGGCCAGCTGTCGGCGCACGGCGGCCGGCGCCAGCGCCAGGCTGGCGTTGACCTTGCAGGTGAGGCACCAATCGGCGGTGACGTCGACGAAGACGGTGCGGCCTTGCGCGACCAGCGGCGCAATCCGGCTTTCGTCGAAGGGCTGCCAGAACCCGTCGGATGCCGCCGACGGCAGCGGCGGCGCGACGAGGTTCGGCGCGATGAGTGCGGCCGCGACCAGGACGACCGCCGCTCCACACCGCCAGCCGCTCGACCGCACAAGCGCGACGGCAGCCACCGCCGCGACCAGCAATGCACCGCAGACGACGGCAACGACCGCGCCGCTTTCGGCAGCCAGGACCCAGAGCAGCCAGATGGCGGTCGCGCCCAGCGCGACGCCGAGCACGCGCTTCAACTCGATCATCCAGGCGCCGGGCTTGGGCAGCCACGCGGCGATCGCCGGCACCGCGGCGACCGCGAGATAGGGCAGCGCCAGCCCGATGCCCATGGCGGCGAAGACGGCCAGCGCCGCCAGCGGCGGCGAGAGCAGCGCGAAACCGAGCGCCGTGCCGACCAGCGGCGCGGTGCACGGCGTCGCCAGCAGCGTTGCCAGCACGCCGGCGAAGAAGCTGCCAAGATGGGCCCGCCCCTCGCCCAGTGCGGTCAACGCCGCCGGCAGCGGAATCGCGAACAGGCCCCAGAGATTGGCCGCAAAGGCCGCCAGGATCGCCGCCATGACGACGAGAAACACCGGCTGCTGGAATTGCAGTCCCCAGCCGACCGCGACACCGGCGGCACGGAAGCCGACGGCGATCGCCGCCAAGGCGAGAAACGCGACGACGATGCCGGCGGCGCTTGCCAGAAAACCGGTGCGCACCGCACCGCGACTGCGGGTCGCAGTATCCAGGCTGCCGAGCAGCTTGAGCGCCAGGACGGGCAGCACGCAGGGCATGAAGTTGAGGATGAACCCGCCGGCGAGCGCCAGGATCAGCATCGGCAGCAGCATCGTCCAGTCCATGGCCAGCGGCGGCGCCAGCGTCGGCACGATCGCGGCGGTCATGGCGCGCGAACCGTCGGTCAGCGTGATTGTCAGCTTCTGGCCGACCAGATTGACCAGCGCGGCGCTGCCGCCGCCGTCGAGCGGCAGGCGCAACCGGCTTTCGCCCGGCCGTGCGCCCGGCGCCAGCCGCGGCACGCCGAAGGCGACGCTGGCGGCGCCTTCGACGAAGGCATCGGGCGCGACCAGCGGCGGCGACGCGGCGACGCGCAGCAGCAAGGCCGGCCGCGGACCGTCATCGATCGTCGCGCCGACGAGCTTGAGCCCGACTTTGCTGCCATCGCCGGGCACTACCGCCGCGTACTGATCAATCAAGGAGGCATAGCCGGTCGCATCGGCCGGCGGTGCGCCCGCCGGCAGCGTGAGTTGCAACACGGTTTGATAGGGAACGCAGATCTCGCGGCAGGTAAGATAATCGAGATGCGCCGTCAGATCGAGCGGCTTGGCCGAATCGGCGACATGCGCGTTGATCGGCAGCACGACGGCGGCGCTGTAGCCCATGGTCTCGAGTCCCAACACCGAAAAGCGTTGCGGCGCCGGCCACGCCACGTTCGCACTCGCGAGGTTCGTCGAACCCGTCCAATCGAGCCGCGGCGGATAGCCCGCGTCGCCGGGCGAGCGCCAATAGATGTGCCAGCCCGGCGCCATGCGGAACTCGAGGCCGAGCATCTGGGTTTCCTGCCCGGCGAGCGCGGGGCGCGCGGCGATGAGCCGCACCTCGCCCTGGTCGGTCGTGAACCACGGCGACGACGCGGTTGCGGCGCGCGCCGAGTTTGCGAACATCATCGCCAGCAGCGCCAAGCTCGCCGCGAGGCGCCAGCGCGCCTTGCCAGGCCGCCGCCGCGGGCTTATTTGAGGAACCCGGAGGTTTTCGTGACGTCGCTCGCCGGCCATCTTCTCGTCGCCATGCCGCAAATGCAGGACCCGCGTTTCGCGCGCTCGGTGGTCTATCTCTGCGCCCACAACGAAGATGGCGCGATGGGACTGGTGGTCAACCGCCTGCTCGACGACGTGACCTGGCCGGCTCTGATGAAGCAGCTCGGCATCGAGACCGCCGCGGGGAACGACCGGCACATCCATTTCGGCGGCCCGGTCGAGGCCGGCCGCGGCTTCGTGCTGCACTCGGCCGATTACGTCGAGGATGGCACGCTGGTGGTCGGCGGCAACGTCGGGCTCACCGCGACGCTCGAGATTCTGCGCGCGATCAGCCACGGCGCCGGGCCGAAGCGCAGCCTGCTGGCGCTCGGCTATGCCGGCTGGGGCCCCGGCCAGCTCGATTCCGAGATTCAGGCGAATGGCTGGCTGAGCGTCGCGGCCGACGAGGAGATCGTGTTCAACGCCCAGCACGGCGACAAGTGGCAGCGCGCGCTGGCCAAGCTCGGCGTCGACCTGCTGTCGCTGTCCGGCGAATCCGGACGCGCCTGAACCGCTCACCCGACCGTCTCCGAGGCGCGCGCCGTTTCGCCGCGTTGCGCCCATTCGTCGGCCAGCAGCCCGAACAGTAGGTGATCCTGCCAGCGGCCGTCGATCGAGAGGTACTCCTTGGCATAGCCTTCCTCGCGGAAGCCGCCTTTCAGCAGGAGCCGCCGGCTTGCCTGGTTCTGTGGCAGGCACGCCGCCTCGACGCGGTGCAACCGCAACCGGTCGAAGGCGAAGGCGAGCGCCAACTTGAGCCCGTCGGTCATGTAGCCCTGGTGCGCGAAGCGCTCGCCGATCCAGTAGCCGAGGCTGGCGGTCTCGGCGACGCCGCGCCGCACGTTCGACAGGCTGACGCCGCCGAGCAGCACGCGGTCGGCGCGGCGCACCAGCAGGAAGCTGTAGCCCTGGTCGCTGCGCCAGTCGGCGGCATAGCGCTGCAGCCGCCGGCGGAAGCCGGCGCGGGTCACGGCATCGGCCGGCCAGCTCGGCTCGAACGGCGCGAGGAAGCCGCGCGACTCGGCGCGCAGCGCCGCCCATTTGTCGAAATCCTCGCGCTCGGGCGTGCGCAGCGCGACACGCGGGCCGACGAGCCGGAACGGCGGCGGCGCGGCGCCGAAAAACCGGGTGATGCCCAGCAGTTCGGAGGCCACCGGCGCCCTCACGCCGCCAACCGCCGTGCGAGGCGATCGTAATCCTCGACCGCGTCGATCGGACCTAGCGCGGCGAAGGTCGGCCGCACCGCGATCAGCCGCGCGGCGACGCGCGCGATTGCGGCGGCGTCGACCGCGTCGATGCGGCGAATGGTATCGGCCACGTCAAAAGGCCGATCGAACACCAGCAGGTGATTGCCGTGGTGCTCGGCGCGCATGGATGTCGCCTCCAGCGACATCAGCAGCCCGGCCTTGAGCTGGGCGCAGGCGCGGTCGAGCTCGACCGGATCGAGGCCGCGCTCGAGCTTGCGGATCTCGTCGCACAGCACCGGCAGCAGCTCGGCCGCCTCGCGCTCGCCGGTGCCGGCATAGACCCCGAACAGGCCGCCGTCGGCATAGGAATGGGCGAAAGAATAGATCGAATAGACCAGGCCGCGCTTCTCGCGGATTTCCTGGAAGAGCCGCGACGACATGCCGCCGCCGAGTGCCGCCGAAACCACCGAGGCGGCGTGGTAATCGGGATCGGCGAAAGCAAAGCCCGGGAAAGCGAGCAGGACATGAACCTGCTCGAGGTCGCGGTCTTCGCGGTATTCGCCGCCGACATAGCGCGCGGATTCGGTCGTCGCATGGCCGCGCGCCGACAATTCGGCGAAGGCGCGCTCGGCCAGCGCCGCCACGGCATCGTGGTCGCAATTCCCCGCCGCGGCCAGCACCATGCCGGCGGCGGCGTAATTCCGCGTCAGGTAGCCCGCCACTTCGTCGCGCCCGATGGCGCGGATGATTGAGGCGCGGCCCAGCACCGGCCGCCCCATCGGCTGATCGGGAAACGCCTGCTCCTGGAGATAGTCGTAGATGATGTCTTCGGGCGTGTCCTGCGCCTGGCCGATCTCCTGCAGGATGACGGTGCGCTCGCGCTCCAATTCCGCCGGCTCGAAGGTCGAGTGCTGCAGGATGTCGGCCAGGATATCGATCGCCAGCGGCACGTCGGCTTTCATCACCTTGGCGTAATAGGCGGTGTGCTCGCGCGAGGTATAGGCGTTGAGATGGCCGCCGACCGCCTCGATCTCGGCCGCGATGTCGAGCGCCGAGCGCTGGGTCGTGCCCTTGAAGGCCATGTGCTCGAGCAGATGCGCGACGCCGTTGATCGCCTTCGGCTCGTGCCTTGTGCCGACGTCCACCCAGACGCCGAGCGAGACGGTCTCGACCGATGCCATCGTATCGGTGACGACGCGCATTCCATTGGCGAGCCGGCTGACGCGGATGCTCATGCCGTCACCCTTTGGCGCGCATGGGCGCGGATGAAGCGCTGCACGGCGGCGAGATCGCTGGGCAGATCCACTCGCCGCTCGGGCAACGCCATGAGGTTGGCAAGCCTGGGCGGCAACTCGGGCCGCACGCCGCAGGCCGCCATCACCGCATCGGGGAACTTGGCCGGATGCGCCGTTCCGACCACCACCATGGGCGTCGCCCGGTCGCGCCGGACGCGCCGCGCCGCCGCCAAGGCCACCGCCGTATGCGGATCGATGAGCAAGCCGGCCGTGCGATAGACCTCGGCCATGGTGGCGCGCGTCTGGTCGTCGTCGACCCGTTCGGCCTGGAACAGGGCGCGCGCCGCCTGCCACTGCCGCCGCGTCATCGGCAGCGTGCCGCTGGCGCGGAAACGCTTGAAGGCGGCCTCGGTCTTCGGGCCGCTGGCGCCGGCAAGCTCGAAGAAGAAGCGCTCGAAATTGCTCGACACCTGGATGTCCATGCTCGGGCTGAGAGTCGGTTCGACGGCGCCGAGACTCATCGTGCCGCGGGCGAAGAACCGCGTCAGGATGTCGTTGCGGTTGGTGGCGATCGCCAGCCGCGCCACCGGCAGGCCCATGCGGCGCGCGACGTGGGCGGCGTAGACGTTGCCGAAATTGCCGGTCGGCACGGCGAAAGCGACGTCGCGCGCCGGCGCGCCAAGCGCCACCGCGGCGGCGACGTAATAGACGATCTGGCACATGATCCGCGCCCAGTTGATCGAGTTGACCGCGGATAGGCCGAACTCGTCGCGAAACGCCGCGTCGGCGAACATCGCCTTCACCAAATCCTGGCAATCGTCGAAGGTTCCCTCGATGGCAACGGCGTGGACGTTGCGCGCCGGCACGGTCGTCATCTGGCGCCGCTGCACCTCGGAGATGCGGCCGGCGGGGTAGAACATGAAGATGTCGATCGCCTCGCGGTCGCGACAGGCCTCGATCGCCGCCGAGCCGGTGTCTCCCGAGGTGGCGCCGATGATGGTGACGCGGCGGCGACGCTGGCGCAGCACGCGATCGAAAAGCGGCCCGACCAGCTGCAGCGCATAGTCCTTGAAGGCGAGCGTCGGGCCGTGGAACATCTCGAGCAGCCACAAGCCGGCGTCGAGCTGCCGCAGCGGCGCGACCGCCGGGTGCGTGAACGGGCGGTAGGCCGTCTCGATCGTGCGCCGCCATTCGGCCGCCGGCACCGCATCGCCCAGGAACGGCTGCGTCACCCGCGCCGCGATCTCGGCATAGGACAGACCGCGCAGCGCCGCGAACCAGGCGGCGCGATGGCGCGGCAGGCGTTGCGGCACGTAGAGCCCGCCGTCCGGCGCCAAGCCGCTCAACAGAATTTCGTCGAAGTCCCGGCTTGTCGCCGCGGCGCGGCCGTGGCGGGTGCTGATGTAGCGCATCGTTGTCCGTGGATCGCGGCGGTCGAAAGCGAGCCTATGCCGCGAGATAGCGCGCGCGCAAGTGGCCCTCGAAGATCGCCGCGTCGAGCGGCTTGCCGGTGGCGCGCACCAGGAGATCGCGGGCCGAATAACGCGAGCCGAGGCCGTGCACGTTGGCGCGCAGCCAAGCAAGCAACGGCGCGAAATCGCCGCGCGCGACGGCGCCTGGGATCGCCGGCACCGCCTGTTTGGCGGCATGGAAGAGCTGTGCCGCGATCATGGCACCCAGCGTATAGGTCGGGAAATAACCCCAGGCGCCGTCGTACCAGTGGATGTCCTGGAGGCAGCCGTTGCGGTCGTCGGACGGCGCCACCGCCAGCAGCCGCTCCAGGCCTTCGGACCACGCTTCGGGCAAATCGGCGAGAGCGAGCTCGGACGATATCAGCGCGCGCTCCAACCGATAACGCAGGATGACGTGCGCCGGATAGGTCACCTCGTCGGCATCGACGCGGATCAGCGAGCGCGCGACGCGCGTGCCGAGGCGGTAGAGATTCTCCGCCGACCATTCGTGACCGCTGCCGCCGAAGCAGTCGCGCAGGATCGGCGCGGCGAATTCGAGGAACTCGCGCGAGCGGCAGACCTGCATTTCAACGAGCAAAGATTGACTCTCGTGGATGCTCATGCCGCGCGCGTCGCCCACCGGCTGGCGCCGCCACGCCGCCGGCAGGCCACGCTCGTAAAGCGCGTGGCCGGTCTCGTGCAACACGCCCATCAGGGCGCGCGCGAAATCAGCTTCGTCGTAGCGCGTGGTGATGCGCACGTCGTCGGCGGTGCCGCCACAGAACGGATGCAAGCTCTGGTCGAGCCGGCCATGATGGAATTCAAAGCCGAGACGCTCCATCAGCCGCCGCGCCGCCTGGCGTTGCGCCGCGATCGGAAACGGACCGGCCGGCCGCAGCGGCGGCGAACGCGCGGCCTGGGCCGCCAACGCGCCTTCGATCAACGCCGGCAGCCGCGCGGCCAAGTGGTCAAACAGCCGGTCGATTTCAGCGACGCGGCCGCGTGGCTCGAACTGATCGAGCAAGGCCTCGTAGGGTGAGGTGCCGAGCTTCGCCGCCTTGGCGGCGGCGACCTCGCGCGTCAGGTCGAGCACGCGCTGCAGCAGCGAGCGGACCGACGCGAAATCGTCGGCCGGCCGCGCCTTGCGCCAGGCCATCTCGCATTCCGAGCAGGCCCGCGAATAGGCCGCGACCAGATCAGCCGGCACGGCGGTCGCGTGCAGCCACAGCCGGCGCATCTCGGCGAGATTGGCGCGCTGCCAGTCGTCCAGGCCGTCGTCCGCCGCTTCGTGGATCAGGTCGTCGAGGCGTGGATCGGCGAGGATTTCGTGAGCGATGACCTTGAGCTCGGCAAGCTGCTCGGCGCGCGCGCCGGCAGCGCCCTCGGGCATCATCGCCGCGCTGTCCCAGTGCAGCATCGCCACCGCCTCATTGACGAGGCCGAGCCGCCTGAATCGGGTCTCGAGCGTGGCATAGGCGCTGGTCATCCGCGCTCCTCCTTCAGTCGGCGGCAGACGAAGAGGATGTAGATCTGCACCAGGCCGGCCGCCAGAGCATACCAAGTGATGGCATAGGAAAGATGGTGGTTCGGCAGGTCGATCGCCGTCTGCCCGCCTTTGGGCCAGCCGCCCGGATTGGGCGTCGCATCGGCATCGATGTAATAAGGCAGGACCTCGGCATGCGGCGCGGCGGCAGCCGCCATTGCACCGAGATCGATGTAATACCATTGGTTGCGCGCCGGCTGGTTGTCGGGCGTGAACCACGACGGCCGGCCGCGATCGAGACGCAGCGGCCCGGCGACCTGGGTCGGGCCGGCGATCTCGCCAGCACGGCGGCTGTCCGGCGCTTCGAGCGCGGTCGGCACGAAGCCGCGCTCGACCAACAGCACCTTGCCGTCGTCGAGCACGAAAGGCGTGACGATATCGAAGCCGGCGGTGCCGTCGTCGGCGATCGCGGCGACCGGCATCTCGCGCGCGTTGAGGAAGCGGCCGACGGCGTGCACCGGGTGGTATTCGAGCGTCTGCGCCGCCGCGAGGCCCGCCGGCGGCGCGATCGGCGGCAGATGAAACGCCGACTGGCGCGCCGCGATCAGGCCTTCCTTCCAGTGCAGCCGCTGCACCTGCCAGGTGCCGAGGCCGATCAGGATCAGGAACCCCGCCGCCGCCCAGACGCTGGGCCAGAGCAGCGAGCGCCTCACGGCGTCGCGCCGCTCATGCGGTCAGCCGGCCGCGTAGATGCCGCCCGATCCCCACCAGTAGACGCAGATGAACAGGAACAGCCAGACCACGTCGACGAAATGCCAGTACCACGCCGCCGCCTCGAAGCCGAAATGGTGGTCCGGCTTGAAGTGGCCGGCGATGGCGCGGAACAGGCAGACCGCCAGGAACGTCGTGCCGATGATGACGTGGAAGCCGTGGAAACCGGTCGCCATGTAGAAGGTCGACGGATAGATGCCGTCCTTGAAGCCGAAGGTGGCGTGGCTGTACTCGAAGGCCTGCAGCGAGGTGAAGGTGATGCCGAGCAGCACGGTCACGATCAGGCCGCGCACCAGGTTCTTGCGGTCGTTCTCGATCAGCGCGTGATGCGCCCAGGTGACGGTGGTGCCGGACAGCAGCAGCACCATGGTGTTGAGGAAGGCTATGTCCCACGGATCGAACGGCCGGATGCCCTTGGGCGGCCAGACGCCGCCGGCCGGATAGAGCGCCGAGGAGAAGAACGCCCAGAAAAAGGCGGAAAAGAACATCACCTCGGAGGCGATGAACAGGGCCATGCCGAAGCGCAGGCCAATCTGCACCACCGGCGTGTGAAAGCCCTGGAACTCGGCCTCGATGATGACGTCGCGCCACCACACGAACATGATGCCGAGCACGCCGAGCATGCCTGCGGCCATGACCCAGGGCGGGCCGCCGTGCAGCCACCACACCGCGCCGCCGGTGAGAACGCCGGCGATCGCGGCGCCGACCAGCGGCCACGGGCTGGGATCGACGAGATGATAGGGATGCTTGTGGCCGACGTGGCCCGCGGCGTGGCTGGTTTCGGTCATGGCTTAGATATCCTTCAGCGAAACTGGGCCGGAGAGACGTCGGCGGCCGAGGCGGTCTGGCCGGCGCCGCCCTGGTCCTTGGCACGGAACATGGTGTAGCTCAACGTGATGGTATCGACATCCGCGTCGTTGGGATCGTTGACGATGTCGGGATCGACGAAGAAGGTCACCGCCAGGTCCTTGCTCTCGCCCGGCGCGAGATACTGCCGGGTGAAGCAGAAGCACTGTAGCTTGTCGAAATAGAGTCCGGTCTTGGACGGCGTGACGTTGAACGTCGCGGTGCCGACAACGCCCGACGGGCCGCGGTTGACGGCGTGATAGGCGACGGTCTTGGTCTCGCCCGGGTGGACCGGGACAGCCTGCTGCAGCGGCCGGAACTCCCAATCGAGGTCGGGCGCGGTATTGGCATCGAAGCGGACGGTGATGACGCGGCCGGCGACCGCCTTGGCCGGCGCGGCGGCGGCGCGCTGCGTCGTGCCGTTGTAGCCGGTGAAGGTGCAAAACAGGCGGTAGAGCGGCACCGATGCTACCACCAAACCGAGCATGCAGCCGACTACCAGGAGCAGGCCGCCAAGCGTCCAGCGCTTGCCGCTCCGTTTCGGCGTCACGACCAGACTCCCAGCCGCACCAGGGCGATCAGATAGAACAGCGCCACGACCCCCAGCAGCAGCAGCAGCAGGGCGCGATTGCGCGACCGGATGCGACGCTGGCGGTCGTCCATGAGCGCGATCTCGCTCATGCCCCGAAGCCCGGGGCCGCGAGCAGCCCCGGCGCACGGTCGATCGCCATCAGGGCGAAGAGCAGGAACAGGTAGAGGATCGAGAAGCCGAACATGCGCCGCGCCGCGCGGTCGCCGTTATCGCGGCAGACAGCCAGCGCGCACAGCGTGAACAGCGCCGACAGGACCAGCGAAGCGGCGCCATAGAACCAGCCGGTCGCGTGCAGCAGCGCCGGCGCCACCGCCACCGGCCACAGCACCAGGGTATAGAGCAGCATCTGCTTCTTGGTTTCGGCCTTGCCGGCGACGACCGGCAGCATCGGCACGCCGGCCCGGGCGTAATCGCCGGTGCGATAGAGCGACAGCGCCCAGAAATGCGGTGGCGTCCAGAAGAAGATGAGCGCGAACAGCGCTAGCGAAGCGACGCTGACGTCGCCGGTCATCGCCGCCCAGCCGATCATCGGCGGGAAGGCGCCGGCCGCGCCGCCGATGACGATGTTCTGCGGCGTGCGCCGCTTGAGACCGACGGTATAGACGAAGACATAGAAGCCGATCGCCAGCGCCAGCAGCGCCGCCGCGGCAGGATTGAGCGCCAGGCCCATGACGATGACCGAGCCGACCGCCAGGACCGCGCCGAAGCCGAGCGCATCGCCTGGCGCCATGCGGCCAGCCGGCAGCGGCCGGCGGCGGGTGCGCTCCATCAGCGCGTCGATGTCGCGCTCGTACCACATGTTGATGGCGCCCGCCGCGCCAGCGCCGACGGCGATGCACAGCACCGCGACCGCCGCCAGCAACGGATGCAGGTGGCCCGGCGCGAGATAGAGCCCGACGAAGCCGGTGAAAACCACCAGCGACATCACCCGCGGCTTGAGCAGCGCGAAATAGTCGCCGACCGCGGGCACGAAGTCCCCCGGCGTCGCGCGCGCAAACGCGGCGGTCGTGCTGTCGAGCGCCGGCGGGCTCATCGCTCAGTGGCCGTGGGTCGAGGCGACGTGCGGCAGCTCGTCGTAGCTGTGGAACGGCGGCGGCGACGAGACCGTCCATTCGAGCGTCGTGGCGCCCTCGCCCCAATAGTTCGCGCCAACCTTCTTCCCGGCAAGCAGCGTGTGGAAGACGATGTATATGAAGAACAGGGTCGAGGCGTAGGAGATGAACGCGCCGATCGAGGCGACCATGTTCCAGCCGGCGAAGGCGTCGGGATAGTCGCTGATGCGACGCGGCATGCCGGCGAGCCCGAGGAAATGCATCGGGAAGAACGTCAGGTTGACGCCGATGAAGGTCGTCCAGAAATGGATCTTGCCGAAGGTCTCGTTGTATTGCCGGCCCGACATCTTGCCGATCCAGTAGTAGAAGCCAGCGAACAGGCCAAACACCGATCCCAGCGACAGCACGTAGTGGAAGTGCGCGACGACGTAATAGGTGTTGTGCAATGTGTGGTCGACGCCGGCGTTGGCCAGCACGACGCCGGTCACGCCGCCGACGGTGAACAGGAACAGGAAGCCGATGGCGAACAGCATCGGCGTCTTGAACTCGATCGAGCCCTCCCACATGGTCGCGATCCACGAGAATATCTTGATGCCCGTCGGCACGGCGATGACCATCGTGGCGGCCGTGAAATAGGCCTGGGTGTCGACGCTGATGCCGGTCGTGAACATGTGGTGCGCCCACACCACGAAGCCGATCACGCCGATCGACACCATCGCATAGGCCATGCCGAGATAGCCGAAGACCGGCTTCTTCGAGAAGGTCGAGACCACCTGGCTGATGATGCCGAACGCCGGCAGAATCATGATGTAGACCTCGGGATGGCCGAAGAACCAGAACAGGTGCAGGAACAGCAGCGGATCGCCGCCGCCCGACGGATCGAAGAAGGTGGTGCCGAAATTGCGGTCAGTCAGCAGCATGGTGATCGCGCCCGCCAGCACCGGCAGCGCCAGCAGGAGCAGGAACGTCGTCACCAGGATGGACCATACGAACAGCGGCATCTTGTGCAGCGTCATGCCGGGCGCGCGCATGTTGAAGATCGTGGTGATGAAGTTGATCGCGCCCATGATCGACGAGGCGCCCGCCAGATGCAGCGAGAAGATCACCATGTCGACCGACGGCCCGGGATGGCCGATCTTGGCAGAAAGCGGCGGGTAAAGCGTCCAGCCCGTACCGGCGCCGGCCGGATCGCCGACCATGGTCGAGGCCAGCAGCAGCAGGAACGACGGCACCAGCAGCCAGAAGCTGATGTTGTTCATGCGTGGGAAGGCCATGTCGGGCGAGCCGATCATCAGCGGCACGAACCAGTTACCGAACCCGCCGATGAGCGCCGGCATCACCACGAAAAATATCATCGTGAGGCCGTGTGCAGTGATGATGACGTTGTAGAGCTGGTGATCGTTGTGGAACAGCACGTCGCCCGGCCGCATCAGGTTGTAACGCATAACGACCGAGAATGCGCCGCCGATGAGCCCAGCGCTGATCGCGAAGATCAGATAGAGCGTGCCGATATCCTTGTGGTTCGTCGAAAACAGCCAGCGGGTCACGAACCCATAGCGGTGTTCGGCGTGCTCGTCGTGCGTCATCGTTCCGTAGGTCATGGATTCCTCGCGAATGCTACCGCGATGCGTCGGCGGCGAGCTTCAACGCGCCGCCGTCGTCGTTCGCATACTTCTTCTTGGCGTCGGCCGCCCATTTGGTGAAGTCGTTGGCCGAGACCGCGTGGATTTCGATCGGCATGAACGAGTGATTGATGCCGCAGATCTGGTTGCACTGGCCATAATAGACTCCCGGCCGCTCGACTTTGAACCAGGCTTCGTTGACGCGACCGGGAACGGCGTATTCCTGGACGCCGAAGGAGGGCACGAACCAGCTGTGGATCACGTCGGTGCTGGTGATCAGCACACGCACCACCTTGCCGACCGGCACCACCATCACGTTGTTGACGCCGAGCAAGCGCGGATCGCCGGCTTGCTTGTCTTGCGCGTCGGACAGGATGTTGCTGTCGAAGCTGAAATCGCCCTGATCGGGATAATCGTAGCTCCAGTACCACTGGTGGCCGGTGATCTTGACGGTCATCTGGGCGTGCGGCGTGTCACCCATGAAATACAGCAGCTTGAACGACGGTACGGCGATGATCACCAGGATCAGCACCGGCCCGAGCGTCCAGAGAAGTTCGAGCACCGTGTTGTGCGTGGTGCGCGACGGCACCGGGTGGCGCTTGGCGTTGAAGCGGATGACGACGTAGAGCAGCAGACCTATTACGAACAGCGTGATCAATACGATGATAACTGTCAGCTCGGTGTTCAGGGCGTCGACGTGATCGCGCACCGGCGTCGCCGCCGGCTGCAAGCCGAGCTGCCAGTCGTGCGGCTGCTCCGCCCAGGCCGGCAGCGCGGCGGCGAGCAGCGCTGGAAGCCCCAGCAGCGCGCGCGCGGCGCGACGCGCGAAATCCGTGATCCGATTTGCCGGAACCCGTGCCATGGACATCCCCTCGCCCTCACCTGAGCCGATACGTCGCCGCGATGCCGCAACGACGGTGCGGGACGCTACACGAAAGTACCGAGGCGCGAAACCGGTCCGCATCCGGCCTGTCATAGCGAACGGCGGCGCGTGATGCCAACCGCAACATTGCGACTTTATGCCGCATAAACTGGCCTGCGACGCCCAAAATGCGCCGCGTCGGTGCTGGCGCAATCGGCCCTGGCACCCCATGTCTGTTTCTGGCAATGAAACGGGGCCGAATAGGAGCCGAGACATGACCGATCTGGCGCGCGCCGAAACGCTGTTTTTCGCCGGCACCGGCATGGATCGCGCGCGCGTCGACCGGATCGTCCGCGAGTCGCTCGCCGGCATGGACGACGGAGAACTGTTCCTCGAGTGGAACCAGTCCGAGGCGATCGCGCTCGACGACGGCCGCATCAAGAGCGCCAGCTTCGACCAGTCGCAAGGCTTCGGCTTGCGCGCGCTCTCGGGCGAGGCCGCCGGCTACGCGCACGCCTCGGACTTGTCGGAGGACGCGATCCGGCGCGCCGGCGAAACCGTGCGCGCGGTACAGCACGGCCATGCCGGCGCGATCGCCGCGCCGCCGCCGGGCACCAACCGGCAACTCTACACCGACGCCAATCCGCTCGAGCTCGTGCCCTTCGCGGCGAAGACCAAGCTCCTGATGGAGATCGACGCCTATACCCGCGCCAAGGACAAGCGCGTCAAGCAGGTGATGGCGTCGCTGGCCGGCGAATGGCGCGCGGTCGAGATCATCCGCGCCGACGGCCAGGCGCAAGCTGACATTCGGCCGCTGGTGCGGCTCAACGTCAGCGTGATCGTGGAAGAGAACGGCCGCATGGAAGTCGGCAGTCACGGCGCCGGCGGCCGCGTCGAATATGCGCGCTATCTCGACCCGGCGCGGTGGCGGACACAGGTCGACGAGGCGTTGCGCCAGGCGCTGGTGAACCTGGCGTCGGTGCCGGCGCCGGCGGGCGAGATGACCGTCGTGCTCGGGCCCGGCTGGCCGGGCGTGATGCTGCACGAGGCGGTTGGACACGGCCTCGAAGGCGACTTCAACCGCAAGCAGACATCGGCCTTCACCGGCATGATCGGGCAGCGCGTGGCATCACCCGGCGTCACCGTGGTCGACGACGGCACGCTCAAGGACCGGCGCGGCTCGCTCACTGTCGACGACGAGGGCACGCCCGGCGCGTGCACCACGCTCATTGAGGACGGCATTCTCTGCGGCTACATGCAGGACCGGCTCAACGCCAGGCTGATGAACATGAAACCGACCGGCAACGGCCGGCGGCAGAGCTACGCGCATGCGCCGATGCCGCGCATGACCAACACCTATATGCTCGCCGGGAAGCACGACCCGGCCGAGATCGTCGGCTCGGTGAAGCGCGGCGTCTATGCGGTCAATTTCGGCGGCGGCCAGGTCGACATCACCTCGGGCAAGTTCGTGTTCTCCGCCTCCGAGGCCTATCTGATCGAGAACGGCAAGGTCGGGCCCGCACTCAAGGGCGCGACCCTGATCGGCAACGGACCCGACGCGTTGACCAAGATCACCATGATCGGCAACGACCTGAAGCTCGACGACGGTGTCGGCGTCTGCGGCAAGGACGGCCAAGGCGTGCCGGTCGGCGTCGGCCAGCCGACGCTGCGGATGGACGGACTCACGGTGGGCGGCACCGCCGCATGAGGCTTTTCCGGCGGGCCTGCGCCGGCGCGCTCGCCGCATTTCTTGCCTCGATCGGACCGGCCTTCGCCGCCTGCGACTTGGCGCACGCGCCGACGACGCGTTGGCAAACCGTCGAGCAGGACGGCCGCTCCTGGCTGGTCGATCCGTGCGGCCGGCGCACCTATTCGATCGGCGTCAACGTGCTCGACGACGGGCTGTCGGGCGCCAAGCTCGACCGGCCGCATTACGACTGGCGCGCCCACTACGCCTCGCTCACCAACTGGATCGCCGCGACCGACGCACGGCTGCACGAATGGGGCTTCAACGCCGCCGGCGCCTGGTCGCTGCCGCCACAGCAGCTGCGCCTGCCGACGACGATTGACCTCGAGCTTGGCCGGCTCGCCAAATTCCATTGGTTCGATCCGTTCCGGCCCGATATGGCGGCGATCATGGACGCCGAAGCGGCGAAGCTGATTGCGCCCTATCGCCACACCGCCTATCGCATCGGCTATTTCTCGGACAACGAGGTCGGCTGGTGGGACGGCGCGCTCTTCACCTTCTATTCGCGCAAGCCGGCCGCAAACTTCACCAAGCGGCGGCTCGTCGCCATGCTGCGCGTGCGCTATGGCGACGACTGGCGCCGCTTCACGCGCGATTTCGTGCCGCCCGCCGGCGTCGATTCATGGGCAGAGCTGCTGGCCACCCGCCAGACGACGCGGCTCAGGCCCGGCGGCGACGGCGCCGCGGCGATATCGCAATGGACCGGCATCGTCGCCGACCGTTATTACGCGCTGGCCGCGGCGGCGATTCATAAGGCCGATCCCGATGCGCTGTATTTCGGCGACCGCCTGCCGATCTATTACGACCCGGCGGCGATCCGCGCCGAGGCGCATCATGTTGACGTCATCGCCACCAACTACAACGTCGACAGCCCCGAGGGCTGGGTCGCGCCTTATTTCTTCGACGGCTTGCGCACGCTGTCGGGCGGCAAGCCGGTGTTGATCTCTGAGTGGTTCTACGCCGCGCATCAGAACCGCACCGGCAACCGCAACAACGGCCATCTGATGACGGTCGAGACCCAGGCCGCGCGCGCCACCGGCGCCAGCGCCGCCGCGCGCAACTTCGCCGCAATTCCGGAGATTCTCGGCAGCGACTGGTTCCAGTACTACGACTATCCGCTGGGCGGCCGGCAGGACAGCGAGGACTATAATTTCGGCCTGGTCGACATCGACGACCGCCCGTACCAACGCCTGGTGACGGCGCTCGCCACGGTCAACCGCGAGCTGCCGCAGCTTCACGCCACCGCCGCGCCACTGGCGCGCCAAAGCCGCGACGCGATCCGCATGCCGCACGCGGCGATCGACATCGCCACGCCGTCGCTGATCGACTGGCCGAAGCCGGTCTCGCTGCTGCCGCCGCTTTTGACAGCGCCCGGCGACGTGCCCTTCGGCGAGGTTTATCTGGCCTGGAATGCGCGCGGCATCGCGTTCGCCACCATCGGCCAGGATTACTACGACATCGGCGCGCTCGCCTATCGCGGCGGCTTCCCGCTGAGCGAGGCCTATCGCGTCGAGCTCGATCTCGACGCCGGCGCCGGGCCGCGCCGCTTCACGCTCTATTTCATTCCGCCCAAGGGCAAGACGCGCGACTATCCGCCGATGCGGCCGCTGCTCTGCGTCGGCGCGGCGGACGAGCAGCACGGTTCGACCTGCCCGCCGGCCGCCGGCGGCACGGTGCACTATTTCGGCGCCGACCAGCCACGCATCGTCGCCGACGCGTCGATCCCATGGAGCGCACTCGGTGTATCGGGCCCGCCGGAGTCGCGCCGCATCAAGCTCGAGGTCTCGGCGCGCAGCTGGTTCCGCGCCCGCTGGATGTCGCTGTCGGGCGAAACACCCGAAGCCGCCTCGGCCGATCCCCGACTCTGGGCGACGGCGTCGCTGACTCAATAAGCCTGTTCGCTGTAGAGCGGCTCGATCCGGCCGCCCCAGCGCGTGTTGAACTCATCGACCAAGAGCTCGGCCGGCGTGCGGCCGCGCTCGGCGATCTCGAACAGCGGCTCGAGATAGATGCGCTCGTCGTCCTTGGTGGTGTCGAGCGCAGCGCGGCGCTGGAGCCCGTCGCGCGCGATCGCCAACACGTCCAGCGCCCAATCCTTGATCTGGCGACCGCGGAACATCGTCGCCAGGCCCTGGCGCGGTACCACGGCATGCAGCGCTTCGATCTCGGCCGGCGTCCAGTCCTTGATCAGCGCCGAAGCCGCGTCGAGCGCCGCCTGATCGTAAAGCAAGCCTGTCCACAGCGCCGGCAGCGCACACAGCCGGCGCCACGGGCCGCCGTCGGCGCCGCGCATTTCAAGGAACTGCTTCAGCCGCACTTCGGGAAACGCCGTCGTCAGGTGATCCGACCAGTCGCCCAGCGTCGGCAGCGCGCCAGGCAGGGCGGGCAGCTTGCCCTTGAGGAAATCGCGGAAGCTCTGCCCGGCGACGTCGACGTACTGGCCGTCGCGGTAGACGAAGTACATCGGCATGTCGAGCATGTAATCGACATAGCGCTCGAAGCCCATGCCGGGCTCGAAGACGAAGGGCAGCGTGCCGCTGCGGTCGGGATCGGTGTCGGTCCAGACTTGGCTACGATAGCTGACGAAGCCGTTGGGCTTGCCCTCGGTGAAGGGCGAGTTGGCGAACAGCGCCACCGCCAGCGGTTGCAGCGCCAGGCCGACGCGGAACTTGGTCACCATGTCGACTTCGTCGGCGAAATCGAGATTCACCTGCACGGTGCAGGTGCGCAGCATCATGTCGAGGCCGAGCTTGCCCTTCTTCGGCATGTAGCGGCGCATGATGGCGTAGCGGCGCTTCGGCATCCACGGCACGTCCTCGCGCCGCCACTTGGGATCGAACCCCATGCCGAGCATGCCGAGATCGAGCTCGTCGGCGACCTCGCGCACCTGGCGCAGGTGGCGATGCAATTCGCCGCAGGTCTCGTGCAACGTCGTCAACGGCGCGCCCGACAGCTCGAACTGCCCACCGGGTTCGAGCGAGATCGCGCCCTGGCCCTCGGACAGGCCGATGAGATTGTTGCCGTCCATCACCGGTTGCCAGCCGAAGCGCCGCAAGCGTTCGAGCAGGGCGCGGATGCCGTCGGCGCCGTCGTAAGGCGGACGCGACAAATCGCGGCGGCGAAAGGCGAATTTCTCGTGCTCGGTGCCGATGCGCCATTGCGCGCGCGGCTTGCCGCCCGAGGCGAGATATTCGACCAGTTGCCGCCGGTCGGTGACAGGCGCGCCGCCGGATTGCGAGGGAGCCGACATCAGAACCAAACCATGTTGCGAAAGCCGGACGGTCAGCGCGACCGGGTCGCAGACCAATCCCCGATCACCGCCTGGACCACCGCCAGCGCCGCCAACGCCGCGGTGTCGGCGCGCAAAACGCGCGGGCCCAAACCGACGGCGCAAACAAAAGGCAGCTTGCGCAACAGGTCAAGCTCCGAATCTGCAAACCCGCCCTCCGGTCCGATCAGGACGGCGCACGGCGCGCCGGCAACCGCCTTGACCGCCTCGGCGATCGTCGGCGATTGGCCGGTCTCGTCGCAGAACACGAGCCGGCGGCCACGCGGCCAGTCCGCGAGCAGCGCCGCGAGCTTCACCGGCTCGTGCAGGATCGGCACGGTCAGCCGCTCGCTCTGCTCCGTCGCCTCGATCGTGCTGGCGCGCCAGCGGTCGAGATTAACCCGCCCGACGACCGTGCGCGCGGTGACGACGGGCCGCAGCTCGGCGACGCCGAGTTCGGTCGCTTTCTCCACCAGGTAATCGAGCCGTGCGCGCTTGACCGGCGCGAAGCATAGCCAAAGCTCGCCCTCGGTGCGTTGCGGGCGGCGGCGCTGGCCGAGCGCGAGCGTGCAGACGCGCTGGCCGGCCTCGGCGATGCGGGCGTCGAACTCGCCGTCGCGGCCGTTGAAGACCGCGAGCGCGTCGTCGCGCTTCATCCGCATCACCGACAGCAGGTAATGCGCCTGGCCGGCCGTCGCCCGCAGGCTGACGCCGGGCGCGAGATCGGATTCGACGAAGATCCGCGTCATCTTGCGGTAGGCCATAGACCCGATAGTGCCACACTTTTATGACAGCCGGCCTGCAGGCAAGATGGGGCATGACCGACATAAGGAGCGGCGACTGGGTCGACCGCTGCACCCCGGCCGCGTGGCGGCCTTATCTCAGGTTGGCGCGGCTCGATCGGCCGATCGGCACTTGGCTGCTGCTGTTTCCCGGCTGGTGGGGCATGGCGCTGGCGGCGACGGCCTGGCCGGATTGGCGGCTGATGGCGCTGTTCGGCATCGGCGCAATCGCCATGCGCGGCGCCGGCTGCACGCTCAACGACATCGCCGACCGCGACTTCGACGCCCGCGTCGCCCGCACGCGCACGCGGCCGATCGCCAGCGGCGCGATCTCGGTCAGGCAGGCGATCGCGTTCATGGTCCTGGAGCTGGCGATCGGCGCAGCGGTGCTGTTCTCGTTCAACCGGACGGCGATCGGGCTCGGCCTGCTGGTGCTGGTGCTGATCGGCACATATCCCTTTATGAAGCGCATCACCTATTGGCCGCAGTTCTTCCTCGGCCTCAATTTCAACTGGGGCGCACTCTTGGGCTGGGCGGCGGCGCGCGGCGACGTCCAATGGCCGGCGGTGTTGCTCTATGCCGGCGGCATCTGCTGGACACTCGGCTACGACACCATCTACGCCCACCAGGACAAAGACGACGACGCGCTCATCGGCGTCAAATCGTCGGCGCTGGCGCTCGGCCGGCGCACGCGGCCGTTCCTGTTCGCGTTCTATGCCGCCGCGTTGGCGCTGTGGGCGGCGGCCGGCGCGCGTGCCGCGAACGCCTGGCCGTTCTGGCTCGGCCTTGCCATCGCCGCGGCGCAGCTGTGCTGGCAGGCGGCGACGGTCGACATCGACGACAGCGCCGATTGTCTTGCAAAGTTCCGCTCCAACCGCATCGTCGGCTGGAGCCTGCTGCTCGGCATCGTCGCCGCGCATGTCGTCTGAGGCAGATTTCGTCCGCGGCAACACGGCGGTGGCAACGCCGCCGCTGGTGCCCGAAATCCGGCTGCATCTTGCCACCGAGGTCACGCCGTTGTGGCAGGCAACCGAGGCGGCGTTGCGGCAAGCGCAGCTGCCGCCACCCTATTGGGCCTTCGCCTGGGCCGGCGGTCAGGCACTGGCGCGGCATCTGCTCGACCATCCCGCGCTGGTCGCCGGCCGGCGCGTGCTCGATTTCGGCGCCGGCAGCGGCCTCGTCGCCATCGCCGCGGCCAAGGCCGGCGCCCGCGTCACCGCGGCCGAGCCCGACCGCTTTGCGGTCGCCGCCGTGGCGCTCAACGCGGCGCTCAACGACGTCGCGGTCGCGGTCGAAACCGGCGACGTGCTGGCCGAAGACACAGACTGGGACACGGTGCTGGCGGGCGACATGTGCTACGAACGGCCTCTCGCTGAACGACTTATACCCTGGCTCGCGGCGCGGGCGCGCAGCGGCGCGCTGGTCCTGCTCGGCGATCCCGGCCGCGCCTACCTGCCGACCCGCGGGTTGGAGACGCTGGCGCGGTATTGGGTACCGACGCCGCTCGATCTCGAAGACCGCGAGGCGCGGGAGACCACGGTGTGGCGGCTTACCGGCTGAGCCGCCGCGCTGGCAAACGTCACGGTCGCTCCCATATGATGCCGCATGCCCAAATCCCTCGAGCCGCTTGCGCTGCTAGGCGACCTCGTCAGCCGCGCCCGCCAGGACGGCGCCGACCAGGCCGACGCGGTCCTGATCGAAAGCATCGCGCTGTCGCATGCCCAGCGTCTCGGCAAGCTCGAGAAGCTCGAGCGCGCCGAGAGCTTCGACCTCGGCCTGCGCGTGATCGTCGGCCAGCGCCAGGCGATCGTCTCGTCCAACGACCGCGACGCCGACCATGGCGGCGAGCTGGTCGGCCGCGCGCTGGCGATGGCGCGCAGCGTGCCGGACGATCCCTATTGCGGGCTGGCCGATCCGGCCATGCTGGCCAAGCAGATTCCCGACCTCGATCTGGCCGATCCGTTCGAGCCAGCGCCCGCGGTACTGGCGCAGCGCGCCGCCGACGCCGAAGACGCGGCGCGTGCCGTCAAGGGCGTGACCAACTCCGAGGGCGCGCAGGCAGGCTGGTCGCGCGCCCGCGTCGCGCTCGTCGCCTCCAACGGCTTCGCCGGCGGTTATGCCACCACCGGTCACGTCGTCGCGGTGGCGGCGCTGGCCGGCACCGGCACGGCGATGGAGCGCGACGACGATTGGGATTCGGCGGTGTTCGGCGCGGATTTGCGGGACCCGGCGGCGATCGGCCGCAAGGCCGGCGAGCGCGTGGTGCGTCGGCTCGGCGCGCGCAAGATGCCGACCGTCAAAGTGCCAGTGGTATTCGATCCGCGCGTGTCGTCGTCGCTGCTGCGCCATCTCGGCGGCGCGATCAGCGGCCCTGCGATCGCGCGCGGCACCTCGTTTCTCAAGGACCGGATGGGTCAGGCAATATTCCCGCGCGGCGTCACCATCGTCGACGATCCGCATATGAAACGCGGCCATCGCTCGGCGCCGTTCGACGGCGAAGGCGTCGCCACGGCGAAGCGCGACGTGGTCGCCGATGGCGTGCTGCGGACCTGGCTGCTCGATCTCGCCTCGGCGCGGCAGCTCAAGCTTGCAACCACGGGTCATGCGCGGCGCGGCACCTCCGGCCCGCCCGGGCCGGCGCCGGCCAACCTCTATCTCGCGCCCGGCGTGCTGACGGCGCGGGAGCTGATCGGCGAAGTGGCCAGCGGCCTCTATGTCACCGAGCTCATGGGCATGGGCGTCAACGGCGTTACCGGCGACTATAGCCGCGGCGCGGCCGGATTCTGGATCGAGAACGGCGATCTCGCCTTCCCGGTCAGCGAAGTCACAATTGCCGGCAATCTCAATGACATGTTCCTCAACCTCATGCCGGCGAGCGACCTCGAATTCCGCACTGGCATCGATGCGCCGACCGTACGGGTCGACGGCATGACCGTGGCCGGCGCCTGAACGGCCCGGTTCCGCCTTGCCAGACCCGACGCGTTTCCGTTATCAGTGCAGCCGGCGCAGCATGCTATGATCCCGCCCTAAACCCCGGGTTTTACAGAGGATTCCGGTCGCTTGAGCCTCGATGCCACGCCACGCGACGCCGCGCGCGAGCGGTCGGCCACCTTGCCGCTGCTGCGCCGGCTGGTCCGCGCATTCGTGCGCCCTTATGTCGGCCGTCTCGTGCTCGCGCTGGCATGCATGGGCGTCATGGCAGCCACCACTGCGACCAATGCCTGGCTGATGCAGCCGATGCTCGACCGCGTCTTCGTCGCGCATGACGCCAAGCTGCTGTTGGTGATCCCGGCGGCGATCGTCGTGCTCGCCCTCGTCAAGGGCTTCGCCAATTACGGCCAGACGGTGCTGATGACCAATGTCGGCCAACGCGTCGTCGGCGACGTGCAGGCGGCGCTTTTCGCGCGGATCATGCACGCCGATCTGGCTTTCTTCCACGCCAACCCGACCGGCACGCTAATCTCGCGCTTCACCACCGACGCCGCCCTGCTGCGCGGCGCGGCGACCGATCTGCTCGCCAATATCGGCAAGAACGCCGTCACCGCCGCGTTCCTCTGCGCGCTCATGTTCTATCAGGATTGGCGTCTCGCGCTGGTCGCGGTGGTGGTGTTCCCGATCGCCTTCCGGCCGCTGGCCAGCATCGGGCGGCGCATGCGACACGTCTCGGCCAACACCCAGGCCGAGGTCGGCCTGTTCATGACGCTGCTCAATCAGGCGTTCCAGGGCGCGCGGCACGTCAAAGCCTATGGCATGGAATCGTACGAGACCTCGCGTGCGGGCGAGATCATCCGCAACCTCGTCAAGCTGGTCAATCGCGCGGTGCGGATCCGCGCCATCGCCTCGCCGCTGATGGAGACGCTCGGCGGCGTGGCCGTGGCGCTGGTCATCCTCTATGGCGGCCACCAGGTGCTGATCGGCGCGCGCACACCGGGTACATTCTTCTCGTTCGTCACCGCACTGCTGCTCGCCTATCAGCCGCTCAAGACCTTGGCCGGGCTCAACGCCAGCCTGCAGGAGGGCATGGCCGCGACGCAGCGCATCTTCGACGTCCTGGACGCCGAGCCCACGATCCAGGACGCGCCAGATGCCCGGAAGCTGGCGATCAAGGGCGGCGAGATCCGCTTCCGCGACGTGCAATTCACCTATGCCAACGGCACGCCGGCGCTGCACGGCGTCTCGCTGACCGTGCCGGCCGGCAAGCGGGTCGCGCTGGTCGGATCCTCGGGCGCCGGCAAGTCCACCATCTTGAACCTCGTCCCGCGCTTCTACGACGCAACCTCCGGTAGCATTGCGATCGACGGCCAGACGGTGCGCGAGGTCACGCTGGCGAGCCTGCGCGGCGCGATCGCCCTGGTCAGCCAGGAGATCACGCTGTTCGACGACACCATCAAGGCGAACATCGCCTATGGCCGCCTGGGCGCCGCGGATTCCGAGATCGTCGCCGCCGCCAAGGCCGCGGCGGCCGACGAGTTCATCCGCGGCCTGCCGCACGGCTACGAGACCATGGTCGGCGAGCACGGCGTCAAGCTGTCGGGCGGGCAGCGTCAGCGCATCGCCATCGCCCGCGCCATGCTCAAGGACGCGCCGATTCTGTTGCTTGATGAGGCCACATCTTCCCTCGACACCGAATCCGAGCGCCAGGTCCAGGCGGCGCTGAATGCCCTGATGCAAGGCCGCACGACTGTGGTGATCGCGCATCGCCTGTCGACCGTGACCGGTGCCGACCTGATCCACGTGATCGACAACGGCCGCGTCGTCGAGCTCGGCACACACGCCGAGCTGCTGCGCCAGCAGGGCGTCTACGCGCGCCTCTATGCGCTGCAATTCGCCGATCAGGCGGGGGACCAGCCGGCGCTGCGCGCCGTGCGGGCGTCCTAACGCATGGAATGGCCGAAGCGCGTCCTGCGCCGCGACGGCGTAAGGCGGTTCCTCTGCTGGCTGATCTCGCTTTATATCCGGCTGGTGCGCGTCACCGGCGCCTGGACCGTCGAGGGCGGATCGATTCCGGCGGCGCTGCACGCCGCCCGGCGGCCGTTCATCCTGGCGTTCTGGCACGGCCGCCTGCTGATGATGCCGTGCGCCTGGCAGCGACGGGTGCCGATCCACATGCTGATCTCGGGCCACCGCGACGGGCGCATCATCGCCGACGCGGTGCGCCATTTCGGCATCGATTCGATTGCCGGCTCGACGACATCCGGCGGCTCGGGGGCGCTGCGCGGCATGGTCCGCTTCCTGAAGGCCGGCGAGTGCGTCGGCATCACGCCCGACGGCCCCGACGGACCGGCGATGCGCGCGTCGGCCGGCATCGTCGCGGTGGCGCACCTGGCCGGCGCCGACATCGTGCCCTTGGCTTATGCGACCCGACGCCGGCGCATTCTCGGCACCTGGGACCGCTTTCACTTGCCGTTGCCGTTCTCGCGCGGGGTCTTCATCTGGGACGAGCCGCTCGCGGTGCCCGCCGAGCTCGACGATTTCGGCGTCGAACGCTGCCGCGCCCTCGTCGAGCAACGACTCAACGCAATCACGGCGGAGGCCGACCGCCGCGTCGGCCGCGAGCACGTTTCCCCCGGAACCCAGTCGCGCCAGGCGCTGCGCCGGATGCAACGCCAGAACGGTCACGGATGAACCGGCTGCTTTCGCTTTATCGCGGCGGCACCACCGCCCTCGGGCCGCTGGTGGCGCTCTATCTGGCGCGGCGCATGGCGCGCGGCAAGGAGGACCCCGAGCGTTTCGCCGAGCGCCAGGGCGTCGCCTCACGGCCGCGCCCGGCCGGGCCGCTGGTCTGGGTCCATGCCGCCAGCATCGGCGAGGCCATGTCGATGTTGTCGCTGATCGACCGGCTGCTGGTCGAACGTCCTCATCTTTCGGTTCTGGTCACCACCGGCACGGTGACCTCGGCACGGTTGCTCGCCAACCGCCTGCCGGGTGACCGCGCCTGGCATCAATACGTGCCGGTCGACCGCTGCACCTATGTGCGCCGCTTTCTCGAGCATTGGCGACCCGACCTGGCGCTGTGGGTCGAATCCGAGCTCTGGCCCAACCTGATTGCCGAGACCAACCGCTTCGGCGTGCCGCTGCTGCTGCTCAACGGCCGCATGTCGGCCAAGTCGTTGCGCGGCTGGCAGCGGCTGCCGGGCCTGATCGCGCCGCTGCTGGCGAGCTTTGATCTCTGCCTCGCCCAGGACGACGCCCAGGCCGCGCGGCTGAAACAGCTCGGTGCCGTCGGCGCGACCTCGGTCGGCAATCTCAAGGCGGCGGCGGCACCGCTGCCGGTCGACCACGGCGAGCTCGCGCGTCTGGCCGCGGCGCTCGCCGGCCGCACGATCTGGCTGGCCGCCTCCACCCATCCGGGCGAGGAGAACGCGGCGGCGCTCGCCCATCGCCGGCTGCGCCCGCAGCATCCCAGCCTGCTGACGATCATCGCGCCGCGCCACCCAGCGCGCGGCGCCGAGATCGCCCAGTCGCTCGAAGCTCAAGGCCTGCGGGTCGCCCGCCGGTCGCGCGACGAGCGGATCGACCGAATCGTCGACATCTACCTCGCCGATACGCTCGGCGAGCTCGGCCTCTTCTATCGCCTCGCCGGCATCGCCTTCATCGGCGGCTCGCTCGCGCGCAAGGGCGGCCACAACCCAATCGAGGCGGCGCTGCTCGACTGCGCCATCCTGTACGGCCCCGACATGAGCAACACCGCCGGCGCGGCCGAGGCGTTAGCCGCCGCCGGGGCCTCGACCGAGGTGGACGACGCCGAAGCGCTCGCCGCGGCGGTCGGTCGGCTGATCGACGATCCGGTCGAGCGCGCCGCCCGCGCCGGTGCCGCGGCCGGCATCGCCGCCGACAATCGCGCCGTGCTCGACGCGGTGATGAAGCGCATCGCCCCCTGGCTCGATCGTCTCTCGCCCCATGCCGCCAAGCGCGCCTGAATTCTGGGCGCAGCGCGGCGCGTTGTCGCTGCTGCTGGCGCCGCTCGGTTACGTCTACGACGCCGCCGGCGCGGCGCGGCGGAGGTTGGCTCGCGCCTACCGTGCACCGGTGCCGGTGATCTGCGTCGGCAATCTGGTGACCGGCGGCGCCGGCAAGACGCCGGTCGTCGCCGACCTGGCGCGCCGGCTCGCAGCTCGCGGCGTCGCGGTCCATGTGTTGAGCCGGGGTTACGGCGGCGCCTTGGCCGGGCCAGCGCGAGTCGATCTCGACCGGCATGTCGCGGCCGCGGTCGGCGATGAGCCGCTAATGCTGGCGCGCGGCGCGCCGACCTGGGTCGCGCGCTACCGCGCCGCCGGTGCGCGGGAAGCGGTCGCCGCCGGCGCGCAAGCCATCTTGATGGACGACGGATTGCAGAATCCGACGCTCGCCAAGGACCTCTCCTTCGTCGTGCTCGACGGCGGCTACGGCTTCGGCAACCGGCGCGTCATGCCGGCCGGCCCGTTGCGCGAGACCATCGCGCATGGCCTGGCCCGCGCCGACGCGGCGGTGATGCTGGGCGCCGACCAGACCGGCGCCGCCGCGCTTCTGGGCGCGATTCCGCTGCTCCAAGCCGAGCCGCGCCCGGCGACTGCGAATCTCTCTGGCCGCACGCTCGTGGCCTTTGCCGGCATTGGCCGGCCGCAGAAATTCTTCGATCACTTCGCCCGAGTCGGTGCGCGGATCGTGACGGCGCGCGGTTTTCCCGATCACCATCCTTATACCGACCGCGAGCTCGACGAGCTTGCCGCCGCCGCCCGGCGGGACGGCGCCGATCTCATCACCACGGAAAAGGATTGGGTGCGCCTGACGCCCGCCTGGCGGACGCGCGTCGCATACCTGCCGCTGACCATCGAATGGCGCGACGAGATGGCGCTCGATCGGCTGCTCGACCGCGCGCTCAAGCGAAGGGCGCATGGTTGAGCGCGCCGGCGTCAGGCGCATGCAGGATTGGACCGAAGGCTGGTTCGCGCGCCGCGCCTTCAGCTTCTTCCGGCTCCTGCCGCTCGACATGGCGTCCGCCCTGGGCGGCTGGCTCGCGCGCGAGCATCGGCCCGCCGCCCGGGATCAGCAAGCGGGCGCGGACCAAATTGCGCCGCGCCCTGCCCGGTCTGTCCGACGCCGACATCGAGCACATCGTGCGCGGCATGTGGAACAATCTCGGCCGCGTCATCGCCGAGTACCCGCACCTGGGCGAGTTCAAATCGTACGAGCCGGGCGGCCGGGTGACGGTCGAAGGCTTCCGCGAGATCGTCGGCGCGCGCGGGCCCGAGACGTGCTTCATCTTCTTCTCGGCGCATTTCGGCAACTGGGAGATCGCGACCATGGCTGCGACCCAGGCCGGGCTCGACGTGATCGAGATCTATCGCGCGGCCAACAACCCGCTCGTCGACGAACTCATCAACGAGGCGCATGGCGTTGTCGGCAGCGAGCTGGCACCCACGGGCAACGTGGCGGCGCGGCGCGCCATCGGCGTGCTCGCCGAGGGCAAACACATCTGCATGCTGGTCGATCAGAAGATGAACGACGGCATTCCGGTACCGTTCTTCGGCCGCGCCGCAATGACCGCGCCGGCGTTGGCCCGGCTGGCGCTGCGCTACGACTGCGTGGTGCTACCCTGCCGCGTCGAGCGGGTCCGCGCGGCGCAACCTTCCGTTTCGTCGCCGATCCGCCGATCCCGCTGCCGCACACGAGCGACGGCCAAGCCGACGTGAAACGGCTGATGACGGCGGTCAATGCGGCGGTGGAAGGATGGATTCGTCGGCGGCCGGAGCAGTGGCTGTGGCTGCACCGGCGGTGGCCGGACTAGCGCCGTTCGGCGGCGGCATCGGCCCGGCGGCCAGCGCCGGATCGAGGCGAACCTCGCCCCAAACCAGCCCCCAATGCAGGTTCGGACCGGTGGCCCGGCCGGTCTCGCCGAGCTCGCCGACGATCTCGCCCTGCGTCACGCGGTCGCCGACGCGCACCGCGATGTTCTGGAGATGGACATAGAGTGTCGACAGCCCGTAGCCGTGATCGATGATGACGGTGCCACCGGTGAAGAACAGGTCGGGCTCGGCGAGGCTGACGACGCCGGCGGCGGCGGCCTTGACCGGCGTGCCGGCGGGCGCGGTGATGTCGACGCCCAAATGCGGCTGCCGCGCTTGGCCGTTGAGGAACGTCTGGCTGCCGTAGACGCCGGTGATCGTGCCGGTCACCGGCCATTCGAGCGGCGTCTCAAAGGCGGCGCTGTCGCTCTGCTGGGCGAAGGCACGGTCGATTTCGGCGGCCTCGCGCTTGATGCGCGCCAGCGCTTCCGGCGGCGGCGTGACCTCGGCCGGCGGCAGGTTCTCGATCCGGCGCACGTCGTAGTGCCGCGGCGCGATGTCGAGCACGCGATGGAGGCGCGAACCGTCGCGGAAGACCACGTCGAGGCTGGCATGCGTCGGCGCGTCGCGGCCGAAGCCGAAGATGAAATGGCCGTCGGGCGCGACCCGCACGGGCTTGCCGTCGAGCGTGACCCGCGCACCCGGCTCGGCGAAGCCGCGGATCAGCGCGCCCTGGGTTAGCGTACCCTCGAGCTTGAGGTCGTCGGCCAACGCCGCCGATGCGACGAGGCAAAGCAGCGCGACGATGGCGAGGCCCCTCACAGCAGCTTGCCCTGATCGCGCCGGGGCGCCGCCGGCTTCGCCTTCGGCTCGACGTCGCGGCCGACGGCGCGCGCCGCGACCTTGCCGTCGTGGAATTCGAGCGCTAGGTCGGCGCCGGGCGCAACCGCTTTGGCCGAGGTCAGCACCGCGCCTCTGGCGTCACGCACCAGCACATAGCCGCGTTCCAGCACCTTGTCCTGCGCCTGACGCCAACTGGCGAGCCGGCCGGCGCCGCCAGCCAACGCGATCGCGCGCTGCTGCATCAGGCGCGTGACGGCCGGCGCCAGCCTGTCCGCGAGATCGGCGACGGCATCGTGCAGGCGCCCGACTTCGCGCTCCAGCACGTCGCGTCGCAGCATGCGGCCGAGCGCCGACACGCTTTGGCCGCGCAGGCGAAGCAGCGCAACGATGCCGAGCCGCAGCCGCTCGCTGCGGTCGTCGAGCCGCTGCAGCGCGTTCTCGAGCAGACTGCGCGGATCGGGTAGGCCGCGCGCCAGATACGCAACGCGCAGAAACTTCTCGTCCATGAAGCGCGCCAGCGCCTGCGCCAGGCGATGAGCGTGCGACGCGACATCGGCGGCGAGATCGAGCCGCACCGGCACCGCCATTTCGGCCGCGGCGGTCGGCGTCGGCGCGCGCCGGTCGGCGGCGAAATCGATCAATGTCGTGTCGGTCTCGTGCCCGACTGCCGAGATCAGCGGGATGGTGCAGGCGGCGGCGGCGCGCACGACGATCTCCTCGTTGAAGGCCATCAGGTCCTCGAGGCTACCGCCGCCGCGCGCGACGATCAGCAGGTCAGGGCGTGGCACCGCGCCGCCGCCATCGAGGGCGTCGAAGCCGGCGATCGCCGCCGCGATCGCCTCGGCCGCGCCTTCGCCCTGCACCGGCACCGGCCAAATCAGGACGCGGCGCGGAAAGCGGTCGGCCAAGCGGTGCAGGATGTCGCGGATCACCGCGCCGGTCGGCGAGGTGACGACGCCGATCACGTTGGGCAAGAACGGCAGCTTGCGCTTGCGTGTCTCGTCGAACAGGCCTTCGGCCGCCAGCTTCTTCTTGCGCTCCTCGAGCAGCTTCAACAGCGCGCCGACGCCGGCGAGCTCGATCGCTTCGATGATGAGCTGATATTTCGAGCGGCCGGGATAGGTGGTCATTCGCCCGGTGCAGACCACCTCCATGCCGTCCTCAGGCTTGAGTGCCAGCCGGCCGAAGGTCGTCCGCCAGATCACGCCGTCGAGGTTCGACTCGGCATCCTTCAAGGTCAGATAGCAATGCCCGGACGCGACCCGCTTGCTGCCCGAGATTTCGCCGCGCACCCGGATATGCCCGAAATCGCCCTCGAGCGTCCGCTTAACCGCTTGAGATAGCTCGGAAACTGTGTATTCGGACAGGTTGGACTGTAGCCCGCCGGGGCCTGTGACCATGCTCGGCGCGTGGCTTTCGGTCATCGCGCACTATGATACAAGAGCGCCCCCGACGGGGGAAATGGGCCGGAATCGGCCTTGGCAAGGAGAGCGGCTTGCGCGTGCTGGTGATCGGATCGGGCGGACGCGAGCACGCCTTGTGCTGGGCGATCTCGTCATCGCCGCTGTGCGACGCGCTGTTCTGCGCGCCGGGCAATCCCGGCATCGCCGACGAGGCAGCCTGTGTCGCGGTCGCGCCGACCGACCTCGACGGTATCGTCAAGCTGTGCAAGCAGGAAAAGATCGACTTCGTGGTTGTCGGACCCGAGACTCCGCTCGTCGCTGGCTTGGTCGACACGCTCGAAGCCAACGGCATCGCCGCCTTCGGGCCGAGCGCCGCCGCTGCCGCGCTCGAAGGCTCCAAGGCCTTCGCCAAGGACCTTTGCGCCAAGTACAACATCCCAACCGCCGCCTACCGGCGCTTCACCGATCCGGCCGCGGCCAAGGACTACATCCGCAAGCACAAGGCGCCCATCGTCGTAAAAGCCGACGGGCTTGCCGCCGGCAAGGGCGTGACGGTGGCGACGACCACGCGCCAGGCGCTGGCCGCGGTCGACGCGGCGATGGTGGCGAAGAAATTCGGCGCCGCCGGCGCCGAGATCGTGGTCGAGGATTTCCTCGAGGGCGAGGAAGTCAGTTTCTTCGCGCTGGTCGACGGCAAGCGCGCGCTCGGCCTCGCCTCGGCGCAGGACCATAAGCGCGCCGGCGACGGCGACACCGGTCCCAATACCGGCGGCATGGGAGCCTATTCGCCGGCGCCGGTGCTGACGCCGGAGCTCGAAGTGCAGGTGATGGAGAAGATCGTCCTGCCGACGGTCCACGCCATGCGCGACGAAGGCAAGCCCTACAAGGGCGTGCTCTATATCGGGCTGATCCTGACCAAGGACGGGCCGCAGGTCATCGAATACAACTGCCGCTTCGGCGACCCGGAATGTCAGGTGCTGCTGACGCGCCTCAAGAGCGATCTGCTGCCGGCGCTGATCGCCGCGCACGACGGCGAGCTCGAGGATTTCGACCTGCGCTGGCGCGACGAGGTGGCGCTGTGCGTCGTCATGGCGGCCAAGGGTTATCCCGGCACGCCGGTCAAGGGCAGCGAGATTCGCGGTCTCGACAGCGCCGCCGGCGCCGATACCTCGGTCCGCATCTTTCACGCCGGTACCAAGCGCGTCGGCGACAAGCTGGTCGCCGACGGCGGCCGCGTCCTCAACGTCGTGGCGCGCGGTCGCTCGGTACGCGAGGCGCAGAAGCGCGCCTATGCGGTGGTGGACAAGATCGACTGGCCGCAGGGCTTCTGCCGCCGCGACATCGGCTGGCGCGCCATCGGCCGCCGCCGCGTTTCAGCGCTGGTCAGCGAAAAAGCGCCGTAATAGCGCGCCAGCGCGCGTCGCATCGATCCCGCCATAGATTTCAGGCCGATGATGGCAGGTCGGCTGCTGGAAGAAACGCGGGCCGTGCTCGACCGCGCCGCCCTTGGGATCGCCGGCGGCAAAATAGAGCCGCCGGACGCGCGCCAGCGCGATGGCGCCGGCGCACATGGCGCAAGGCTCGAGCGTGACGTAGAGATCGCAATCGTCGAGGATCGGCCGGCCGCGCTTTCGCGCGCCTTCGCGCAACGCCAGCAGTTCGGCGTGCGCGGTCGGGTCGGCGAGTGCCTCGACGCGATTCGCGGTCTGCGCCAGAACGGTACCATTTGCATCGACGAGCACGGCGCCGACCGGCACCTCGCCCGCCTGGGCGGCGCGTTCGGCGGCTTGCAGCGCCAGCGCCATCGGCTTCGCCGGGCGATCGGTCATGCGGCTTCCTTGCCGCTCGCGCGGCGCGGTCATAGATTGACGCCAGCATGGCACAACCGGTCATCGGCCTCACCCTCGATCACGAGCCGCCAGGCGGCTATTCCAAGACCCATTCGTGGTACGCGCTGCGCGAGAACTATTGCGAGGCGGTGGCCGAGGCGGGCGGGCTGTCGGTGCTGATGCCGCACGAGCCGGAGCACGCCGGCGATTATCTGGCGCTGCTCGACGGGCTGATCGTCACCGGCGGCGCTTTCGACGTCGATCCGGCCTTGTTCGGCGCCAAGACCAAGCACGCGACGGTCGAGACCAAGGCGCGGCGCACTGAATTCGAGCTCGCCATCTGCCAGGGTGCGCTGGCCAAGAACCTGCCGGTGCTTGGCATCTGCGGCGGCGAACAGCTGTTGAACGTCGCGCTCGGCGGCACCCTCATCCAGCACATCCCGGACGAGGTCAAGAACGCGCTGGCGCACGAGCAGCCCAATCCGCGCACCGAGCCCGGCCACGCGGTGACGATCGCGCCCAACACGCTGCTGCGCCGCGTGACGCAGCTGGCGGAGATGCGGGTCAACAGTGCGCATCACCAGGCGGTCAAGGACGCGGCGCCGGGCCTGGTGGTCGACGCGGTCGCGCCCGACGGCGTGATCGAAGGCATCGAGGATCCGAAGCGGCGCTTCGTACTCGGCGTGCAGTGGCACCCGGAATATCGCCTCAGCGAAGGCGACCGGCGGATTTTTGCCGCCTTCATCCAGGCTGCGCGCGGCTAACGTCGTGCTGCGAATCATCGCCGGCAAGCATCGCGGCCGGAAATTGACGCCGTTGTCGGGCGGCAACGTCCGCCCGACAACGGGTCGCGCCCGCGAGGCGATCTTTAACATCCTGGCGCATGCCGCGTTCGCGCCGCGGCCGGCCTACGAGGACGCCGTCGTGCTCGACGCCTTCGCCGGCAGCGGCGCGCTCGGTCTCGAGGCGCTGTCGCGCGGCGCGCGCTTTGTCAGCTTCATGGAACGCGACCGGACGGCACGCGCCGTGCTGACCGCGAATGTCGTCGCGATGAGCGCCGCGCGCCAGACCGCGGTGTTGGCCGGCGACGCCCTCAGACCGCCGCGCGCCAGCGCGCCGGCAACGCTGGCCTTTCTCGATCCGCCTTATGCCGAGGACTGGGCAGCGCCGGCATTGGCCGCCTTGGCCGCCGCCGGCTGGTTGTTACCGGAGGCAATTGTGGTCGTCGAGCTGTCGGCCAAGCGCGACCTGACGCAGCCGGCGGGGTTCACCCTGCTCGACCAGCGCCGCTATGGTGCGGCCAAGATCGCGTTCCTGCGTTATTCCGCGGCGACGGCTTCGGCCGCATCCAGCGCCGGGCGCTCGTAAAGCTGCAGCGCCTCGGCGCGGTGCTGGATCAGCGCCAGCACGACGTCGAGCGTCGGCGTCGGCACCTCGACTAGGCGGCCGAGCTCCTGCACCGCCGTTACCAGCGCGTCGATTTCGAGCGGCCGGCCGCGCTCCAAATCTTGCAGCATCGAGGTCTTGTGCGCGCCGACCTTGCGGGCGCCGTCGAGCCGGCGTTCGAGATCGACGCGGAGGCGGACGCCGAGGCGTTCGGCGATCGCCTGCGCCTCGCGCATCATGGCGCGCGCGATGTCGCGCGTGCCGGCCTCACTGCACAGCACGTCGAGCGTCGTGCCGGTAAGCGCGCTCAGCGGGTTGAGGCAGAGATTGCCCCACAGCTTGAGCCAGATTTCGTCGCGGATGTTGTCGAGCACCGGCGCCTTGAGGCTGCCGGCGGCGAAGACCGCCGACAGGCGCTGGCAGCGCCGGCTGATTTCGCCCGACGGCTCGCCGAGCGGAAAGCGGTCGCCGTAGACGTGTTCGACCACGCCCGGCGCGACTAGCTCGGTCGCCGGATAGACGACGCAGCCGATGGCGCGCTCGGGCCCGAGCAGCGTCCATTGCCGCCTTCCGGGATCGACGCTGGCGACGGCGCGGTTCTCCCATTCGCCCGCATGGCGATGGAAATACCAATAGGGGATGCCATTGACCGCGGTGACGATCGCGGTCTCGGGACCGAGCAACGGCGCGAAGCGATCGAGCGCCGCCTCGATCTGGTTGGCCTTGAGGGTGACGATGACGTAGTCCTGCGGGCCGAGCTCGGCCGGATCGTCGGTCGCCGGCAGCCGCACGACGGTCTCGCGGCCGTCGGCGCGCAGCTTCAGGCCGTCGGCGCGGATCGCCGCCAGATTGGCGCCGCGGGCGACAAGCGAAACCGTGGCGCCCGCGCGCGCGAGCTTTGCGCCCAGAAACCCTCCGATCGCGCCTGCGCCGAACACGCAAATCTTCACCCCGACCTCCTTCGCCAAAGCCGGCTGCCCGCACCTCGGCACACGGCCATAAGTCATATAATTTACATTGCGCTTGCTAAGTTCCCACCATAATTGATAATAAAATTCGTAAATCATGTATATTTTCATGCCAATAATTGTGTGCTTTGTAAATTTGTAAATCCAGGGAGCGTGCGATGGCGGTCCGCAAGGCCCTACTCGGCCAGAAGATCCGACGCCTGCGCCAGGAACGCCGGCTGACCCAGCAGCAGATGGCCGGCGAGCTCGGCATCAGCGCCAGCTATCTCAACCTGATCGAGCACGACGAGCGGCCGGTGACGGTGTCGCTGCTGCTGAAGCTCGGCGTGCGATACGGCGTCGACCTTAACGCCCTGACCGACGACGCCGAGCGCCAGCTCGCCGCAGCGCTGAGCGAGGTCTTTGCCGACGCCGGGTTGCATGACGGCGGCGTGGACAGCGACGAGATCGCGCGGCTAGTGGGCGCGGCGCCGCGCGCCGCGCGCGCCATCGCCGATCTCTACCGCGCGCTGCGTGCCGCGCGCGACGACGCCCAGGCCCTCAACCTCAATCTTTCGGAAAACCGCACGCGGCGCGTCGTGCTGCCGACCGAGGAGGCGCGCGACTTCTTCGAGGCGCGCCGCAACCACTTCCCGGCGTTGGAGACCGCGGCGGAATCGCTGGCGCCGGCCGCGGGCAATGAGCTCGGCCGCACCCTGGGCGAGCGGCTGGCGCGGCGTCACGGCGTCACGGTCGAGATCGCCACGGCCGAAAGCATGGCCGGCGCGCTGCGCCGATTCGAGCCGCGCACGCGGCGGCTGAGCCTTTCCGAAGCGCTGCCGCTTGCCAGTCGCAACTTCCATTTGGCCTACCAGCTCGGCCTGCTCGAGGCCCGCGAGCCGATCGGCGAAGCGATCCGCGCCGCCAAGCTGTCGGCGCCGGAAAGCGAGGTGTTGTGCCGCATCGGCCTGGCCAATTATTTCGCCGGCGCGGTGCTGATGCCCTATGCCGCGTTCCTGGCGGCGGCGCAGGCCGAACGCTACGACATCGAGCGCCTGATGAACCGCTTCGGCGTCTCGTTCGAGCAGGCGACGCACCGACTGTCGACCCTCAACCGCACCGGCGCCGCCGGCATTCCGTTCTTCTTCGCCCGCGCCGACATCGCTGGCAACGTCAGCAAGCGCTTTTCGGCAGCGGGCTTCCACTTCTCGCGTTATGGCGGCGCCTGTCCGCGCTTCGTCGTGCACGAGGCCTTCGCCACGCCCGGCCTGATCCGCCGCCAGATCGCGCGACTGCCCGACGACGCCACCTTCTTCTGCGTGGCGCGCACGGTGGAGAAGCCGGGCGGCGGCTTCCACACGCCCTCGGGCCACATGGCGGTGGTGCTGGGCTGCGACATCGCACGCGCCGCCGAGATCGTCTATGCCGATGGGCTCGATCTGGCGCGTCCAGAAGCCGCGACCGAGATCGGCGTCGGCTGCCGCCTGTGCGAGCGCGCCGACTGCCGCCAGCGCGCCTTCCCGCCGTTGCAGCATCGGCTGGTGGTCGACGAGGCCGTCAAAGGCCCGTCGGCCTACGCCTTCCGGCCGCAGCGCTAGCGCGTCAGCGACGGCCGAACAGCTTCTCGATCTCGGCCAGGCTCAGCGCGACATAGGTCGGGCGGCCGTGATTGCACTGGCCAGAATGCGGCGTCGCCTCCATCTGGCGCAGCAGCGCATTCATCTCGGCTTGGTTAAGCCGCCTTCCGGCGCGCACGCTGCCGTGACACGCAATGGTGCCGCAGACATGCTCGAGCCGCTCCTTGAGCGACAGCGCGTCGCCCAGTTCGGCGAGCTCGTCGGCGAGATCGCGCACCAGCCCTTTGACGTCGGCCTCGCCTAGAATCGCCGGTACCTCGCGTACCACCACGGCGCCCGGGCCAAAGGCCTCGAGCGCCAGGCCGAGCTCGGCCAGCTCGGCCGCGCGGGCGGCGAGCCGTGTCGCGTCGGCGGGATCGAGCTCGACCACCTCGGGAATCAGCAGCATCTGGCGCCTGACGCCAGATGCTTCGATCTCGGCCTTCATGCGCTCGTAGACCAGGCGCTCGTGCGCCGCATGCTGATCGACGATGACGAGGCCGTCTGCGGTCTGCGCCACGATGTAGGTCTCGTGCAGTTGGGCGCAGGCCGCGCCCAAGGGATGCGACGCCGCATCGGACGCCGGCGCCTCGACCGCGCGCGCCGCCGGCGCGGTCGCGGCCAGCGGCGCCTGGTAGGATGCCGGCGCCTCCGCCAGTCCCGGATTGAGCGCGAGCGCCAGCGCGGCGCCGCCGCGCGGGCTCCACTGCACCGGCTGGAACGCGGCCAAGGCCTGCGCCGCCACCGTGGTCGAGGCGCGATGGCCTGCCGCGGCCAGCGCGTTGCGCAGCGATCCCACGATCAGACCGCGCACCAGCGCCGCGTCGCGGAAGCGCACCTCGGCCTTGGCGGGATGGACGTTGACGTCTATGTCGTCCTCGGGCCCGGTGAGGAACAGCACCACCATCGGATGGCGGTCGCGCGCCAGGAAGTCCTGGTAGGCGCCGCGCACCGCGCCGGCCAGCAGCTTGTCGCGCACCGGCCGGCCGTTGACGAAGAGATACTGATCGCGCGCGGTGGCGCGGTTGAGCGTCGGCAAGCCGGCGAGCCCGGTCAGGCGGAAGCTCTCACGCGCCGCGTCGATGGCGAGCGCGTTGTCGGCGAAATCGCGGCCGAGGACGGCGCCAAGCCGCACCCGGCGAATCTCCTCCGGCGACTTGCCGGCGAGATCGGGCTCGGCAGCGGTCATGCGCAGCAGCGGCTTCTCCTCGTCGCCGATCACGGTGAAGGCGATCGCCGGATAGGCCATGGCAAGACGTTCGACCGCGTCGACCGCGGCGGCGCGCTCGGCGCGCGCCGACTTGAGGAATTTGAGGCGCGCCGGCGTCGCATAGAAGAGATCGCGAACCTCGACGCGCGTGCCTTGGTTCAGCGCCGCGGGTTCGACCGCCGACTTGGCGCCGCCTTCGACTGCCACTCTGAAGGCGTCGCACGCGCCGCGCTTGCGGCTGACCATCGCCAGGCGGCTGACCGCGCCGATCGAGGGCAGCGCTTCGCCGCGGAAGCCGAGGGTGCGGATATGCAGTAGATCGTCGTCGGGCAGCTTCGAGGTGCAATGCCGCTCGACCGCAAGCCCGAGTTCGGCCGCGTCCATGCCTTCGCCATCGTCGCTCACCAGGATCAGGCTGGCGCCGCCGTCGCGCAGCGTGACCTCGATGCGGCGCGCGCCGGCGTCGATCGCGTTCTCGACCAACTCCTTCACCGCCGCCGCCGGCCGCTCGACGACCTCGCCGGCGGCGATGCGATTGACGACGACAGCGGGCAGCTGGCGGATGACCATGCCCTATTGTGCCTTGGCCCGGCCTTTCTCGCCAAGGTACTGGCGCGCGAGCACCTTGCCCTGCTCGACCGCCGGCTGGTCGAAGGCGTTCACGCCCCACAGTTCGGCCGCAATCATGGTCTCGAGCATGTAGTGCATGAGCAGCGCGCCGATCGCTTTGGCGTCGAGTCGCTCGATGATGAAAATGCGAGTCGGGCGGCCGTTGCGGATCAAGGTCTGCGCCGTGGCGCGCTGCTCGGCGTCGATCAGGTCACCCATGCGCTTGCCGGCGAGATAGGCAAGACTCGCATCCGGCAGCTTCGCCGGCAGGCGCGGCCCCTTGCCCGCCTGCGCCAACATGACCAGCGAGAACATCTTGTCGGCCGGCCCGTCGAGATAGAGCTGGAGCTGGCTGTGCTGGTCGACCGTGCCGACGGCGCGGATCGGTGTCGTGCCCTTGCCGTCCTTGCCCAGGCTTTCGGCCCAAAGCTGGCGAAACCACAGGCCGAAATGCGCCAACCGGTCGACATAGGGCATGACCACCGTGCTAATGATGCCGTGACGCTGGTTGAGCGCGACCGAGACCGCGGCGCCGACGGCCGGCACCGCGTCGCGCGGATCCTTGGCGGCGAGCGTCGCCTCGAGTACGGCGCCGGCACCCCGGCGCAGCGCGGCGACGTCGATGCCGGCGATCATCGCCGGCAGCAGCCCGACATTCGACAGCACCGAATAGCGCCCGCCGATATTGGGATCGTGATCGAGGGTGCGCAACTTGCGCGCGGCGGCAAGCGCGCGCAGCGGATTGGGCTTGGGCTCGGTGACGACAATGGTGCGCGCCGTGTTGCGTTTGCCGAGCCAGTCCACGCAGGCGAAGAACTGCACCAGCGTCTCGGCGGTGCCGCCCGATTTGGAGATAGCGATGAGGCCGGTCTTGGCCGGATCGAGCGCGTCGAACAGCAGATCGAAGCTGTGCGGATCGACGTTGTCCATAAAATGGACGCGGGTGCGGCCGGGTGGCGCCAGCGCGACCAGTGTCTGGCCGCCGAGGCTCGACCCGCCGGTGCCAAGCACGATCACGTCCTTGAGCTTGCCGAGCTCGGCGGCGAGGGGCTTGAGCTGGGCGATGTCGTCGCGCCGAGCCGGCAGGCGCAGCAGCGGCAGGCTGCCGTCGCGCTGCATCTTCGCCAGCTTGGGCAACGCCGGCGCCGCGCGGCGCAAGGCGTCGTCAAGCTCGGCGGCGGTCAGGCCGGCCTTGCAGCTGTCGGCCAGACAGCCGGCGATATCCTGGCGATAGGTCATCGGTGTGATCCTCCCGGAACGCTGTCCGGTAATCAACGCCCGGAGGCCGCTTTAGATCAACGCCGAAAATTTAGAACAGCCAGTCGAAGAAGCCTTTGCTCTTCGGCGTGCGCTCGATCGTCGGCTTCGGATTGGCGGCGGCGGTGGCCGTCGCCGACGGGTTGGTCGCCGCCGTCGCGCCGCCGTTGGCGCCGACCTCGTGCAGACGCTCGGACTCGGCGGTCGGATCGAGCTCCTGATTCGGATTGGGCGATTCCGGCCGCCAGAACAGAAGCCGCTGGGTCAGGGTGCTATTGTTCGCGGCCGATTGATCGTCGTTGTTGACGAGCTTGCGGATATCCTTCGGCGCGCGGTTGGCGCCGGCGTCCTGCAGAAGCGCGCTTTCGCCGGCGCTGCGCGACTTGTCGGGCGGCAGCGTGTCGAGCTTGGTGTCGCCAGCTCGGAACACGGTCTCCTGCGCCTGGGCGGTCGGCGAAAGCTGTTGCGTCGGCGCCGCGCCGGGCTTCGGCGGCCGCAAGGTGTAGTCGGGCGGTATGGCAAGCGGCGCAGCCGTCGTGACGTCGAATTCGTCGGGCACGACCTTTTCCATGCCCAGGCCGCGCTTGACGTCGGTCCACGTGCTGCAGCCCGCAAGCGCCGGCGCCGCGAGCGCCAGGCAAACAAAAACCGGAATGGAGGAATGCCTCAACCGACCCGACACCATAACCACCGCCCTCAATACAAGAAGCGGAAAAGTCTACCTAATTCGGACGCCTTTCGCCAAGCAATCCGTCGACGGCGATGAAGAATACTCCCAGGCAAATGGCCGTATCGGCGACGTTGAAGGCGTACCAGTGCAGGCCGCCGAGGTGGAAATCCAGGAAATCCACAACCGCGCCGCGGGCCAGCCGGTCAACGATGTTGCCGACCGCGCCGCCGATCACCAGCCCGATGGCGAGCTGCAGCCCGCGCGGGCCGGCGCGCGACAGCCACCAGAGCAGCGCCACGACGATCGCCGCCGCCAGCGCCGCAAAAAACAACGTGCCGCTGCCGCCGTTGAACAGGCCGAAGCTCACGCCGTGGTTCCAGGCCATGACCAGGTTGAAGACCGGCAAGACCACTAACACATCGGTGCCGCGCGCGGCGAAGAAGGCGACCACCCAGGCCTTAACCGCCTGGTCGAGCACCACGACGGCGAACGCGACGATCAGACCGCGCCGCATCAGGCGGCTTCGCCGCGCGCGCCGACTGCGCCGGCGCAACGCCGGCACAGATCGGCATGCGCCGGATCGCCGCCGACCTCGGGCAGCACGCGCCAGCAGCGCGCGCATTTCTCGCCGGGGGCGCGCCCCACCACGACGGCGACGCCGGGCACGTCGGGCAAGGCGAAGGCGCCGGCCGGCGGCGTGCCGGATACGAACGCCGCCGCCGAGACGATGCACAGCTCGGCCGCATCGACGCCGGCGAAGGCCGCCTGGGCCTCGGCATCGGCATGGATGCGGACGGCGGCCTGCAGACTCGAGCCGAGGAACTTCTCGGCGCGCTTCAATTCGATCGCGCCGGTGACGACGCGGCGCACGTCGCGGATGCGCGCCCATTTGAGGTCGAGCGCCTCGTCGCGCCAGGCCGCCGGAATCGCGGGATAGAGCTCGAGGTGGATGCTGCGGTCGTCGCCGTCGCCGTGACGGCAAAGCCACGCCTCCTCGGCCGTGAAGCACAGCACCGGCGCCAGCCAGCGCACCAGCGCGTCGAACACGCGGTCGAGCACTGTGCGCACCGCGCGCCGGCGCGCCTCGGTTGGCGGGTCGCAATAGAGCGAATCCTTGCGCACGTCGAAATAGAACGCCGATAGATCGACGGCGCAGAAATTGTGCAGCTCGGTGAACAGGGTGTGGAAGTCGTAAGCCGCGACGCAGCCACGCACGATGCCGTCGAGCGCGTGTAGGCGGTGCAGAACCCAACGCTCGAGCTCGGGCATCTGGGCTTCGGCGACGCGCTCGCGCTCGGCGAAGCCGTTGAGCGCGCCCAGCAGATAACGCAGCGTGTTCCGGAGGCGGCGATAGATCTCGCTCTGCTGCTTGAGGATATCCGGGCCGATGCGCAGATCGTCGGAATAGTCCGCGGCGACGACCCATAGTCGCAGGATGTCGGCGCCGCTTTTCGCCACCACGTCCTGCGGCGAGGTCACGTTGCCGAGCGACTTCGACATCTTGCGGCCCTGCTCGTCGAGCACGAAGCCGTGCGTCAGCACCGCCTCGTAGGGCGCGCGGCCGCGCGTGCCGCAGGATTCGAGCAGCGACGAATGGAACCAGCCGCGATGCTGGTCGGAGCCTTCGAGATAGAGCGAGGCCGGCCAAGCGAGGTCCCGGTCCCGGCGCGGCTCGAGCACGAAAGCATGGGTCGAGCCGGAATCGAACCAGACGTCGACGATATCCTTCACCTGCTCGTAATCGACGGGATTGCGGCCGGGACCGAGGAACTCGGCCGGGTTGCGGGTGAACCAGGCGTCGGAGCCATCCTTCTCGAAGGCGGCGGCGATGCGGTCGACCACGGCTTGGTCGCGCAACGGCGCGCCGGTTTTGCGATCGACAAACACCGCAATGGGCACGCCCCAGGCGCGCTGGCGCGAGATGCACCAGTCGGGCCGCGTCTCGATCATGGCGCGGATGCGGTTGCGGCCTTGCGCCGGAATCCAGCGCGTCGCATCGATGGCGGCGAGCGCGGTCTCGCGCAGCGTCCGTCCGTCCGCGCCCTTGATGTCCATGCCGATGAACCATTGCGGCGTGGTGCGGAAGATGAGCGGCGCCTTGGAGCGCCAGGAATGGGGATAGGAATGGACGAGCTTGCCCTCGCCAAGCAGCGCGCCGGCGTCCTTGAGCGCGGCGAGAACGGCGGCGTTGGCGTCGCCTTCCTTGCCGTTGGGCTTGAAGACGCGCCTACCGGCGAAGAGCGACACCGAAGCGACGTATCTGCCGTCGGCGGCGACCGTCTCGGGCACGGCTATGCCGTGCTTCTGTCCCAACACGAAGTCGTCGGCGCCGTGGCCGGGCGCGATATGGACGAAGCCGGTGCCGTCGGTGTCGGTGACGAAGTCGCCGGGCAGCAACGGCACCTCGAAATCGTAGCCCCGGCCATGCAGCGGATGGCGGCAGACCGTGCCGGCGAGCTCGGCGCCCTTGAGCGCCATTAGCATGTCGGCCTTGAAGTCGAGCGTCTTCTCGAGCTCGGGCCAGCGCGTCTCGGCGACGACGATGTGCTCGCCGGGCTTCAGCGGGCTGGCCGCGCCGGTCTCGCGCACGCGCAGCACGAGATAGACGATCTCGGCGCCGTAGGCGATGGCGCGGTTGCCGGGCAGCGTCCACGGCGTGGTGGTCCAGATCACGATCGACGCATACTTGATTTCGCGATGGCCCGGGCGCGTCACCGGGAACTTGACCCAGACCTGGGTCGAGGTGTGGTCGTGGTATTCGATCTCGGCCTCGGCCAACGCGGTCTGCTCGACCACCGACCACATCACCGGCTTGGCGCCGCGGAAGATCAGGCCGTTCATCAGGAACTTGCCGATTTCGCGCGCGATCTGGACCTCGGCGGCGAATTCCATCGTCGTATAGGGATGCGCCCAGTCGCCGATGACGCCGAGACGCTCGAATTCGGCGCGCTGCACGCCAATCCAATGGCGCGCGAACTCGCGACATTCCTTGCGGAACTCGACGATCGGGACATCGTCCTTCGACTTCTTCTTGGCGCGGTATTCCTCCTCGATCTTCCATTCGATTGGCAGCCCATGACAGTCCCAGCCCGGCACATAGATGGAGTCTTTGCCGCTCATCTGCTGCGCGCGGTTGATGACGTCCTTGAGGATCTTGTTGAGCGCGTGGCCGATATGGAGGTTGCCGTTGGCGTAAGGCGGGCCGTCGTGAAGCACGAATTTCGGCCGGCCTTGCGACGCGGCGCGTTGACGTCGCCAAAGACCGGCGCGTGCCCAGCGTTCGAGCATCGCCGGCTCGCGCTTGGGCAGGTCGCCGCGCATCGCGAACGGGGTGTCGGGCAAGAAGACGGTGGCGCGATAATCCTTGCCCGGATTGGCGCCGGAATCCGCCGGTGAATCGTCAGCCATGGCGTTGGTCATAGGCGGACGGCCCGGCCGCGGTCAACGGAAAGGGCGTCACGGCTCGGGCTTTTCGGCCGCCAGGATGCGGCGCGCTTGGGCAACGTCGTCGCCGATCCGGGCCTTGAGCGCGTCGAGGCCGGCGAAGGCCGCGTCGGCACGAAGGTATTCGACCAGCGCCACGCGCAGATGCCGGCCGTAAAGATCGCCGGCGAAGTCGATGAGATAAGTCTCGAGGCCGAGCGCGTATTCGCCCAGCGTCGGCCGCCGGCCGAAATAGGCGGCGGCCGGATGCCATCGGGTGCGCTTGCCGTCCTCGATACCGGCAAAGGCAGCGTAGATGCCGGGCGCCGGCCGCAGGTAATCGGCCAGCGGCAGGTTGGCCGTCGGATACCCCAGCCCCTTGCCGATACCGGCCGCGGGCTCGACGCGACCGTCGACCTCCCACCAGCGGCCGAGCAGCTTTGCCGCCTCGCGCGGCCGCGCGCCGGCGAGGTGCTCGCGGATGCGGGTCGAGGAATAGGCTTCGCCGTCGGGCGCTGCCGCGCGCTCGACGACGGTGACAGCAAAGCCGCGGCTGCGCACCGCGTCGACCAGAAACGCGGCCGTGCCGCGGCGCTGGTTGCCGAAGACGAAATCATAGCCGACGACGATGTGGCTGGCGCCGAGGCCGCGCACCAGAACCTCATCGATGAACTGCTCGGCCGTATGCTTGGCGAATTCGCGGTCGAAATGCAGCGCGAAGAGCAGATCGACGCCGAGCGCCTCGATGTGTCGCGCCTTGCTGCGGAAGGGTGTCAGGCGGAACGGCGGCGCGGCCGGATTGAAGACGGCGTAAGGATGCGGCTCGAAGGTCAGCACGGCATGCGGCACGCGAGCGGCATGCGCGACCCGGCCGGCGGCCGCAATCACGGCCCGGTGGCCGGGGTGGAGGCCGTCGAAGTTGCCGATGGCAACTGCGGCGCCGCGGTCCGCGCCCGCGGCGCGTTCGTGTCGGAAGATACGCACGGCGACGAACCTATCCCGGGAATCGAGCGGACGGATAGAGCGGCATTGCGCCCCGAGTCGGGTGATTTGGCCGGCGGCGCGCTAGGCGGTTTCGTTGCGGCGCGACGGCACCATGACCACGGCCTCGCCATCGAGCACCACCAGGTCGCCGACGCGACAGAGGGTCTTGAGCTGCACGCGCTTCTTGGCGGCATCGATGGCGGCGACGGTGACCTGCGCCTCGATCGTGTCGTCGATGCGCACCGGCGCGCGGAAGGCAAGCGACTGGCTGAGATAGATCGTGCCAGGCCCCGGCAGGATCGCGATCACCGTCGAGAGAAAACTGGCCGACAGCATGCCGTGGACGATGCGGCCCTTGAAACGCGTGGTCTTGGCGAATTCCTCGTCGAGATGGAGCGGGTTGTGATCGCCGGTCAGATCGGCGAATTCCCGCACGTCGGCGTCGGTCACGGTGTGGAAATAGGACGCCGTCATGCCGACCGTCAGGTCTTCGAGGGCATAGGCTCGACGCGCCGCGACGCGTTGACGAACATCATCCATGCACAACTCCGGTGGCTCGCCCCCGCACATTTTGTGCACCGCACATTAAACGCCGAAACCCGGCTGGGCAAGGGGGCGTGGCGGTTTTGCCGGTAATAACGGGCATTTTCGCGATCGGGCTGCCGGCGATCCGGTTTTGTTACCGTGACTTTTTCGCAACAGCACAATCGGCCGGTAGGACGCTTCCCGGCGCCGGCCGCCGGCGCTAGTCTCGCGCCCAACCGCGCTTCCCCGGAGATTCGCCGACTTGGACTCGGACACCGCCGCCTTGCGCGACATGTGGTATTTCGTCCTGCCGGGCCGTGCGCTCCGGCGCGGCCGGATGCTGGCGCGCACGTTCCTCGGCGAGCCGGTACTGCTCGGGCGCGCCGCCGACGGCACGCCGTTCGCGTTGCGCAACGTCTGTCCGCATCGCGGCATCCCGCTGAGCTACGGCGCGTTCGACGGCAGCGAAGTCGAATGCTGCTATCACGGCTGGCGCTTCGACACCGCGGGGCGATGCACCGCGATCCCCTCGCTCTGCGAGGGACAGAAGCTGGCGCTCGACCGGATCAAGGTCGCCGCCTATCCGGCGCGCGAGGTTCAGGGCAACGTCTGGCTGTTTTTCGGCGACGATCCCACGACCGCGCCGCCGCCGCCGGCGATCCCGGAGATCGGCGACACCGCGCCGAAGCTGTTCGAGCGCATGCGCGTGCCGGCGGCGATCGATCACGCCATAGTCGGCCTGATGGACCCGGCACACGGCGCTTTCGTCCATCGCGCGTGGTGGTGGCGTTCGCGCGATTCCATCCACGAGAAAGCCAAGGAGTTCGCCGCCAGCCCTTACGGCTTCACGATGCTGCGCCACGCGCCGTCGTCGAACGCCAAGGCGTACCGGCTGCTCGGCGGCGCGCCCGAGACCGAGATCACGTTCCGCCTGCCGTCGACGCGCATCGAGCACATCCGCGTTGGCCGGCGCTTCGTCGCCAGCCTGACGGCGGTGACGCCGCTGAGCGACAGCGAAACCGAGGTCAATCACGCGATCTATTGGGACGTGCCCTGGCTTTCCGCGCTGAAGCCGGCGCTGCGGCCCTATGTCCGCGCATTCCTCAACCAGGATCGGTGGATCATGGTGATGCAAGGCGAAGGGCTGAAGCACAATCCGCCGCTCATGCTCGTCAACGACGCCGATACCCAGGCCAAGTGGTATTACCGGCTCAAGCAGGAATACCGCCGCGCCCGGGCGAACGACAGCGCGTTCGTCAATCCGGTCAAGGGGCGCGTCCTGCGCTGGCGCAGCTGACGCGCCCCTCGCCGCGCCGCCGGGCGGGCGATAGAATGTGCGCGCCACAATCGGGAGATCGGCGATGAATGACGGCGCGACGCAAGACGCGTCCCGGGTGCTGGCGGCACTGCGTTTCGGCGGCGACGGGCTCATTCCGGCGGTGGCGCAACAGCACGACAGCGGCGAGGTGCTGATGCTCGCCTGGATGAATCGCGACGCGGTGACCGAAACGCTCAAGACCGGGCGGGTCTGCTATTGGTCGCGCTCGCGCCGGCAGCTCTGGCGCAAGGGCGAAAGCTCGGGCCACGTGCAACGGCTGGTCGAGCTGCGCGTCGACTGCGACGGCGACGCGCTGCTGTTGCGGGTCGATCAGAGCGGCGTCGCTTGTCACACCGGCACGCGCAGCTGCTTTTTCCGCGCGGTGCGCGACGGCAAGCTGGTCGAGATCGCGAAGCCGAGCGGCGCGGCGGCGCCCGGCGAGACGCGCTGACGCCTTGCCTGGTTGGCGCGGGCGTACGCGCGTCAGGCGCATTCGCAACAAAATCCGCGCACCTGGTACACCAGAGATCTAGCAAATATCGAGAACAGCGGCGGGAACCATTGATCTTGCGTGGCATTGGTGTCACAAGCGCAAATCTTCGTGCGAACCGACACAGTAAAGCCATCATTCGTGACATCATCTGGTCCCGTTCGCCCTGCTGCCGCGATTAGGGTGGCCGATACGGCGATGCGGTTCGTCGTAGATCGCGGCAGAGTTTCGCTTCACCGGGAGATTTTTTTGTCGGGTAACGCTTGGTGCCAGCGAAGAGATCGCATCGCCCCAACGGCGACAGCGCGCCGCGCGTCGGAACACGATTGAAAATCAGGGATGGGGATCGAACCATGAAAGGTCTTAATCCGTTCGGGAGGTATCTCATCCTCCTGGCCGCCGGGTTGCTGATCGCGGGCTGCGACGGCTGGTCGTATAGCCCCCCGCTGCGCGGCAATTACTACTCGTATCACATCACCCTGCCTGACGCGCAGGAGACGGCGCCGAGCGCAAGCGCGAGCCCGTTCAACCAGGCGTTGGCACACGACTACGCCGACTTCGCCGGCGTGCTGCTCAACCGCGACGGCGACCTCGAGGATTCGGACTACTTCGCGCGCAAGAGCCTGGCCGCCGGCAAGGGCGAGGTCGTGCCGCCGGAGAACGTCGGCAACTGGGCGATCGTCACGCCGTGGGACGCGAAGGAAGGCTATCCGCAGATCATGCGCGCGGCGCGCGACCGTCTCGTTCGCGATCTCGACGCCGGCGCCCGCGAGCGCCAGCCGCAGCTTGCCGCCCGCGTGCAGGTCGATTTCGACTGCTGGGTCGTGCATATGGAGAAGTCGTGGTGGACGGCGATGACAGGCCCGTGCCACAACGAGTTCTTCTTCGGACTCGCGCAGTTCGAGGGCAAGCCTGTGGCTGCGCATGAGTTCCGCGTCTACTTCAACTTCAACAAGTACAACCTGACGCCGGAAGCCCTAAAGATTCTCCAGCAGGTCTCGGCGCAGGCGAAGGCCGATCCGAAAATGCGGATCATGCTGGTCGGGCACGCCGACCGCGCCGGTTCGGACGCCTACAATATGGGGCTGTCGCACCGCCGGGCTGACTCCGTGCGCGCTCATCTGCAACGCGAAGGCGTGGTGCATGGTCGTATCGACGAGCGTTGGGTCGGCGAGCATCAGCCGCCGGTGCCGACGCCCGACGGCGTGCGCGAGCCGCGCAATCGCGTGGTGATCATCACCCTCGAATAGGGCGTCGCCAACGCCCGAAGCGATGGCATGAACTAAGCCGGCAGGGAGACGGGCCACGGCTCGCCTCCCTGTTCTTTTGTGCGCGCGGCATCGGAAGCGGCGCGCAGCACGAGTTGCATCACGGTCTCGGTACGCAGCGGATCGAACGGCGCGACGCCGACGCTAACGCCGAATGCCGGATCGGCGTTGTCGGCAAACGGCGCCAGCCGCGCCGCCGCCGCCGTCATGGCCGCGGCGCGGGCTCGGGCGCCGGCGGCATCGATGCGCTCGATCCACAACACGAATTCGCTGCCGCCGAACCGTGCGATCAGGTCGCCGGGCCGCGTATGCTCGCGCAGGAGACCGGCCAGCACGGCTAGCGCAGCGTCGCCAGCGTCGGGTCCGCGCAGCGCGTTGACGAGCTTGAGGTTGGCGACGTCGATATAGAGCAGCGCCGCCGCCGGCCGGCTGCGATCCATGCGGCTGAGGCGACGCGCAAATTCGTCGAAGAAGGCGGCGCGATTGGCGAGGCCGGTGAGATGATCGGTGCGTGCGAGATGGTCGATCCGCTCGCGCGCCTCGATCTGCGCCAACACGACGCCGAGGTGATCGGCAACGTCGCTCACGAGCGAGCGGTCGATGGTATCGAAGACGGCATGCTCGGCGCGCCGCCACAACAGCAGCGCGCCCCTGGTTTCGTCCCGATAGATCACCGCCTGCGCCACGAACTGCACCGTGCCATGCACGAGCGCGACGCCGTTGTCGCGCGCCAGAGCGGCGCGGATCGCCGGCAGCGACGAAGCCAGTGGTTTCGCGCCCCAGCCGGCCGCCGCGGGCAACGATCCATCGGCGCCGTGACGCAGAACCATGCCGCCGGTCGCGGCGAGTACGAGGCCAAGCGCGGTCAGGACGGCGGCCAGTGCCGCCTCGGGCTGGCGCTCGTCGCGGATCGCGCGCACCACATGGCGCAAAAGGTTGTCGCGCCGGCGCGCTTCGTCGAGATCTATGTCATTCGTCGGTGAGCCGGGCGGGTTGTCCGCGATCCCGACCGGATCGCGGAATCGCCGCTCGATTTCGAAACGCTCGTCCATGTATCCAGCCCCCACGACGGCAAAACTACGCCGCAGGGATTTATCAAACTCTTAAGCGTTAACGATGTTCAGGGACGAATTCGGCCGGACGCCGACGGTTAATGCGCGAGCAGCACCGGAATGGCGGCATTAAGGATGACGTGCCGCGTCGTGCCGCCGAAGATCATCTGGCGCAACCGGCTTTGCGTATAGGCGCCCTTGATCAGCAGATCGGCCTGCATCGCGCGCGCCTCGTCGAGGAGGATTTCGCCGGCGGGCTTGTTGCCGACGGTGATATGGCGTGCCGTCGCCTCGATGCCGTGTGCCTTGAAGTTCCGCGCCAGCTCATCGCCGCCCGGTCCAGGCACGAAAGCGCTCGCGACGCTGACGATCTCGACGCGTCTTGCCTGCTTCAGGAAAGGTATGGCCAAGGCGACGGTGCGCGCGGTCTCGGTACTGCCGTTCCACGCCACCAGCACACGCTCGCCGAGGGTCGCGGGCGCGGTTTTCGGCGCCATCAGCACCGGCCGGCCGCTTTCGAACAGCGCGTCCTCGAGCGTCGCCTCGGCGAAGGAGGCGGCCTTGTCGGGCTGCTCGACCGCGATCAGGTCGTAGACCCGTCCGAGCGTGCCGACGATCGCGTTCTGACGGCCGGCTTCTTCGCGCCATTCGCCGCTGAGGCCGACACCGCTGGGCGCGATGCCGTGCTTGCGCATCACCGCGTTGAACAGGCTGCGCGCCTGCTCGCGTCGCTCGGCGCCTTCGCGCTCGAGCGTGCGGTCGACCTCGGACGAGATCGAGAACCCCATCTCGCCGCCGAAGACGACGGCGTATTCGCTGGCCAGCGCATTGAGGCCGGTGATCTTGCCGTCGAAACGGCGCGCAGCGAGCACCGCGGTTTCGAGCACCGCTTCGGCGGCACCGTCACCCACAACCGCGAGGATTGCTTTCATCCGGCCTCCGTCCGTCGCGGCGGCATTATACCGACGGCCTGCCGCCTGCCCAAGCCCGCCGGACGCACCCGGCGACAGGTGGTTGACAGCCGCACGCGATGGGGGGTTCGATGACGCCGCCATTCCGGCGGCCCTTTCCTGGCGGAGACGAGCATGGCCGATCCCAGCGGGCTCGCTCACGGGCTGACGCAATACGGCGACCGCGACTATGCGCTCTACCTGCGCCGCTCCTATGCGCGCTCGATGGGCTATTCGCCGGCCATGCTGGCGCGGCCGATCGTCGGCATCGCCGACACCGACAGCGGGTTCAACTCCTGTCACCGGCTCGTGCCCGAGCTGATCGAGGCGGTAAAGCGCGGCGTGATCGCCGCCGGCGCCCTGCCCCTGCCCTTCCCGACGATCTCGCTGGGCGAGGTCTATCTCAATCCGACCAGCCTCTATCTCCGCAACCTGATGGCGATGGACACCGAGGAGATGATCCGCGCCCAGCCGATGGACGCGGTGGTGCTGATCGGCGGCTGCGACAAGACGGTGCTGGCGCAGCTCATGGGCTTGATCTCGGCCGGCGTGCCGGCGATCCAGCTCGTCACCGGGCCGATGATGACCGGCCGCTACGGCGGCGAGCGGCTCGGCGCCTGCACCGATTGCCGGCGATTCTGGGCGCGTTTCCGCGCCGGCGAGATCAGCCGCGAAGCGATCACCGAGGTCGAGAACGCGCTCGCCGTCACCGCCGGCACCTGCGCAGTGATGGGCACGGCCAGCACCATGGCGGCGATCTCGGAAACACTCGGCATGATGCTGCCGGGCACCGCGGCGATTCCGGCGGTACACGCCGACCGCCTGCGCGCCGCCGAGGCGACTGGCGCGGCGGCGGCCGGTCTGGCGCGCGGCCAGCTCGCGCCCGCCCAGATCGTGACCGAAGAGGCGATCGAGAACGCACTGCGCGTGCTGCTGGCGATCAGCGGCTCGACAAACGCCGTGCTGCACCTGGCGGCGATCGCCGGCCGGCTCGGCCGCAATTTCCCGCTCGAGCGCCTCAACCGCTTCTCCGACGCGACGCCGGTGCTGATCGACCTCAAGCCGACCGGCGAGCACTACATGGAGGATTTCTTCGCCGCCGGCGGCGTGGGGGCGGTTCTCCGGGAGATCAAGCCGCTGCTGCATCTCGATTGCCGCGCCGTCACCGGCGAGACGCTGGCCGAGCGGCTGGCCGAAGATGCGGGTTTCGTCGACCGCCGCGTCATCCGCGAGGCCAAGGCGCCGCTCGAGCCGCAAGGCGGCCTGGTCGCTTTGTTCGGCAGCCTCGCACCTAAGGGCGCGATCCTGAAACGCGCGGCCGCCGATCCCAAGCTCTGCGAGCGCGAGGGCCGCGCGGTGGTGTTCGACTCGCTCGAGGACGTCGCCCAGCGCATCGACGATCCGGCGCTTGACGTCACGCCCGACGATTTTCTGGTGCTGCAAAACGCCGGCCCGGCGAGCGCCGCCGGCATGCCCGAAGCAGGCTCGCTGCCGATCCCGGCAAAGCTCGCACGCGCCGGCGTCAAGGACATGGTGCGGATTTCCGACGCGCGGATGAGCGGCACCGCCTATGGCACGGTGGTCCTGCACGTCGCGCCCGACGCGGCGAGCGGCGGGCCGCTGGCCAAGGTCCGGGATGGCGACCGCATCCGCTTGAGCGTCAAGACGAAGACGCTCGACCTGCTGGTCGATCCGGCCGAGCTCGCGCGTCGCCCGGCGCCGCCGCCGGTTTTGCCGGCGCGCGGCTATGCCCGGCTCTATCACCAGCACGTGCTGCAGGCTGACCAGAGCTGCGACTTCGATTTCCTGCGCGGCATCCGCGCCTAACCCACGGGAGAAAAAGAGCATGAAAGTCCACAACCCCGCCGCCTCGCCGCCGCCGAACGGACCCTACAGCCTGGGCGTCGAGATTCCAGCCGGACAGCGGCTGCTGTTCATCGCCGGCCAGATCCCGGTGGCCAAGGACGGCAGCACGCCGCAAGGCATCGAGGCCCAGACCGAGCAGGTCTGGCGCAACGTCCGCAACGTCCTGGAATCGGCCGACATGGGCGTCGAAAACCTGGTCAAGATCAACACCTACCTGACCCAGCGGGAAAACATCGCCGGCTACAGCGCGGTGCGGGCGAAGATCCTGGGCGCGGCCCGGCCGGTTTCGACCACCGTCGTCGTGCAATCGCTGGTCAAGCCCGAATGGCTGGTCGAGATCGAAGCCTTCGCGGCGAAATAATCCGTCGTCCCCCGCGCAAGCGGGAATCCAGAGGCGGGTGACGTTCGCTTGCCCTGGACCCCTGCTTTCGTAGGGGCGACGAAAGCGTTTTCGTCGTCTACCGCTTGCCGCGCGCGTCGACCGGCCAAAGCTCGACCAGCGTGTCGCCGTCGACCACGTGATAGAAATCGTGCAGGTTGACCGTCGGGTCGCAATGCGGCGTGACGCATTCGATTACCGTGCCAAGCGCCGGCCGCGCCGCGCCCGGCGGTATGAACAGTTTGCCATGCTCGTCGCCAAAGAACTCGTAGCGGCTGCCGGAAGGCGCACTGCGCGCCGGCTCGGGCTTGGGACCGTCGGTGGCGAAACTCTTGAGGCCGGCGTCGGTGACCAGATAGGCCGGCTGATTGATGCCGACCACCGCCGTCGCCACGAACAGCGCCGTCTCGAAGGGCGGCGCGTTGCGGCCGTCGGCCAGCGCCCGCTGATAGTCGACGTCCATGAAGACGTACGAGCCGACCTGCAGCTCGGTGAAGACCCGCGCCTCGGGATCGAGATCGAAGGTTCCGGTGCCGCCGCCGGTGACGATCGGCGCTGGCAGGTCGTCGGCCGCCAGCTGCCGCAACAACCCGCGCAGCCGGTCGGCGAGCCGCAAGCTGCGCTCGCGCCGCTCGGCGCGGACCGCAACGTGCTGGAGATGGCCGGCATAGGCCTGGATGCCGGCGAACGCCAGGCGCGGCGCGGCGCGCACCGCCCGCGCCAACGCCGGCGCCGCCTCGACGGCGCAACCGGTGCGGCCCTGCCCGGCATCGACGTCGACCAGCACGGCGAGCGGCGCCGGCGCATCGCGCAATGCGGCGCTGAGCGCGGCGACGGTGTCGGCGTGGTCGACGACGACGCTGAGGCCGCGATGCGGCGAGCGGACGAGCGCCGCGAGCCGGGTCCGCTTGGCCGCAGTCGCCGGCGGCGAGGTCAGGTGCACGCCGGGCAGGCCGGCGTGCACCATGATTTCGGCCTCGCCGAGCGTGACACAGGAAACGCCGAGCGCGCCGGCGGCCACCTGACGGCGCGCGATGGCGACGGATTTGTGGGTTTTGACGTGCGGCCGGAGCGCGACCCCGGTTACGCGCGCATGCGTCGCCATCGCCGCGACGTTGCGATCGAGCGCCGCACGATCGACCACCAGCGCCGGTGTATCGAGCACGGCGCGACCGCCGGGGTGGCCGAGCAGCGCGGCATTCGGGCTTGTCGACAGGGGTTCGGTCACGGCGGTCTCCGATTCAGCTTTCTTTAAGCATAACCGCGCGCGCCGCCGAAGGGGTTAACTCGGCGCTAAGCCCGCCGCAGCTACTCTCATAGGTTGAAAATTTTGTCTTCCGTCGCACCGAGGATGGCCGTGTGGCGTTTCACCAAGCGGGCTGACACCGGTCGCGCGCCCGTCGGCATGGCGAACGCGCCGCGCGAGCGCTTGCTCGCGTCTCGCATCTTCGTGGTAACGATCGTGCTGGTGGCGCTGCTGCACGTCGCCAATGGCGCCTTCGTCTACCACTTCTATTCGACGGCCGCCGCACGCGAGGCCGAGGCACGCGACGCGACAGCTAACATGCTGGCGGAAGAGGCGGGCCACACGCTGACCGCGATCGACCTGACCATGGAGACGATCGCGACGAAGCTCGGAAGCCGCCTGGCGGCCGGCACGCTGACCGCGGCCGACCAGACGCTGCTTGAGAACGAGGACATGCGCCTACCGCATGTGCGCAACCTGCTGGTGCTCGATCGCAACGGCACGGTGGTGCTGGATTCCGCACACTATCCGGCGGCGCCGCGTAACCTGGCGGATCAGGCCTATTTCAAGGAACTGACGGCGACCTACACGTCGCGCCCGTTCATCGGCCATCTCGAACTCGTGTCGGGAGCCGCGCCGTATTTCAACATGAGCTGGCCGATCATCGACCGGCTGGGCTCGCGGATCGGCGCCGTCGTCGCGGTCGTCGAGCCGACGCATTTCACCGCGCTGCGCGGAGGATTGTCGAGCGTGACGGATGCGTTCCTGGTGCGCGGCGACGACGGTTCGGTTCTCGCCGGCAACGCGCGCGACCTGGGCGCCGGCTGGCCGATGACGGTCCATGCGCTGCTGGCGCGGCACACGCACGACATGGTGGCCTTCCGCACGATTACTGCGTTCCCGCTGCAGATGATCGTCGTCGGCGCACCGCCAAGCGCGTCGCCCGCCTTCCGCAACTTCGTCGTTTTCGACGTCCTGATCATCGCGGTCGTGACGGTGGTCGCGCTTTGGCTCGCCTGGCGGCTCACCGCCGAGGAGCGCGCGCGCAGCACCGCCGAGAACCGCCTGCACGACGCCATCGAGAGCACGCCCGGCGGTTTCGCGCTCTACGACGCTGACGACCGCCTGGCGCTGTGCAATCGCGCGTATGTCGAGTATTACACGCCGACGGTGCAGCCGCTGGTCGTGCCCGGTGCGCGGTTCGAGACCATCATCCGGCTGGTCGCCGAAAGCGGCGGGTGGGCCGAGGGAATCGACGAGGAATCGCGGACGTCGCTGGTCGCGCGGCGCGTCGCCGCGCATCGCGCGGCCAATACCGAGCTGGTGCAGCGGTTGCGCGACGGCCGCTGGCTGTTGACGCGCGAGCGCCGCACCGAGGATGGCGGCACCGCCTGTTTCTACACCGACATCACCCGCCTGAAGCAGCAGGAAGAGGCGCTCCGGCGCAGCGAGCAGCTCGAACGCCAGGCGCGCGAAACCGCCGAGCGCGCCGACCGCACTAAGAGCTCGTTCCTGGCGACGATGAGCCACGAGCTGCGCACGCCATTGAACGCGGTGATTGGGTTTTCGCAGATCATCGAGCAGGGGATGTTCGGTCCGCAGCCGACGCGGTACCGGGAATACGCGACGCTGATCCGGCGGAGCGGCGAGCACCTGCTGACGATCATCAACGACATCCTCGACATCGCCAAGCTGCAGTCGGGCAAGACCGAGTTGCGGCTGGAGAGCGCGGCGCTGGCGCCGATCATCGACGAGGCGGTGCGCCTGGTGGCGCCCAAGGCCGAGGCCGCCAAGCTGACGCTGGCCCAGGACATCGCCCCGGGCCTGCCGGCGGTGCGCGT
>JBOHLS010000017.1:0-56737 GCA_050729835.1 Allostellaceae bacterium | reverse complement strand
TGACCGATGCGTCAATTTGCGGCCTTGGGCAGGCGGCGATGAATCCGGTTAAATTGGTCCTCAGGCATTTTCCGGAGGAGGTGTCATGAGCGACGGCTCCGGCGTGATCGGCGAACCCATCAAGTTCCTGCTCGACGGCAAGGAGGTCGAAGCCCGGCCGGGCGAGACCATCTGGCAGGTGGCGCAGCGCAGGGGCGTCGAGATCCCCCATCTCTGCTACAGCTCGGAACCGGGCTACCGGCCCGACGGCAACTGCCGTGCCTGCATGGTCGAGATCGAAGGCGAGCGCGTGCTCGCCGCCTCGTGCCTGCGCCAGCCGGCGGCGGGCATGAAGGTCCGCTCGGCGTCGGAACGCGCCAAGTTCTCGCGCAAGATGGTGTTCGACCTGCTGGTCTCGGACCAGCCCGCGCGCAGCGCCCATCCCGATCCGGATTCGAAGTTCTGGCGCTGGGCCGACAAGGTCGGGGTATCCGCCGGCCGCTTCCCGCCCACCCACCACCCCAAGCCCGACCGCAGCCATCCGGCAATGGCAGTGCGGCTCGACGCCTGCATCGAATGCAATCTGTGCGTCCGCGCTTGCCGCGAGGTCCAGGTCAACGACGTGATCGGCATGGCCGCCCGCAATCACGACGCGAAAATCATCTTCGATTTCGACGACCCGATGGGCAACAGCACCTGCGTCGCCTGCGGCGAATGCGTCCAGGTCTGCCCGACCGGCGCGCTGCTCGAATCGACGCTAGTCGACGAACACGGCGTCCACGCGAAGGAGCCCGACCGCGAAGTCAACAGTGTCTGCCCCTATTGCGGCGTCGGTTGCCAGATCACTTACAAGATCAAGGACGACAAGCTCCTCTATGTCGACGGCTACACCGGCCCGTCGAACCTCAACCGTCTCTGTGTCAAGGGCCGCTTCGGCTTCGATTACATCAGCCATCCGCAACGCCTGATGAAGCCGATGATCCGCAAGCCGGGCATGAAGAAGGATGCCCACGCGCTGTTCGACCCCAGCAACCCGTGGGCGCTTTTCCGCGAGGTGTCCTGGGACGAGGCGCTCGCCGCCGCCGCCGCCGGCCTCAAGAAGATCCGCGACGCGCACGGCGGCAAGGCTCTTGCCGGGTTCGGCTCGGCCAAGGGCTCGAACGAAGAGGCCTATCTCTTCCAGAAGCTGGTGCGCACCGGCTTCGGCACCAACAACGTCGACCATTGCACGCGCCTGTGCCACGCCTCGTCGGTTGCCGGCCTGCTCGAGGGCATCGGCTCCGGCGCGGTGACGGCGCCGTTCATGGCGGCGAAGGACGCCGACGTCATCGTCGTCATCGGCGCCAATCCGACTGAGAACCATCCGGTCGCGGCGACCTTCTTCAAGAACGCTGCGAAGCGCGGCGCGACGCTCATCGTCATGGACCCGCGCGGCCAGGCGCTGAAGCGCCACGCGACCCACATGCTGCAATTCAAGCCGGGCCGCGACGTCGCCATGCTGTCGGCGATGCTGCACACCATCATCGCCGAGGACTTGATCGACGAGCAGTATGTGCAAGCGCGTACCGAAGATTTTGAGAAGATCGTCGAAAGCGTCAAGGATCGCACGCCGGAGAAGATGGCGCCGATCTGCGGCATCGACGCCGAGACGCTGAAGACCGTGGCGCGCAAGTTCGCTCGCGCCGAGGCGGCGATCATCTTCTGGGGCATGGGCATCTCGCAGCACGTGCACGGCACCGACAACACCCGCTGCTTGATCGCACTGTCGCTGATCACCGGTCAGATCGGCCGGCCGGGCACCGGCCTGCATCCGTTGCGCGGCCAGAACAACGTCCAGGGCGCTTCCGACGTCGGCCTCATCCCGATGTTCTTCCCCGACTACATCTCGGTCGAAGACCCCGAGCGCCGGGCATTCTTCGAGAAGCTGTGGAGCGCCAAGCTCGATCCCAAGGCCGGCCTGACGGTGGTCGAGATCGTGAACGCGATCCATGCCGATCAGATCCGCGGCATGTACATCATGGGCGAGAACCCCGCGATGTCCGATCCCGACGTGCAGCACGCACGCGAGGCGTTCGCCAAGCTCGATCACTTGGTGGTGCAGGACCTGTTCCTGACGGAGACCGCGTCTTACGCCGATGTGTTCCTGCCGGCCTCGGCCTGGCCGGAGAAAACCGGCACGGTCAGCAACACCAATCGTCAAGTGCAGATGGGCCGCCAGGCGTTGCCGTTGCCCGGCGACGCGCGGCACGATCTCTGGATCATCCAGGAACTCGCCCAGCGCATCGGGCTCGACTGGAAGTATGCCGGACCGGCCGATGTCTTCGCCGAGATGAAGCTCGGCATGCCGTCGCTCGACAACATCACCTGGGAACGGTTGGAGAGCGAAAGCTCGGTGACCTATCCCTGCCCGGCGCCCGACCAACCCGGCACCGATATCGTCTTCGGCGACGGCTTCCCGACCAAATCCGGTCGCGGCAAGCTGGTGGCGGTCGACATCCGTCCGCCGGCCGAGGAGCCCGACAAGAACTACCCGATGGTGCTGATGACCGGCCGGCAGCTCGAGCATTGGCATACCGGCGCGATGACACGCCGCGCCAGCGTGCTCGACGCGATCGAGCCCGAGGCGCATGCGTCGCTGTCGCCGGGCGACATGAAGCGCATGGGCATCGTCGCGGGATCGACCATCCGCGTCGCCACGCGGCGCGGCGCCATCGAGCTCAAGGCGCGGCCCGATCTCGCCATCGCGCCGGGCATGGTGTTCATCCCGTTCTGCTATGTTGAGGCGGCGGCGAACATCCTGACCAATCCGCAGCTCGATCCGATGGGTAAGATTCCCGAGTTCAAGTACTGCGCCGCGCGGGTCGAGCCGGTCACCGCCAAGGTCGCGGCGGAATAGGTCGGCGCTAGCGGCCGCCGCGGTTCGCGTTTCCCGCGGCCGTATCCTGCGCCGTCGGCTCGAACACGCCGCTGGCCGGATCGCGTAGCAGCAGATGCCCGTTGGCGACGCCGAAATAGGCGCCATGCAAGGCGAGCGCTCCCTCTTCGACGCGCCAGCGCACGAATGGAAAGGTCATCAAGTGTGTCAGGCTGAGCTCGACCGCCGCGCGTTCGAGCCGGCGCAGATAGGCGTCGTTGTCCGCGCCGCGCGGGCCGAGGCCCTGGGCAGCGGGGGCGATCTGCGACATCCAGCGTCCGATGAAATCGCCGGCCGACAGCGGCTGTTGCTCGTCGGCAAACGCCCGGATACCGCCGCACAGGGCATGGCCGAGTACGACGACGTGCTTGACCCGTAGCGCCTGGACGCCGAATTCGATCGCCGCGCTGGTGCCATGCTGCGTCTCGCGGTGCGGCTCGAACGGCGGCACGAGATTGGCGACGTTGCGCACGATCAGCATTTCGCCCGGCGCCGCGTCGAAGATCGCTTCCGGCGAGACGCGCGAGTCGATGCAGCCGATGACCATGATCTCGGGGCGCTGCCCGGTTCGCGCCAGCGTCTCGTAACGCGAGCGCTCGCCGGCGAAGCGGCCGCTGAGGAACGCGCGATAGCCTTCGATCAGGCGCTCGGGGAAGGGCGGCGATGGCGGCTTTGCGTTCGAGGTCATTTGGCGGCGGCAAAAAATCGGCGGATGCGGAGATTTCACCCCGCATCCGCCGTTTGGGGTTGAGGTTGCGGCGCGACGCTATTGGGCGGGCGCCACCCGCTGCGGCGACGCGGCTATCTGCCTGGAGCGTAGCGGCTTCAGGACGAAGAGCGCCAGGGCCACGACGGCGAAGTTCATGATCGCGGTGATGACGAACACCATGTGCCAGCTGCCGGTCGACGCCTTAGATGACGTTGGCCAGCGGCACCAGGAAGGCCAAGGCCCCCTTGGCGGTGTAAAGCAGGCTCAGATTGGTGGTGGCGAATTTCGACCCGAAGGTGTCGGTGCAGGTCGACGGGAATAGGCTAAAGATCTCGCCCCAGGTGAGGAAGACCAACCCGGCGAACACCACGAAGGCCCACGGCGAGGTGCCGGCCGAGCCTAGGAGCCAATAGGCGATGCCGCCCAGGCCGAAGGCGATCGCCATGGTATTCTCGCGGCCGATATTGTCGGAGATCCATCCGAAGATCGGCCGCGCCGCGCCGTTGCACACGTTGTCGACCAGCAGCGCCACGGTCAGCGTCGTGCCGCCGAGGAAGATCACCGTATTGGCGACGTTGTAGTCCTTGGCGATGAGTGCGATCTGCGCCGTCGCCATCAGCCCGCTGGCCGAGACCAGGATGAACATGATGTAGAGGATCCAGAATACCGGCGAGGCCAGAACCTGGCCCGGCGTATAGTTTTGCGCCGTCTGGATAACCTTGACTTCCTTCGGCGTCGGAACCTCTCCCGCCCCGGGGCTGCGCAGGTGCCACGCCAACAGGAACACCACCGCACCCTGAATCAAGCCAAACCATAAGAACGCCGACGCATAGCCGCCCGACGCAATCACCGCCCGGATCGGAATGACGGTCAAAGCCGCGCCCGCGCCGTAACCCGCCGCGGTCAAGCCGACCGCCAGACCGCGCCGGTCGGGAAACCACTTCACGGCGTTGCCGACGTTGGTGGTGTAGATCGCCCCGGCGCCCGTGCCCGAGATCACCGCGCCGAGATAGAGCATCGTCAGGCTGTCGGCGTATGAGTTGATGACCCAACCCACGGCCACCATCGCGCCGCCCACCGCCACCACAAGCTTCGGACCGATCTTGTCCGCCAGCCAGCCCTCGAGCGGCGTCAGCCAGGTCTCGAGCCCGATGAAGATGCTGAAGGCGATTTGGATTTCGGCAATGGCCCAGCCATGGGCCTGGTTCATCGGCCGAACAAACAGCGTCCAGCTGTATTGCAGATTGGCGATCATCACCTGGCAGATGATGACCGTAATCAACTGTCCCCAGCGATTGGGCAAAGTCCTGGACATTTCTTTCCCCGTGTGTGTGGTGAAGCCAGCTCAAGCAGCGGATCTGCGTCCGACTTTTTGGTATGCCAATATTTGAACAGCCCACCCCTACCAACACAAGCAGGATGTGGGGCAGGTATTGAGACGCAACATGAGGTTCCTTCGCCAACCGACGACGTTTGCCGCGATACCGGAATCATGCCGCGCGACAATCGGCTCCGGCCGACGCGCGTTGCGCGCGCCGTCTCCGCATCGGCGTGTGGCGTCGCGCGCGACCGGTACGTCTGGTTGCGATACGCGTGATGTCCGGTCCGGCGGCCACAACGGTCTTGACAATGCGTCGTTTCCGGTGCCGCGGGGTATCGGCCGGCGCGCCGCGAAATCCTTGATTGCCGCCGCGTCCCGGTGCAAGTCTCAATGTCCGCGTTGCAGCGAGACGCAACAGGGGTCGACCATCACGCCAACGGGTTTCGTCAACACGGCCGCGCCCAAAACGGAAGCGCGGCTCAGCGAAGGGAAGGGGATCACGCAATGAGCAAACAAGTTCTCGTCGATGCATTGAAGAAGAACGGCATGCGCACGTCGGATGCGGGCGAGGCCGTTGACACGATTACCGATACGATCGCGAAGGAACTCAAGAAAGGCCAGAAATTCAGTCTCCCCGGTTTCGGCACTTTCGCCGTGAGTCATCGCGCCGCCCGCATGGGCCGCAACCTGCGCACCGGCGAAGAGATCAAGATCAAGGCCAGCAAAGGCGTGCGCTTCAAGGCCGGCGCCAAGCTCAAGGGCTCACTTTAGAAGCGAATTCCTGTCCGCGATGGCGCCGGAGCGGCTGCGCTTCCGGCGCCGTGGCTTTTATTCCCGGTCGGCTTGCGGTTTTGCGCGCAGCCAGGTCGATCAGCGCCGACATGCCGTCGTGTCCGCTGCCTTCGTGGATCACGTCGTCGTGCTCGGCGAGGCGGAGGATCTCGAAACCGGCGAAGGCCGCGCGCAGCATCGCGGCGGTGTAAAGATGATCGATCTCCTTCGGTCCGCCGGTGCCGTATCGGAACTGTTCCGGCCGGAAGCTCTGTATGAGGACGAGGCCGCCGGGCTTGAGCGTCTCGCGGATGCCGCGAAACATCCGCGTGCGCAGCGCGGCATCGGCGAACTGTATGAAGATTCACGCAACCACGTCGAAACGTTCGCGTCCCCATGCCCATACCGCGAAATCGGCGCATTCGATCGCGAGTTCGATGTCCTCGCGCGCGGCCAGGCCGGCGCGCCTTGGCGAGCGCGACCGGCGAGAAATCGACCGACAGAACCTTCAATCCCTGCTTGGCGAGGAACACGCCATTGCGGCCTTCGCCGTCGGCGATGGCGTGCTGACCCGGCCGCAGATAGCCGGCCTGCGTCGCCAGAAACCAGTTGGGCGCCGTGCCGAAGAGATAGTCTTCGCTCTGGAACCGCGCGTTCCAGCGCGCCAGCGCCTCATCCGCGCGCATGACCGCGCCCGGTGAAGGTCGGAAAAACCGGCTGTTTCCCGGCTGCTCCTGGGGATTGCAGCCGCCGCACCCGCCTATAACCGTCGCGGCGATTTCCGGTTGGATTTCGCCGCTTCGCGAATGGACGCAATTGGCGGTGGGATCGGTGCATGGTCGAAAACTTTCCCAAAACTCGCCGCGATTTTATACCCTGGCTTGGCACGCGAGAAGGGGCCGGGACGGCACCGCTCCCGCGGTCACGGCCACCGGAGCCGGCATGAACGGCACGATGCACACCGACGGCGCGCTGATCGTTCCCGGCTTGGCCCGAAGCGTCGGCGCCGATGCTTGAAAAGCACCTCCGCGGGCGTCCCCCGCTGTTCTGGGGCGCCGTCGCGCTCGCCGCGCTCGTCGTCATCGGGCTGTGGGTGGCGTTACGCCCCGGCAAGGCCCCGCGCACGACGCTGCCTTTGCCCGTCGTCGCTGCGACGGCAACGGCCGGCGAGATGCCCGTTGTCTATACCGCCCTGGGCACCGTGACGCCGCTCGCTTCAGTGACGGTCCGCTCGCAGATCAGCGGCCAGCTCGTCGCCGTCGGCTTCACCGAGGGCCAGGAGGTCAAGGGCGGCGATTTCCTGGCGCAGATCGATCCGCGTCCCTATCAGGCGGCGCTCGATCAGGCAGAAGGGCAGCTGGCGCGCGATCAGGCGCAACTCGCCGGCGCCCGCGTCGACTTGGCGCGTTACGGCGTCCTGATCAAGCAGGACTCGATCGCCAAGCAGACCTACGACGATCAGGCGGCAACGGTCCAGCAGCTCAAAGGCACGGTGAAGCTCGACCAGGCGGCGGTCGAGATGGCGCGCGTCAATCTCTCCTATTGCCGGATCATCGCGCCGGTCGCCGGCCGCGTCGGCTTGCGCCAGGTCGATCCGGGCAACTACGTCACGCCCTCGGACACCAACGGCCTCGTCCTCCTCAACCAGATGAAGCCGATCTCGGTGCTGTTCTCGCTGCCGCAGGGTGATCTCGAAGCGGTGCTGAAAGGAAGCCGTGGCGGCGCCAAGCTGTCGGTTGCCGCCTATGATCAGACCGGTGCGACCAAGTTGGCCGATGGCACGCTCGCCAGCGTCGACAACACCATCAACACCAGCACCGGCACCTTCCAGCTGCGCGCGGATTTCACCAATGCCGACGAAAGTCTATTCCCGAACCAGTTCGTCAACGTCCGGATCATCGTCGATGTGCTGAAGAACGTCATCGTAATTCCGAGCGCGGCGATCCAGCGCGGCGCGCCGGGCACGTTCGTCTACGTCGTCGGCCAGGACGATACCGTGAGCGTGCGGCCGGTGACATTGGGACCGTCCGCGGGCGAGACCGTCGCCATCCTCAAGGGGCTGCAGGTCGGCGACTCGGTCGTGGTCGACGGCGCCGACAAGCTCAAAAGTGGCGCCAAGGTGACCCTGCGCTCGCCGTCGACCGCCATGTCGACGCCGCCCGCCGCGCCCTCATCTTCCCGCCCATGACCGCCGCGGCGGGGTGACATGGCGTTCAGCCCGTCGCGCCCGTTCATCCTGCGGCCGGTCGCCACCTCGCTGCTCATGGCGGCGATCATGCTGGTGGGCGTCGTCGCCTTCAGCTTCCTGCCGCTGTCGGCGCTGCCCGAGGTCGATTATCCGACCATCGAGGTGACGACGTTCTATCCCGGCGCCTCGCCCGACGTGATGACTTCGTCGGTGACGGCGCCCTTGGAAGTCCAATTCGGTCAAATGCCGAACCTGGTGCAGATGTCGTCGACCAGCTCGGCCGGCGCCTCGGTCATCACGCTGCAGTTCGGCCTCAACATCAGCCTCGACATTGCCGAGCAGGAAGTCCAGGCGGCGATCAACGCCGCCGGGAACCTGCTGCCGTCCGACCTTCCGGCGCCGCCGATCTACGCCAAGGTCAATCCTGCCGATGCGCCGGTACTGACGCTGGCGGTCACCTCGGCGACCATGCCGCTGCCGCAGGTCGAGGACCTGGCCGATACGCGGCTGGCGCAGAAGATTTCGCAGCTTCCCGGCGTCGGCCTGGTCAGCATCGCCGGTGGCGAGCGACCGGCGGTGCGCGTTCAGGCTGATCTGCGCAAGCTGGCCGCCTACGGGCTCAACATCGACGATCTGCGCACCACTATTGCCAACGCCAACGTCAACACGCCCAAGGGCAATTTCGACGGCCCGTCGCGCGCCTACACCATCAACGCCAACGACCAGATCCAGGACCCCAACGCCTATCTCGGCCTGGTCATCGCCTACAAGAACGGCGCGCCGGTGCATCTGGGCGATGTCGCCACCGTCGTCTCCGGCGCCGAGAACGACAAGCTCGGCGCCTGGATGAACGTCACGCCGGCGGTGATCATCAATGTCCAGCGTCAGCCCGGCGCCAACGTCATCGCGGTGGTCGACGGCATCAAGGCGCTGCTGCCGCAGCTTCAGGCGTCGCTGCCGCAATCGGTCGACGTCGCCGTCCTCACAGACCGCACCGTCACCATCCGCGCGTCGGTCGCCGACGTCGAGTTCGAGTTGACGCTGGCGGTGATCCTCGTCGTTCTGGTGATCTTCGTCTTCCTGCGGTCGACCCGCGCCACCATCATCCCGAGCCTCTCGGTGCCGTTGTCGCTCGTCGGTACCTTCGGCGCGATGTATCTGCTGGGCTTCAGCCTCAACAACCTTTCCTTGATGGCCTTGACGATCGCTTCGGGCTTCGTCGTCGACGATGCCATCGTCATGATTGAGAACATCTCGCGCTATCTCGAGGAGGGCGAGACGCCGCTACGCGCGGCCTTGCGCGGCTCAGCCCAGGTCGGCTTCACCATCCTGTCACTGACCATCTCGTTGATCGCGGTGCTCATCCCGCTGCTGTTCATGGGCGACGTGGTAGGCCGTCTGTTCCGCGAATTCGCGCTGACGCTCGCGGTCACCATCCTGATCTCGGCGGTCGTCTCGCTCACTTTGGTGCCGATGGCCTGCGCCAAGCTACTGCGTCGACCCGGCGAGGTGCCGGAAACCCGCTTCCAGCGCTGGAACCGGGAAAAGTTCGACGCACTGATCCATGCCTATTCCCGTGCACTTGCTTGGGTGCTCGATCGCGCGGGAGCGACGCTCCTGGTCGCGGTCGCGACGTTGGCGGTAACCGCGCTGCTCTATGTCGTCATCCCCAAAGGCTTCTTCCCGGTGCAGGACACCGGCCTGATCCAGGGCATCTCGCAAGGCCCGCAAAGCGTGTCCTACGCCGCGATGGCCGAGCGGCAGCGTGCCCTGGCCGAAGCCGTGCTCAAGGACCCCGCCGTCGCCAGCGTCTCGTCCTATATCGGCATCGACGGCACCAACACGACGCTCAACAGCGGCCGGCTGCTCATCAACCTCAAGCCGAAGAGCCAGCGCAGCGACGTCGAAACCGTGATCCGCCGGCTGGAGCAGAAGACGACCGGGATTCTCGGCACGACGCTCTATCTCCAGCCGGTGCAGGACCTGACTATCGACACCATGGTTAGCCGCACCCAGTACCAATTCGCGCTCGAGGACGCCAATCCCAACGAGCTCGCCGCGTGGGTCCCGAAGCTCGTCGATCGACTCAACCACACCGCCGGCTTCGCCGACGTCGTCAGCGACCAGGCGGATGAGGGGCTTTCGGCCTATATCGACATCGACCGCGCCGCCGCTTCGCGCTTCGGCCTCACGCCGGCAACCATCGACAACGCGCTCTATGATTCATTCGGTCAGCGCATCGTCTCGACCATCTTCACGCAGTCGAACCAGTACCGCGTCATCCTCGAATCGGGGAAAGACTATCAATCGTCGCTCGGCGCGTTGGACTCGGTCTATCTGCCGTCGGCGAACGGCGGCCAGGTGCCGCTGTCGGCGATCGCCAAGGTCGAGACCCAGACCGCACCGCTGCAGATCGATCACCTCGGCCAGTTCCCGTCCAACACCATCTCGTTCAACCTGGCGCCGGGGGCGTCGCTCGGCGGCGCGGTTAAAGCGATCTCGACCTCCGAGACCGCGATCGGCATGCCGCGCAGCGTCATCACCGTGTTCGAGGGCGCCACCCTCGCCTTCCAGTCCTCGCTCGGCAACGAGCTGTTCCTGATCCTCGCCGCCGTGGTCACGGTCTACATCGTGCTGGGCGTGCTCTACGAAAGCTACATCCATCCGGTGACCATCCTCTCGACTCTGCCGTCGGCCGGTATCGGTGCGCTGTTGGCGCTCATGCTGGTGGGCGACGACCTCACCGTCATCGCCATCATCGGCATCATCCTGCTGATCGGCATCGTCAAGAAGAACGCGATCATGATGATCGACTTCGCCCTCGATGCCGAGCGCAACGAAGGCAAATCGCCGCGCGACGCGATCTTCCAGGCGTCGCTGCTGCGTTTCCGGCCGATCATGATGACCACCATGGCGGCGATCCTCGGTGCCTTGCCGCTGACGGTCGGCACCGGCGTCGGCTCCGAGCTGCGTCATCCGCTGGGCCTGACCATCGTCGGCGGCTTGATCGTCAGCCAGGTGCTGACGCTGTTCACCACGCCGGTGATCTATCTCGCCTTCGATCGCCTGGCGACGCGTTTCCGCCGCCGCACCGCCGGCTTCTTCAACCGCGAAGCCGACGACCAGCCGAGGGAGAATCCGGCTGAATGAACCTCTCGGCGCTCTTCATCCGCCGGCCCGTGGCGACGACGCTGTTGACGCTCGGCATCGCGTTGGCGGGCGTGGTCGCATTCTTCCGGCTGCCGGTGGCGCCGCTGCCGCAGGTCGATTTCCCGACCATTTCGGTCCGTGCGTCGTTGCCCGGCGCCAGTCCCGAGGTGGTCGCGACCTCGGTGGCGACCCCCCTGGAACGCCACCTCGGCCAGATCGCCGACGTCACCGAAATGACGTCGAGCAGCACGGTCGGCGGCACGCGCATCACCTTGCAGTTCGGCCTCGACCGCGACATCGACGGTGCCGCGCGCGACGTCCAGGCGGCGATCAACGCTGCGCGCGCCGATCTGCCGACCAGCCTGCGCTCCAACCCGACCTACAAGAAGGTCAATCCGGCCGACGCGCCGATCATGGTCCTGGCGCTGACCTCGGACACGCTCGACCGAGGCCAGATGTACGACGCCGCGACCACCGTGCTGGCGCAGAAGCTGTCGCAGCTGCCGGGTGTCGGCGAGGTCGATGTCAGCGGCTCGGCCCTGCCGGCAGTGCGCGCCGAGCTCAACCCGCTGGCACTGGCGCATTACGGCATCGGGCTCGAAGACGTGCGCGCCGCGCTCGCCGCCGCCAACGCGCACGCGCCAAAAGGCGCGATCGAGGACGGCGACAAGCGCTATCAGATCTACGACAACGACCAGGCGCGCAGCGCCGCGGCCTACAAGGACCTGGTCGTCGCCTACCGCAACGGCGCCGCGGTGACGCTCTCCGAGGTCGCCGACGTCGTCGATTCGGTCGAGAACCTGCGCAACGCCGGCCTCGCCAACGGCAAGCCGGCGGTGCTGGTGATCATCTACCGCCAGCCCGGCGGCAACATCATCAGCACGGTCGACGGCGTCAAGGCCGAGCTGCCGGTTCTCCAGGCCGAGATTCCAGCCGCCATCGACATCGGCATTCCGGTCGACCGCTCGACCACTATCCGCTCCTCGCTCGCCGAGGTCGAACGCACGCTGGTGATCTCGACGCTGCTGGTGATCGCGGTCGTGTATCTGTTTCTGCGCAACGGCCGCGCCATCATGATCCCGTCGGTCGCGGTGCCGGTGTCGCTGATCGGCACGTTCGGGGTGATGTATCTCCTGGGCTACAGCCTCGACAATCTTTCGCTCATGGCGCTCACGGTCGCCACCGGCTTCGTCGTCGACGACGCCATCGTCGTGCTCGAGAACACCACCCGGCATCTCGAGGCCGGCATGCCGCGGCTCCAGGCGGCGCTGCGCGGCGCCCGCGAGGTCGGCTTCACCGTGATCTCGATGAGCCTGTCGCTCATCGCCGTGTTCACGCCCATCCTGCTGATGGGTGGGCTCATCGGCCGCCTGTTCCGCGAATTCGCCATGACGCTGTCGATCGCCATCCTGATCTCGCTGGTCCTGTCGCTGACCACGACGCCGATGATGTGCGCGCGGCTGCTGCGCCGGCCACGCGCCGACGACCCGCCGCCGCATCGCCTCTCGCGCTGGAGCGAGCGCGGCTTCGACCGGATCCGGGAAGGGTACCGCCGCTCGCTGACCTGGTCGCTGCGTCATTCGCGGATTGTGCTCGCCATCCTCGCGGCGACGCTCTGCCTCAACGTGCTGCTGTTCATCGTCGTACCGAAGGGATTCTTCCCCGAGCAGGACACCGGGCGGCTGATCGGCGGCATCCAGGCCGATCAGAGCATCTCGTTCCAGCTCATGCAGAAGAAGCTGACTCAGTTCGTCTCGATCATGCGCAAGGACAAGGCCATCGACAACGTGGTCGCCTTCACCGGCGGCGGACAGACCAATTCTGGATTCGTCTTCGCCTCGCTCAAGCCTCTAAATCAGCGGCCCGGCATCGATCAGGTGATCGGGCGGCTGCGGCGCGAGCTTTCGGTCGTGCCCGGCGCCACGCTTTTTCTCCAGCCGGTGCAGGACATTCGGGTCGGCGGTCGGGCATCGAATGCGCTCTACCAATACACCCTGCACAGCGACGACTTGCAAACGCTCAACCAATGGGTTCCCAAGATCACCGCCGCGCTGCAGAAGGTGCCACAGCTTACCGACGTCAATTCCGATCAGCAGGACAAGGGACTCGAAACCGACCTGGCGATCGACCGCGCGACCGCCACGCGCCTCGGGCTCAGCGTCAGCGCGATCGACAACACGCTCTACGACGCCTTCGGCCAGCGCCAGGTGTCGACCATCTTCAATCCGCTGAACCAGTATCACGTCATCATGGAGGTGGCGCCGCAGTTCTGGCAGGACCCGTCCACGCTCAACGACCTTTACGTCAGCACCGCCGGTGGCGCGGTCGGCGGTACCCAGGCGACCAATGCGGTCGCCGGGACGGTCGTGCCAAAGGGCCAAAGCAGCGAGGCCGCGGCGGTCGCCGCCGACGCCGCGCGCAATCTGGCGGCCAATTCAATCACCGCGATCGGCCGGAGCGCGGCGTCGACCGGTACCGCCGTCAGCACCGCGAAGGAGACCATGGTGCCGCTGGCGGCGTTCACCGGCTATTACCCGGGAACCACGCCGCTCGCCGTCAATCACCAGGGACTTTCGGTCGCCTCGACCATCTCGTTCAACCTAGCGCCGGGCGTGGCCTTGGGCCAGGCGGCGACGGTCGTCAATCGCACGATGCTCGAGCTCGGCGTGCCGTCCAACGTCATCGGCAGCTTCCAGGGCACTGCCCAGGTCTTCCAGCAGTCGCTTGCAGCCGAACCCTTCCTCATCGCCGCCGCGCTGGCCGCGGTCTATATCGTGCTCGGCGTGCTCTACGAGAGCTATGTCCATCCGATCACGATCCTTTCGACCCTGCCGTCGGCTGGGGTAGGCGCGGTGCTGGCGCTGATGCTGTTCCACACCGAATTCAGCATCATCGCCCTGATCGGCGTCATCCTGCTGATCGGTATCGTCAAGAAGAACGCGATCATGATGATCGACTTCGCGCTCGACGCCGAGCGCAGCCTCGGTCTGTCGTCGCGCGAAGCGATCTTCCAGGCCTGCCTGATGCGGTTCCGGCCGATCATGATGACGACCATGGCGGCGATGCTGGGCGCGGTGCCGTTGGCCATCGGCGCCGGCGAGGGCGGCGAGCTGCGCCGGCCGCTGGGCCTCGCCATCGTCGGCGGGTTGATGATCAGCCAGTTGCTGACCCTCTATACGACGCCGGTGATCTATCTCTATCTCGACCGCTTCCGCTTGTGGGGCCAGCGCCAATGGGGCCGCCGCGCCGCGCCCCTGCCGGGCGGCGCGCCGGTGCCGGGAGAATGAGCATGTGCCGCGCCTGCGTCGTCGCTTTCGCGATTGTACTCGCCGCCTGCTCGGTCGGACCCGACTACCAGCGGCCACCCGCCGCGACGTCGGCGGCCTACAAGGAGGTCGCGGGCTGGAAGCCGACCGAGCCGAAGGCGGTGGCCTCGGGCCAGCCCTGGTGGTCGATCTACGACGATCCCGGGCTCGACGGCCTCGAAAGCCAGGTCAACGTCTCGAACCAGAATCTCAAGGCGGTCGAAGCCGCCTATCGCCAGGCGGTTGCCGTCGTCGCCGAGGGCCGCGCCGGCTATTTCCCCTCGCTCGGCATCGATCCGGCGTTTACGCGCTCGAAGCCCTCTGCCGGGTCGTTCGGTGGCGGCCGCATCCTCAACGATTTCAGCCTGCCGGTCGATGCCAGCTGGGTGATCGACGTCTGGGGCCAGGTCCGCCGCACCGTCGAGAGCGCCACCGCCACCGCCCAGGCCGACGCGGCACAACTCGCCGCCGCCCGGCTCTCGGCCCAGGCGACGCTGGCACAGGATTATTTTCAGCTGCGCATCAACGACGCCCAGCACAAGCTGCTCGAAGATACCGTTACGGCCTATACCGAGCAGCTCCGCATCACCCGCAACAAATACGACGCGGGCAATGTCGGGAAATCCGACATGGCGCAGGCCCAGGCGACGCTCGAGAACGCGCGCTCGCAGATGGTGGCGTTGGGCGTGGCGCGGGCGCAGCTCGAGCACGCCATCGCCGTGCTGATCGGCAAGCCGCCGGCTTCGTTCGCGCTGGCGCCGGCGCCGCTGACGATGCAGGTGCCGGTGGTGCCGGCCGGCGTGCCGTCGACGCTGCTCGAGCGCAATCCCACGGTGGCCCAGGCCGAGCGGCAGATGGCGGCGGCCAACGCGCAGATCGGCGTCGCCGTCGCCGGCTATTTCCCGACGCTGACGCTCAGCGGCAGCTACGGCTTCGCCGGCACCACGCTCGATACGCTGCTGCATGCTTCGAGCCTCACCTGGTCGTTCGGGCCGCAGATCGCCGCCAACGTCTTCAACGGCGGCCTGACCACCGCCCAGGTAGCGGCGGCGCGCGCCAGCTACGACGAATCGGTGGCGAACTATCGCCAGACGGTGCTCACCGCCTTCCAGGGGGTCGAGGACAATCTCGCCGCGCTCAAAGTCCTGCAGGACCAGGCGAACGTGCAGGATGCCGCGGTCGAGGCCGCGAGCGAGGCCGAGCACCTGATCCTGAACCAATACCGCGCCGGCACCGTTGACTATACGAGCGTGGTGACCGCCGAGGCGACTGCGCTCGGCGACCGCCAGACGGCGCTCAACGTCCTGCAAAGCCGCTTGAACGCGAGCGTGCTGCTGGTCGAGAATCTGGGCGGCGGCTGGAGCAGCACCGAGCTGCCCGATACGTCGCTGCCGGTGCCGCCGCCCGGGTTTCCGGCGGCGGCCGAGACCAAGGACCCGCGATGAAGGCCTCACAGCGTCTGCGCCCGATTGCCGTCGTCATCGACGAAAGGGCGATCGACGAGGATTTCATTCTCGCCTCCGGTCCCGGCGGCCAAGCTGTCCAGAAACAGTCGACGGCGGTCAAGCTGCATTACGATCTCAATCGCGCCGCCGGTGTCGACGACCACATGCGCCGCCGCCTCGGGACTATCGCCGGCAAGCGGCTGCGCCGTGACGGAGTCCTGGTCATCACCGCCCAGCGTTTCCGCTCGCAGGAGCGCAACCGCGCCGACGCGCGCGCGCGGCTGACGGAGCTGCTGCGCCGCGCCGCGTTTAAGGCGAAGCCACGCCTGCCGATGGGGCCTACGCTCGCCGCGGTGCGCAAGCGCGTCGAGGACAAGCGCGTGCACGGCCGTTTGAAACGCCTGCGACACGTCGGGCCGGGCGAGGAATAGCGCGGCGGGTCGCCGGGCCGCCGCCGGTGTATTCTGAAGCGAGGATTCGCGGACGAGGCAGCATGGCGGAAAGCGAATCGGAAATGCCACCCCAGGCGCGGCCCAACCAGGCCGATTACGCCTACGACCTGGAGCGCGCGCTGTCGTCGGTGGTCGGTTTGCGCGCCACCGTGCCCGAGGACGCCTTCACCGCCCAGACGCTTGGCACCGAGCGCGCCGGCAACGGCGTGGTCATCCGCGAGGACGGCATCGTCCTCACCATCGGCTATCTCATCACCGAGGCCGAAAGTCTGTGGCTCAACACCGGCGACGGCCGCGCCTTGCCCGGTCATGTCGTCGCCTACGACCAGGAAACCGGCTTCGGCTTGGTGCAGGCGCTGGGCCGGCTCGATCTGCCGGCGATCCCGCTCGGCCAGTCGGCAACGGCGCAGGTCGACGACGACATCGTGGTCGGCGGCGCCGGCGGCCGGGCCCGGTCGCTGGCGGCGCGGATTTCCGCCAAGCAGGAATTCGCCGGCTATTGGGAATATCTGCTTGACGAGGCGCTGTTCACCGCGCCGGCGCATCCCAACTGGGGCGGCACGGCGGTGCTCGACGCCGCCGGCCGGCTCATCGGCATCGGCTCTCTGCATCTGCAGCAGACGCGCGAGCGCGGCCACTCCGAGCATCTCAACATGAACGTGCCGATCGACCTGCTGAAGCCGATCTACGACGATTTGCTGACGCTCGGCCGGGCCAACAAGCCGCCGCGTCCGTGGCTGGGGTTCTACGCCACCGAGATCGAGGATCATGTCGTCATCGCCGGTCTCAGCAACGACGGTCCGGCGCGTCGCGCCAACATGCGGGTCGGCGACATCCTGCTGGCGGTCGCCGGCCACGAGGTCGGCACGCTGGCGGCGCTCTACCGCCGCCTGTGGTCGCTCGGCTGCGCCGGAGTCGAGGTGCCGCTGACGCTGCAGCGCGACGGCCATACGCTCACGGTGACGCCGCGTTCGGCGAACCGCGCCGCGCTCCTCAAGAAGGCGCGGCTGCAATAACGACGGGAATTCAGGCGGCTCGCGCGGCGGCGATCACCGGCTGCATCGCCGGCAGCTCGACGAGCTTGGCCTTGAGCGTGGCGGCGTCCGTCGGTCCCAGCTTGACGTTGGGCGGCAGCATGGCGCGCCACGCCGGATTGCCGGTGATCAGCGCCAGCGTCTCCTTGAGTCCGGCGACCAGCGGATAATCCTGGAACAGCACGCGCACCGAGGTCAGTGCCGCCTGCAGCGCATCGGCTTCCGGCGTCTGCCATTGGCGGTAAACCGGCTGGGCCAGCGGCGCGGTGACGTTGACCGCGGCCGAGATCGTGCCAACACCACCGGCGCGCAAATTGTTGAGCAGGTATTGCTCGCTGCCGGAGAACACGCCGAAGCCGGGAAATTCCTTCAGCAGCGCGGCGGAGTGGCTCCAGTCGCCGCCGCTGTCCTTGAGGCCGGCGATGGTGTCGCTGAAATTCTGCCGCAGACGGCGGATCAGCGCCGGTGTGATTGGCACCGCGGATAGTTGAGGGAAGTGATAGAGGTAAAGCCGCAGGCACGGCTCGGCGACGCGCTCGATCACGGCGGCGAAGAAATCGTAGAGCCCGTCCTCGCTCGGGTCCTTGTAATAGAATGGTGGGAGCATCAGCACGCCGGCGGCGCCGGCCTTGGTCGCCTCGCGCGCCAGCTGCACGGCGTCGGCCAGCGCGCACGAGCCCGCGCCGACGATGCAGCGGTCGATCGGCAGCTTGGTCAGCGTCGTCTCGATGACGCGCATGCGCTGCTTCAGCGACAGCGAATTGGCCTCGCCGGTGGTGCCGAGCGGCGCCAGCCCGTCGCAGCCGTTGGCCAGCAGCCAGCGTCCGTGATTGACGAAGGCGCCGAGATCGGGCTCGAGGCTAGCGTTGAGCGGCGTCAGGATCGCGGCATAAACGCCGCGCGGGGCTGCGGCCATGGGTCCTCGCTGGTTCGGTGGCATTTTAAGGGTTGGACCGGCGAAAATAAATCCCGCCTCTCGCGGCTCCAACGTGCTTGTTCTATGCTGCCGCGCGGGAGCCATCCGATGCAAAGCCGCTGGAACGACGACGAGGCCGAGGCTCTGGTCGCGCGTTATGCCCAACAGGGCGTCGCGCCCGATCTGGCGCTGCGCGTCTATACGTCTCGGCTCCTGGGCCAGGAGCCGAGACTGGTGCTGCACGGCGGCGGCAACACCTCGGTCAAGCTGCGTGTGCTCGACCTGCTCGGCGAGGAGGTCGACGCGCTCTGCGTCAAGGGCAGCGGCTGGGACATGGCGAATATCGAGTCTGCCGGCCTGCCGGCTGTGCGTTTGGGGCCGCTCCTCAAGCTGCGCGCGCTCGACCGTCTCGCCGACGAGGACATGGTGCGCGTCCAGCGCGCCAATTTGCTCGATCCCGGCGCGCCCAACCCGTCGGTCGAGACGCTGCTACACGCCTTCCTGCCGGCCAAGTTCGTCGATCATACCCACGCCAACGCGGTGTTGAGCCTCGTCGACCAGCCTGACGGCGAGAAGGTCTGCCGCGAGGTTTACGACGGCCGCTTCGGCATCGTGCCCTACGTCATGCCGGGCTTCGACCTCGCCAAGAAGGCGGCGCGCGTCTTCGAGCTCGATCCGCGCGTCGAAGGCCTGATCCTGATGAAGCACGGCCTCTTCACCTTCGGCGCCGACGCGCGCGAGGCCTACGAGCGCATGATCGCCGCGGTCAGCGCCGCCGAGGCGCGCATCCAGAAGAAAGGCTCGCGCCGCGTCTTCCCGGCGATCATGTTGCCGCAGCGCGTCGCCGGCGTGGCCGAGGTCGCGCCCATCCTGCGCGGCGCCTGCGCGGTCAAGGACGAGCGGATCGAAGGCGCCTGGCGCCGCTTGATCCTCGAGTTCCGCTCGTCGCCGACGATCCTCGCCTATGTCAATGGCCGCGAGGCTTCGCGTTATTCCCAAACCGGCGTGGTGACGCCCGACCACACCATCCGCACCAAGAACGTGCCCCTGCTGGTGGCGCCGCCCGATGCCGCCAATCTGGCGCAGTTCCACAAGGACGCCTTCGCCGCCGCCAAGGGCTTCGTCGAGCGCTATCGCGCCTATTTCGCGCGCAACAACGCGCGCAGCAACCCGCCCAAGCGGCCGCTCGATCCGCTGCCGCGCGTCGCTCTGGTGCCGGGGCTCGGGCTCTTCGGCATGGGCCGCAGCCGCAAGGACGCGATCATCGCCGCCGACATCGCCGAAAATGCCATCGCCGTGATCACCGACGCCGAGGCGCTCGGCCGGTTCGAATCGCTGCCCGAGGCCAAGCTCTTCGAGATGGAATACTGGTCGCTCGAGCAGGCCAAGCTCGGCAAGGCGGCGGAGAAGCCGCTCGCCGGCCAGATCGCGCTGATCACCGGCGCCGCCGGCGCCATCGGCATGGCGACGTCGCGCGCCTTCCGGGCGGCCGGCGCCGAGCTCGCGCTGCTCGACAAGGACAGGAAGGCAGTCGAGGCGCTGGCGCAATCGCTCGACGCGCTCGGCATCGAATGCGACGTGACCGACGACGGCGCGGTAACCGCTGCATTCGCCGAATGTTGCGCCCGGCTCGGCGGCGTCGACATCGTCGTCTCCAATGCCGGTGCGGCGTGGCAGGGCGCCATCGGCGATCTTGACGACAAGGTCCTGCGCCAGAGCTTCGAGCTCAATTTCTTCGCTCATCAGCGCGTCGCGCGCGCCGCGGTCAAGGTGATGCGCGCCCAGGGCTTCGGCGGCGCGCTGCTGTTCAACGTCTCGAAGCAGGCGATCAATCCCGGCGTCGAGTTCGGGCCTTACGGCCTGCCCAAGGCGGCGACGCTGCTTCTGGTTCGCCAGTACGCGCTGGAATGCGGCAAGGACGGCATCCGCGCCAACGCGGTCAATGCCGACCGGGTGCGCAGCGGTCTCCTGACCAAGGACATGATCGCCTCGCGTGCCCTGGCGCGCGGCGTCAGCGAGCAGGATTACATGCGCGGCAATCTTCTGGGCCGCGAGGTTACCGCCGAGGACGTGGCGGCGGCGTTCCTTTATCACGCCACCGCGCTTAAGACGACCGGCGACGTCACGACGGTGGATGGCGGCAACATTGCCGCGGCGCTGCGCTAGGAGCGTCGCCAGGCCTTACAGCCGGCGTCGGCTCCCCAATCTAAGATATTGAAAAATAGCGTATTTCGTCTTCGGCATGGGGTTTGCTTTTAGAGAGCCGATGCCTCGCCCCGCAGATTTTGACGGTCCAGTTTGGGCGGCCCGAGGACGGAAAGACGGCGCCCACCAAGAGGCGCCGCTTTCTTTTTCGCGCTAAGCTTGCCGCCGTGACCGCTGCCGCGCGCCAGCCGCAAACCGCCAGCCTCGACCGGTTGCTCGTCGAGCTGCGCGGCTGCCGCATCTGCGCCAAGCACCTGCAGCTCGGCCCGCGGCCGGTGCTGCAAGTGGCGCGCAGCGCGCGGATTCTCATCCTCAGTCAGGCGCCCGGCACGCGCGTCCACGAGACCGGCCTTAACTTCAACGACCGCAGCGGCGACCGCCTGCGCGAATGGATGGGCGTGAGCCGGGAAATCTTCTACGACGACTCCCGGGTCGCGGTGATGGGCATGGCGTTCTGCTATCCCGGCCGCGACGCCAAAGGCGGCGACCTGCCGCCGCGCCCGGAATGCGCGCCGCGCTGGCATCCGGCCTTGTTGGCGGAGCTGCCCCAGGTCGCGCTTTCGCTGTTGGTCGGCTCCTACGCCATCGACTACTACATGGCGGAGGCCAAGCGGCGGAGCATGACCGCGACGGTCAAGGCGTGGCGCACGGCGCCCGCCGGAACCTTGCCGCTGCCGCATCCCTCATGGCGCACGACGGCGTGGGAAAAGAACAATCCGTGGTTCCGGCGGACGCTGATCCCCGAATTGCGCCGGAGGGTTGCGGCCTTGCTCTAGGGATTGCGCGCGCTGACGATCCAGATCGCTGCGCCCAACAATACCGACTGACCTTTGACGAACGGCGCCAGCGCGGCGCGCAGCGCCGTTGCAACTTGCGCGCGGACTTCGGCGCTCTGGCCGCGGACGGCACGGCTGGTCGGTCCGATCTCGAGCACGTTGGCTACCGCGGCATCGAGGCCGCACCCGGCGGCAAGATCGAACGCGACGTCCACGGGTTTGAGCGCGATATTGGCGAAGCCGCCGCCGCCCAAGATGCGCCGCACGCGCGCCTCGTCGGCGAAGGAGAACGGCCCCGGATCCTCGGGGCCGAGCTTGGGCAAAGGCGGCACGAAGGAGCGGACGGCTTGCAACGGCGTCATTGCCCAGGGATTGTCGCGTGGGCTCCGGAAACAGCTGAAGACAAGGCGGCCGCCGGGCTTCGAGGCGGCGCGCAGATTGGCGAAGGCGCGCACCGGATCGGCGAAGAACATGACGCCGTGGCGCGAGAACAACAGGTCGAAAGCGCCGCGTGGAAAAACATAATCGGTCGCGTCGGCGCGCACGAATTCGAGCGGCGCGTCCCGCGGCGCGCGATGCCGCGCCAGCGTCAGCATCGCCTCGGACACGTCGACGCCGAGGACGCGGCCGCGCGGTCCGACCGCCTGCGCCAGCGCGTGCGTCGTCGCGCCGCCGCCGCAGCCGACATCGACGGCGCGCTCGCCCGACTTGGCCGCGGCGGCCGGCAACAGCGCCGCGGCCACCGGCACGAACTGCCGTTCGCCGTACTCCAGATTGCGTGCCCATTGTTCGCCGCCCGGGCCGCTCCAATAGGCGAGATCGGGAACGGCTCGGTCGCTCATTAACCCTCGGCCTCGATGCGCTCCATGTCGGCGTCGGAGAAGCCGAAATGGTGGCCGATCTCGTGGATTAAAACGTGGCGCACGACGCGATAGAGGTCGTCACCGCTCTCGCACCAATAATCGAGAATCGGCCGGCGATAGAGGAAGATCATGTCGATGGCCGGCTGCGGGTCGCTGACGCTCTTATACGGCAATCCTGTGCCGCGATAGAGGCCGAGGATGTCGAAAGGGCTTTCGAGCTCCATATCCCGCTCGGTATCCTCGTCGGGGAACTCGTCGACGCGGATGACCACGGCGCCGACATGGCGCTCAAGGCGTTCGGGAATCGTGGCCAGGGCGCGTTGCGCCAGCGCCTCGATATCGGCCAAACTCGGCGCGGTCGTCGACAGATTCATCACGACAGAAAGGGAGGCGGACAATGGTCGAAAAGCTGACGGGAGCGGCGCGCGCCGAGGCGCTCAAGACACTCAATGGCTGGGCAGAGGTCGCTGGCCGCGACGCGATCAAGAAGAGCTTTCAATTCCGCACCTTCGCCGAGGCCTGGGGATTCATGAGTAAGGTCGCGCTGGCGGCGGAAAAGATGGACCACCACCCCGAATGGTTCAACGTCTATAACAAGGTCGAGATCACGCTTGCGACCCACGACGCCGGCGGCCTGTCGAAGCGCGACGTCGATCTGGCGAAGATCATCGACAAGCTGGCGGTCTAGCTAGCTCCGCAACTCGGGCCGGTCGCGGAAGAAGGCGAGCGCCTCGGGATTGGCCAGCGCCTCGAGGTTCTTGACCGGCCGGCCGTGCACCACCTCGCGCACCGCGAGCTCGACGATCTTGCCGCTTTTGGTGCGGGGAATGTCGGCGACCTGGACGGTGCGCGCCGGCACGTGGCGCGGGCTGGCGTTGGCGCGGATCCGCCGGTTGATGCGCTGGGTCAGCGCTTCGTCGAGCGTCACGCCTTCCCGAAGCTTCACAAACAGCACGACGCGCACGTCGTGCTGCCATTCCTGGGCGACGACCAGCGATTCGAGCACCTCGGGAATCTGCTCGACCTGGCGATAGATCTCGGCGGTGCCGATGCGCACGCCGCCGGGATTGAGCACCGCGTCCGAGCGGCCGTAGATGACGAAGCCGCCGTGGCGCGTGCGCGCGGCATAGTCGCCGTGGCACCAGATGTTGGCGAAGCGCTCGAAATAAGCGGCGCGGTACTTGGCGTTGCCCGGATCGTTCCAGAAGCCCCGCGGCATCGAGGGAAAGGTGCGGGTGCAGACCAGCTCGCCCTTCTCGTCATCGGCCGCACGGCTGCCGTCGTCGCGCAGCACGTCGACCGCCATGCCGAGCACCGGTGCCGCGATTTCGCCGCGCCACACCGGGCCGATCGGATTGCCCATGACGAAGCAGCCCATGATGTCGGTGCCACCCGAGATCGAGGCCATGAACAGGTCGCGCTTGATGCCGCGATAGACGAAGTCAAAGCCTTCGGGCGACAGCGGCGAGCCGGTCGAGCTCAGATACCGCACGCTCGCCAGCTTATGCGTCTTGATCGGCGTGAGCCCGGCCTTGAGCACCGAATCGATGTATTTGGCTGACGTGCCAAAGTGCGTCATGCGCTCGTCGTCGGCGTAATCGAACAGCGCGTTGCCTGACGGATGGAACGGCGAACCGTCGTAGAGCAGAAGTGTCGCGCCCGCGGCGAGCCCGGTGGCGAGCCAGTTCCACATCATCCAGCCGCAGGTGGTGAAATAGAACAACCGGTCGCCGTCCTTGAGGTCGCAATGCAGCTGCTGCTCGACGATGTGCTTCAAAAGCGAGCCGCCGGCGCCATGCACGATGCATTTCGGCACGCCGGTCGTGCCCGATGAATACATGATGTAAAGCGGGTGGTTGAACGGCAGCCGCGCGAAGTCGATGGCGCGCGGCGCATAGGGCGCGACATAGGCGGCATAGCTCATGGCGTTGGGCAGCGCGTCGAGCGGTGCCGGGCTGCCGATATAGGGCACGATGACGGTGCGCTTGAGCGACGGCAGCGCGGCGGCGATATCGCGCGTCTTGTCGGCATTGTCGAACGCCTTGCCGTTGTAAAAATAGCCGTCGACCGCGAGCATCAGCTTGGGCTCGATCTGGCTGAAGCGGTCGAGCACGCCCTTGACGCCGAAATCCGGCGAGCACGACGACCACGTCGCGCCGAGCGCCGCCGCGGCCAGCATGCCGACGATCGCCTCGGGCAGATTGGCGACGATGCCGCCGACGCGGTCGCCGGGGCCGATGCCGTCGGCCTGCATCGCCTGCGCCAGGCGCGACACCTGGTCGTAGAGCTCGGCCCATGACAGGCGCCGCCGCACCTTGTCCTCGCCGCGGAAGACCAGCGCGTCGCTGCCATCGCGCTTGCGCAGCAGGTTCTCGGCATAATTGAGCCGTGCCGCCGGGAAAAAGCGTGCGCCCGGCATGCGGTCGCCGGCCTCGAGCACGGTTTGGCCGGGCTCGCCGATCACCCGGCCCCACTCCCAAACCAGGCACCAGAACCCGTCGCGATCCTCGACCGACCAGCGGTGCAAGGCGGCGAAATCGCCGAAGTGGCGCCCCGCCAGGCGGCCGGCCTCGTCCATGAAGCGCCGCAGATTGGTCGCCGTGCTGCGCTCGGGCGTCGGCTCCCAGAGGGGCGCGTCTTGCCGCGCGTCCATCGTTGCCTCCCTGGGCGAAACTCTACCGCGCCGGCTCGCCGGCGGCCAAGCCCGCCTACTTTCCCTTGATGGCGTCGAGCGCGGCGCTAACGGTGTCACGCTCGGGCGCGTCGGCGGGCATCACCCGCAGCAGGTGGTTCCACTCGTCGCGCGCTTGGGCGAAATCGCGCTGCTGCGCCGCCGCCAAGCCGAGGAACCACAGCGCCATCGGCTGGTCGGGCTGCTCCGCGACGACCGATTTGAGCAGCGCGACGGCGCGCGCCGGCACCGAGTCCTCGAGCTTGCGCCCCGCCAGCATGGCCGCCGCCTCGGCGAGGGCGATGGCGGGATCGGCGGGCTTGATCTGGCGCGCATGCTCGTAGGCGTCGACCGCCTTGTCGTTCTGGCCCATCACGGCATAGGAGCGGCCGAGCATCAGCCAGCCTTGCGCATCTTGCGGGTTGCTCTTCAGCTTGGCGGCGAGGCCCGACACCATGTTCTCGATCATCGCCTGCTGCGCCGCGGGCGACACGCGATTGGCGAACGGCAGATCGGGCAAGCCGGGCGAGCCCAGCGCCAGGTAAGCCGCGAGCGCGAAGGCGGCGGCACCGGCGGCGAGGATCGCGGCGAGACCGCGCCGTGGTGCGCCCTGCGCCGGCGCGTCGGCTTCGTCCGCGGCGCCGAGGATGCGGCGCTCGATCTCGCGCCGCGCCGCCGCGGCGTCCTCGGGCCGGACGATGCCGCGCGCCACGTCGCGCTCGATCTCGGCCAGCTGGTCGCGGTAGACCGCGCGGTCGTAGCGGCCGCGGGTCAGCGCCCGGCGGCCGCGCTGCCACAGCGGCGACAGCACCGTGCCGAGAACCGCCAGCGTGACGAACAGCAGGACGAACGCGAAGATCATTGGTCGTCGAGCAGCATCCGCTCGAGCTGGCGGCGCTGGTTGAGGTCGAGCGGCTCGTCCGGTGGCGCCTTCCGACGGCGTAGATAGAGCCACGCGCCGGCGGCGCCCAGCGCCAGGATGGCGAAGGGCGAGAACCACAGCAGATAAGTCGCGGGCTCGACCGGCGGCTTGAGCAGGACGAAATCGCCGTAGCGGTCGGTGACGTACTTGATCGCTTGCGCATCGCTGTCGCCGGCTTTGATCCGCTCGCGAATGATCACGCGCAGGTCATGGGCGAGATCGGCGCCCGAATCCTCGATTGACTCGTTCTGGCAGACCAGGCAGCGCAACTGCTTGCCGATCGCCTCGGCGCGCGCTTCGAGCGCGGGATTGGCCAGCATCTCGCCCGGCTCGACTGCGAGCGCCGCATGGGCGACGCCGAGCAGAATCGCCGCGGCGGCGAGCGCGCGGATCACGATGCCCCCAGATCTTTGAGCAGCGGCAGGACCTCGTTCTTCACGACGTCGGGTGTCAACGGTCCGACATGGCGCCAACGGATATGGCCGGTGCGGTCGATCGCATAGGTCTCGGGCACGCCATAAACGCCGAAATCGATGGCGGTGCGGCCGCTCTCGTCGATGCCGATGCGGCGATAGGGGTCGCCGTATTGCTCGAGGAATTTCTCTGCGTCCGCGGGCTTGTCCTTGTAGTCGACGCCGTAGAGCACGATGACGTTGCGCCGCGACAGGTCCATGAGCACCGGATTCTCCGTGCGGCAGGGCGCGCACCACGAGGCGAAGAAATTGACAAAGACGACCTCGTCGACGAAAGCTCGGTTGCTGAGCCGCGCCTCGCCCTTCAAGCCGGCGAGGTCGAAGGTCGGCGCCGGCTTGTCGATCAGCGCCGACGGCAGCAGCTCGGGGTCGTAACCCGGCGCGAGGCCGCGCCAAAGATAGACGGCGAGGGCGAGGAAGCCGACCAGCGGCAGAAGATAAAGCGCCCGGCGCCAAGTCATGCGCCGCTCCGGTTCGCTGGCAGCGCGCCCTTGACCGCGCGCCGCGCCGCGATGCCGACGCGCCAGCGCCGGTCGCTCAGGCTGACGGCGCCGCCGAAGGCCATGATCACGCCACCGATCCAGATGAACGGCACCAACGGCTTCCAATAGGCACGCACCGCCCAGCCGCCCTTGCCATCGGGATCACCGAGCGCGAGGTAGAAATCGGCGAAGAAATTGGTGTGGATCGCGGTCTTGCTCACCGTCTGCTGTTGCAGCGGGAAGAAGCGCCGCTCGGGCTCGAGCTGGGCGATCACGCGTGCGCCGTCGAGCAACGTGAACTCGCCGCGATCGGCGGTGTAGTTGACACCTTCATGCTTGCCGATGCCGTCGAAGCGCAGGGTGTAGCCTGCCACCGGCAAGGTCTGGCCGAGATTGAGAAGCGCGATGCTCTGCTGCTGGAAGCCTGAGGCGGCGATACCCGCGACCGTCACCGCTAGGCCGAAATGCGCCAACGTCATGCCATAGGAGGCGCGCGGCTGGGTGAGGGCACGGCGCAGCACCTCGGTCCAAGGCACACGGAACAGGCGCAGCCGGTCGACCAGCTCGACCACGGCCGCGGCGCCCATCCAGGCGGCGAGGCCAATGCCGAGCACCGACAGCACCGGTCCGCCATGGCTCAGGTAAAGCGCGATCAGCATGGCGGCGATGACGGCGGCGAAGGCCGCCCACAGCCGCTGCAACGCGCCGAACACGTCGCCGCGCTTCCACGCCAGCAACGGTCCGATGCCGATGGCGAGCAGCAGCGGGATCATCAACGGCACGAAGGTGCGGTCGAAGAACGGATAGCCGACCGAGAGCTTGGGCCCGCCGACCGCGTCGAGAAACAGCGGATAGAGCGTGCCGATGAACACGGTGGCGCAGCAACTCGCAAGGATCAGGTTGTTGAGCAGCAGCGCGCCCTCGCGCGAGATCGGCGCGAAGACGCCGCCCGGCTCGAGCGCCGGCGCCCGCCAGGCATACAGCGCCAGCGAGCCGCCGACGGCGATCAACAGCAGCACCAGGATGAAGACGCCGCGGCGCGGATCGAGCGCGAAGGCATGGACTGAGGTCAGCACGCCGGAGCGCACCAGGAAGGTGCCGACCAGCGACAGCGAGAAGGTCAGGATCGCGAGCAGAATCGTCCAGCTCTTGAGGGTGTCGCGGCGCTCGACCACGATCGCCGAATGGAGCAGCGCGGTGCCGGCGAGCCACGGCATCAGCGAGGCGTTCTCGACCGGGTCCCAGAACCACCAGCCGCCCCAACCCAGGGTGTAGTAGGCCCACCAGCTGCCCATGGCGATGCCGAGCGTCAGGCAGCACCACGACGCCAGCGCCCACGGCCGCACCCAGCGCGCCCAGGCGGCGTCGACGCGGCCCTCGATCAGCGCCGCGACGGCGAAAGCGAAGGCGACAGAATTGCCGACATAGCCGAGATAGAGGAACGGCGGATGGAAGGCGAGACCGGGGTCCTGCAGGATCGGGTTGAGGCCCATGCCGTTCTCCGGCGCCGGCGACAGGCGCAGGAACGGGTTCGAGGTCAGCAGGATGAACAGCAGGAAGCCGATCGCGATCAGCGCCTTGACGCCGAGCACGCGGGCGCACAGCCGCGGCGGCATGGCATCGCCGAACCAGGCGACCGCGGCGCCATAGAGCGCCAGAATCAGCACCCACAGCACCATCGAGCCTTCGTGGTTGCCCCACACGCCGGTCAGCTTGTAGAGCAGCGGCTTGGCGCTGCTGCTGTTCTCGGCGACGTTGGCGACCGAGAAATCCGACACGAAATAGGCGTGCACCAGCGTCGCGAAGGCGAGCGCGATGAGCGCGAACTGCGCCAGCGCCGCCAAGCGGCCCGCCGCCATCAGGTTGAGGTCGTTGCGCGCCGCGCCGGCAAGCGCCAGGCCGGCCTGGAGCATCGCCACCGCCAGCGCCAGGATCAGCGCGAAATGGCCGAGCTCGATGATCATTGCGTCGCTCCGGCGCTCGCGGGCGCGACCGACGGAATGGGCTTGCCGTTCTCGCCTTCCTGCCAGCGGCCGGCCTTCTTCAGGGCGTCGACCACTTCGGGCGGCATGTAGCGCTCGTCGTGCTTGGCCAGCAAGGTCGTCGCCTTGAAGGTGCCGGCGGTCGTCAGCCGGCCCTCGACCACCACGCCCTGGCCTTCGCGGAAGAGATCGGGCACCGTGCCGCGATAGGTCACCGGCACGGATTTGCGGCCGTCGGTGACGGTGAAATCGAGCGTCGAGCCGTCGGCCTCGTGCTTGACGCTGCCGGCTGCGACCAGGCCGCCAATGCGTACCAGCTGGCCGGGCTGGACATGATGGGCATGGAGCTGGTCATAGAGCTCTGACGGGCCGTAGAAGAACACAAGATTGGCGTTGAGCGCGGACAGCGTAAAGCCGACCGCAAGGCCGAGCAGCGCGACGCCGCCGAGCACGAAATAGAGTCGCCGCCGCTTGCGCGTCATCGCTGCTCCTCGGCGTCGAGCGCGCGTTGCGCCCGGCGATAACCCGCTAGGCTGTGCACCAGCAATCCGACCAGCACGATCACGGCCACGCCATAAGCCGGCCAGACGAAGCGGGCATAGCCGCCCATGGCAAAGAACTGCTCCATCAGGTCCCGAAGCGCAGCGCCCGCAGCTTGGCGCGCAACAGCGCGGCGCGCATGCGCAGCATCAGCAACGTCGCGAAGAAGAACAGGAATCCGGCGGCCATCACCAGCAGCGGCCACAGCATCGAGGTGGCGATGGTCGGGCCGCCCATGCGGAATACGCTCGCCTTCTGGTGCAGCGTGTTCCACCAATCGACCGAGAACTTGATGATCGGCAGGTTGACGACGCCGACGATGGCGAGAATCGCCGCCGCGCGCGAGCCGCGCGTCCGGTCGTCGAAGGCGTTGGCCAGCGCGATGAATCCCAAATAGAGGAAGAACAGCACCAGCACCGAGGTCAGGCGCGCGTCCCACACCCACCACGTGCCCCACATCGGCTCGCCCCAGAGCGAGCCGCTCACCAGGCAGATGAAAGTGAAGCTCGCGCCGATGGGTGCGGCGCTTTCGGCAGCGATATGCGCCAAGGGATGCCGCCAGATCAGCGCCACCGCGCTGGCGACCGCCATCACCGCATAGACCAGGCTCGCCAACCACGCCGATGGCACGTGGACGTACATGATCTTCACCGCCTCGCCCTGCTGATAATCTGGCGGCGCGATGAGCAGCGCGCCGTAGAGCCCGATGACGATCAGCACCGCTGCCGCTCCGGCGCACCACGGCAGCAGCGTCGCCGACAGGCGCATGAAACGGGCGGGGTTGGCGAAGCGGTGCATGGCCGGTTTTCTTCTATTATTCGAGCGCCTGGCGCAAGGCCGCCGCCGCCGCCCAGGGGGCCAATGCGAGCGAGCCAGCGAGCAGCGCCGCCAGCAGCAACAGATGCGGCCGCGATTCGAGGCCCAGTGCCGCCGCCTCGCTGGCGGCGACGCCGAAGATCAGGACGGGAATGTAAAGCGGCAGCACCAACAGCGACAGCAGCACGCCGGCGCGGCGCGCGCCCAGCGTCAGCGCCGCGCCAACGGCGCCGATCAGACTCAGCACCGGCGTGCCGAGCAGCAGCGCCGCAATCAGCGCCGGATAGCCGGCAGCGTCGAAATGCAGCACCAACGCCAGCAGCGGCGCGACGATCGTCAGCGGCAAGCCGGTGGTGAGCCAGTGCGCCACGCATTTCGCCAGCACCTGGATTTCGAGCGGCACGGGCATGAGCGAAAGCGCTTCCAGACTTCCATCCTGGAAGTCGGCATCGAAGAGCCGCTCGAGCGACAGCAGCGCCGCCAGCAGCGCGGTCACCCACAGCACGCCGGCGGCGATGCGCGCCAGCAGATCCGGGTCCGGCCCGACGCCGAAGGGAAACAGGACGATGGCGAGCGCGAAGAAGGCGACGACATTGGCGACATCGCCGCCTTGGCGGAAGGCGAGGCGCAGGTCGCGCGTCAGCAAGGCGGCGAAGCCGCTCATCCCTGTCTCCCGGTCATGTGCGCGGCGAGCGACAGGCTCTGCGCGCCCGGCAAGGGCACCGGGGCGTGGGTCGCCACCGCGACGCTGCCGCCGTCGCGTCGGTGCTCGGAGATCGCCGCCAGCAGGATCTCGGTCGATTCGGTATCGAGGCCGGTGGTCGGCTCGTCGAGCAGCCAGAGCGCGGCGGGCGATGCCAGCAACCGGGCCAACCCGAGCCGCTTGCGCTCGCCGGCCGATAGATAACGCGCCGGCCAGCTGGCGCGCGGATCGAGCCGAAAACGGCGCAACGCCGTCGCCGCGCCGTCGTCGGCGCCGCGCATCTGCGTCCAGAAGGCCAGATTCTCCGCGGCCGTCAGAGCCAGCTTCACCGCTTCCTGGTGGCCGATGTAGTGGATGCGGGCGCGGTGCGCGGCCGGATCGTCGGCGATTGCGACGCCGCCCCAGGCGATTTGGCCTTGCTCGGGTGGCGCCAAGCCCGCCATCAGCCGCAACAGGCTGGTCTTGCCGCTGCCATTCGGCCCGCCAAGCACCAGCACGTCTCCCGGCGCCAGCGCGAAGGTCACGCCCTGGAAGACCCGGCGTTCGCCGCGACGGCACGCAAGCCCTTCACCGGTCAATGATTTCTGCAGGTCCCGGCCGGCCATCGCGCCGCACTATGCCATGGGCCGGGCGCCCCCGGCTCCGGCAAAACGCCGCGGTCGGGTTAAAAAAGTGACGGCCTCGGTGGGGGAGGTACCGAGGCCGTCGAATTGTAGCGGTCGGGGGGCGACCGCTTCATGGAGATGCGAGACAAGCCAAAAGCCAGATGTCTCTCACCGGGCGCGATGAAAACCCCGGAATGAGACCCGATTTGGATCGAAATGTGGCGAAAGCAAGATTTGTGCGCCGGCGCCATGCGGTCACGGTTTTGGCTCCGAAAACCCTGCCGTCCCGGGGGTCTGGCCGACCGCCGTGTCCGCGGCCCGGATCGCCGCCAGGCCGTAATAGCGCGCCGTCCAGCGGTTAATCCAGAACTCGGCGTTGCCGCGGATGTCGGCATGGAAGACGTAGGAACGCGGAAAATCGGCCTTGGCGATCACCGGCAGCACGGCCTCGTGGGGGGTACCGGCCGCCTCGAGCCGACGCAGCGTGGCGTCGCGCCCGACCATGAAGGCGTGAGACGATTCCGCCGGGCCGCGCAGATCGGCGATGCCGGCCGCGATGTTGCGGCTCGCCGGCAAGACCAAGACCAGCGCTACCAGCAGCCAGCCGCGCGGCGCGGTCGCCGTCGATCTGGCGATGCGCGAGAGCGGCAACGGCATACGGTGCTCAGACGCTGACGACAACCAGGCCGCCGCAAAGGAAAGCCAGATGGGTGCCCGCCAGCGTGCGCGCCGGCACGGCGCCGCCGAGGGCCACTGCCGGCACGACATAGAGCGCCACCAGCACGGCAGCGAACAACCCGGTCAACGCCCAACGCGTCGGCAACGTCAGCCGCTCGACCCAACGCGGAGCCAGGTTGCCGCGGGCGCGCAAGGCGATCAGCAATCCGGCGGCAGCCAGCGTTTTGGGGTCGACGACCCACAACGCGATGTGGCGCAGGCTTTGCCACAGCGCCGGCGGCGTGCCGACCGCCGCTTCGCGGGCACCGTTGCCGGGCGCGGCGATGACCCCACCGCGAGGCCGATCAACGCGGTGCCGAGCGCGACCAGCGCTGCCGGTCGCCACCGGCCGCAGGCCAACCGCACGGCAATGGCGACAGCGGCGAACAAGCCGGTTTCGAGCGCGGCCGCGAGCTCGTGTAGGCCGCTGATGAAAAAGGTCGCAGCGGCCAGCGCCGCGATCCGCGTCGCGCCGGAAGGCGCCGCCGCCAAATCGAGACGGCAGGCGGCGAAGGCTAGCACGATCACGGCCGACCAGCCGAGTTGGTATTCGACTTCGGCGGCGCGCCAGTAGAAGATCTCGTTGACGCTCGGCGAACCCGCCCACCACAGCGCGGCGAACACGCCGACGACCAGCAGCGTCGCGCGCGAGCGCCAGCGCAGTTCCAGCACGCCAGCGACGAACCCCGACAGGATCAGCAGCGACAGTAGCGTGATCGCCATCAGGCTGGCGCCGTAGAAGCGCGTCAGCGGCAACGCCGCGGCGATGAGGAAATGCACCAAGCCCGCTGCCCAGCGGCACGACCAGGTCGTGTATTCGATCCAGACGCCACCGAGAATGCCGTAATCGCGGCCTTCGACGGCACGCACGAAATCGTCGGCGATCGGCCAGGTGAAGAGCCACAGCCCGATCGCCACGGCGAAGACGATTGCAATCGACAGCGTCAGCAGCGCCGCCGGAAGGATGAAGGCGCGCGTCGCACTGGGCGCGGTCGCGCGGTCGGCCGGCAACGCCATGGGCGGGGATCGCCTCGCTCGGATCGGCATTCGCCGAGGCCGGATCATAATACGCGGCGCCGCCATCGCCAAATCCAGGGCCGCGCCGCGCGCATGGACGCCGTGCTGTGCTTGATCTCGCGGGCCAGAAGCGGTAGCAGCAACCGTTAACGCCGTATCCCGTTAGCCAATGAACGAAGCAGAGAGAGGCAGCCCGTGCCGGTCACCGGTCAGGATTCGTTGAAGGCGCGCCGCACGCTGCAGGTCGGCGGCCAGGCCTACGACTATTTCAGCCTCGAGGCGGTGTCGCAGGCGGCGGGGCTCGGCGACATCTCCCGCCTGCCGTTCTCCTTGAAGATACTGCTCGAAAACCTGGTGCGGTACGAGAACGGACGCACCGTGACGGTCGACGACATCAAGGCGATGGCGGCATGGCTCAAGGCCAAGACCTCGGATCGCGAGATCGCCTTCCGCCCGGCGCGCGTGCTGATGCAGGACCTGACCGGCGTGCCGGCGGTGGTCGATCTCGCTGCGATGCGCGAGGCGATGGCCCGGCTGGGCGGCGATTCCAAGAAGATCAATCCGCTCAGCCCGGTCGATCTGGTGATCGACCATTCGGTGATGGTCGACAATTTCGGCACGGCGAACGCCTTCCGCCAGAACGTGCAGATCGAGTTCCAGCGCAACGGCGAACGCTATGCCTTTCTGCGCTGGGGGCAGGACGCCTTCGACAATTTCCGCGTCGTCCCGCCGGGCACCGGCATCTGCCACCAGGTCAATCTCGAATATCTCGCCCGCGTGGTGTGGACCGCCGAGGAAAAGGGCAAGGCGATCGCCTATCCCGACACACTGGTCGGCACCGACAGTCACACCACCATGATCAACGGCCTGTCGGTGCTCGGCTGGGGTGTCGGCGGCATCGAGGCCGAAGCGGCGATGCTCGGCCAGCCGATCTCGATGGTGCTGCCCGAGGTCGTCGGCTTCTGCCTGCACGGCGCCCTCAAAGAGGGCGCCACCGCGACCGATCTCGTCCTCACCGTGACGCAGATGCTGCGCAAGAAAGGCGTCGTTGGCCGCTTCGTCGAGTTCTACGGTCCGGGTATTGCGTCGTTGGCACTCGCCGATCGCGCCACCATCGGCAACATGTCGCCAGAATACGGCGCCACCTGCGGCTTCTTCCCGATCGACGCGGAAACCTTGCGCTATCTCGCGCTCACCGGGCGCGACGCACAGCAGGTCAAGCTAGTCGAGGCTTATGCCAAGACGCAGGGCTTGTGGCACGACGAGAAGGTGCCCGACCCGGTGTTCACCGATACGCTCGATCTCGATCTCGCGACGGTCGAGCCCTCGCTCGCCGGCCCGCGCCGGCCACAGGATCGCGTCGCGCTGTCGGGCGTGGCGCAGTCCTTCAAGAGCGAGCTGCCCAAGCTCGCCGCCACCCGCGACAAGGCGAAGACCGGCGGCCCGATCAAGGTCGACGGCGCCAACTATCAGATCAATGACGGCGATGTCGTGATCGCCGCCATCACCTCGTGCACCAACACCTCGAACCCGAGCGTCATGCTCGGTGCCGGCCTCTTGGCGCGCAAGGCGGTGAAGCGCGGCGTCAAGGTCAAGCCGTGGGTCAAGACCTCGCTCGCGCCGGGCAGCCAGGTGGTGTCGGACTATTACGCCGCCTCGGGCCTGCAGCAGGATCTCGACGCGCTCGGCTTCAATTTGGTCGGTTACGGCTGCACCACCTGCATCGGCAATTCGGGGCCGCTGCCCGAGCCGATCTCCGAAGCGGTCGAGGACGGCGATCTGGTCGTCGGCGCGGTGCTGTCGGGCAACCGCAATTTCGAGGGCCGGATTTCGCCGCAGGTGCGCGCCAACTATCTCGCCTCGCCGCCCTTAGTCGTGGCTTATGCGATCGCTGGCTCGCTCAACGTCGACTTGACCAAGGACGCGCTCGCCCAGGACGGCAACGGCAAGCCGGTCTACCTCAAGGACATCTGGCCCTCGAACCGGGAAGTGCAGGAAACGGTGGCGCAAGCGGTGACCGCGCCGATGTTCCGCAAGCGCTATGCCGACGTCTTTCGCGGCCCACCCGAATGGCAGAAGGTAAAGCCGGCCGCCGGCGTCACCTTCGAATGGAATCCGGGCTCGACCTATCTCGCCTATCCGCCCTACTTCGACGACATGCCGAAGCAGCCGGCGGCGCCGAAGGACATAGCCCGCGCGCGGCCCTTGGCGATCTTGGGCGATAGCATCACCACCGACCACATCTCGCCCGCCGGCTCGATCAAGCGTGAAAGCCCGGCCGGCGAATACCTGCTCGCGCATCAGGTGCGCCCGGCCGACTTCAATTCCTACGGCGCGCGCCGCGGCAATCACCAGGTGATGATGCGCGGCACCTTCGCCAACATCCGCATCCGCAACGAGATGGTGCCCGGCGTCGAAGGCGGCATGACCAGGCACCTGCCCGATGGCAAGACGATGCCGATCTACGACGCGGCGATGCTCTACAAGAAGGAGGGCGTGCCGCTGGTCATCGTCGCCGGCAAGGAATACGGCTCCGGCTCGTCGCGCGACTGGGCGGCTAAGGGCACATTGTTGCTTGGCGTTAAAGCCGTCATTGTCGAAAGTTTCGAGCGCATCCACCGCTCGAACCTGATCGGCATGGGCGTGCTGCCGGCGCAGTTCAAGGACGGCGCAACCCGCCAGAGCCTCAAGCTCGACGGCAGCGAGCTGTTCGACATCGTCGGCATCGCCGCGGGCCTGAAGCCGCGCGCCGATCTCAAGTGCCGCATCATCCGCCAGGACGGCAAGAGCGAGGACATCATGTTGCTCTGCCGCATCGATACGGTGGATGAGATGGAGTATTTCCGCCACGGTGGCATCCTCCAATACGTCCTGCGTCACATGATGGCGGGCTAGCTTTCGGTCGTCAGCTCTCAGCTCTCAGTCGTGCCGATAACTGACGGCTGACAGCTATTTCAGCGGCGAGAACGCCACCGGGTTGAGGATCTTGGTTTCCTGCGCCAGCAGCACGCCCTCGGGCTGGCCCTTGAGATAGGCCTGCCAGCGCGGGTCCTTGGCCATGGCGCCGCGCTTCTGCTCGCGCTCGGCGAGCGAGTTATAGGCCCAGATATGCGTGATCTGGTTCAAGGGTCCGATCTCGGTGGTGCCGAAGAAAATCAGCTTGCCGAGCATCTCCTGCTGAATCGGCAGGCCGTTCTTGCCGTAGTAGTCGAGCCACTGCGGCGTCTTGCCGATCGCGGCGGTGTAGGTGCGGATTTCGAGGATCATGCAACCTCCCTAAGCGCCGCAGTATGGCGCGAGCTTGAGTGCGAGTTCGAGCAGCGTCTCGTCGCCGCCGTGCCAGCCGATGAACGACAGCCCCACTGGCAGGCCGCGCACCTGTGCCGCCGGAATCGTCATTTGCGGCAGGCCCGACACGCCGGCAATGCAGGTCAGCGCCATGACGCGGGCGCGGAAATCGTCGAGCGTCGCCGCATCGGCGTCGATTTCGGGCGCGACGCAAGGCACGGTCGGCAGGCAGAGAATGGTGCCGGCCGGTACGCGCGCGCGAATCGCCTGGCGCGCCGCCGCCATGACGCGCCGGGCCGCGCGTGCCTGATCCGTCGTCACGGTCGCGGCGAAGGCGAGCCGCTCCTTGATGCCGGGGCCGAGCGTCGGCCGGTGCCGCTCGACCCAGGCGCCGTAAGCCGACCAGATTTCGCGGCCTTGGATAGCGCGGAACGCTTCGCGCCAGGCGGCGGTGCCGACGGGCGCGACCACGCTGTCCGCGATCTTGGGCAGCAGGGATGCGACGCGCGCCAGGAAATAGTGCAGCGCCTCGGCCATTTCGGCATCAGCCTGGGCCCAAGCGTCGGTTGCCAGCAAGACGCGCCGGATCGGCGTGCGCCGGCCCTTGGCGCCGAGCAGCACCGGACCGACGCGCGCGAAGACGCCGGGCGTCGCCGCGAACCAGCCGATGCAGTCAAAGCTCGGCGCCATCGGCATCGCGCCCGCCGGGTTCACCCGTCCGTGGCTCGGCCGCAGGCCGTAGAGGCCGTTGAACGCCGCCGGCACGCGCACCGAGCCGCCGGTGTCGCTGCCGAGCGCGAAATCGCAGGCGCCCGCTGCCACGGCGACGGCCGAACCCGAGGACGAGCCGCCGGGCAGCCGGCCGGGCGCGCGCGGATTGACCGGCGTGCCGTAATGCGCGTTGGCGCCGGTGACGCTGAAGAAGAATTCGTCGCACACCGTCTTGCCGACGACGGTGGCGCCGGCCGCGAGCACGCGGCGCACCGCCGCGGCGTGACGCCGCGCCGGATTGGCGGTCGCCAGCCAGGTCGGATTGCCGCCGCCGGCGCGCTCGCCTTTGACGTCGAACATGTCCTTGATCGCGCAGCTCAGGCCGGCGAGCGACCCGCGCGCCGCGTCGGTCAGCGGCCGCGCCAGATCGTGCGGCACGAAGGCGCTGCTCTTGCGGATCACGACGGCCGGACGCGGGGAGGGTTGATCTCCTCTCTTCATCGCCCTGGAATAGAGCCCATCCCGCGGCTTAACGGAAGCGGCACGCGCTCTCACCGCGATGTGATACGACGCGACTGGCACACCACCCGCCTCTGACGCAAGATGCGGCATGCTCCGACGGCACGTCCTTCCCCTGATCGTCTTGGTGTCGTTCGCCGCGCCGCTGACAGGTTCGGCAGGGGCCGCGCCGCTATCGCCTGCCGCCGCGCCGGCGCGCCATGCACCGGTCGTCGTCGAGCTGTTCACGTCCCAGGGTTGCAGCAGCTGCCCGCCGGCCGACACCTATTTCGGCGAATTGGTCAAACGACCGGACGTGATCGCGCTCGCCTTCCACGTCGACTATTGGAACTACATCGGCTGGACCGATCCCTTCGCCAAGCCGTGGGCGACCGCGCGCCAGCGCGAATACCGCGCAAGCCTCAACACCCGCTTCGTCTACACGCCGCAAATCGTGGTCGACGGCACCGCCCAGGCGGTCGGCTCGGACGAGGCGAAGTGCGATGCCCTCATCGACGCCGCCGAGGCCAAGACCGAACCGCGGCCGACGCTGGCCTTGCGCTGGCGCGAGGACGGCGCGCTGGCGGTCGATGTCGGCGCCGGCGAATCGCCGGCCGGCGAGCCGGCGACGCTCTGGCTGATCGGCTACGATTCGACGCACACGACTCAGGTGATGCGCGGCGAGAACGAGGGCCGCACGCTCACCGACTTTCATCCGGTGCGCAGCTACCAGCGCCTCGGCAAGTGGGCGGGATGGTCGGCGGAGTTCGTCGTGCCCGCCGACAAGGTGAAGACCTTGGGCAACGGTGGCATCGCCGTGGTGCTGCAGGAGGACGGCACCGGCCCGATCCTGAACGCGGCGCAGATCGCACAGCGTTGATGGCTCAGGCCGTCAGCCCCTTCGCCAGCAGATCGGACAGTCGGCGCGCGAAGGCCGGCGGATCGGGCAGCTGCTCGCCTTCGAGGATACGCGCTTGGTCGAGCAGCACCTGGGCGAAATCGCCGAGCGCGCTGGCCGCGCCGTCCTTGCCGGCGAACTCGGCCAGCCGCGCGATCAGCGGATGCCGCGGATTGATCTCGAGGATGCGCTTGGCCGCTTCGTCGAGCCGCTGGTGCTGGCGCAGCAGGCGTTCGAGCCGCATGTCGAGATCGCCGTCGTCGGCTACCAGGCAGACGGCGCTGTCGGTCAGATGGGTCGAGACGCGCACGTCCTTGATCGCGTCGCCCAGCGACAGCTTGAGCAGCGTGATCAGACTGGCAATGGCGGCGCTCGGCGGCGGCGTCTCGGCCGGGCCCTTCGAATCGGCGGCCAGGCCGTCAAGTTCGGCCGCGCCGCGCGTCGCCGACTTGAACGGCGTGTCCTTGTATGCGCCCAGCGCCGGCAGCCAGAACTCGTCGACCGGATCGGTCAGCAGCAGCACCTCGACGCCGCGGGCGCGGAAGCCTTCGAGCTGCGGGCTGCGCGCGGCGCGCTCGGGCGCGTCGCCGCTGATGGTGTAGATCGCCTTCTGGCCTGGATTCATGCGCGCGACGTAATCGTCGAGCGACACCAGACCGTCGCCGGCCGTCGAGCGGAAGCGCGCCAGCGCCAAAAGCTCGTCGCGGTGATCGCGGTCCTCGTAGAGACCTTCCTTGAGCACGGCGCCGAAATTGTCCCAGAACTTGGCGTATTCGCCGGGCGCGTCCTTGGCCTTCTTGGCAAGCTCGCCGAGCACGCGTTTGGTGATCTGCGCCCGCATCCGCGCCAGCACCGGGTTCGACTGCAGCATCTCGCGGCTGATGTTCAGCGGCAGGTCTTCGGAATCGACGATGCCCTTGAGGAAGCGCAGATAGGCCGGCAGCAAAGGCTGGCAGTCGTCGGTGACGAAGACGCGCCGGACATAGAGCTTCACCCGATGCTTGCGCTCGGGCTCGAACAGATCGAACGGCTTGGCCGACGGCACGAACAGCAGGCTGGTGTATTCGAGCGTGCCTTCGGCGCGGCTGTGGATGGCGAGCCAGGGCTCGTCGAAGGCGTGGCCGGCGTGGTGATAGAACTCGCGGTATTGCTCGGGCGTGATTTCGCTCTTGGGCCTGAGCCACAGCGCCGAGGCAGCGTTGATCGTCTCGCCCTTGCCCTGGTCGTGCAGCACGATCGGCAGGGCGATGTGGTCGGAATGGCGTTTGACGATCTCGCGCAGCCGCGCCGGCTCGGCGAATTCGATCGCGTCGGCCTTGAGGTGGAGCGTCACGACGGTACCGCGTGATTCTTTCGCCGCGGCTTCCACCGTATAGTCGCCCTTGCCGTCCGAGACCCAAAGATGTGCCTCGGCCTCGCCGGCCTTGCGCGACAGCACCTCGACCTTGTCGGCGACCATGAACGCCGAATAGAAGCCGACGCCGAACTGACCGATGAGCGCCACGTCCTTGCGCTGGTCGCCCGACAGGTTCCTGACGAAAGCCGAGGTGCCGGAGCGCGCAATGGTGCCGAGATTCTCGATCAGCTCGTCGCGGCTCATGCCGATGCCATTGTCGGCGACGGTCAGGGTGCGGGCCGCGGCGTCGGTGGCAAGCGCGATGTGATAGGCGGCGTCGCCCTTGACCAGCTCGGGCTGGGTCAGCGCCAGGTAGCGCAGTCGGTCGCAGGCGTCGGAGGCGTTCGAGATCAGCTCGCGCAGGAAAACCTCGCGCTCGCTGTAAAGCGAGTGCGCCACGATCTCGAGCAGGCGGCTGACCTCCGCCTCGAAGTTGCGTTTCTCCGCCGTCATCTCGTTCCTCTCCCGTCAGGCAGGCCTCCGGCGCGGGCCGCGCCAGATATGAGGAACCCGAGGGCCGCCTGCAATAGGTCAGGCCCACGACGGCCACAGGAAATACGGCAGACCGGCGCGAATCGGGCGGCGGAGATGGCCCGATTCGACGCCTTCAGTCGTTGGGGCAGCCGCTCGCGGCCAGGGTGGCGCCGATCATCGCGCCGGTGACGATGCCGAACACCGTCGTGCCGGGATCGACTCGGCCATCGCGCTCGCCGAGCATCGCAGCCAGCAATCCGCCGGCGCCGGCGCCCAGAATGCCGCCGAGAATCGGCTCGCTGCCGTCGCAGGCTTGGGTTAAGCGCGGCGCGGGGGCGGGTGCAAACGGATCGAGGAACGGCGGCGCCGGCAGCGGCACCCCGTAATAGGGCTGCGGCCCGGGGCCGGGCGCGGCCGGCACGATCGCCAGGGCCGCCGCCGCCAAGGCGGCGAGCGCCGCCAGCGCGGTGCGCAGCAACCACCCGTGAAACGCCGATTCCGCCATGGCTTCCTCCTGAGGTCGTAAACCCCCTGTCAGGAAAACGACGCCGGCAACCGGCTATTTCCGACGGTTGCCTTTCGCCGCATGATGACTCATCATCGTCAGGCATGGGACTGGTTTCCCGTCCGTCGCGCATCCGGGCCGTTCTCGGCCCCACCAATACCGGCAAGACCCATCTCGCCATCGAACGCATGCTCGGTCACCAGACCGGGATGATCGGCTTTCCGCTGCGCCTGCTGGCGCGCGAGAACTATGACCGGGTGGTGCGGCTCAAAGGTGCGCGCGCGGCGGCGCTGATCACCGGCGAGGAGAAGATCGTCCCGCCCAACCCGAGCTATTTCGTCTGCACCGTCGAATCCATGCCGCTGGACCGGCCGGTCGATTTCCTGGCGGTCGACGAGATCCAGCTCTGCGGCGATTGCGAGCGCGGCCATGTCTTCACCGACCGGCTGCTGCACGCGCGCGGCCTGAGCGAGACGATGTTCCTCGGCGCCGACACCGTCGCGCCGCTGCTGCGCCGCCTGGTGCCCGAGGCCGAGATCTCGTCGCGGCCGCGCTTCTCGACGCTGTCCTATACCGGCGCCAAGAAGCTCACTCGCCTGCCGCCGCGCAGCGCGGTGGTCGCCTTCGCCGTCGCCGACGTCTTCGTGCTCGCCGAGATCATGCGTCGGCGCCAGGGCGGCACGGCCGTCGTGCTCGGCGCCCTGAGCCCGCGCGCGCGCAACGCCCAGGTCGGGCTCTTCCAGTCGGGCGAGGTCGACTATCTGGTCGCGACCGATGCCATCGGCATGGGCCTCAACATGGATCTCGATCATGTCGCCTTCGCGCGGCTGGTCAAGTTCGACGGCCACCAGCCGCGCCGCCTCGCCGCGGCCGAGATTGCCCAAATCGCCGGCCGCGCCGGCCGCCACATGAACGACGGCACCTTCGGCGTCACCGACGAGATCAGGGAACTCGACGGCGCGGTGGTCGAGGCGGTCGAAAACCACCGCTTCGATCCGCTGTCGCGCCTCTATTGGCGCAACGCGCGGCTCGATTATCGCTCGCTCGGCGGCCTGATCGCTTCACTCGAACGGCGGCCGAATCTTCCCAGCCTGGTCTCGGCGCCGCAGGCCGACGATCACGGCGCGTTGCGCGCGCTGGCACAGATGACCGATATCGCTGCGATGACGACCAATCCGGCGGCGGTGCGTCTGCTCTGGGAAGTCTGTCAGATCCCCGATTTCCGTAAGGTGCTGAGCGACACGCATGCGCGGCTGCTAGCGCAAATCTACCGCCACCTTGCTGGGCCGCACGGCCGCCTGCCGACCGACTGGGTCGCGAGCCAGGTCGACCGGCTCGACCGCGTCGACGGCGACATCGACACGCTGATGATGCGCATCGCCCATATCCGGACCTGGACCTACATCGCGCACCGCGCCGATTGGCTCGCCGACGCGGGCGCCTGGCAGGAGCGCGCCCGCGCCATCGAGGACAATCTCTCGGATGCGCTGCACGACCGCATCACCCAACGCTTTGTCGACAAACGCGCCGCCTATCTGATGCGGCGCTTGGCCGATCCCCGAGAACTGCTCGCCTCGGTAAGCGAAGCCGGCGAGGTCAAGGTCGAAGGCCATTACGTCGGCCGGCTCGACGGCTTCCGCTTCCGGCCCGACCTGGCGGCCTCGGGCGACGCCGCCAAGACCCTGCTGGCGGCGGCGCAGCGCGTCTTGCGCGGCGAGATCGCCCGCCGGGTCGCGCACCTGGCGGCAGCGCCGGATGCCGAGTTCGCGCTCGCGCCGATGGGCGGGCTGACGTGGAAAGGCGGCACCGTCGGTCGGCTGACCGCCGGCGCATCGGCGCTCCAGCCGCTTGTCGAGGCGCTGCCGAGCGATTTCTTCGCCGGCGAGCAGCGCGAGATCGTGCGCCGTCGCCTGGCGGCCTTCATCGCTTCGCATCTGCGCCAACGCCTCGCGGCCTTGTTCCGCACGCGCGACGCCGAATTGTCGGCGCCGGCGCGCGGTCTCGCCTTCCAGCTCGCCGAGGCGCTCGGTAGCCTGCCGGCGGCGGACGTGGCGCCGTTGTTGCGTGCCTTGTCGCGCGCCGATTGCAAGACGCTCGGCCGGCTCAGCGTCCGCCTCGGGGTCGAAAGCGTCTATCACGCCGCCCTGCTGACGCCTGATGCAGCCGCGCTGCGCGGCCTGCTCTGGGCAGTGGCGGCGCGCGCTACCGTGCCGGCGGCGCCAGCGGGGCCGGGCGTGTCGTGCGATCCCGGCATCGGCGCGCCGGCTTACGCGGCGATGGGCTATCGCGTGCTCGGGCCGCGCGTACTGCGCGTCGACCGGCTTGAGGCCTTCGCGGCCCGGCTGCGTCGTCGGGCGCGCCAGGGCAACTTCGCCGTCACGCCCGAATTGGCGGCGTTGGCGCAATGCACGGTCGACGAGTTGACGGCGATGCTGCCGACGCTCGGCTATCGCGCCACGCGCCACGCCGATGGGACCCATTTCGCGGCACGACGCCGACCGGCACACCATAGCCGCCGCGCACGCCGGCGTCCGCCGCGGCCCGACGGCGCCGACAGCCCGTTCGCCAAGCTCAGGGAGCTCAGCCTTGTCCACTGACGGCGGCGGCGTCCCGACCTTGCGGCTCGACAAGTTCCTGTGGTTCGCGCGCTTGGCCCGCACGCGCTCCGCTGCGGCGCGGCTGTGCGCCGAAGGCCGCGTCGCCATTAGCGGCATGGCGGCGTTCAAGCCGCATCATCCCGTTCGGGTCGGCGACTGGCTTATGATCGAGCGGGGACGCTGGCGCCACCGGTTGCGCGTCATGGCGCTCGGCGAACGCCGCGGCAATCCGGCGGCGGCACGGCTGCTCTATCACGAGCCGGCGCCGCCGCAGCCGATTCCGCGCGAGCCCTGGGTCGCCCTGTTCGAGGAAGAAGTCGGCGTCTGATGCTGCCGGTCACACGCTGCAATCCTTCCATGGGCCGATATCGAGATGGATGTGGTTGTGGTGGTCGTAGTTGGTGCTCGGCGTCAGCACGACGCTGAACAAGCCGCAGGCGCCGCGCGCCACCGCGTGCAGGAAATCGCTTTTCGGCCCGCCACCCCGCCAGTCGCGCTCGACCGTCACGATTTCGCCGTTGTCGAGCACGAAGCCGGCGACGTCGATGGCGTCGCCCTTGGCGTGCTCGCTCCATTCGCCGTTGGGCTGGCCGCGGCACGCATAGGTGCCGAAATGGCGCAGCTGGATCACGGAGGCGTGGAGATAGCGTTGCGCCGCCGGCTCGACGATTTCGCGGATGAACCGCTCGAGCCGGAGCGCCAGGTCGCAGGTGACGAGGCCTGGCTGGTTCCAGGGCACGCCGTCCGCGCTCACGCGCACCGCGTCATAGACCGGGCACGGGCCTTCGGGCGCTTCCGCTGTCACGTAGCTGACGTGCAGTCGGTCGAGATTGGCGCGACAGGCCGCCGGCGGCAGATAGACGACCGGTGCCGGGCGATAATGCGGCCGGCCGCATCCGGCCGGCATCAGCAAGGCGACGGCCAGCGCCGCCCACCGTACCGCTACACGCCACGACGGCATGGCGCTCAGGAAATCACAGCCGCGCCTTGCGCGGCAAGTGCGACTCGGCAAACATCCGGGCCATGACGCTGAGTTTCGCCGCGCCGGAGCCGGGCCTATGATCGAGGCGACGCTACGCGCCGCGTTCGCCGGCGCGCGGGTGACCGTTGCCGGCGGCCTCGGCTTCATCGGCTCGAACCTGGCGCGCCGGCTCGGCGGTCTCGGCGCCGAGGTATTGGTGGTCGACGCCCTGCTGCCCGATTTGGGCGGCAACCGGCACAACCTTGAAGGCGCGCCCGGCCGCATCGCGGTCGCGGTCGCCGACCTACGCGAAACCGACGCCATTCCGTTGGTTGAGGGCCGCGACTATCTTTTCAATCTGGCCGCCCAGACCAGTCACCAGGGTTCGATGGACGCGCCCCTGGACGATCTCGACCTCAACTGCCGCGTGGCGTTGCGCCTGCTCGAAGCCTGCCGCCAGGCGGCGCCGAAGATTGCGGTGGTCTTCGCCTCGACCCGGCAGGTCTATGGCAAGCCGAATTACCTGCCGGTCGACGAGCAGCATCCGCTCGCGCCGGTCGACGTGAACGGCGTTCACAAGCTTGCCGCCGAGGGCTATCACACGCTCTATCGCAACGTGTACGGCGTCAAATCGGCGGTGCTGCGCCTGACCAACACCTATGGCCCGCGCATGCGGATCAAGGACGCCCGCCAGACGTTTCTCGGAGTCTGGTTGCGGGCGGTGCTCGAAGGGCGGCCGTTCGAGGTCTGGGAAGGCGAGCAGCTGCGCGACCTGACCTATGTCGACGATGCGGTCGATGCCTTGCTTCTCGCCGGCGCGGCGCCGAAGGCCGAAGGCGGCGTGTTCAATATCGGCGGTGGTCGTCGCGTCGCCCTCAAGCGGCTGGCCGAGGCGCTGGTTGCCGCCAATGGCGGCGGCGATTACACGATCGAGCCGTTTCCGGCGGCACGCAAGCGCATCGACATCGGCGACTATCACGCCGACGACCGGCGGTTCCGCCGCCTCACCGGCTGGAAGCCGCGCGTCGCGCTCGAGGACGGGTTGGTTCGCGCGCTCGACTATTATCGCGCCAACCTCGCGCCCTATCTCTGAGCGATGGCGATGCGGCGCAAATCCGTTCTCCAGGCGGCGCCGCTCGCGTCCTATCGCGCGGCGCGGCCGCGCCTCGATCGCGCGGTGGCGCGTGTGCTGGCGAGTGGCCGCTACGTCCTCGGCCCCGAGGTCGCAGCCTTCGAGCGCGAGTTCGCGGCCTATATCGGCTGCCGCCATGCTGTCGGTGTCGGCTCGGGCACCGATGCGCTGGTGATCGCGCTGCGCGCGCTCGGCCTGCCGCCGGGGATGCTGGTGGCCACGGCGTCGCACACTGCGGTCGCCACCGTGGCGGCAATCGAGCTTGCCGGCTTGGCGCCGCTGCTGCTCGACATCGATCCGGCGACCTATACGGTGGCGCCGGCCGCGCTCGAACGCGCGCTGACCGGCGGCCGGCGCGTCGGCGCGGCGATCGCGGTGCATCTCTACGGTCAGGCGGCCGATCTTGGCGCCATCGTGAAACTGACGCGGCGACACGGCGTCAAGCTGATCGAGGATTGCGCCCAAAGCCACGGTGCCGCGCTGGGCGGCAGGCGGCTCGGGTCCTTCGGCGATGCCGCCTGTTTCAGCTTCTATCCGACCAAGAATCTGGGGGCTTTCGGCGACGGCGGCGCGGTCCTGACCCATGACGATGCGCTGGCGACACGCCTACGCGAGCTGCGTGAATATGGTTGGCGCGAACGCTATGTCAGCGTGACGCCGGGGATGAACACGCGGCTCGATCCACTCCAGGCGGCGGTGCTGCGCGTCAAACTGACGGGGCTCGACCGTGCCAATGGCCGCCGTGCCGCCACCGCCGCGCGTTACGATCGCGGCCTCGCCAAGACCGGGCTCGGCTTGCCGGCACGCCGGCCGGATGCGACGCATGTCTTTCACCAGTATGTCGTGCGCGCACGGCGGCGCGACGGGCTGCGCGCGGCGCTCGACCGCGCCGGCATCGGCACCGCGGTTCATTATCCCGTGCCGGTTCACCTCCAGCCCGCCTACCGCGGCCGCGTCGCGCTCGATCCCGGCGGCCTCGCCGAAAGCGAGCGCGCCGCACGCGAGGTCCTCAGCCTGCCGATATGGCCCGAGCTCGGCACGGCTGACGTGGCGCGGGTGATCGCGGCGGTGAAAGAGTTGATCTAGCCGTCTGCCGCTTGCGTCGGCGGGCACGGCACCGAGCCATAGGAGCAGAAAACGCAGCAGGTGCCGGATTTCGGCCGCAGCACCGCACCACATGCGGCGCAGGAATATACGATCACGCAGGCGTCGATCGGCATTGTCTCGCGCCGCACCGCGCCGCAGATCGGGCAGGTGATCACCGATTCGGTGATCAAGATCGTGTTCAAACTTGGCGCAGCTCGCCGCGCTTGACGCGCGCGACGAGGTCGTTCCACTCGGCATGCGTCAGCCGCACGGTGTTGCGGTCCTCGCCGATGGTGACGCCGTCCGCGGTGATCTCGACCGACGGACAGCCGCCGCAGGCGGGGCAGAGCGTGACTTTGATCGTTTCCATGGTGGTCTCCCTTTGCCGTGGTCGTGACATTGCGTTCTCGCGTTCTCAGCCGTAGGTGAAGCCCAGCGCCAACAGAACGGCGCCCAGCGCCAATCCGATCACGGTGATCGTCGTTGCCGCCCGCGCGCCGCGCCGCGCACAAGAATCGTGTCGCCACAGCAGTGCGCCGCCGGCGACGAGGCAGAGCAGTGCCGCGACGAGCAGATAGGACTGAAAGGGCGCAAGTACGGGCATGAACATCGCCGAGCCGAGGCTGCCCAAACCGATGCCGCCGAGCAGCATTGGAATGGCGCAGCAGGATGCCGCGCCGAAGGCCGCAGCCAGACCGCCAGCCGCGAACGCCACTGGTCCGATGGCGCGCAGCAACTCAAGGCGCCCGGGTGAGGCGGATTCCGATTTCAGTTCGTCCGACATCGCGTACTCCTGGGATTCGCGGCGGGGTCACGCTACACTCTATAGTCGCTATAGACTCAAGCGGTTATTTTTTCGGAGGCGCCATGAGCGGATCGGCGGCAATGACCATCGGCGAGCTGTCGCGGCGCACGGGCTGCAAGATCGAGACCGTGCGCTATTACGAGCACGTCGGGTTGATGCCACGCGCGCCGCGTTCCGCCGGGCGCTACCGGCTTTACGGCGACGATGACGTTCGACGCCTTGCCTTCGTGCGGCGCGCACGCGAGCTGGGTTTCACCCTCGACGACGTGCGCACGCTGCTGACGCTGGCGCGGCAGCGTGGCGGCCCCTGCGTCGAAGCGCGCGAGGTTGCCGCCGCGCATCTGGCCGATGTGCGCGCGAAGATCGTCGACCTGCGAATGATGGAACGCGTCCTCGGAAACGCGGTGAAGCGGTGTACGACGGGTGGCGAGCCCAGCTGTCCGGTGATCGAGGCGCTGGCCGATGCGCCCGCTCTGTCGCCACGCGGTTCGGTCCGGCTCAAGCGCGGTGGAGCAGCGCGACGCCGGCGAGGATGAGCAGAATGGCGACGACCTTGCCGCCGGTCAGCGTCTCGTTCCAGAAGAAATGCGCCACCAGCGCAACGACAATATAGCTAACCGCGACCGACGGATAGGCGATCGAGAGCGGAATCTTGCGGATGGCGATGAGGTAGAGCAAGGCAGCGGCGCCGTAGCATCCGATGCCGGCGATGGTGAAGCCGTCGGTGATCTGGGCGACGAAGTCGGGCGTGTCCTGAACGCCGACCTTGAGCAGAAGCTGGCCGCAGACCGCAATCAGAATGCCGCCGAACAGCGCGGCGTAATAGGGCAGAAGCGCCGGCATCACACCCGCCGTATCGCGCCGCCGGCGCTGCGCCGCTGGCCGGGCTCGGCCGCCGCGCTGCGGCTCACCGCGCGGATAACGGTCTGCGGCTTGCGGTTGACTGTCAGATAGAGCCGGCCGAGGTATTCGCCGAGCAGGCCGAGGATCAGCAGCTGCACGCCCGAGAGCAGCATCACCGCGACGGTAAGCGACGCCCAGCCGGGCGGCGTCGTCTCGAAGAACAGCGCCACCGCGGCCGCCCAGGCGGCGCCGACCATGCCGAGGATGCTGAGCCCGATGCCGGTGAAGGTCGACAGCCGCAGCGGCATCACCGAGAAATTGACGAACATGCTGAGCCACAGCCGCACCAGCCGGCGCAGCGTATAGTTGCTGCTGCCGTGCGGGCGCGGCAGGTGCTCGACCGCCAGGCTGTCGACGCGCTGCGTGACCTGGAGCAGCAGCCCGTCGACATACGGGAACGGTCCTTCGTAGGCGATCGCTTGGCTTACGGCGAAGGCGCTGATGCAGCGGAAGCTCGAAAGATAGAGGCCCTTCGGTTTGTCGAGGACGAAATCGGCGATGCGGTTGGTGAAGCGGCTGCCGAGATTGCGCCACCCGGAATGCCGTTTGTCGATCGGCCGGGCATAGACCACGTCGGCGCCGCTACGCTGCGCGTGTTCGAGCAACCGCAACACCGCGGTCGGCGGGTTCTGCAGATCGTCGTCCATGGTGACGACGTGCGCGCCGCGCGCCTCGCGCAGTCCGGCCATCACGGCGTTGTGCTCGCCGAAATTGCGCGCCAGCTCGACCAGCGTGATCGGCACCTGCGCGCGCGCCAGCAGGCCGCGGCAGATTTCCAGGCTGTCGTCCGGGCTGCAATCGTTGACCAGCACGATCTCGTGGCCGCCAGGCACGGCGAGCGCCTGAAGGGCGCCGACCAGCGCGCCGATGCTGCGGGCGCCATTGTAGACCGGAATGACGATGCTGAGCGCGGGCGCGGTCATGGGTGGGTTCCGACGGCCAGAATCGAGCCGCCGAAGGGAAGACGCAAGCCCGATCTGAGCAGCGCCGTCTCGAATGTCGCGACAGCGTCGAACAGCCGTTCGAGCGGCGCCGACAACAGCCCGACCTCGATGCCGCCGCCCGGTAGCAGGCGCCGCGCGACCATCAGCGGGAACAGCACGCTGTTCCAATAGGTCGCGCGGATGGACGCGAAGCCGGCGGCGGCCAGCAGCCGCACCACCTCGCCGCGGCGATAGCGCCGGGCATTGTCGACTGCGCGGTCGTGCGCCGAATAGAGCCATTGATAGGCCGGCAGGTTGACGATCAGTGCGCCGCCCGGCCTGAGGCAGCGGCGCAGCTCGCGCAGCGCCCGGTCGGCATTCACGCCGCGATGGCACAGCACGTCGGCGCTGAAAATGATGTCGAAGGCGGCGTCGCGGAACGGCAGATCGTCGACCGAGCTCTGCGCCACCGGCCGGCGCGATTTCTCGCGCGTCAGGCGGCAGGCGAAACCGTCGCGGTCGAGTCCGAAATTCGCGCCGCCCGGGTCGCGGCTGGCAAGCGTCGCCAAGAGGCCGCCAGCGCCGCAGCCGGCGTCGAGCACGCGGGAATTCGGCCTGCCGGCAAAACGCATTCCGACCCCCAGCAGGTTACGCCGCAACGCGCGTGTCCACCACATGCGGTCTTCGACCGCGGCCAGCCGCTCGTATTCGATGCGCTCCACGCTGCCTCAGCCGCCGGTCGCAACCGTTGCCGCGCGCGGCCCATGCGCCAGGACCGCGCGCCGGTCGATCACCACCGACAGCAGCGTGCCCAGGCGCTCGACACGATAGATCGTGCGCCCGGTCACCGATTCGTTGCACGCGTCCTTGGTGAAAGCGATGACGAACTCGGCGTTGGCGCGATCGGGCGTGAAGACGAAGTTCGGCGGGAAGTAATACGCCGCCGAAGCCGGCGGGCCACAGACGAACACCGTGAAGTCGCGATCCGTGACGTCGTCGCCGTATTCGGCCCGCAGGTAATCTTCGAGTGCGGCGACGTCCTCAGCATAGGAATTCGCCCAGTAGTCGAGCTTGAACAGACCTTGGGCGCCGCGCGTGCCGCCGATGAAGGCGTTGTAATAGACGTATTCGTCGGGATGCAGCATCGCCATCACCGCGACGTGATAGAGGCCATAGAACGCGAGCGCGCCATAGGCCCAGGGTCGCCAGCGCCACCGCGCCAGCGCGGCGAGCGCGGGTTCGGCGGCGAGCGCGGCAGCCACCGCGATCGGCGGCAGCACGAAAATGAAATGCCGCATGCCGTCGAATAGCACCGCCTTGATGGCGATGGCATAGGCCACCGGAAAGACGATGGCGAAGCCAAGGACGAACCCGCTGATGATGCGCGCGCGCTCGATCCGGGCACCGCCACGCCGCAGATAGACGACGGCGAGGATCGGCGCGGCGGTGAGCAGCAGCAGCACCAGCTCGGGTAGCGCCAGGACGATGTAGGTCGGCAGATAGTCCCACGGCAGGTCGCCGGCCGGGATGTAGCGGCCGTCGAACAGCGTGCCGTAGGGAAAGATCTCGTGCGAGAAATAGAGCACCGCGCGGACCGGATTGAGCAGCGGCGATTGCTGTGCCCAGGGCCAGAACACGAGCATCACCGGATAGGCCACGACCATCGCCGGCAGTAGCAGGCGCCAGAATCCGGTCCAGGCCTCGCCGGCGGCGCGCGCCAGGCTGTGGCTTTCGCCGAAGCGCCAAAGCCCGTAAGCGAGCAGCGCCACGCCGGTATAGCCGAAGATCAGCAGGCCACCGACCCGCACCGCCAGCGCCAGGCCGGCGGCCAGCCCGAGCTTGCCGACCAGGCGCCAATCGGGCCGCGGCAGCTGCGGAATCGTCCGCACCAGGTAATAGAGCGCCCAGGCCATGCCCGCCGCGAAGGGCACGTCCTTCGGGTTATTGAACATCTGACCGTAATAGTTGGGCGTCAGCGCCAGGAAGAGCGCGGCGACGAATCCTGTGCGTGGCCCACCGAGCGCGCGGCCTAGCTTCCAGGTGCCGACGATGCCGACGATGCCGGTCAGCGCGTTGAGCAGATGCCGCGTCTCGAACGTGCCGATCGGCGAGACGCGGTTAAGCGCCGCCGCGACCGTGTCGAAGATCGACCCGTAATGGAACAGGTCGTAGAGCCGCATGAATCCGTGGTCGGTGAAGCCGGAAAGGTAATAGTTAAGGACTGCGATGCCGTACCAATTCTGGGCGTCCTCGTCCCAGGTGACGCCGTAATCCTCGAATGTGGCAAGCGCCAGCACCAGCAACACGGCGAACAGCGCCAGCGCCCAATCGTCCCAGCCGAAACGGGCGAGCCGGCGCGCGGCCGGCATCGTGCGGAACCCTGTCCGCCTTTCGCTGACGATGGGCCGGGCTTCGCTCATAATCCGGCTTGGGCCATCATCGCCGCCAGCACGCGGTCGGACGAGAAATATTCCGCCGCCAGGTCGCGCGCCGCCCGCGCGTGGCGCGCATAGTCGGCGTCGATCGTCGCCACAGCGGCCAGCGCCTCGGCCTCGTCGGTGTATTCGAACAGGCCCTCGCCGACGGGATAGAAGCGCGCGAAGCCGGTGTTCATGGTGACGACCGGTCGGCCGGCCGCAAGATAGCAGACGCTACGGTCGCTGAACCAGCCGCTGCGCGGCCGGACATAGATGTCCTTGGCGACGGTGAACTCGCCGCGCGAACCGCGGACGAAGTCGCGGTAGGCGTCGATGCCGAGCGAGACGTCGCGCGCATCGATCACCGTCCAGCCATGTGCCGCGATCTCGCGCCGCGCATCGTCGGGCGCTGAGTTGAGCGCGACCGTGAAGCAGCTTTTCGCGCGCCGCGGCAAATCGACGAAGCGGATAAAGTTGACGTGCTTCGACCAGACGTAACGCTCGCCGTGGAAGACGATGTCCTTGCCCTTGTTCTCCCAGGTGGCGACGGTGGAGAAGCAGGCGCCGCCCATGGCGTCGGCCGGCCAGAAATCGAGCACCACCGGCGGCCGCGTCGGTTTCCAATCAATGCCGCAGAGCGGCACGATCCAACCCGGGCCGCCGACGTTCTCGCCGTAGGTGAAGAAATGCGTGTGCGCGTCGAGATAGGCGCGCGCCGCCGGATCGGCCTCGGCATATTTGATCTGCTCGTAGACCGGATCGGTGTCGATCATCAGTCGCCGCGGACAGGCGAGGTGATGCTCGCGCAGCCGCGTTGCGCCGCAAAGGTTGAGCAGCGCGTCGCTGTCGCGAAACAGCGCCTGGACCGCGTCGCGCGTCAGGCCGTGATATTCGTCGCGGATCGCGTCCCAATAGGCCCAACGGCCCTCGAAGCCAAATCGCACCATGAGCTGCGCCAGGTAGTCGATGTTGGGCGCATTGTCGGTGGCGACACTGTTGGCGCGGGGGTCGTAGGGATTGGCGCCGTGGTCCTCGACGTACCAGACGTCGTAGCCGAGCCGACGCAGTCCGGCGAGGTAATGCAGCACCTGCCAGGCGATGCCGGCAAGCGGCATCTGTCCCGCGAAATGCAGTACCACCACCCGCCCGCGCGCGGCCATTGTCCGAACGTTCCTTCCTCAAACGGGCCGGACAATAGCAGAGCGCCGCCGGTCCGGAACCGGGCCGAATCGGCCGTATCTATGCGGGCTTGACCACCAACGGCTTTATATTGATGATATTGATCAATGTATGATGACGCCATCGATTCGTTGACTGCGGAAGAGGCAGCCCGGGCGCTGGGCGTGAAGCCGGCAACACTCTACGCCTATGTCAGCCGTGGCCTGATCCGCTCCGAGCGCGCCGGCGGGCGGGCGCGGCGCTATCATGCCGCCGACATTGCCGCCTTGCAGCGCGGCGGCCTGCCGTCCGGTCCGGTGTTGACTTCGGCGATCACCTTGATCCGCGGCGGCCGGGTCTTTTTCCGCGGCCGCGATGCCGTCGATCTGGCCCGCACGCTGTCGGTGCGCGAAGCAGCGGCGTTGATCTGGGACTGTGATCCGGCGGCCAGCTTCGCCGCCGATAACCTGCCCGATCCGTTGCCCGACGGCGCGGCGCTGCACGACGTTCTGGCCGGCGCAACGCCGCTGGCACGCATGCTGGCACTGCTCCAGCTCGTCATCGCGACCGAACCGCGCTGGTCGCAGGCGACAGCGGAATTCTTCGGTTATGCCGGCGCGCGCCTGTTGCGGTTTCTCGCCGCCGCTGCCGCCGGCCGCGCCCCGTCGGGGCGGCCGATTGAAGCGGTACTAGCCGAGGCCTGGGGCCTCGACCGCGAAACCCGGCCGCTGCTGCGCGCTGGCCTGATCCTGGCGGCCGACAACGGTGTCGACGCCGCCGCCATGGCAGCACGCGCGGCGGCGGCTGTCGGCTTGCCGCCGTGGCGTTCGGTCGCAGCCGGGCTGGCGGCGCTCGATTGCAATAGCGACGTCGCTGCCGACGCGCGCGCCGGCGCCTTGGTCACGCTGTTGCCCCAGCGCTCGCCGACGCCGCGCAGCTTGCCTCAAGCGATGTCGCAACTCGGCACCGCACTGCGCTTTCCGCCAGGCGGCGCGGCGGCGCTTTATGCCATCGGCCGGGCCATCGGCCTCATAGCGCATGTCGCCGAGGAACGCGCGGCCAAGCGCGCGTTCCATGCCCGCGGCGCCTATATCGGGTTATCGCCCGAGACCGGAGCAAACCCCCAATCCGGCAAGGGTTGAAACTGGCTTCCCCCGCGTGGTACGAGCGGCGATTCCCAGCCAGCGATTGAGTTCCGCCGATGACCTATGTCGTGACCGAAGCCTGCATCAAATGCAAGTACATGGACTGCGTCGAGGTCTGCCCCGTGGATTGTTTCTACGAGGGCGACAACATGCTGGTCATCCATCCCGACGAGTGCATCGATTGCGGCGTTTGCGAGCCCGAATGCCCGGTCGAGGCGATCGTGCCGGACAGCGACCCGCAGGCGGAAAAATGGGTCGAAACCAACCGCCAGTATTCGACCTCGTGGCCGAACATCACCCGCAAGGGCGAGGCGCCGGCCGATGCCGACGCCTTCAAGGACGTTCCCGATAAGTTCGTCAAGTTCTTCAGCCCGAACCCAGCCAAGCGCTAGAGAAAAATCCAGATAATTCCGTGTGTTGCGTGCCGGTCTGCAGGCGATGCATGGCTCCAGCGCTAGCTTTGGCCGGCTATTTGTGGTATTTATGACACTAGATGCACGATGGGTGCGTCTTTCCCGGGGATTGGAATCCATTGCCGCAGGCTTTTAAGCGGCCGGGGGTCACTCGCGTTTTCGGCTGAGGGCATTCCGCAAAATGGCTATCGCGCGCAAGAAAGAAGAGAAAACTCTGGCGGAAACGCTCGGTTTCTCGACCGGTGATTTTGTGGTCTATCCGACCCACGGGGTTGGCAAGATCCTCGGCATCGAGAACCAGGAGATCGCCGGCTATCAGCTCAAGGTCTTCGTCGTCCATTTCGACAAGGACCGGATGACCCTGCGCGTGCCGGTGGCCAAGGCCAAGAACTCGGGCCTGCGCCGGCTGTCGACCCGCAAGGAGATGGACGCCGCGCTCTCGAAGCTCAAGGGCCGCTCGCGCGCCAAGCGCACGATGTGGAGTCGTCGCGCCCAGGAATACGAGGCCAAGATCAATTCGGGCGATCCGGCCTCGATCGCCGAGGTGGTGCGCGACCTCTATCGCAACGTCGGCCAGCCCGAGCAGTCCTACAGCGAACGCCAGATCTACCAGGCGGCCCTCGACCGCCTGGTGCGCGAATTCGCGGCCGTCGAGAACATCGACGAGGCGTCGGCGGCGAAGCGCGTGGAACAGATGCTGAGCGCGGCGTGAGCCGCGTCGCTCCCGCCGTTTAGCCGCCGGTGGCGGTCTCCAGCGACAGCGAGATCTACGCCCGCCTCAATCGCGCGCGCCGCGTTTGGGCGATCGCGCCGATCAACGGCGAATCCCGCCGCCTAGTCGCGTTGCACCGCCAGTTGATCGAGCGCCTCGAGCCCGGCGATCGCATCGTCTATCTCGGCAACTATCTCGGCCCCGGCGACAACGCCGTCGCGACGGTCGATGCGCTGCTGTGGTTCCGTGCCCTGGCGCTAGCGCGGCGCCGCGCCTTCGCCTGCGATCTCGCCTATCTGCGCGGCACGCAAGAGGCGATGTGGCAGAAACTGCAGGAGCTGCAATTCGCACCCAATCCGCGCGAGGTGCTGCCGTGGATACTGGCGCGCGGGCTCGACGCGTCGCTGCGCGCCTACGGCGTCGACCCACGCCAAGGCGCGGCCGCGTGCCGCGAAGGCACGATGGCGATCACCCGCTGGACCGGCGCGTTGCGCAACGCCATCGACGCCCGGCCCGGCCATCGCCAATGGCTCAGCGCGCTGCGGCGCGCCGCCTTCACCGAGGACGGTGCCCTGCTGTTCGCCCATGCCGGCGTCGATCCCGAAAAGCCGCTCGAGATGCAGCGCGATGCGTTCTGGTGGGGCGCCACTGGTGCCGACATGCTGGCGCTTGCGCGTCCCTACGCCGGATTCAGACGCGTCGTCTGCGGCGTCGATGGCGTCCGTCGCGGCGTCAGCGAAAGCGACCACGCCGCGCTGGTCGATGGCGGTGCTGGCCCGGACAGCGCGCTCGTCGCCGCCTGCTTCGGCCTCGACGGCGCGGTACAGGATCGGCTCGCCGCCTGAGCACCCGGCCGCATGGCGGCGGCCCGGCGCGCTTGCTATAACGACGGACAGCGTCCCCGTAGCTCAGCTGGATAGAGCATCAGTTTCCTAAACTGAGGGTCGGGTGTTCGAGTCACCCCGGGGACGCCATTCCGGTGCGGCTCTTCGCGCGGCCTCGACGCTCGCAACGTGATCGAACGCATGCGGTACGATGTATGACCGCGCCTCGCGCGTGTCGCGCCGCCTTGATGTTGCCCAAGAGATTTTCCATCATGGCGCCTCGCCACTGCGGATCGCGCGTCACTTTCATTACATTCGTGCAAGGTTCAGGCGCCGTTCGCCTGACGGATAGCGAGGTCGACGATCGATCCGGTCGCGCTCGCCAAGCCGGCAACGTTCAACAGAGGAACCGACATGGACTATCAAACCGCCGAAAGCCAGGCCCTTCAGTTGCAGCAGCAATCCGATCAGGTCGCGCAAGAGATCAAGGGCCTTGCCGATAAGCTGCAAGCCAAGGTGCTTGATCCCGTCTTGGCGCGCGAGCTCGTGCTCGACCTGCGTGAGGCGACGCTCGCCATCCAGAAGCAGAACCAGTCCACCCTCATGCTGGTCGAGCAGATGGCGCAATACATCCACGCGCTCGAGACCCACGTGAACACGCTGCCACAATCGAATGTTCAAACGCGGGGTTGGGCGAATCAGCCTTACTTCGGAAGCGGTGGCGGCTTCATGGGCAACGTCATGTCGGGCCTCGGCCTCGGCGCCGGCTTTGGCCTCGCCAGCGACCTGGTCGGCGGCCTCTTCAACACGCTCTAGCAGTTTGCTGAAAAATTCGGATTTTCGCGAGTCAGCCCGAACTGCTGCACGGTAGGTGAGCGTTTCTGGCTGATTTTGCGATGTAAAGGGCGCATTGCGGACGGACTCCTCCTACGCGG
>JBOHLS010000016.1:0-59309 GCA_050729835.1 Allostellaceae bacterium | reverse complement strand
CCGAAAGGCGATCGGCGCTCGTCGCCTACTTTACAGATCTCCGGCGTGCCGTAGCGCGCCAGAACTTCTTCCAGCGCCTCGACGCAGAACGCTGCTTCCATCGTGTGATCGACAGCCGCCACGCCAGGACCCGGCGGCTGAACCAGTCAACAACCGCCGCGAGATTGACGAAGCCGCGCGCCATCGGGATGTAGGTGATGTCCATGGCCCATACCTGGTCGGGCCGCGTGATCGCCAGCTTGCGCAGTCGATACGGGTAAGTCTTATGCCCTGGTGCGGGTTTGGACGTGCTCGGCCGGCGATAAAGCGCCTCGATCCCCATGTGCTTCATCAGCGTCGCCACGTGCAGACGCCCGACGCTGAAGCCCGCGGCAGCCAGCAGGTCGCGCAGCATTCGGCTGCCCGCAAACGGGAAGTCGATATCCAACTCGTCGATGCGGCGCATGATGGCGAGATCGGACACCGAGACCGGTCGGGGCAGATAATAGACGCTGCCCCGGCTGATGCTCAGCGCTGCCGCCTGTTTGGCGACCGGCAGAGCATGCGACCGGTCGATCATCGCTTTGCGCTCAGCACGCCCGCTTTGCCGAGCGCACCTTCCAAAAAATCGTTCTCCAGCGTCAGCTCTCCGAGCTTCGCATGCAGCGCCTTCACATCGACCGCCAGCGCGCAACGCCCAGACCGCCCGTCGAACACCCCGGCCGCACCGTCCAGAAGCTGCGCCTTCCATTGCGTGATCTGGTTCAGATGGACATCAAACTGCTGCGCCAGGTCCGTCAGCGTCAGATCGCCCTTCACCGCCGCCAACGCCACTCTCGCCTTGAATGCCGGTGTGTGGTTCCGCCGTGCCCGTCTGCTCATCGTCCCTCCTGATCGCAGGCCATCCTGGCTGTGGTCAGGCAGAAACTCTACTTATCCCACTGTCCAGATTCCCCGAGCCAGCTCTCGCTCACGCGTGCCGGACCTTTTTTATGCGCCGGGGCCTCGATGTAACGGTAAGGTTTACCCGGTGTTGCCGGCATGGTATCGCGTGCCGGGAGAACCAAACCAATGATTCCCCGCTACAGCCGAAAGGGAATGAGCGCCATCTGGGCGCCGGAGAACCGTTTCCGCATTTGGTTGGAGATCGAGGCGCATGCCCTCGACGCCATGGCCAAACAGGGCACGGTGCCGAAATCGGCCGCTAAGGCCCTGCGCGACAAGGGCAAGTTCGAGATCGCGCGCATCGACGCGATCGAGCGCGAGACCAAGCACGACGTCATCGCCTTCTTGACCAACCTCGCCGAGCATGTCGGGCCCGAGGCGCGTTTTATCCACCAGGGCATGACCTCATCCGACGTGCTCGATACCTGCCTTGCGGTGCAGCTGACCCAGGCGTCCGACATCCTGATCGCCGATCTCGATCGCCTGCTGGCGGCGCTCGAGCGCCGCGCCTTCAAATTCAAGAAGACGCTGTGCATCGGCCGCAGCCACGGCATACATGCCGAGCCGACGACCTTCGGTCTCAAGCTCGCCGGCCATTTCGCGCAATTCGCGCGCGGCCGCGAGCGGCTGATTCGGGCGCGCGCCGAGATCGCCACCTGCAAGATCTCGGGCGCGGTCGGCACCTTCGCCAACGTCGCGCCCGAAGTCGAGGAATACGTCGCCAAGAATCTCGGCCTTGCCCCCGAGCCGGTCTCGACCCAGATCGTGCCACGCGACCGGCACGCCATGTTCTTCGCGACGCTCGGCGTGATCGCCGGTTCGCTCGAGAACCTGGCGCTCGAGATTCGCCACTTGCAGCGCACCGAGGTGCGCGAAGCCGAGGAATATTTCGCGCCTGGCCAGAAGGGCTCGAGCGCCATGCCACACAAGCGCAATCCGGTATTGTCGGAGAACGTCACCGGCCTGGCGCGCCTGATCCGCGGCGCGGTGACGCCGGCGCTCGAGGACGTGGCGCTGTGGCACGAACGCGACATCTCGCATTCGGCGGTCGAGCGCGTGATCGCGCCCGACGCCACCATCGCGCTCGATTTCGCGCTGGCGCGCATGGCCGAGATCGTCGACAAGATGATGGTCTATCCCGAACGCATGCGCGAGAACCTCGACAGCCTCGGCGGGCTGGTGAACTCGCAGCGCGTGTTGCTGGCGCTGACCCAGGCCGGCATGAGCCGCGAATCGGCCTATCAGGCGGTGCAGCGCAACGCCATGGCGGCGTGGCGCGGTAAGGGTGCCTTCGCCGAACTGCTCAAGGCCGATGCCGAGGTGTCACGCCACATCAAGCCGGCGGCGCTGGCCAAGCATTTCGACCACGCCTATCACGTCAAGCACGTCGACACGATCTTCCGGCGCGTCTTCGGCAAGGCGTGATCCGCACCGTCCGTCGCACACCTCACGTCGGTAAGCCGGAAAAAAAGAACCCCGCCGAAGCGGGGTTCAGGGAGCTGGCGTATTCACCACACGAATGGGTTCTTAGGCCATTAGTTAGCTATAGTCAACTAACTGCATGGCGGCGGCGAAAGCGGCGGATTTGCTGGCCGCGGAGCTCCCGCGGGCGGCCGAATGCGTCCAACAAGGCACTCGGCAACGGCGCCAGCCGTTCGAGCTCGTCGCGATGTGCCACCGACAGCCGCGCCAGCAGGGTTTCGGCCCGGGGCGTGAGCTCAAGCCGGATTTGGCGACGATCCACCGTCGCGGGCCGGCGCCTGACCAGCGCCTTGGCGACCAACCGGTCGACGAGTCTAACCGCGCTGTGGTGACGGATGGCGAGTCGGGTTGCCAGATCGCCGATGGTGGCCACCGGGACCGGGATACCCCTTGATCGCCAGCAGCGCCTGGTGCTGCTGCGCGATCAGGCCGGCATGCTCGGCCGCGCGTCCGCTGAAGACCAGAAAACGGCGCAAAATATGGCGAAATTCCGCGAGTCGCAGGTAGTCCGTGCGTGTCAGGCGGCGCGCCTTGTCCGTCATTTTAACCATCTTGCCCATCGCGGCGCGGCATCCGGCCGCAATTCACAAGGCGAAGCTTGATGCTATATACATATCGCATTGCGGTATAATTCGCGCCGCTCACAGCATCATTTCCCCCACAGCCCCTCGCAGATGCACAACAGCACTCCGCCGAACCGTCCGTCGCGACCCCATCGAGCCTCGAGCAGCATCACCGAAATCGCCACCGACCGGTTGCGCGATTTCACCACCGATCGCCGGCTTTTGATCCTGGTGGCGATGGCGTTCGTCGTCGGCACCGCCGGCGCGATCGCCGCCGCCGTCCTGCTCCGTCTCATTTATCTGGTGACCAACCTGGCCTATCACAGCCAGTTCAGCGACGCGCCCGCCTCGATCGTCGGCACCGTGCTGGGCCCGATCTCCGTGCTCATCCCGGTCGCAGGCTGCTTCGTCGTCGGCCTGATGGCGCGTTTCGGCTCGGAGAAAATCCGCGGTCATGGCATTCCCGAGGCGATGGAAGCCATCCTCATCGGCAACAGCCGGATCGAGCCCAAGGTCGCCATGCTCAAGCCGCTGTCGTCGGCGATCTCGATCGGCACTGGCGGTCCGTTCGGCGCCGAGGGCCCGATCATCATGACCGGCGGCGCGTTTGGATCGCTGTTCGGCCAGTTCTTTTCGCTGTCGAATGCCGAACGCAAGACGCTGCTGGTGGCGGGCGCCACCGCCGGCATGAGCGCCACCTTCGGCACGCCGATCGCGGCGATGCTGCTGGCCGTCGAACTGCTGCTGTTCGAGTGGAAACCGCGCAGCTTCATTCCGGTCGCGGTCGCCGCGATCGTGGCCGAGGCCTGGCGCCCCTTGCTGATGGGCTCGGACGTGCTGTTCCCGATGGCGACGAGCCCCGCGCTGCCAGTGGTCGGCCTGTTGTTGGCCGGCGCGCTCGGCATCATCGCCGGCCTCGCCTCCGGCCTGCTCACCCAGATGGTCTATGCCAGCGAGGATTTGTTCCGCCGGCTGCCGATTCACTGGATGTGGTGGCCGATGCTGGGCGGCGCGGTCATCGGCCTCGGCGGCCTGATCGAGCCGCACGCACTGGGCGTCGGCTACGACAACATCGCCGCGCTGCTGCACGGCGACATGAGCGCGCTGCCAGCGGTGCGCCTGTTGGTCATCAAGGCGATCATCTGGTCGATCGCGCTCGGCTCGGGAACCACCGGTGGCGTGCTTGCGCCGTTGCTCATCATGGGCGGCGCGCTCGGCGCGCTGTTCGGCAGCGCGATGCCCGTCGGCGAGATCGGCTTGTGGGCACTGCTCGGTATGGCCTCGATGATGGGCGGGACGATGCGCTCACCGCTCACCGCCATCGTCTTCGCCGTCGAATTGACCCACAACCTCGGCGCGATGCTGCCGCTCTCGATCGCCTGCATCGCGGCGCACGCGACGACCGTGCTGCTGCTCCGGCGCTCGATCCTCACCGAAAAGGTGGCGCGCCGCGGCCACCACGTGATGCGGGAGTATGTCGTCGATCCGTTCGAAACCATGCGCGTGGGCGACATCATGGCGGCGCCGGTCGACACGCTTGCGGCCGACATACCCGTTGGTGACGCCATCGCGTTCTTCACCGGGCCCGAGGCGTCGTCGCGCCACAAGAGCTATCCGGTGGTCGATGCCGACGGCCGCCTCGTCGGCATGGTCGCGCGCTCCGACGCCTTGCGCTGGACGATGGAAGGCTGGCCCGCCGGCTACGCGCTGCGCGATCTGATGGCGGAACGCGACTTGGTCACCGGCTACGAGGACGAACTGGTCGGCGAGCTGGCGGATCGAATGGCAGCCGCCGATACCGGCCGCGTCCCGGTTCTGCGGCGCGACGACGAGGTCGTGGTCGGTCTGGTCGCGCGCCGCGACTTGCTCCAGGTGCGCGCGCATGTGGTACAGCAGGAGCGCCAGCGCGACACCCTGATTCATCTCCGCACGCGGTCGCGCACCGCCGAGTCGCAATCCGCCGCCGACTGAAACGGCGAAGCCGGCACGCATCGGAGCGAGAAGCGATCGGCGGCGGCGAACGGCTGTCTACCGTGGCGAACAGCGCCGGCGCTAGATCAGCCCGAGCAGCGCAACGGCGAGGCCGATCCCGAGCAGAACCGATGCGGCGGCAAAGGTGACGACCCCCACCGCAATGGTGATCGCCCAGGCGACGGGCACCGGCCCGAAAAGCGACAACAGCCGGATGGCGAGGCCACCGGCTGAAACCAGTCCGACGATCAGCAACGATTGAATCGAACCGGCCATCCCGGCGACCGACCTCCGTCTGCCGATGGCCCGTTTCCGGCAACCGGCCGGAGAACGGGACGGAGAGAGAGGCGGGATTCCATCGGATAGCGAGGCGAGAAAAAGGGGGTTGGCCGCGGCCAGCGGCCTAGTTCTCTCCCCCCGTCACCCTATCCGAATTCCGCTTCCCTCCTCCGTTTGTCGTTCGACGACGCCGGGCCTAACGAGCCCGCGCCGCAGCCGGCGCACCGGCCAGCTCACCGGCCTGTTTGAGCCGGTTATTGATGACCGGGCGCAGGATGAAGAAGCCCAGCAGCACGGCCACGATGTTCATGCAGCAGCCGACCGTATAGACGGCGTGCCAGTTGCCGGTGGCGTGCGTCAGCACGTTGCCCAGCGGCACGAACAGCGAGGCCACGCCCTTGGCGGTGTACATCAGGCCGTAGTTCACGGTCACGTACTTGCGGCCGAAGGCGTCGCCCACGGTCGCCGCGAACAGGCTGAAGATGTCGCCCCAGAACAGGAACACCAGCGCGTCGGTGATGATGAACGCGATCGGCGACGTGCCGAAGAATCCAAACGCCGCGAGGCAAACCGCCTCAATGCCGAAGGCGATGCACATCATGTTGGCGCGGCCGATATGGTCGGAAATCCAGCCGTTGAGCGGCCGTCCGATGCCGTTGGTGATGCTGTGCATGCTGAGCGCGATGACGATCGCCGGTCCGGTGATGCCCAGGAACGTCACGGTGGTACTGGAGATACCGCGTTCATGCGCGATCGGCGATAGCTGCGCCGCCGACATGAGGCCGCCCGCCGCGACCAGGAAGAACATGGCGTACATGGTCCAGAAGATCGGCGACTTCAGTGCCTTTTGCGGCGGCTGATCCTCGACGCCCTGGCGTGTCTTGATCTTATCCATCGGCGGCATTTCCTCCGCGCGCGGCGCGCGGATGAACTGCGAGCAGATGACGACGATTGCGCCTAGGATGATCGCGAACACCAGGAAGGTGTGCGCAAAGCCGCTGGATTCTATCATCGCCCGGATTGGCGCGACGGTTATCGCCACGCCAGCGCCGAAGCCCGCCGCGGTCAAGCCGCCGCACAGGCCGCGCTTATCGGGGAACCACTTGAGCGCGTTGCCAACCGAGGTGCCGTACACCGCGCCGCCGGCGAAGCCGGCCAAGGCGCCGCCGACATAGAACTCCCACAGCTGGGTCGCTTGGGAATCGATGGCCCACGCGAGGAAGGTGCCGATGCCGCCGGCCAGAATCATCCAGCGCGGCCCGATGCGGTCGACGATCCAGCCCTCGATGGGCACCAGCCAGGTTTCGCAGAGAATGAAGATCGTGAAGGCGACCTGGATCTCGGCCTTGGACCATCCGAACTGCTTCGTGATCGGCAGAACGAACAGCGTCCACGCATATTGCAAGTTGGCGACGGACGACATGCAAATGATGCCGAGAATGAGCTGGGTCCATCGCGTCGATGTGAAGGACCCTCGCGTCGTCATTGAGGCCTGTGACATATCGGTCTTCCTCCCTCCCCGGGGTTTCTAGTTGTTTCCTTTGGTCCGCCCCGGCTACGCGCCGTGGCATACCTGAACACTATTTAGTTATGCCGGGCTAACTAAAGTCAATTGGTTTTGCGGCTTGCATCGCCTTCAACCGCAGGTTTAGGGCCGTCGGATGCGACACTCACCGGAATCCCGACGTTGGTAAGCCCCTGGACAGGCTGGCGCCGGAATGATCCTGGCAGGCATCCTGTCCTTCACGATCCGAACGGCCCAGACCGTCAGGGTGACTTTTCGCCGCACCGGTTGGCCGCACCGGGCGTCGGGCGCGATCGGTGTCGCTGGCGCGTGGGGCTCGCGCCAGCCGGATGACCGGAGCGCAGGGCGAGCGAGCCGTCCGGGGTACAAAATTGCGCCGGTGTGAGGGTTTTTTGCTCGACAGGTGTTGACGGCCGGCGGCTTGAGGTATTCAAAGACGCTGCTTTGACGATTCTGGCCGGGCACGGCCGGCCGTGTGGACGGCCGGTGGGGGTCGAATTGAAATTGCCCAAGGGACGATAGAGGACGAGAGAGATGGATTCGCAAGCTCCGCAAACGATGACCGACGGCTTTCACCTGGTGGTGGATGCGCTGAAGCTCAACGGCATCGACACGATTTACACCGTCGCCGGCATTCCGATCACCGACCTCTTGCGCCTGGCGCAAGCCGAGGGCATGCGGGTCTACGGCTTCCGGCACGAGCAGAATGCCGGCAATGCCGCCGCGATCGCCGGCTATCTGACGCAGAAGCCGGGCGTCTGCATGACGGTCTCTGCGCCGGGCTTCCTCAACGGCCTCGTCGCCCTCGCCAACGCCACCACCAACTGCTTCCCGATGATCCTGGTCAGCGGCTCGAGCGAGCGCCCGATCGTCGATCTCGAGCAGGGCGACTACGAGGAAATGGACCAGATGGCTGCGGCGAAGCCTTTCGCCAAGGCGTCGTTCCGCGTCAACCGGCCCGAGGACATCGGCGTCGGCATTGCGCGCGCCATCCATGCCGCGTCGTCGGGACGGCCGGGCGGCGTCTACCTCGACCTGCCCGCGGCGGTGCTCGGCTCGGTCCTCGACATCGAGGCGGGCAAGAAGTCGCTCATCAAGGTCGTCGAACCGGCGCCCGCGTCGATCCCCTCGCCGGAGTCGATCACCCGCGCGCTCAATCTGCTGGGCAAGGCCGAGCGGCCGCTCATCCTCCTCGGCAAGGGCGCAGCCTATGCGCAAGCCGACAAGGACATCCGCGCGTTCGTCGAGAAGACCGGCATTCCGTTCCTGCCAATGTCCATGGCCAAGGGCCTGCTGCCCGACGATCACAAGCAATCGGCGGCGGCGGCGCGCTCGTTTGTCCTCAAGAATGCCGACGTCGTCATGCTGGTCGGCGCGCGCCTCAACTGGCTGCTGTCGCACGGCAAGCCACCGACCTGGTCGGGCAACACGCGCTTCATCCAGGTCGACATCGCGCCGACCGAGATCGACAGCAACCGTCCGATCGAAGCGCCGGTGACCGCCGACATCAAATCGGCGATGGCGGCTTTCCTCGCCGCACTCAAGCCCGGCCAGATCAAGCCGAGCGCGACGTGGCTCGACGGGGTGGCGCAGCAGAAGCAGAAGAACATCGAGAAGATGGCGGCGCGGCTCAACGCCGACCCGACGCCGATGAACTTCTTCAGCGCCTTGCGTGCCGTGCGCAGCGCGCTCGCCGAGCGGCCGGACGTCTATGTCGTCAACGAGGGCGCCAATACGCTCGATTTTGGCCGCAACATCCTCGACATGAAGGAGCCGCGTCATCGCCTCGACAGCGGCACCTGGGGCGTCATGGGCATCGGCATGGGTTATGCCGTCGGCGCCGCCACGGTCAGCGGCAAACCGGTGGTCGCCGTCGAAGGCGACAGCGCCTTCGGCTTCTGCGGCATGGAGATCGAGACGATCTGCCGCTATAAGCTGCCGATCGTCACCGTGATCTTCAACAACAGCGGCATTTATCGCGGCGATCAGCCGGGCGTGCCGCCCTCGCCCACCGGCCTGCTGCCGAACTCGCGTTACGAGAAGATGATCGAGGCCTTCGGCGGCGTCGGCTATCACGTCGAGAAAAGCGCGGATCTGCAGAAGGCGGTCAGCGCCGCGCTCGCCGCCGGCAAGCCGGCGCTGATCAACGCCGTGATCGATCCGACGGCCGGCACCGAGAGCGGGCACATCTCGAGCCTCAACCCGAAGAGCGCGCTCCACAAGTAGGCGGCCGGCCCGCGCCGGAAAATTCTTCTAGCGCGGGGCGCCGAGCTGCTTCTTAGCGTCGGCCAAGCAGCGATCGAGCTCGAACCGGATGCGGGCGGAGTCGAGCGTCACGTCGACGCCCTTGGCCTTGAAGTCGGCCTCAATCTTGGCGAGCACCGCCTCGTCGCCGTGCTTGCCGAAGGCCGCCGCCATCAGCTCGCGAGCGTAGTGTTCGGCGGCGTCGCCGCGCAGGCCGAGCTTGTCCGCCGCCCACAGGCCGAACAGATGGTTGCGCCGGGCGCGCGCCTTGAAGGCAAGTTCCTGGTCGTGATGGAACTTCGCCTCTTCGGCTTTTTCGCGTTCGTTGAAGGTGGTCATGCACCGCAGTGTAGACCCTCCGCGGCGCTACACAAAGCGCGCACGCCGGTTCATCATCGCCGCCGCATGTGCACCTTCGTCATCCTGCGTCGGCCGGGCCACGACTGGCCGGTGGTGGTCGGCGCCAATCGCGACGAGATGATCGGCCGGCCGTGGCAGTCGCCGGCGCGGCACTGGCGCGACCGGCCCGAGGTGGTCGCCGGCCTCGACGATCTGGCCGGCGGCTCGTGGTTTGGCATCAACGACCGCGGCTTGCTGGCCGGCATCCTCAACCGCTTCGGCTCGCTCGGTCCGGCGCCGGGCGCGCGCTCGCGCGGCGAGCTGGTGCTCGAGGCGCTCGATCACGCCGATGCGGCGGCGGCAGGACATGCGCTCGCCGGGCTCGATCCCAAGGCCTATCGCACCTTCAATCTGATCCTCGCCGACAACCGCGAGGCGTTCTGGCTCAAGCACGCCGACCCGAGCGGCCACCGCCCGATTGAACTCCGCGAAATCAAGCCGGGCCTGGCGATGATCGCTGCCGGCGATCTCGACGACGCGACGCCGCGCCTCGAGCGCTATCGCCCGCTGTTCGAGCGCGCCAAGACGCCCGATCCAACGGCCGGCGACTGGACGGCGTGGGAAAAGCTGCTGGCCGACGACCGCCCCGATCCGGCGGACGGCGCCGCCAACGCAATGCGCTTCCTGACGCCCGAGGGCTTCGGCACGGTGTCGAGCGCGCTCGTGGCTTTGCCCGCGCCCGGCCGGCGCAAGGCGAAATTCCGCTTCGCCGCCTGGCAGCCTAAGCCCGCGCCCTGGCGTGACATTCCAACCTAAAAAGCCTGTGCACGACTCGATGCGGTGCGACGCAGCGGCGTTGGCGCGGCGGGTTCCGCTTGCTATATAAAGTCTTGCCTCCCTATTTCCGCCGAGGCGGACATGACCCGACGCAAGCAAATCTACGAAGGCAAGGCCAAGGTGCTGTTCGAGGGCCCCGAGCCCGGCACCCTCGTCCAGTATTTCAAGGACGACGCCACCGCCTTCAACAACCAGAAGAAGGGCACGATCACCGGCAAGGGCGTGCTCAACAACCGCATCAGCGAGTACCTGATGTTGCGCCTGGCCGAGATCGGCGTGCCGACGCATTTCGTTCGCCGGCTCAACATGCGCGAGCAGCTCGTCAAGCAGGTGCAGATCATCCCCGTCGAGGTCGTGATCAGGAACGTCATCGCCGGCTCGCTCGCCAAGCGTTTCGGCCTTGAGGAAGGCGCGTCGCTCCCGCGCTCGATCGTCGAGTATTATTACAAGAAGGACGAGCTCGGCGACCCGATGGTGTCGGAGGAGCACATAACCGCCTTCGGCTGGGCCTCGACCCAGGACCTCGACGACATCATGCAGATGTCGCTGCGCGTCAACGACTTCCTCACCGGCCTGTTCCTCGGCATCGGCATCCGCTTGATCGACTTCAAGCTCGAGTTCGGCCGGCTCTACGAAGGCGACGAGATGCGCATCGTCCTGGCCGACGAGATCAGCCCCGACAACTGCCGCCTGTGGGACTTGAAGACCAACGAGAAGCTCGACAAGGACCGCTTCCGCCGCGATCTCGGCAAGGTCGAAGAGGCGTATCAGGAAGTCGCGCGCCGCCTCGGCCTCTTGAACGAAGGTTCGCCGGGCAACGCGCGTGCGCCGCAGGTCGTGCACTAGTGGTCAAGGCGCGCGTCCAGATCATGCCCAAATCGGGCGTGCTCGATCCGCAGGGCAAGGCGATCTCGCACGCCCTCGCCTCGCTCGGCTTCAACGGCGTCGGCGAAGTGCACCAAGGCAAGGTGATCGATCTCGAATTGAGCGAGAGCGACCCGGTCAAGGCCAAACGCGAGGTCGAGACGATGTGCGAGAAGCTGCTCGCCAACACGCTGATCGAAAGCTACCGGGTCGAGATTCAGGGCTGATTTCCATTTCGTCATTGCGAGGCTGCGCGGAACGCAGCCGAAGCAATCCAGCACTCGCACCGGCTCTGGATTGCTTCGCTTCGCTCGCAATGACGGAGGCAGTTGGCAAGCCAGCAGAATTTTGCATAGCTTCGGATATGACCGGCCCCCTCTCCGGCAAGCGCATCGCGGTGCCCGAAAGCCGCGAGATCGACCTGTTCGCGCGTATGCTCGAGGAGCACGGCGCGACGACGCTGCGTTGCCCGTTGGTGGCGATCCGCGACCTTGACGATCCGGCGACGGCCGCGGCCTGGCTCAAGCGGCTAGTTGAGAGCCGCTTCGACGACCTTATTCTGCTCACCGGCGAAGGTCTGCGCCGGCTGATCGGCATTGCCCGCCGCGCCGGCATCGAAGCCGATGTCGTCGCCGCGCTCGGCAAGCTCCGCACCGTCACGCGCGGGCCGAAGCCGGTGCGCGCGCTGCGCGAATTGGGCCTCAAGGCGGCCCTGACCGCCGCCGAACCGACCACCGCCAGCGTGATCGCCACGCTGGCGCGCGAGAACCTCAAGGGCCGTTTGATCGGCGTGCAGCTTTATCCCGGCAATCCCAACGCCGCCTTGCTCGATTTCCTGGCGCAAGCCGGCGCCACGCCCGATTCCATCGTGCCGTATCGCTACGCCACCGACGCCGAGACCGGCCAGGTCGTCGCGCTGATTGACGAGCTCGCCGCCGGCAGGCTCGACGCCATCGCCTTCACCGGCTCAATGCAGCTCGAGCGTCTGGCCGAGGTGGCGCGCGAGCGCGGCAAGGAAACGCAGCTGCGCGACGGCTTGGCGCGCACCAAGATCGCCGCGATCGGTCCGGTGGTCGGCGCCGCGGTCGAGAAGCTCGGTGGCCGCGTCGCCATCGTGCCCGCCGGCGGCTCGTTCCACCTCAAGCCGCTGGTCACCGCCATGGTCGCGGCACTCGACTCGGGGGCTAAGCACTCTTGAACGCCCGCCCGGCGCGGGCTATCTCAAGGGCGTATCCCGCCCGCCCGAGGCCGCCCGTCTATGCAAGCCGCGATCATCCTGTTCCCTGGCTCGAATCGCGAGCAGGACGTGCATGACGCGCTGCACCGTGCGACCGGCAAGGCGCCCCTCAAGGTCTGGCACCGCGACAGCGACTTGCCCAAGGCCGATCTGATCGTCATTCCCGGCGGCTTTTCCTATGGCGATTATCTGCGCTGCGGCGCGATGGCGGCGTATTCGCCGATCATGCGTGAGGTCAAGGCGCGCGCCGAAGCCGGAACTCCGGTTTTGGGCATCTGCAACGGCTTCCAGATCGTCACCGAGGCCGGTTTGCTGCCCGGCGTATTGCTGACCAACCGGACCCTGCGCTTCCACTGCAAGGACGTGCATCTCAGGGTCGAGACCAGCCAGAGTGTCTACACGCGGCGCTACAACGCCGGCCAGGTGATCCGCGTGCCGGTGGCGCATCACGACGGCAATTATTTCGCCGACAAGGACACACTCGATCGGCTCGAAGGCGACGGTCGTGTCGCCTTCCGTTATTGCAGCGCGACCGGTGAAATCGCCGACGACGCCAACGACAACGGCTCGGCGCGCGCCATCGCCGGCATCCTCAACGAGAAACGCAACGTGCTGGGATTGATGCCACACCCCGAGGACGCGACCGATCCGCTCTTGGGCGCCACCGACGGCCAGGGCTTCTTCGCCTCGCTCGCCGAGGCGCTGGCGTGAGTCCCGACACCGGCGCGGACTCCGCAGCGACCCTCGACCAGGCGCGGCAGTTCGGCCTCAGCGAGGACGAGTTCAAGCGCGTCTGCCGCATCATGGGCCGCACACCCAATTTCACCGAGCTCGGCATCTTCTCGGTGATGTGGAGTGAGCATTGCTCCTACAAGTCGTCGAAGGTTTGGCTCAAGAAATTGCCGACGACGGGCGCGCGCGTCATCTGCGGCCCGGGCGAGAACGCCGGCGTCATCGACATCGGCGACGGCGACGCCGCCATCTTCAAGATGGAGAGCCACAACCATCCGTCGTTCATCGAGCCCTATCAGGGCGCGGCGACCGGCGTCGGCGGCATCCTCCGCGACGTCTTCACCATGGGCGCGCGGCCCATCGCCAACCTCAATGCCCTGCGCTTCGGCAGCCCCGACCATCCCAAGACCAAGCACCTGATCGACGGCGTGGTGCGGGGCATCGGTGGCTATGGCAACTGTGTCGGCGTGCCGACCGTGGGCGGCGAATGCAATTTCCACCCGAGCTATAACGGCAACATCCTGGTCAATGCCATGACCGTGGGCCTCGCCCGCGCCGACCGCATTTTCTATTCGGCCGCCGCCGGCCCGGGCAATCCGGTGATCTATGTCGGCGCCAAGACCGGGCGCGACGGCATCCACGGCGCCACCATGGCCTCGGCGGAATTCAGCGAGGACAACGAAAGCAAGCGCCCCACCGTGCAGGTCGGCGATCCCTTCACCGAGAAATTGCTGATCGAGGCCTGCCTCGAGCTGATGGCTTCCGACGCCATCGTCGCCATCCAGGACATGGGCGCGGCCGGCCTCACCTCGTCGTCGGTCGAGATGGCCGGCAAGGGCGGGCTCGGCATCGAGATGGCGCTCGACATGGTGCCGACGCGCGAGACGGCGATGAGCCCTTACGAGATCATGCTCTCCGAAAGCCAGGAGCGCATGCTGATGATCCTCAAGCCCGAGCGGCAGGAGCTCGCGCGCCAGATCTTCGACAAATGGGAATTGGATTTCGCGGTTATCGGCCGCGTCATTGACAGCGGCCGGCTGGTGCTGACCATGCACGGCCGGACGGTGGCCGACATGCCGGTCGGCCCCTTGGTCACCGAGGCACCGTTGTATGAGCGGCCGTGGACGCCCGCCCCAGCCCTGCCCGAGCTCGCGGCGAAAAGCGTCGAGGCGCGCGAGCCGATCGCCGCGCTCAAGACGCTCGTCGCCTGTCCGGACCTGGCGTCCAAACGCTGGATCTGGGAGCAATACGACCATCTGGTGATGGGCCACACCGTGCAACGGCCGGGCGGCGACGCCGCCGTGGTGCGCCTTCCCGGGCGCAAGAAGGCGCTGGCGCTTGCCACCGATTGCGCGCCGCGCTATTGCGCCGCCGATCCGAAGCGCGGCGGCGCCCAGGCAGTGGCCGAGAACTGGCGCAACCTGACCGCAGTGGGCGCCCTGCCGCTCGCCATCACCGACAACATGAATTTCGGCAATCCCGAGCGGCCCGAGATCATGGGACAATTTGCTCTCTGTATCGAGGGAATGCGGGAGGCCTGCCTGGCGCTCGACTATCCGGTCGTCTCGGGCAACGTTTCGCTCTACAACGAGACCAACGGCAGCGGAATTTTACCCACTCCTGCAATCGGCGGCGTCGGGCTCATCGATGACGCCGCAAAATCGGTGTCGCTCGCCTTCAAGCGCGAGGGCGATATCGTCGTCGTCGTCGGCGAGACCAAAGGCTGGCTCGGTCAGTCGCTCTATCTGCGCGAGCTGTTGGGCCGCGAGGAAGGTTCGCCGCCGTCAGTCAACCTCAAGGCCGAGCGCCGTAACGGCGATTTCGTGCGCGCGCAGATCCTCGCCGGCGCGATTTCCGCCTGCCACGACGTCGCCGACGGCGGGCTCCTTGTCGCCCTCGCAGAAATGGCAATGGCCGGCGGCATCGGCGTCACGATTTCGGCGCCGCAGGACATACCGGCGCACGGCTTCTGGTTCGGCGAGGACCAGGCGCGCTATGTGCTGACTTGTCGCAACGCCGGCGCGCTGCTCCAGGCGGCGCAGAAGGCCAATGTCCCCGCCCGCGTTGTGGGCAAAACCGGCGGCGCCGCGTTGACACTGGCGGGAGGCAATGCCATATCCGTGGCGGAATTGAAGCGCCTCAACGAGGCGTGGCTGCCGGCCTACATGGCGCAATAGGGACGCGGATGGCGCTCGACGCGGCGACGATCGAAAAGCTTATCAAGGACGGCCTGCCCGGCGCGCGCGTCACCATTGAGGATTTGCGCGGCGACGGCGACCATTATGCCGCTCTCGTGGTGTCGCTGGCCTTCAAGGGCAAGAGCCGGGTGCAGCAGCACCAGATGGTCTATGCCGCGCTCCAGGGCCGCATGGGCAACGAGTTGCACGCGCTGGCCTTGCAGACCAGCGCGCCCGAAGAGTGAAGCAGAGACGAACCGGTTTCATCGCGAGGATCACATGGCCACCGACGCCACCGTCACCGACCGCATCAAGCAGGACATCGCCGACAATACCGTCGTGCTATTCATGAAAGGCACGCCGGTTTTTCCGCAATGCGGCTTCTCCGCCCGCGTGGTGCAGATCCTTACCCAGATGGGCGTCAAGTTCAAAGGCATCGACGTGCTCGCCGACCCGGCGATCCGCCAAGGCGTCAAGGAATTCTCCAACTGGCCGACGATCCCGCAGCTCTACGTCAAGGGCGAGTTAGTCGGCGGCTGCGACATCGTCAGCGAGATGTACGAGAACGGCGAGCTCAAGCAGGTGCTCGCCGACAAGGGCGTGGCGACCCGGGCCTGAAGGTAGGCGCGCGGACCGTTTCATGCGCAAAGTCGCGATCGCATTGGCATTGACGCTGGCGGCGCCAATGGCCTGGGCGCAAACGCCCGGAGCCAACGCCCTGTACTGCGCCAGCGCCCAGCCCGACGAGGCGATCGCCGGCTGCACGGCACTGATCGCGACCGACAAGCAGACCGACAAGATGCTGGTCTATGCCTACAACAACCGCGCCTGGGCCTATCACCGCAAGGGCGAGGACGTCAAAGGCCTGCGCGACGTCGACATGGCGCTGATCCTGGCGCCGAAGAACGCCGCCGTCATCGAGACCCGGGCGGAAATTTACGAGAAGCTCGGCAAACGCGATCAGGCGGTCGCCGACTATCGGACGGCGCTCAAGCTCGATCCCAAGATGAAAGAGGCGCAGGACGGATTGAAGCGGCTCAACGCAACGCCGTAGGGCCGCTCTACCGCTCGAGCCACCTGGCGACGAAATTGTCGAGCGCAATCGGACCGGGACCGCGCGTGAGGATCAGCAGCAGGAAGGCCGCCCAGCCGAGATGCTCGATCCAGTCCTCGGGATAAACGAAGGCCTGGATCACGAGGGTCATGCTGAGCATCGGCAGCGTCGCGAGGCGCGAGAACAAGCCCAGCACCAGCAGTACCGGCATCGACAGCTCGACGCTCGCCGACGCCTTGCCGCGGATCGAAGCGACCAAGGCGCGGCTAGTGGCTCTGACCGCCGACACCAACGGCTTGGCGCTGCGCGCCAAGCAGCGCAATAGCCCGCACTACGATGTTCTGTGCGACATCGACAACGGCATCGCGATGCAGTTCGGCATCGTCTATCGCGTGCCCGACGAATACCACAAGTCCCTCGAGGACTATAAATGCGACCTCGAAGTGCGGCATGGCAACGACATGTGGACGCTGCCGATGCCGTCGGCCTTCGTCATCGACCGAAAAGGCGTGATCCGCTACGCCTTCGTCAACGGCGACATCCTGGTGCGCGCCGAGCCCGATGAGATACTCAAAGTGCTCGAAAAGCTTTAGCTGCGCGTCGCGTTCAGACGGCGAATTCGTAGACCGCCATGCTCATGCTGCCGAGCGTGAAGCCGTGGTTGAGGCGTGTCACCTTGGGATGCTCGCCAGCGGCGCCGTAGGCGACGAAGATCGGCAGGAAATGCTCGGGCGTCGGCTGCGCGCGCTGCGCTTCGGGCGCGGCCGTTTCCCAATCGAGAAAGTCCTTCTCCTTGCCGGCAGCCAGCGTCGCTGCCAGCCAGTCGTCGAAATTCTTTGCCCAGGCCGGCGTCGGTCCGCCGTCGTGCGCCATCTCGCGCAGATTGTGTACCGCGCCGCCGGTCGCTAGCACCAGCACGCTTTCGTCCTTGAGCGGCCGCAACGCCTGACCGAGCCGCACGTGCCAGCGGGCGTCGCGCTGCGGCTGCACCGAAAGCTGCGCCACGGGAACGTCGGCGTCGGGATACATGTTCTGCAACGGCACCCAGGCGCCGTGGTCGAGACCGCGCTGCACATCGATGCGTACCGGAACCGATGCTGCCTCGAGCAGGGAGACCACGCGGTCAGCAAGCGCCGGCGCGCCCGGCGCGTCGTAGCGGATGCGGTAGAGCGCCTCGGGAAAGCCGTAGAAATCGTGGATGGTTTCGTTGCGCGGCGCGGCGGCGTTGACCGCCGGCTCACGTGTCGTCCAATGCGCCGAGACCGCCAAGACCGAATGTGGCCGCGGCAGCATGCGGCCGAGCTTTTTCCAGAACTCGCCGGTGATGCCGGGATCGACCGCGAGCATCGGCGAGCCGTGCGAGACGAAGAGCGTGGGCAAGGAATGCGGCATCGGCCTTATCTAGGCGGCAGTCGCGACCAGGACAACCGCGGCCTCGGCATGGCAACCCGGCAGCAACGCCGGCTACAGAAACGGCGAAGGACGCGGGCAATGCCGCGTCCTTCCTCAGTCGATGGAGCGCCGGCTAGCGGCGCGTCGCGCGACGGCGCTGATTGCGGCGCTTCGCTTTCGCCACGCCCTTGCGCTTGTTGGCGCGGATGGTCTTGCTCGACTTACTCGTCCTTCTCACTCGTCTAGCCACGCATCTCCTCCTGAAACAAAGTTGAACGACAACCACGAACGACGACGATTATAGCAGAACCTGAACGCAAATGGGGTAGCCGAAGCCGCCGCGCGTCAAGTCGATTCGAAAAGAGATTCGCGTTAGGCGGACTTGAGATTGACCGCCGACACCTTGCCCTGTTGGCCACGCTCGATATCGAAGCTGACCTTCTGGCCCTCTTGCAGATTGCCGATGCCGGAACGCTCGACCGCCGAGATGTGGACGAAGACGTCCTTCTGGCCGTCGTCGGGCTGGATGAAGCCGTAGCCCTTGACCGGGTTGAACCACTTGACCGTACCGATGGACATGAAAGTCCCTCCATAGAAAATGCCGCAGCGCGGATGCACGGCGGGTCAAAACGCTTTTTTGGATGGGACCTGATCTGGCTCGGTAGGAGCGTAAACGTGGCCGACCCAAGGTCGATTGACGGCCGCGTTATGGCCCGGTGTCACAAATTTTTCAAGAGGCACCCACAACTGCGGATAAAAGAAGCTGCAAAATCAGCTCTATAGCGGTTGTGTGCATCAACCAAGTTTTAGCTTTGCACGATTGACCGCGTCATGACATCGGCTCACGGTGACACGACTCGCTATGGCTTGCGATACGGGGAGTTCGTCGCAAGTGGCCCAATACAAATGTTACCTGCTCAGCCGCGACAACCACATCATCCGCCGCGAGGATGTCGAGGTGGAAGAGCTGATGCGTGCGATCGAGCTCGGCCATGTGCTGCTCGGCAACGCGCCCAATCGCTTCCACGGCTTCGAGATATGGCAAGGCGCCGAGCGCCTGCACGCCTTCCGGCGCAGCGCCTGAACGCCGCTTAGGCCGCCTTGGCCTGCGCGCTGCCGACGAGCCGCTCGACCGCTTCGACGATGGCGGCGTGGCTCGCCTTGCCCTGGCCGGCGATGTCGAGCGCCGAGCCGTGCGCCACCGACGAGAACAGCACCGGCGTGCCGATGGTGAGGCCGGCGGCGCGGTTGCGGCCCAGGAGCTTGGCGACGATGTGGCCCTGATCGTGGATCATCACCAGGAAGGCGTCGTAGCCGACGCGATGGAACATCAGATCGGCGGGAAACGGTCCCTCGGCGGCAATGCCGGCGGATTTCGCCGCCACGATCACCGGTCCGACGATCTCGATCTCCTCCTGGCCGAAGAGACCACCCTCGCCGGCATGCGGATTGAGGCCCGAGACCGCGATCTTGGGACGCGCGATGCCCATTTGCCGAAGTGTGGTGTCAACCGCGGCGAGCGCGCGGCCGACGCGCTCCTTGGTGATCAGCGCGATGGCGCGCGCTAGGCTGACATGCAGCGTGACGTGGGCGATGCGCTTGTCGTCGAAGCAGATCATCAGGAACGCATCGTCGACCGGCGTGCCGGTGCAGCGCGCGACGAAGCTGGGATATCCGTCGAACTCGACGCCGGCCGCCTTGATCGCGCCTTCGGTCTGCGGCGCGGCGACGACGGCGTCGACCGCGCCCACGCGCGCCGCGTCGATCGCCGCCTTGGCCGCGGCGAGCGACGCCCGGCCATGCGCCGCGTCGATCGTGCCGAGGCGAAGCGCGTCGCCGTGCAGCATATCGAGCGCCAGCAGCTTGACCTCGTCGCCGGCCCAATCGACCAATGCCGCGCTGGCGAACGACTTGACCTTGGGCGTGAGCCCGGCCGCCTTGGCATGAATCGCCAGGGCGCGCGGATCGCCAACCAGCAGCGGCCGACATTGGCGCGTCACGCGCGGATCGAGCGCCGCCTTCAAGGCGATCTCCGGGCCGATGCCGGCCGGATCGCCCATGCTGATAGCGATGCGTTTCATCGCGGCTCCTTCAGCCCGCTTGGGCGGACTCGTCGGGGTCGATGAATATTTCGCCCACTTTTACCGTCGCTGTCCAGGTCCGCACCGCCTCGGTGCAGGGCGGATAGGTCGAGCGGCCGCTGCGCAGGTTGAAGCGGCCCTGGTGGAACGGGCATTCGAGCTCGCCGCCGAGCACCGCGCCTTCCGATAGCTTGCCGGGGCCGTGTGTGCACTGGTCGGCAAGCACGAAGACTTCGCCGCCCGATCGCGCCACGGCATAGACCGCGCCCGCCGCTTCGACGCGCAGCGGCGCGCCGCCGGAAACTTCGTCTACACGACACAGGCGCACCAGAGTCACGGGCGGCTGTCATCCTGGCGAAACCACCCCCTCACCGTGCCCCCTCCCCCTTTCAGGGGGAGGTGCTTTCTTGAGGTTGGCGAGCCCTGAGTGGGTCGAAGGGCGAGCCTTACCTCATGCTGGGTGAGGGGGCAATTCTTCGTGGGCAATATTCGGCCATTCACTTAGTGAGCGGAACGCCGGTGGGCGCGGCCATCACCTTCCAGGTATCGACCTTGGCGTCCCACACCGAGACGATGATGTTGTCGATCGTCAGGCCGCGCTGCGGCGCGGCAGCAAAATCGTAGACCCCGTTGACGCCGGCGATGCCTTTCACCTTCAGCAGATAATCGCGCAGCTGCTGCGCCGTAGCGTTCGGCGGCAGCTTGCGCAACGCGTCGACGACGATGGTCGCCGGGTCCCAGCCGAGGATCGAACCCTCGTCCGGCCTCGCGCCGGCGGCGGCGAAGGCGGCGAAATAGTCCTTCTGCTTCTTCGCCACCGCCGGATCAAGCTTGACGCGCGGATCGCCGCGCACCGCCCAGACCGACGACGGCAGATAAAGCTCGCGCGGCAGGAAGGCGGCGAAGCGGTGCATCTGGGCATAGGTCATGTTGCCGCCGGTGCTGCCCATCGGCACGGCGAGGCCGCCCTGTACCGCGCCGCGGAAGATCGTCGCCGAGGGCGAGCCGGTCGCCCAACCGATGAAGGCCTGCGGCTTGGCCGCTTTGATCTCCTCGATCTGGGCGCTGACGCTGACGTCGGTCGGATTGAAATGCGGATGGGCGACGATCGCGATGCCCTTGTTCTCGGGCTGCGCCAGCAGCCTCTCGAAGCCCTTGTTGGCGTCCTGGCCAGTGGCGTCGGTCGAGGTCATCAGCGCGAGCCGCGTCCAGCCGCGGCCGCGGAAATAGTTCACCAGCGCCTGTGCCTGATCGAAGGTCGAAACGCCGCCAGTGAAGACGTAGCCGCCGGCGGGCGGATGGATGCCGGGCGAGAAGCAGTACATCACTGGGCCGTTCTGCATCAGCGGCCGCATCGCGTTGCAGCCGGCGACCAGCGTGGTGCCGAGCACGACGATGGGTTTCGCCGCCAACACCTGGTTGGCAAGCTGAACCGCCTGTTGCGGCGACGATTGATCGTCGTGGAAGACGAAGTTCACCTTGCGGCCGTGGATGCCGCCGGTCCGGTTGACCAGCTTCTCGAGAATTTGGATCGCCTGCTGCTCCTCCTGGCCGAGGAAGGCGCCGCCGCCGGTGAGCGAGGCAATGACGGGGATGTCGTAGCTATTTGCGGCGTTCGCCCGCGCAGCGAACAACGCGGCCACGATGAACGCTGGCGCGAGCGCTCGCGCGAAAACCCGCATGACGTCCTCCCCTCGCCTTAAGGCATGGCGTTGGGCCGAACCCTAAAGGGCTCGGCCATGGCCAGGCAAGCCGCCGGCGCGCCTCACCACGCAACGACGATCAGGATGATCAGCACCGCCACGCCGAACACGGCCACCATCAGGGCGAAGAATGGGCCGAGAGCGGGATGGTGATGAAACGGCGGCCGGTGGTGGCGCTGATACTCCACCGTGTAAGCGTGGAACCGCAGACCGGTCGCGAGCGCCATCGCCACGCCGAGCGCGACCAAGGCGACGCCGACCCAGTTCGAGATCGCGTTCGAATAGTGGCCGGGTTGCCCGGCGCCGAGCGGGAGCTCGACGAGGAACAGACCGAAGCGATCGACCGCCAACCCGCAGATGATCAGCCCCAACGCGGTCCGGACCCAGACCGAGAGCGTGCGCTCGGCGTTCATGTACGAGCGCTCGGCCGACAGCTCGACGAGCTGTCGCATGATCGTAAGCTGCTCGGGTTCTTGAACCGACATGCACCCTACCCTACCCTACCCCGCCGCGCCCTGCCGCGCCTTCACCTTCGCCGGCGGCACGATCAGCACGCGGTCGACGCGGCGGCCGTCCATCGCCAGCACCTCGAGCCGGAAGCCGCCGACGCGCACCTTGTCGCCGGTCTCCGGCACGCGGTTGAGCCGCGCCATCACCAGCCCGCCGACGGTGCGGAACGCGCCCTTTTTCTCGCCGGCCGAAACCGGCAGCGGCACCAGGTCGCGGACCTCGTCGACGCCCACCAGGCCTTCGACCTCGAGCGTGCCGTCGTCGCGGCGCATGATCGGCGATGCCGGCTTCTCGCCGCGGAAGACGATGTCGCCGACCAGCGCCTGGAGGATGTCGTGCAGCGTGACGATGCCCTGGATGTCGCCGTACTCGTCGACCAGGAAGAGCATCGGCGTGCCGCTGCGGCGGAAGAACTCGAGCGCCTGCAGCGCGGTGACGGTTTCGGGCAGGAACAGCGGCGGCTTCATCGCCGCGTGCAGGTCGAACGGCTTGCCCGACAGCAGCTGCGTCACGACGTCTTTCACCTGCGCGACGCCGACGAGGTGACGCGGCTCGCCTTCGAACACCGGAAAGCGCGAGAAGTCGCTCTGGATGATCTTGCGCCGATTTTCGGCGTCGGGATCCCCGAGGTCGAGGCCTTCGACCTCGGTGCGCGGCGTCATCACCGCGCCGACCAGCCGGTCGCCGAGGCGCAGGGCCATCTGGATGATAGCGTGCTCGGCCGCCTCGAAATGGCCGGCGGCGGCGGACTCGCGCAGCAGATAGGCGATCTCCTGCTCGGTCGGCGCCGCCGCCTCGGCCGGGCGCAGCGGCAACGCCTTGAGCACAAGATCGGACGTCCGGCTGAGCAGCCATTCGAGCGGCGCGGCGAGACGCGACAGCACCAGCAGCAGGAGCGCAACGCGCGACGCCATCGCCTCGGGCCGGCGCAAGGCGATGCGCTTGGGCGTAAGCTCTCCGAAGATCAACGTCACGAACGAGATCGCCGCGACGACCACGGCGACGCCGACCGCATGCGCATGCGCGCCGATCCAACCGGAATTGCTTTCGAACGCATGCGCCAGATCGTCGGCCAGGGTCGCGCCGCCGAACACGCCGGCGAGCACGCCGATCACGGTGATGCCGATCTGCACGGTCGACAGGAACCGGCCGAGATCGCCCTTGAGCGTCAGCGCCAGCCGCGCGCCGGTGCGGCCGGCATCGACGGCGGCTTGCAGCCGCGTGCGCCGCGCCGAGACGATGGCGAGCTCGGCCATGGCGAAGAAGCCGTTCAGCAGGATCAGCACCAGGATGACGGCAAGCTGAAGCCAAACCATGGCGGCCCCCAATCAGTCGCGTTGCCGCCCAGGATAGAACGGAAGCGGCGGCCGGCAATATAGAGGTGCGTGAAGGCGCCGGACTCAGCGTTGCGCTGCGATGACGGCGGCGAAGCCGTCGCGCCACGAAGGATAACGCGGCTGCCAGCCGAGCTCGCGCTTGGCCTTGGCATTCGAACCGGCGCGGCTCTCGGTCATCATCGAGACGATGGGCGCCCCGGCCAGCAGGCGGGCCAGGACACTTGGCACGTGCAGCGGCGGCTTCGCGCCGACGAGCCGCGCCAGCACGGGCAGCCATTCGCGCACCGGCGCCGGCTCGTCGTCGACGATGTTGTAGAGGCCGGCAGCACCGCGCTCGATGATCGCCAGCGTCGCCGCCGCGGCGTCCTCGACATGCAGGAACGACCACCAGCCGCCGCCATCACCGATCAGCGGTATGCGACGGCTGCGGATCTGATCGAGAACGGCGCTCGTCTGCATTCCGGTGTTCGGACCGTAAAACGCGCCATAGCGCAGCACGATGCCGGCAAGGCCCGGCGCCCCGATGACGGTCGTCTCGAGATGCCGGATCGCGTCGAGCGTGCGCCGCATCTGACGCTGCGGCGACGGATCGAGCGGATCGCTTTCGCTTTTTGATCGGGCCGCCGGTTCGCGCATAGGGCCAGCCGCAATAGCTCTGCGCCACCAAACGACGCGCGCCGACCGCCGTCGCCGCCGCGACGAGATGATCGGTCGCCTCGGTGCGCAGGCGGTTGGTGAGCGCAAACGAGCGATCGAAGCGGTGCAAATCCGTCACGCCGATCAGCGCGGTCATCTCATGGACGACGACCTCGGGCCGCGCTTGGCTCACGGCCTCGTAAATCGCGGCGCGGTCGAGAGCGTCAGCAATCGCCGGCGCGGCGCCAAGCTGCCGAATCACCACCGTTTTCGCCGCCGTGTGCATCAAACCGACCACGGTATGGCCGGCGGCCACGAGCAAGGGCACCAGACGGCGTCCGACCGCCCCGGTTGCGCCGGCCACCAGCACGCGCATGGGAGCCGCTAGGCGGCGGGATCGCCGCCTTCCTCGGCCTCGTCCGCGTCGATGCCGTCCGGCGCCAGCGCGATCACCACGTCGGTCGGCTCGGGCGGTTGCGGCTTGAGGCTGGTGCGGCGCGCGTCGCGCCAACTCGCGAGCTTGATGACGACGCCCATCGGCGTGCCGCCGGCCGTCGAAGCGGTCGGCTCGACGATGTGCAGTCCGTCGCCGTCGAGAAAGAAGGTGTGCTCGCCAAACAGCTGGTTGAGCTGCTCTATCGCCGGGTTGTCCTCGGGAACGACTTCGGCGTCGTGGAACGCCGGCTGCTCTTCGAGCTGATCCAGTGTGCGCTTGAGCATGGGGGCCGATAGCTTCATGGCATCTGCTCCTTTCGCTTTGCGGGTGGGCGCGATTTCGCCGCTAGGGGTTCGAGGACGGCGGCTTAGCCGTCGCGCCGTTCGGTTGGTTGCCCGGTTGCGGCACGCGGCTCAGCAGCTTCGCGCGGACGTTCGGATCGTTCTGCGCCAGTTGCAGGATGGCGTTGTACCGCTCGACCGACAGGCCCTGGTTGGCGACCGCCTGTTTCATCGCGGTCTGACCTTCCTCGGCGACGCGGCCGCGGTCTTCCGGCTTCGCCTGGTCCATGCGCTGGTCATAGGTTTGGCGCAAATCCATCACCTTGCGCATCGCCACGGCGGCTTGCGTGATCTGCTGGTCGGAGACGTTGGCGGCCGGGCCGGGCGCTGCCGGCGTCGCGGCCGCCGGCGGAGCCAACGATGTGCTCGACGTCTGGGCGCCGGCGGCGAGCGGCGTCAAAAGCGCGGCCGCGGCGAATGCCGCGGCAAGCGGCGATAGCTTCATGGGCATGCGATCCTCCTCAACACAATCGATACGGGCCGAGAACCCCCAGGCCCGCCACAATCAGCCTGCTTTGCGGCTGATTGGGGTGGAACGGTGTCGGATGGATCGGGTTCCGAAATTTTTGTTAGGCGACGCCGGTGCCACAAACGACTGTCGCCCGCCAGAGGCGGGTGACAGCCAAAAACGTACGAAAACGCGGCCGAAATCAGCGCGAGTAGAACTCAACCACCAAATGCGGTTCCATCGGCACCGGATAGGGCACGTCGGCGAGCTTGGGCGCGCGCACGAATTTGCCCTTGCACTTCTCGGCGTCCACCTCGAGGTAATCTGGCACCTCGCGCTCGGGCGATTTCGCCGCCTCGAGTACGATCGCGTTCTGCTTCACCTTGTCCTTCAATTCGATGGTGTCGCCATCGCGCACCAAAAAAGATGAGATGTTGACGCGCTTACCGTTGACCGTGACGTGGCCGTGGTTGACGAACTGGCGCGCGGCGAACGGCGTCGGCGCGAACTTCATGCGATAGACCACCGCGTCGAGCCGGCGCTCCAGCAGCTCGACCAGATTCTCGCCGGTGTCGCCGCGGCGGCGGCGCGCCGCTTCGTAGATGCGGCGGAATTGGCGCTCACCCATGTTGGCGTAATAGCCCTTGAGCTTCTGCTTGGCCATCAGCTGGGTGCCGAAATCGGTCGGCTTCTTGCGGCGCTGGCCGTGCTGGCCGGGGCCGTAGTCGCGGCGGTTGAGCGGCGACTTGGCGCGCCCCCAGAGATTGGCCCGGAGGCGGCGGTTGATCTTGTACTTGGACCCTTCGCGTTTGCTCATCGTTGTTCCGTGTTGGTGGCGTGTTGTTGTTGTCCCAATAGGTCTCGCCGGCGCGGCAGGCGCCGCGGGCGAGACGGGGCGCAAGCGCCCGCGTTCTTGGGAATGGGGCGGGACTATAGTGGCGGCAAGCGATAAGTCAACGGCGCTGCGCTGGCTAATTTCCTGACGCGCAAGGATTATTCGAACCGCGAACCCGTGCGCGGCGGATGCGCGCAGCGGCCGGGATACGACCGCCAGCCAACGATTTGGCGACCAATATAACGCGGTATTAAGATACCCATACTTGCCAAATCCTTAGGAATCCTCTAGGGTTGGCTTGGTAATTGCCTCGGTGCGCCCCGACCGGTTCGACCGACCCTGGCGCGCCTTCCGTTCCCCGTCTTCGGCACATGGCCCCGGCGGTTTGCGCCGGGTCCCCCGCGTTTTCGGCCGGCAACAACCATGGGAGAAAGACTTTGCAGGTTCTCGTCCGCGACAACGACGTCGGCCAGGCGTTGCGCGTCCTGAAGAAGAAGCTCCAGCGCGAGGGTGTTTTCCGCGAGATGAAGCGGCGGCGTTCCTACGAGAAGCCGTCGGAGCGGCGCGCCCGCGAGAAATCCGAGGCGGTGCGCCGCCAGCGCAAGACGCTGCGCAAGCGCCTCGAGCGCGAAGGCTATTAGGTCGCAGGCCTTTTTCCGCAACCCGATCGTCACCATGTCGTCACTGAACCCCAGGACCACGATGCAGTACCGCCCCCGCACTAGCTTCCGCGCCGCGCCCGAATACGATACCGGCGAGCGGTGGACCATCCGCTGGGAGACCCGCCGGCCGGAAGGCGGCCGCTGGAACGATGCTGTGACGAATTCGCGCGAGGCCGCGGTCGAGCGCGCCAAGCACCTGCTCAAGCTCGGCTTCATCGTCCACGACATCAGCGGCCCCGGCGGCGTCTACCTGAACGAAAAAGAGGCCTTGCAGCAGCTCGGCCCCGCCCCTGCGCCGGTCAAGACGCGCGCGCCGGCGACCAGCGAAGCCTCCTAAAAGCGGCCACCCAAACCACTGCCCGTCATCGCGAGACCACGCCGTGGCCGTGGCGATCCATGGCAACCGAGGGCGTTCAACGGACGCTGGATTGCCGTGTCGGCCTGCAGCCTCCTCGCAATGACCCGCCAGCGGTATGGCAGGATTCGTGGTTATAATGTCATTGCTGCCATGCGTGAAACCTGCGAGCGTGGCGCCATGGCTTCTCCCACATCGAAACAACCGCCGCGCCGGGTGCTGATCCTTGCTGCCGCACCGGCGCAGCTGCTCGATCTCGCCGGTCCGGCCGAGGTCTTCGCCCAGGCCAGCCGGCTGTCGGCGATGCCGCTCTACGACGTCGAGGTCGCGGTGGCGCCCGCCGCCGGCCGGCAGACGCCAACGACGACGTCGAGCGTCCGCCTCGCTGCCGGCCGGACACTGGCCGCGTTGCTTATCGATAAACGGCCGCTCGACACCCTGATCGTCGCCGGCGGCGAAGGCGCACGCCGCCGCGCCGATGAGGCCGCGCTGCGCGACGCGGTGCGCCGGCTCGCCCGCCGGGCACGGCGCGTTGCTTCGGTCTGCACCGGCGCCTTCGTGTTGGCGGCGACCGGACTGCTCGACGGCAAGCGCGCCGCGACGCATTGGCGCTGGTGCACGCGATTGGCGCAGCTTTATCCGCGCGTCCAGGTTGATCCCGAGCCGATCTTCACCCACGATGGCAATCTCTGGACCTCGGCCGGAATCACCGCCGGCATCGACCTGGCGCTCGCCCTGGTCGAGGAGGATCACGGCCATCGCCTCGCGCTGACGGTGGCGCGCGAGTTGGTGATGTTCCTGCGCCGCCCCGGCGGCCAGCAGCAGTTCAGCGCCGCACTCGCCGCCCAGGTGGCGTCATGCGCCGATCTGCGCGAGCTGGTCGCGTGGATCGCCGACAATCTGCACCAGCCGCTGACTGTCGAGACACTGGCCGAGCGCGCGCGCTTGAGCCCACGGCAGTTCGCCCGCGTCTTCGCGCACGAGCTTGGCGTCACGCCGGGCAAGCTGATTGATCGCCTGCGGGTCGAGGCGGCGCGCCGGCGGCTCGAGGACTCGCCCAAGGGCCTGGCCGTCGTGGCGGCGGCTTGCGGCTTCGGCAGCGAGGAGACCATGCGTCGAGCCTTCCTGCGTCAGCTCGGCACGCCGCCGGGCGCCTATCGCGCGCGTTTTCGCCGGCCGGCAACGACGCGGCGACGCGCACCGACTCAAACGGAGGCTCACGCGTGATTCCGGCCGATACGCATCTCCAGATCGGCGCGCTGCTGTTCGAGGGCATCGACCAGATCGACCTCACTGGACCCTTTGAGGTGCTCTCGCGGCTGCCGAATTCGACCTATCGCATCTTCGGCAAGGGCGGCGCTGCGGTGCGCGACGGCCGCGGCCTACGCCTGGCGCCCGACGCGGCGTTGACCGACGCACCCAAGATCGACGTTCTCCACATCCCGGGCGGCTTCGGCCAGGAAGGCGTGATGGACGACGAAGAGGTGCTTGGCTGGGTGCGGCGGCAGGCGCACGGCGCGCATCTGGTGTTCTCGGTCTGCACCGGCGCGCTGATCTGCGGCGCGGCGGGGCTGCTCAAGGGCAAGCGCGCGACCACGCATTGGGCCTCGTTCCATCTGCTGCCGCTCTTTGGCGCCGTTCCGGTCAACCAGCGCGTGGTGACCGACGGCGCCTTTGTCTCCGCCGCCGGCGTCACCTCGGGTATCGACGGCGCGCTGCGTGTCGCGGCGCTGCTGCGCGGCGACGAGGCGGCGCAGACCATTCAGCTCACCATCGAGTACGCGCCCGAGCCGCCCTTCTCCAGCGGCACGCCCGAGACCGCGCCGGCCGTCGTGCTGGCAAGCGCGCGCCACGCCATGCGCGACATTACCGAGAGACGCGAGCAGACCGCACGTCGCGTGGCGCAGCGGCTCGGCGTCAAAGTTCCTGCCTAGCTATTCGCGCTCGTCGAGCGGCGGGAAGACGTGCTTGCTGTCGCGACCGAGCGGCAGGGGCTGCACCCAGCGCGCCGCGCGCGGATCGAGCGCGCCGTAGAGATGCGGGAACAGCGCACCGCCGCGCGAGGCTTCCCAGCGCAGCGCCGGACCGAGCGCGGTGCCGTCATAGGCGGCCAGCAGCAGATCGCCTTGGCCGTGGAAATGCCGCGCGGCGGTCTCGACCACCTGCGCTGCGGTCGAAAGGTGGATATAGCCATCCTGGCGATCGACCGGCGCACCGTGAAAGATGCCGGCGCGTTCGGCCGCGTGCCACAGCGCCGCCGGCACGATCTTGAGCACCAGCGCCATTATTTCCCCCGCTTGCGCGGGCCGACGAAGGACGTCACGACGCCGTGCAGCGTGCGCAGCTCCTGGTCGGTGCATTGCGCACGCTGAAACAGGTTGCGCAAATTACGCACCATCGACGGCCGCTTCTCGGCGTTGCGCATGAAGCCGCTGTCGTCGAGCGCCTCCTCGATATGCTCGAAGAAGGCGATGAGCCGGTCCTTGGTCGCCGGCTTGGAATGGCCGGTGGCGAGCCGGGCCGGCGCGGTTTCGTCGCTGGCGGCGAACCACTCGTAGCCGACAATCAGCACCGCCTGCGCCAGATTGAGCGACGAAAACGCCGGATTGAGCGGCACCGAGATGACCGATTCCGCGAGCGCGATGTGCTCGTTGACCAGGCCGGTGCGCTCCGGCCCGAAAAGGATGCCGCAGCTCTCGCCCGCCGCCGTCAGCGCGTGCATTTCGTCGGCGGCGAAGCGCGGCGTCAGGATGCGCTTCACCATGTAGCGGTCGCGCGCCGTGGTGGCATAGACGCGGCGGAGATCGGCGATCGCTTCCTCGACGCTATCATAGAGCCGCGCCTTGTCGAGCACGGCATCGGCGCCCGAAGCGGCGGCGACCGCCTTCTTGTTGGGCCACCCGTCGCGCGGTTTCACCAGGCGCAGATCGCCGAGGCCGCAATTCATCATGGCGCGTGCCGCGGTGCCGATGTTCTCGCCGAGCTGCGGCCCGACCAGGACGATCGCGGGGCCGCCCGAAAGCCGCGTCCGGCGCCGATCCGTGCCGGCCATGCGATCAGCGCGGGCACCCACTCACCCTTCCCTCTCCCCCTCGCGGGGGAGAGGGTTGCTTTGAGTTGGCGAGGCAAAACTGAGCCTTACTCAAAGCTGGGTGAGGGGTTGGCGTAAAACAGTGATGCACGACAGTCTCGTCAGTCTCGCCGGCCGGTGCGCCAGAGCTTGTAGGTCAGGGAATCGTGCAGCGCGTTGTAGGACGCGTCGATGACGTTGGTCGAGACGCCGACGGTCGACCACACCGTGCCGTCCTTGTCGGTGGTCTCGATCATTACGCGCGTCACCGCGCCGGTGGCGTCCTGCGGCGTCAGGATGCGGACCTTGTAATCGGTCAGGCGGATTTCGGCGACCTCGGGAAAAGCCGGCAGCAGCGCCAGCCGCAGCGCCGTGTCGAGCGCGTTGACCGGGCCGTTGCCCTCGGCAACGGTCATGCCCGGCTGGCCGCCGACCGTGATCTTGATCGTCGCCTCGGACAGCGTGATGAGCTCGCCGCGCGCGTTCCAACGGCGCTCGTCCAGCACGCGAAAGCTCTGCAGGCGGAAATATTCCGGCACGCTGTCGAGCGCGCGCCGCGCGAGCAGCTCGAACGACGCGCCGGCATCGTCGTAGGCATAGCCCTGGAACTCGCGCGTCTTGACCTCGTCGAGCAGCGCGCCGAGCTTGGGATGATCGGGCTTCACCTCGATGCCGATCTCCCTGAGCCGCGCCAGCAGGTTCGACTTGCCGGCCTGGTCGGAAACGACGATGTGGCGGTGGTTGCCGAGCAGTTCGGGATCGACGTGCTCGTAGGAGCGCGGATCCTTCTCGACCGCCGAGACATGCAAGCCGCCCTTGTGCGCGAAGGCGCTTTCGCCGACATAGGCGGCATGGCGATCGGGCGCGCGGTTCAGGCGCTCGTCGAGGAAATGCGAGATGTGCGTCAGGTGCTTGAGGCCCTCGCCATCGACACCGGTCTTGTACCCCATCTTGAGCATGAGGCTGGGGACGATCGAGACCAGATTGGCATTACCGCAACGCTCGCCCAGGCCGTTGAGGGTGCCCTGGACCTGGCGCACGCCGGCGCGCACCGCGGCGAGCGAGTTGGCGACGCCGGTCTCGGTATCGTTGTGGCAATGGATGCCGAGCTTGTCGCCCGGCACGGTCTTCACCACCTCGCCGACGATCCGCTCGATCTCGTGCGGCAACGTGCCGCCGTTGGTGTCGCACAACACGATCCAGCGCGCGCCGGATTCGAGCGCGGTGGCAACGCAGCCGAGCGCGAACTTGGGATCAGCCTTGTAGCCGTCGAAGAAATGCTCGGCGTCGAAGATCACCTCGTCGAGCTTCTTCGCGGCGAGCGCGACCGAATCCGCGATCATCGCCTGGTTTTCCTCGGCGCTGACGTTGAGCGCGACCTTGGCGTGGAAATCCCACGCCTTGCCGACCAGCGTCGCCACGCGCGCGCCCGACGACAGCACGGCGGCGAGGCCAGGATCGTTGGCGGCGCTGCGGCCCGAGCGGCGCGTCATGCCGAAGGCGGCGAGCCGCGCGTGGCACAGCTTGGGAAGCCGCGTGAAGAATGCGTCGTCGGTCGGATTGGCGCCCGGCCAGCCGCCCTCGATGTAGTCGATGCCGAGTTGGTCGAGCTCGCGCGCGATGGCAAGCTTGTCGGGCACGCCGAAATCGACGCCCTGGGTCTGCGCGCCGTCGCGCAGCGTCGTGTCGTAGAGATAGATGCGTTCGCCCGCCATGGGGGCGCATCCTAGTGATCGAGCGCCGGAAAGTCGAGCTGCAGGAATGGGTTAAGGAACTATCCTCAGGCGTTCGAAAAGCCGGCGCGACGGCGATTGGCCATTGGCAAGTGCCGATTCAGGCGATTAAGTGGACGCGGTTCTGCGATCCGACTTGGGAACCCTATGCGCCTTCTGGTCTTGCCCGGCCACGGCATCGGCCCCGAGATCACCGCCGCGACGCTCGCCGTGCTGCGCGCCGCCGACGCGCGTTTCGGTCTCGGTCTTGCCATCACCGAGGACGTCGTCGGTCATGCCAGCCTCGCGCGTCACGGCACCACGGTGCGCGCGGAGCTGCTCGAGGCGGCGCGCCAAGCCGACGGCCTGATGCTCGGCCCGACCGCGACCGCCGAATACAAGGACCCGGCGCACGGCGAACTCAATCCGTCGACGTTCTTCCGCAAGGGCCTCGACCTCTACGCCAACATCCGGCCGGCGCGCACCTATGACGGCGTGACGGCAAAGCTCGGCGCCTTCGACCTCGTCATCGTGCGCGAGAACACCGAGGGCTTTTACGCCGACCGCAACATGGCGCAAGGCAGCGGCGAGATCCTGGTGACGCCGGACGTGGCGATCGCGCTCCGGCGGACGACGCGCGCCGCCTGCGCGCGCATCGCCTGCGCCGCCTTCGATCTGGCGCGGCGCCGGCGCCGGCACGTCAGCATCGCGCACAAGGCCAACGTGCTCAGGATCGGCGACGGCCTGTTCATCGACGAGTGCCGCAAGGCGGCCAAGGATTTTCCCGACGTGACGGTGGACGATTTCATCGTCGACGCGATGATGGCGCATATCGCCCGCGCGCCACAGCGCTTCGACGTCATCGTCACCACCAACATGTTCGGCGACATCGTCTCGGACCTGACGGCCGAGCTGTCGGGCGGCATCGGCCTCGGCGGCTCGCTCAACGCCGGCAACGATCACGCGATGGCACAGGCGGCGCACGGCTCGGCGCCTGACATCGCCGGCCAGGACCGCGCCAATCCGTTCTCGCTGATCCTGTCGGCGGCGCTGCTGCTCGATTGGCACGGCCGGCGTGCTGGCGACGCCCGGTGCGCGCAGACGGCCGCGACGATCGAAGGCGCCGTCGCGGCGGCCGTGGCGGCGCACGATTGCACCCGCGATATCGGCGGTTCGCTCGGCACGCGCGCCGCCGGCGAAGCGCTTGCCCGTCGGCTCGCTGCCGGTTGATTTCGCGCCGGCTTTAGGCCGATAGTTCGTGCCGGATCGAAAAAGGGGAAACGAATGAAACGCGTGCTGATTTTCGCCGTCGCGGCTTGGACGCTGCTGACGGCGGCGCCGGCATTCGCCGCGATCATGTCGGCGCCGATACCGGCCGAAGGCATCACCCCCGCCGAGATGGTGCAGCTTTTGGCGCAACACGAGATGTCGCCAAAGCTTGGTCAGAGCAGCGACGGCCAGCCAATCATCAACGGCCGTTCCGGCGGCCTCGGTTTCTACGTTAGCTTCAGCGAGTGCAGGGGCGACCGCTGCCAAGACGTCTATTTCAGGGTTGGCTGGTCGAACGCCAAAGCCAATGCACAACTGACAACCGACAAAATCAACGCCTGGAACAATGGCAACACTTTCCTGCGCGCCTATCTGTCGCCGGATAACACCTTGTGGGCGGCGATGGATGCCAGAGTCGCCTACGGCACCACCGCCAACGTCGAGGCCTATATCCAGTTGTGGCGAACCCAGTTGCACGAATTCAGGTCGTTCATGCGGTTGTAATCGCGATCATGGGTTTGGCGAATTCCCTGTGCAGCATTGCCTCGCTGCTGCTCCTCTTCCTCAGCGCGAACGCGAACGCGTATGCCGATCCATCGGCGTTGTGGCGCATCGTCCACGACCAGTGCGTGCCGGGCCAGATCGAACGGCACGATCCGTCGCCGTGCGCACTGGTCGACATCGCCGGCGGCTATGTTGTGCTCAAGGACCGGGTCGGCGCGACGCAGTTCCTGGTGCTGCCGACGGCGCGCATCACCGGCATCGAGAGCGCCATGCTCCTCTTGCCGCGTTCAGCCGGCTACATGCAGGATGCCTGGTCGGCGCGGCGCTTCGTCGAGGCACGGGCGCTGGCGCCGCTCACGCGCGCCGATCTGTCGTTGGCGGTGAATTCCGCCTATGGCCGGACGCAGAACCAGCTCCACATCCACGTCGATTGCCTGCGTGCCGACGTGCGCGACGCGCTGGCGCGGCATCGCGCCGCCATCGGCGACCAATGGCGGCGGTTCCCGGTCGCCCTCGCCGGACACCGCTATATTGCGCGCCGCTTGGTCATACCCGACCTTGACGGGGTCAATCCGTTCCGCACGCTGGCCGACGAAGTGCCCGCGGCGCGCGCCAACATGGGCGCTTATACCCTCGTCGTCGCCGGCGCGATCTTCGCCGGCAAGCCGGGATTCATCCTGCTCGCCGACCGCGCCGATCCAACGCGCGGCGATCGCGCCAGCGGCGAAAGTCTGCAGGACCACGGCTGTGCGATGGCTCACGCCACCAGATAGTGCACGCTGAAGCGGTTTTCGGCGTCGGTCCAGCAGTCGAGCGGCTTGAAGCCGGCGCGCGTTGCCAGGCGGCGGAACTCGTCGACGGTGAATTTGTAGGAGTATTCGACGTGCATGCGCTCGCCGGCGGTAAAGGCGATGCGCCGGCCGGAGATGGTGACGAGCTGATCCATCAGGCTTTTGATGTAGATCTCGATGCGGCCGGCATCCTCGTTGTAGAGCGCCTCGTGCGCGAAGCGCTTGAGGTTGAAATCGGCGGCGAGCTCGCGGTTCATGCGCGCGAGCAGATTGAGCGTGAACCGCGCGGTGACGCCGGCAGCGTCGTTGTAGGCCGCGTGCAGCACGCCCGCATCCTTCTTGAGGTCGGCGCCGACGATCATCGCGCCGCCCGGGCCCAGCAGCTCGCGGCAGCCGCGCAGGAAGCGCACCGCCTCGTCCGGCAGCAAATTGCCGATCGTCGAGCCCGGGAAAAATCCGACGCGGCGATGGCGCGTCGCCGCGACCAGCGCCGGCAGGCGCAGCGGGTCCATATAGTCGGCGCAGACCGCGATCACCTCGAGCGCCGGAAAATCGGCGGCGATCGCCGACGCCGCCGGGTGCAGCATGCCGCCCGAGATGTCGATCGGCACGTAGGACGACGGCTGGTCGAGCGCGTCGAGCAGCAACCGCACCTTGGTGCTGGCGCCGCTGCCGAACTCAATCAGCCGCGCGCGCGGGCCAACGCGCGCCGCGATCTCGCCGCTGCGCTCGGCCAGGAGCACGGTCTCGGCGCGCGTCACGTAGTATTCCGGCAGGTCGCAGATGCGCTCGAACAACGCCGAGCCCTGCGCGTCGTAGAGGAAGCGGCAGGGAATCTCCTTGCGGTGGCGCGTCAAGCCGCCGACAGCGACGTCGCGGAAGCTTTCCTCGCGCGGCGCGAAATCGAGATAGGCGGCGAGCGTTCCCTTGGGCATCAACCATCCTCCGCGAGACGAATTCCGCCGAAGCACCAGCGCGCGGCAGGCGGGAAGAAATTGCGGTAGCTGGCGCGCACGTGACCGGACGGCGTCACCGCGCAGCCTCCCTTGAGCACCATCTGACCCGACATGAACTTGCCGTTGTATTCGCCGATCGCGCCTTCGAGCGGGCGGAAGCCGGGATAGGGCGCATAGGCGCTTTGCGTCCATTCCCAGCAATCGCCGAACATCTGCTGGAGCGCGGGAGCAGCGGTGCCGGTTGAGTCCGTGGCGTCGACTTTCACCCCCTCCCATTCCCTCCCCCCTCGAGGGGGAGGGAATGGGAGGGGGGCAATCGGATGAAGCAGACCGCCATCGAGGAAGTTGCCTTCCACCGGCAGGCCGGCGGCGGCGGTTTCCCATTCCGCCTCGCTCGGCAGGCGGCGGCCGGCCCAGCGCGCGAAAGCGTCGGCTTCGTAGTGGCTGACATGCACCACCGGCGCCAGGGGATCGAGCGGCGCGAGGCCGGACAGCGTGAACTCGGACCATCTCTCGGCCTCGTCGATTTTTTCCGGGGGACACTGCCAATAGAGCGGCGCCTCCCAGCCGCTGGCGTTGACCGCGGCCCAGCCGTCGCTCAGCCAGAATTCCGGCCGGCGATAGCCGCCGTCGGCGACGAAGGCGAGATATTCGCCGTTGGTGACGAGCCGCGTCGCCAGGCGGAACGGCTCGAGCCAGACCTTGTGGCGCGGACCTTCGTTGTCGAAGGCGAATCCGCCGCCCGGATGACCGATCTCGACCAGGCCGCCGGCAAAGCCGCGCCATTCGAGCGACGGCGCGACGCGTGCCGCCTTGGGCGGCGCGAGCTTGTAAGCCGGCTTGAGCGGGTTCTGGGCGAAGACGTGCTTGATATCCATCAGGAGCAATTCCTGATGCTGCTCCTCGTGCGCGATGCCGAGATCGATCAGAGGCCGGAGCGCGGCGAAGGTCGCCGCATCCGCGCTGGCGATCAGCCGCTCCATCGCCGCCGTGACGTGCAGGCGATAGCGCGCGATCTCGGCGATGCCCGGCCGCGACAGCAGGCCGCGCGCCGGCCGCGGATGGCGCGGCCCGATCGCCTCGTAATAGGAATTGAACAGGTGGTTGTAAGCCGGATTGAAGACGCGGTAGCCGGCGAGATGCGGCGCCAGCAGGAAGGTCTCCCAGAACCAGGTGATGTGCGCCAGATGCCATTTGGTCGGGCTGGCGTCGGGCATCGACTGCACGACCATGTCCTCGGGCAGCAGCAGCGCGGCGAGGGCCTCGCTGTGCGCGCGACTGTCCGCGAAGCGCGCGCGCAACGCCTCGCGGTTCTCGGCATGCGCCGGCCGGCCGGCAACCAGGGCCATCAAGCCTCCCACGCACGGCGCCCCTTGATCGGTTGTTACGGCTCGGGCGCTCGTCCTAGAACGATTATAGGGGCGACGGGGTTGCGCGCCACCCACGATAAATCACGGCCGTGTGACAGGCGCGTGACCGCGCGCCTTACGAAACCTGCACGCCTTTCCAGAAGGCGATGTGGCCCTTGATCTGCGCCGCCGCCGGCTTGGGATCGGGATAGCTCCAAGCGGCGTCGGGATTCTCCTGGCCGCCAGCGACGATGGTGAAATAGCGCGCGTCGCCCTTCCACGGGCAGGTATAGGTCGAGGCGCTTGGCTTGAGCGCCGACTTCCTCACCGCCGCGGCCGGGAAATAGTGGTTGCCCTCGACCACCACCGTCTCGTTGCTTTCGGCGATGGTCTCGCCGTTCCAGACCGCCTTGACCATGCAAGCCTCCGTTTTAAAGCTGAACGCGGGCGCACCCCCTCACCCTCACCCTCACCCTTCCCTCTCCCCCATTTGGGGGGAGAGGGTTGCTTTAAGTTGGCGAGACGCAGCCGAGCCTTACTCAAATCTGGGTGAGGGGTAAATCCACCCGAAACGCCCAAATTGCATCAGCCCGCCCGGCGCCAGGTGGTGCCGCCGGGACCATCCTCCAACAGAATGCCCTTGAGGGCGAGCGCGTTGCGGATGCGGTCGGCCTCGGTGAAATCGCGCGCCTTGCGCGCCGCGTTGCGTGCCGCGATCTGCGCTTCGATCTCGGCGGCGCCAGAGTCACTACCGGCGCCCTGGAGCCAGGACTCGGGCTTCAGCTGCAAAATGCCGAGCAACACACCCGAGTCCAATAGTGCGCCCTTCAAACGCGATTTTTCCGTCCGAGTCTGGGCCTTGTTGAGCGCTGCCAGATCCTCGTGCAACGCGGCCAGGGCCAAGGGCGTGTTGAGATCGTCGTCGAGCGCGCCGCGCGCCTTGGCGCCTTGACCGTCGGCCGGTACGTCCTCGACCGAGCGCAGCGCCAGATAGAAGCGGTCGAGGGTGCGCTTGGCCTCGGCCAGGCGCTCGGCCGTCCAGTCGAGCGGATCGCGGTAGTGCGCGGTCAACATGGCGAGCCGCGCCGCCTCGCCGGGCGCCGCCTTGAGCACGTCGCGGATGGTGATGAAATTGCCCTCGGACTTCGCCATCTTGGCGCCGTTGACGGTGACGAAGCCGTTGTGCAGCCAGTATTTGACGAACGGCTTGCCGCGGTGGGCGCAGACGCTTTGCGCAATCTCGTTCTCGTGATGCGGGAAGATGAGATCGAGGCCGCCGCCGTGGATGTCGAAGCTCTCGCCGAGATGGACTTCGCTCATCGCCGAGCATTCGAGATGCCAGCCCGGCCGGCCGCGGCCCCACGGGCTGTCCCAGCCGGGCAGATCGGGCGGCGATGGCTTCCACAGCACAAAATCGGCGGGATCGCGCTTGTAGGGCGCAACCTCGACGCGCGCGCCGGCGATCAACTCATCCCGATCCCGACGCGACAAGCGCCCGTAATCCTTCATCGTCGACACCGCGAAGAGCACATGGCCTTCTGCGACATAGGCTTGGCCCGACGCGATCAGCGCCTCGACCATCGCGATCATCGGCGCGATGTGCTGCGTCGCGCGCGGCTCGACGTCGGGCGGCAGGCAGCCGAGCGCGGCGACATCCGCGTGGAACGCGGCGGCGGTGCGCGCGGTCAGCGCGGCGATCGGCTCGTTGTTGGCCTTGGCGGCGGCATTGATCTTGTCATCGACGTCGGTGATGTTGCGCGCGTATTTGACGTGGCCGACACCGTAGCGATCGCGCAGCAGACGGTAGAGCACGTCGAAGACAATCACCGGCCGGGCGTTGCCGATATGCGCCAGGTCGTAGACCGTCGGGCCGCAGACATACATGCGGACGTTCGCCCGATCGAGCGGCGCGAATTCCTCCTTGCGGCGGGTCAGCGTGTTAGTGAGCGTGAGGGCCACGGCAATCCTTATCGAGGCCGGGCGGCCGCCCGGTCGCACAAGTGGTACGGATTGGAGGCCGCTCCGGTCAAGTCCGAGCATAACGACGAATCGTATCCGCCGCGGCGAATTCGCGGTCAAAGACGTCGAACGATCCGGTTGGTGTCCTGGTCGTAGATCGCCACGGCATGCCCTTGCTCGCGCAGGCCGGCGGCCGCGGCCGCGGCTTCCTCGACGCTGGGAAGGCTGAATGGCGTCCGGTTGCCGTCGATGACGAGTCCGAACCACGCCTCCTTCGAGCGCTTTCTCCTCAGCTGCTTTTCCCGCTGCTTGGCAGATTTCTTGGCAGCTTTTCTGGCCATGCTCCCCTCCGGCAAATCAGTCCTACCCAGCGCCGATTGCCGCCAGCCAACTGTAGCGCCGCCACCGCCGGCCCAGCAATGAGGCCCGGAACGCGCCATCACCAGCCAATCGCTTTGAAATATCCTTAGGTTTCGAACTATAATCGGCGCGGGAGGGCCGCCATGACCGTCGATGCCAAGCTGCAACGCCTTATCGATCTTGCCGCGCCCTATTGGGCAGGCGAAGCCGAAGCGGTGCGGACCTATTGGACCTCGCCCAAGCGCACGCGCGCGACCGATCTCCTCTGGCTGTCGCGCCAGTGCTTCAAGGAGTTCTGGGGCTCTGGCGTCGGCAAGTACGACAAGGGCGGCATCTTCCTCGGCGTGCTCAAGAACATCGTCGCCCGCGCCGACGCCATCGACACCGGCTTCGACCGGCATGAGATGCTCGATCTGGTTGAGGGCTTCAAGGCCGAGTTCGCACATTATTGCGCCTTCGCCGACGTCTACGACGAACTGCGGCCGGCCGGGTCGCCGCGGCTCAATCCCAAGGCGCTCGAAAGCTGGCCCGAGGAGGACGCGCTCACCGCGCTGCGCTTCCGCCACCAGGAGCAGCACGGTGAGATCGGCCTGCGCGCCTGCAAGCTGACCGAAGGCGGCTATTGCGGCTTGTTCCGCGAAGGCATGGCGCTGGCCGGCAAAGGCGGCGTTGACGCCAAGATCGCCGCCGCCTGCGCGCTGGTCTACGAGGACGAGTTCGGCCACATGCTCGGCGGCATCGCCAACATCGCCACCGAAGGCCTCGACGACACGGCGTGGAAGCTGCTGGGCGAACTGGTGACGGCGCAGATGCAGCTGCGAATCCGCATGCGCAACGCCCAGTTCAGCCAGCCGCTGACCGAAGCGCGCGGCGCCGCCATCTTCCGCGGCGAGATCGAGCCTGTCGTGTTCGACTATCGCCGGGCCGGCCTCGCGGCGTAGGACAGACGGCCGCGCTCAGAGCGCGGTCCAGAACATCGCGGCCATCAGCCTGTCGATGGTCTCGCCGTCGGACGCCAGCGGCAGTACCAGCACCTCGTATTCCCAACGCTGGCCGTCGGCGAACGTGCCTTCGGTGTGACGCGCATTCGGCCTGCCCGAGACGACGACCAGCTTGTATTGCGCGCGGACGTGATCGGGACTGGCGGCCGGCGGCATCGGTGTCGTCGGGCATGGCGATGCCGCCTTTTGTTTTTTCGTGCAAGTCGGCGGGCACGATGCGCGCCCCAGGGTTAAGCGGCGGTTGCGGACGGATTCAATTTTACGTGACGCGTTGTCGCGGGATGCGACAGGGACCGTGCATAGTTCGACGCCAAACATGCCTGGCTGGCGCAATGCCGCGATTTTCGCCATGATCGCTGAGCGGCCCGGCTGGTTAAAGTCGGCCAGGCCGCGTCGCGCCCGCGGGGGGTTGGTGTGACGAGTTTCGGTCGGTCGTTCGGTTCCCGTTCTTGATGGCCAGGGGGTCTGTCATGTGGGGGAAGCGCCTTTTTGCCTGCGTGGCGGTTGCCGTTGTCCTGTGGACCGGCGCTGCGCGGGCACAGAACCTCGATCAGCAGTGGGATTGGTGCAAGGGCGACAACGTCGATCTCAGCATCGGCAGCTGCACCGCCATCATCCAGTCGGGTCAGGAGACGACGATGAACCTGGCCATCGCCTTCTACGACCGCGGCAACGCCTAAGACGACAAAGGCGAATACGACAAGGCGATCGCGGATTACAACCAGACGCTCAGCCTCGACCCGCGGCACGAGACCGCCTTTGTCAATCGCGGTCTGTCGTACAAGCACGAGGGCGAATACGATCGCGCCATCCAGGATTTCAACGCCGCGCTCGGCCTCAAGCCCGACGACGAGGACGCCTATATCGACCGCGGCCTGACCTTCGAGAAGAAGAACCAGTACGACCGCGCCGAACAGAATTACTCGCACGCGATCCAGCTACGGCCGGGCGACGCCGAGGCCGATGTCGATCGCGGCATCGCTCGCCGGCATCTCGAAAAGTACGACCTGGCGGTCAAGGACTACACGCGCGCCATCGGGCTGAAGCCGGATTAATCCGACGCCTATTTCAATCGCGGCACCGCCTATTGGTACAAGGCCGATTACAGCAGCGCCGAGAAGAATTTCGATGCGGCTGTGCGGATCGATCCCAAGGCAACGGACGCCTGGTACTGGCGCGGCCGCAGAAAACAGAATCTGGGCGACGCGGCCAGCGGCAACGCCGACATCGCTCACGCGCGGACGCTCGACCCGTCCGTCGGCAAATAAGCTCAACGCGTTTTCGCGGAGGACGACTGTGACCAACACGACCGGCCGACTGAGCTGGGGTCATCTCTGGCTCTCACCCGACGGACGCGCCACGCGCTTCGATTACTGGTTGCGCTTCACCGTGCCTTATCTGATCGGCTTCGTCGTCGCGGGCATTCTCGACGGCATCCTCGGCACCGCCAACCCGAACGGCGGCGTCGGCATCGTCACCGCGCTCTATATCGTCGCCATGATCTGGCCGGGCCTCGCGGTCGGCATCAAGCGCTGCCACGATCGCGATCGCTCGGGCTGGTTCCTGCTGGTCTGATTGATTTCGATCGTCGGCGGCATCTGGCTGCTGATCGAACTCGGCTTCCAACGCGGCACCAGCGGCGTCAACCGCTTCGGCCCCGACCCGCTCGGCGGCGCCGGCGCGGCGGTCGAGATCACGACCTAGCGCGCGCGGCTGCCCGCCGCCGCACACGGCAAAGTTACGGCCGCCACCGACGTTGCGCGCTACAATAGGCGCCGACGGGTCCGCCGGCCGTTGCGAGCGCCGGGCCATGCTCGAAAGGGAGGCCGCGATGACGGGTCGATCGGTGCGCGCGAGGGCGCTGCGTCTGGCGACCGCGTTTGCCACGCTCGCCGCCTTGACCGGCTGCGTCAGCGACGCGGAGCTGCGGCAGCAGGACGCGGCGCAATGCACCAGTTATGGCTTCAAGCCCAATACCGACGCCTTCGCCGGCTGCCTGCAGCAGGAGAACCTGGCGCGGCGCTATCAGCTGGAAACCATCCAGCCGTGGCCGGGCCCGCCCTATTGGTGGAGCATGCCGGTGTCCCCGCCGCCGAGGCCCTAACGAACATTACTCAAACGACACGGCGGAAGGCGGCAGCGTAGAGCGCGAGATAGATGCCCTGCAAGGCTGCAGCGACCAGCATCGGCACCGTTAGCAGGCCGGCATCGAGCAACGCGCCGCCGATCACGGGTCCGAGCGCGCGCGGAATCTGCATCGAGATCGAGTTGAGACTTGCCGCCAAGCCTCGGCGCGCCGGACCGACCAGCTTGAGACCGACGACCTGGCGCGCGCCCGCGGTGCTGCGATTGCAGGCAGCGCGCAGCACATAGCACGCCGCGGCCAATCCGTAGCTCGGCATGAACGGCAGCAGGCCGAGCAGCACCAAGCCGGCGCCACGCATCGCCACGACCGACAGCGCCGCACCCAGCCGCCGCGTCAGCCAACCAGTCCACAGCGAACCGACGCTCGACAGCACAAACCCCAGCGCGATGACTGGACCGATCGCCGCCGGCCCGGCGCCGTAGCGGAGATGAAACCATAGCGCCATGAACGGACCGATCACGCCGATGGCCAAGCCGTTGAGCGCATTGATGCCCATCAACCGCAGCAACCGATCGTGCTCGCGCCGTCGCTCGGCCGGTGCGGCCGCTGCCGGGGGCGGCGACTCCGCGCGCGCGCCGCGCGTCTCGCTCATGCGCCAGACCAGCGCCAGTGTCACCAACGCGCCGAGCAGCACGAGCAGGAAGAGCGGCCGATAACGCAGCGGCCCAGGCAGCCGGCGTGCCCACAGTGCTGGCAACGATGCCAGCACTGCGCCCGCCGCCATGCCGCCGAATCCCGACGCCGTATTCAGGCTGTAGACCGCGCCGAAATCGCCGTCGTCGAGGCCATCGGCAAGCCACGCCTGCTCGACCGGGCCGAATGGTCCGGCGGCACCGTTGGCGCCGCGCCCGAAGGCGCCGACCATGGCGGCGGCACCAAGCCACAACGGACTTGCCGTTGCCAGCGCTACTAGTGCAGCCAGCACCTGCGTGGCCTCGTAGCCGATGAGAAACGGCTTGCGACCGACCCGATCGCTCAACGGGCCGGTGAGCAGCGTCAACGCCGCGCCGAGCACGAGCCCGCCCATGTAGATCACGCCAATCTGCACCGCGCCCCAATCGAGCGCGTGGAGATAAAGCGCGAAATCCACCACCAATGCACCCTGTCCTACGCTGCGCACCGCGCGGCACGTGACCAGCAGCCGGGCCGTCGGCGACATCCGCCGCAGCCAGCCGGCAGCTGCCGCATGATCGACAGTGGCGCGCGCGGTGTGTTTGGATACGTCGTCGGTCATCCTGCTTGGCACGTCAACGAAACGCCTTCATGTCGGTATTATAAGGAAGCCGAGCGCGATCGACGGTGTCATTGCAGCGCAGCGTGCAACACATGGCTGGCGCCGTTGTTGTAACTCGTCGATTACGGCCTGAGCGCGAGCGCGGACAGTCACGCCTTGGCGTAGCTGTCGCGCAACCCCACTGTGCGGTTGAAAACCGGCTTGCCCGGCACGCTGTCGGGATCGCGCACGAAATAGCCCTGGCGCTCGAACTGCACCGGCGCGTCGCCGGCCTCGGCCAGCGCCGGTTCCAGCCGCGCGTCCTTGATCGCTTCGAGCGAGTTGGGATTGAGTTCGGCGAGCAGATTGGCCGGATCGGGATCGGGCCTGGTGAACAACGGATTGTAGAGCCGCACCTCGGCCGCGACCGATTCCCGGGCCGCGACCCAATGCAGCGTCGCCTGTACCTTGCGGCCGTCGGGCGAGTTGCCGCCCTTGGTTGCCGGATCGTAGGTGCAGCGCAGCTCGGTCACTTCGCCGGCCGCGTTTTTCACCACGTCCTTGCAGGTGACGAAATAGGCGTAGCGCAAACGAACTTCCTTGCCCGGCGACAGGCGATAGAATTTCTTCGGCGGGTTCTCCATGAAGTCGTCGCGCTCGACATAGAGCTCGCGGCCGAACGGCACCTGACGCGAGCCGCGCGTGGGATCGTCGGGATGATTGACCGCGTCGAGCAACTCGCTTTTGCCCTCGGGATAGTTCTCGATGATGAGCTTCAACGGCCGCAGCACGCCCATGCGCCGCAGCGCCGACTTATTGAGCGCCTCGCGCACCGCGAAATCGAACAATCCCAGATCCACGGTCGAATTCGCCTTTGCGACGCCGATGCGGCCGACGAAATCGCGGATCGCCGCCGGCGGCACGCCGCGCCGGCGCAAGCCGGCAAGCGTCGGCATGCGCGGATCGTCCCACCCCGTCACGCGACGCTGCGTTACTAATTCCGTCAAAAACCGCTTCGACAGCACCGTGTAGCCGAGATTGAGCCGTGCGAACTCGTACTGGTGCGGCTGCGACGGCGCCGGCAGGTTGGCGATGAACCAATCGTAGAGCGGCCGGTGATCCTCGAACTCGAGGGTGCAGATCGAATGAGTGATGCCTTCGATCGCATCGGACTGACCATGGGCGAAATCATAGGTCGGATAGATCGACCATTTTTTGCCGGTGCGCGGATGCTCGGCGCGCAGGATGCGGTAGAGCACCGGGTCGCGCAGGTTGATGTTGCCCGCAGCCATGTCGATCTTAGCCCGAAGCACCCGCGCGCCGTTGGCGAACTCGCCGGCGCGCATGCGGCGGAAGAGGTCGAGGTTCTCCTCGACCGAGCGGTTGCGAAACGGGCTTTCCTTACCCGGCTCGGTCAACGTGCCGCGCAGCTTCGCCATCTCGTCCGGCGGCGTGTCGTCGACATAGGCCTTGGCCTGACGGATCAGGTGCTCGGCCCATTCGTAAAGCCGCTCGAAATAATCCGAGGCGTGATGGAGATGCGTGCCCCAATCGAAACCGAGCCAACGCACGTCGCGCTCGATCGCGTCGATGAATTCCTGCTCCTCCTTCGCCGGATTGGTGTCGTCGAAGCGCAGGTGGCAGATGCCGCCATATTCTTGGGCAATGCCGAAATTCAGGCAGATTGACTTGGCGTGACCGATGTGGAGATAGCCGTTGGGCTCGGGCGGAAAGCGCGTCACCACGCTCTTGACGCGGCCCGATTTGAGGTCGGCCTCGACGATGTCGCGGATGAAGTCGCGGCCGGGCGCGGCGGCAGTGTCGGGCGGGGTCATGCTTGCGCCAGATCGGCGTTGTGCGCCCTTCGAGACGCCCGCTTCGCGGGCTCCTCAGGGTGAGGCTCTGTCCTTAATGCCATAAAGGATTTTCCTCATGCTGAGGAGCGAGCGCAAGCGAGCGTATCGAAGCACGCATGATAATCATGCAACTCCCTTATTATTTCGACGGTGCCGGCGCGGGCGCGCGCGGCGTCTCGTCGGGATCGAATTCGATCGCCGAGGTCGCGGCGGTAAAAGCGTTGGTGATCGGATAGCGGCGGTCGCGGCCGAAGGCGCGGCGCGTGATTTTGACGCCGGGCGGCGCCTGGCGGCGCTTGTACTCGGCGCGGTCGAGCATCGCCCAGACCTGACGCACGATGTTCTCGGCGAAGCCGCGCTTGACGGCATCGGCGACCGCCATTTCGCGCTCGATCAGGCATTCGAGGATGCCGTCGAGTGTCGCGTAAGGCGGCAGCGTGTCCTGATCGGTCTGGTTCGGCTTGAGCTCGGCGGTCGGCGCCTTGGTTAGCACGCGTTCGGGCATGACGCGGCCGGCGGGGCCGAGGAAATCGTCGGGCCGATTGGCGTTGCGCCAGCGGCACAGGGCGTAGACCGTCGTTTTGTAAACATCCTTCAACACGGAGTATCCGCCGCACATATCGCCGTAGAGCGTCGAATAGCCGACGGACATTTCCGACTTGTTGCCGGTCGACAGCACCATCCAGCCGAATTTGTTGCTGAGCGCCATCAGGGTGATGCCGCGGGCGCGCGCCTGGATGTTCTCCTCGGTCGTGTCGGGCGTCCGGCCCTTGAACGAATCCGCCAATGTCTTGTCGAACGCTTTCATCGCCGGCGCGATGTCGATCGCGCGCAATTCGCAGCCTAGAAGCGTCGCGACCTCGGTGGCGTCCTCGACGCTCGCGGCCGAGGTGTAGGGCGACGGCATGATTACGCCGTGCACTTTGTCGGGACCAAGCGCGTCGACCGCGACCGCGGCAGTCAGCGCGGAATCGACGCCGCCCGAGAGGCCGATGACCACGCCGGGAAAGCGGTTCTTGCGCACATAGTCGCGCAGGCCCAGCACCAGCGCATGATAGATCGCGGCCGCGCCCTCCTCCGGCTTTTCGAGCGTGCCCATCTCAACCATCCAGCGCCGGCCGGCGCGGCGCCACTCGGTCAGCGACTGGACTTCGCGCCAGCTCGGCGCCTGGAGGCGCAGATTGAACGCCGCATCGAGCGCGAACGAGGCGCCGTCGAACACCAGCTCGTCCTGGCCGCCGACCTGGTTGACGTACAAGAGCGGCAGGCCGGTCTCCTTGACGCGCGCGACGGCAAGCGACACGCGCTCGCCAAGCTTGTCCGTCTCAAAGGGCGATCCGTTGATGACGATGAGCATGTCGGCGCCGGATTCCTGGAGCGTCTCGGCGACGTCCGGCGTCCACATGTCCTCGCACACCATGACGCCGAGCCGCACACCCTCGAACGGGATTGGTCCCGGCGGCGGCCCGGCGGCGAAGACGCGCTTCTCGTCGAAGACGCCATAATTCGGCAGCTCGTGCTTAAAGCGCAGCGCCGCCACCTTGCCTTCCGCCAACAGCGCAGCGGCGTTGTAGAGCTTGCCGTCCTGGCGCCATGGCGTGCCGAGCAACATCGCCGGCGCGTCCTTCGTCACGCGCGCGAAATCCGTCACCGCAGCCTGGCAGGCAACGACGAAAGCTGGCTTCAAGACCAGATCCTCGGGCGGATAGCCGGCAACGACGAGCTCGCTCGCGACCACCAGATCGGCGCCCTGTCCGCGCGCCTCGGCCAGTGCGCGGCGCAGCTTCGCCAGATTGCCGGCGATGTCGCCGACGGTGGGATCGAGTTGGGCGACCGAGATAACAAGCGAATCGACCATGACAAAAGGCACGCTAGGAGCCGCTCCGAGGGGTGTCAATCTGCGGCGCGCCGCCCCCGCCAGCGATGGGCTTGGCCGCCGCTTGCGATTCACACGATGTCGAATTCGCGCGCGATGATCTCGGTCGCTTCCTCATAGGAGAAGGCGCCACGGACCTCGTCGGTGAAATGGATGACATCGTTGGCGTGCCAGCCATGGGCGCGCGCCACGAGCTCGCAGGTCTCGAGCCGCCGCCAGATATTCGCGCTGTCGAAGGAGACTTTGGGACGCGTCGCCATGTCATTCACCAAGATCGACCATAGGATCTATCTATGTCCTGGCGCGCGGGAAGCAAAGGCTTCGTCCCCTTTTCGCCCCTTCTTCCCAGCGCCCTAGGCGGTGAAGCGCACGGCGTTGACCGGTGGCAAACGCGCCTCGGCCATCGCCCAGGCATCGCCGCCGTTGTCGGAGACCCACAACCCGCCGCTGGTCGAGCCGAAGGCGAGCCGCGCGCCTTCGCCATCGATCGCCAGCGCGTGGCGCAGCACCAGATCGTAGGCGTGACGCTGCGGCAGGCCCTTGGTCAAAACCTCGAAGCTCTTGCCGCCGTCGCGGGTGCACGCGACCACCACCTTGCCGTCGACCGGCACGCGCTTCTCGTCCATGATCGCCGGCGCGAACCACGCGGTATCGGGATCGCGTGGATGGGCGGTGACGGCGAAGCCGAACTTGGCCAGCTTGATCGCCGCCACCTCGGTCCAGTTGGCGCCGGCATCGGTCGAACGGAAGACGCCGTTGTGATGCTGGCACCATACCACCTCGGGCCGCGCGGCGCAGCGCGCCAGGCGGTGGACGTCCTGGGCGATCGGCGCGCCGCGCAGCTCGGGCGGCATGTATTCGGCGTACATGCCGCGGTTGATGAGCGACCACGACACGCCGGCGTCGCGGCTCGCCCAGACGCCGGCGGTCGAGACGCCAATGCGGATATCGGCCGGATCGCGCGGATCGACCAGGACCGAATTGATGCCCGGCTGCTCGCCGCCGGCGACGCCGTCCCATTGGCGGCGTTCGGGCATGCGCCACAGCGCCTCGACCAGCGACCAGGACTTGCCGCCGTCGTCGGAACGAAAGAGGCCGCCGGGCATGGTGCCGGCCCACAAGCGGCCGGGCACGCCACCGCTTTCGAGCGCCCAGATCTTGCCGAGCGTCCAAGGATGCGGATCGTCGGCGGAATCGTCAGGCTTGGGCGGGAACGCCGGCACCGCCAGCTCACGCCACGCGCCGCCGCCATCGCGATGCCAGAGATGGGCGCCGAAATGGCCGAGATCGAGCGCGGCATAGAGTCCGCCGTTGCCGTCCGGCAAGAGCGCCGAGACCGGATCGCCGAGGAAGCGCACATCGGCAACCTGCCAGGCGCCCTTGTCGCGCGCGAGCTCGAACAATCCCTTGCGGGTGCCGACATAGATGCGGTCGGTCATGCTGCACTCCCTTCGATCGTTTGCGTGACGCGCTCAGACTTCGCGATTGTCGAACAACAGCATGAGCACCTCGGCGTCGTCGGGCGCGAAAATCCGCCGGTCGGCGGCGGCGGCTTGGCCTTCCGGGCTGGCGAAGGCGCGCTTGATCGCCGCCAAATCGTCGAAATGTAGCGTCGCGACCAAGTGGACCGAGGCGCCGGTCGGGCTCACGATCGGACCGTGGCTGACCTCGTACTTGAGCAGGCCCGGCAGCTTCCTGGCGAGCGGAACGTGGATGCCGAAATAGTGCCGGTCGAAGGTCGCCGTATCTTTCGGCGTCTTGTAGATCACGACCATATGCGCCATTGCATCCCTCCAGCAAAATCGACTCGATCCGTTATTGTTACGCCCTTGTCCGTCATTGCGAGAAGGCGTAGCCGACGAAGCAATCCAGCCGACGTCTCTGGATTGCTTCCGCTACGCTGCGCGCAGCGTCGCAATGACACATGGGCCATCGCATCGCCCTCACCCGCCGGTCAGCGCCTGAAAGACGTAGATGCGGTCGGCCGCCGCGACCGGATCGCTCAGGCGCGCGCGGTCGCGCACCGGCCTGCCGTTGACGTAGAGCGCGACGTGCCGGCGCAAGCCGCCTGATCGTCGAGCACATAGCCCTTGAGCGCCGGCCGCGACGCGAATACCGTGCCAAGCGCCTCGCCCACCGTTGCGCCGCCGACATCCGCCGACGGCGCCTGGAGGAAGCGTTCGAGCGCGCGGGTGAAAGCGACAGTCGGCATAGACCTCCGGTTACGCACCCCGGCGTGACTGCATGTCCTTGAATCCGGCCGCTGTCTTCTGTACGTCGGTAGGGAAATCCTCCATCTCCTGCACTTGGCGGATCTCGATCACCGCGTCGTGCATGACCGGACAGCGCTTGGCCCACTCGATCGCCTCGTCCTGCGATTTGACCTGAATCATCCAGTAGCCGCCAAGCGCCTCGGACGTGCCGAACGGGCCGCGCGCCACGCTCGTCTTGCCACCGGCAAACGCGACCCGCGCGCCCTTGGCCGGCGGATACAGGCCGTCGAGCGACACCAACACGCCGGCGTCCTTCAGCGCCTGGTTGTATTTCATCATCGCCGCCACCGCCTCGGCCGGCGGTTGCGCGTCGGCCGGCGCTTTCTCGTAATCCTTCGGAATCATCAGCATCATGAAACGCATTGTCGTGCCTCCGCGGTTCCGCCGCTGTCACGCCTTCCCGGCATGAGCCGCCGGCACGATGACCATCCACGCCACGCCGAAGCGGTCGGCGACCATGCCGAAGCTCGGCGAGAAGAAGGTCTTGGCCAGCGGCATCTGCACCTGCCCGCCGTTGGCGAGCGCACCGAACAGGCGGTTGGCCTCGGTCTCGTTCTTCGCATTCAAGGCGAGCGCAAAGCCCTGGAATCTCGGCTTGCCCTGACACTGCCCGTCGGATGCCATGACCTCGGTATCGCCGATGCGCATTTGCGCGTGCATCACCTTGTTCTCGGCGCCCGGCGGCGTCATGCCCGGCGTCGGTTCAGGATGGTCCTTCCAGCGCAGCAGCATCTTCACTTCGGCGCCGAGCGCCTGCTTGTAGAAATCAAGCGCCTGCTCGCATTTGCCGTCGAAGAACAGATAGGGCTGAACGGTCATGGCCTCTCCTCTTTGTTCGGGAGAGCGTGCGCCCGGTGGCGACGCTCGTCCATCTTGACAAATACGTTGATACAAACATATTTAAGCCATGTCAAACGCCGTTTCGTTCGCGGTCACGGTGCACGTGCGCGATACCTGTCTCTGCCTTCATTTGCAGCGCGCGGCGCGCGCGGTGGCGCGCCGGTTCGACGCGGCACTGCGGCCGCTGGGCCTGACCAACGGCCAGTTTTCGCTGCTGATGTCGCTCAACCGGACGCAGCCGCCGACCATCGGCGATGTCGCCGCGCTGTTGGCGATGGATCGCACCACCCTCACCGCCGCACTCAAGCCGCTGGAGCGGCGCGGCCTGGCGACGATTGATGTCGACCCCGCCGACAAGCGCAACCGCCGGCTTCGGCTGGCAAGCGAGGGCCGCGCGCTGCTGGCCAAGGCGGTACCGATCTGGAAGCGCACGCACGCGACGCTCGACGGCGATCTCGGCTGGCCGAACGCGGCGCGGTTGCGCGCCGATCTACGCGGACTGTCCTGAGCCGGCAGCGCCGGCCCAGGCTCATCCCACCGCGGCGTTACGGATGCGGCTGGTCGGGTCCGCCGCCGCCTTGGGGTTGGCCGCCGCCCGGTTCGCCTTTATGCGGCGGACCGTTGTGACCATGCTCGCCCTGCGGTTGCGGATGGCCCGGCGCCGGTCCGCGCGGCGCCTGCACGCTGGCATGCCGGACCGCCGGACGCCGCTGTGGATGGGCGGGCGCAGCGCCCTGGGCGCGGACCACGCCGCGACCGGTGAAGACGGCCGGCCGCTGTGTCGCAGCGATAGCAGGGCGGCCATGATTCGCCGACGAGCGCATCGCGGGATTGGTCCGTGCCGCGTTCTCGTGCCGCCCCTGCAACGCCGTCGGTGCGACATGCGCCTCGCGCGAGAACGTCTCTTCCTGTGCCGTCGGCCGGGCTTGAACGCCGCCCCGGCCGCCGTTGTAGCTAACCCGGGTGACGTTGACGTTGTTGACCACCGTCTTGTTGTAGACGTTGGTGATATGGACGTTGCGGACGTTGTTGTAGGCGCGGTTATAGTGGAACGCGCCGTGATCCCAGAACCCGCCGACATAGCCGACGCCGATATAACCGAAGCCATAATTGATGCCGCCGTAATATCCGACATGCGGGCCCCAATAGCCGACATGCCAGAGATAGAAGCCGTTGGCCCAGCCCCAATAACCCGGCGTCCACAGCAACCCGACGCGCGGCGGGCGCACCCAGGTACCCGGCACCCAGTAGTAGCCGTATGGACCACCCCACGCCCAGTAGCCGGGCGTCCAAATCCAGCCCGGCCCGGGAATCGCCGGCTGCACGTAAACCGGCAGCGCCGGCGGCGCGACAGTGATCGAGACCGCGACCTGCGCGTCGCTCACGCGCGGCGCAGCCAATGCCACCACGACCAAAACCAGCGGAAAAAGGAATCGGCGGACACTGTGCATGGGTAATCCCTATGGTCGCTGCAAATGACGCCGCGCGCGGCGGCGGCGGAAAATACGCCAACGCATTCTATCCGGTCAATTATGGCGGCCCTATGACGCGACGGATTTTACCGGAATCGGCCGAAGCAAGCGAAACCCGGGCGACGGCGTCGCCCGGGTCCGGTTGTTTCTTGTTCGTATGGTTGACGATCGGCCTTGTGGCAGTCGAGCCGCTAGTCACCCGTCGACGATGTCGGCGCGTCGTATGGATTGCCGTAGGCCATGGCCTGTTGATTGAAGTAGGACTGCCACCAGGACGGACGCGGCGGGCTGTTGTAGCTCTGCGCGAAGGCCGCCGTCGTCAATCCGATGAGAGTCGCGGCAGTCAGTAGCAAGCGTGTCATCAGCATCTCCTTGGGTTGACCGAACCCCTGAGATAGTCAAAGCCCGCCCGCGATCAACCGCGCGACGTGCTATAGCTGTGAAAAAGGTGTGACCGGAGATCGTCGCCGCGATCCTCAGGCTGCGCTGGCATGCGGCAGTCACGCGACCGCGCGCGGCTGCCTTCACTCCGCTGATGCGCCGACCTACTGCGAGGTGCCGCCGCCGCTCGGCATGCCGCCTTGCGAACCGCCGCCGCCCGACGATTCGCCGGCCGGCATCCCGCTTCCGCCGCCCGGCAGCGGGGCGCCACCCATCGAACCGGCGCCCGACGACCCGCCGCCCTGCGTCAGCGCCTTCATCGTCGCGTGGTCGAGCTGGGCGGTCTGCTTCAGGCCGTTCTGCTTCTGGAACTCCGCGACCGCGGTCTTGGTCTGCGGCCCAAACTTGCCGTCGACCTTGCCTTTATACAGGCCTTCCTGTTGCAGCGCCTGTTGCGCCGTCTTGACCTTGCTCGCCGAATGCATCGCAGCATGCATGGGCGCGTGGCTCATGGTGCCCGACTTGGGCGCCTGGCCCATCGTGTCGGTGCCGGCCGGACCCACCGCGCCGCCGGCGCCCACACCCGGACCGGACGTGGTCGAGGGCGGCGCGGACGGTGTCGGACTGGGCGATGTGTAGCTGCTTTGCGCCAAGGCGCCGCCAGCCGTGAGCGCCAGAACCGATGTGGCCATCAACAAATGCTTCAACATTCGTAACCTCCTTATGTCCCCGGGGCCCCGGGGATTGCAGAAGCGACAACGCGGCCGGACGCGCTCTGTTCCGGCTGCGCCGGATGCACCAGCCGCATCACGGCTTTGTCACAGGAAGCGGGCCGACGGGCCGGGATCGCGGGCGTCGGCGCGGCGCTCAGGCCGCGATCGTGCCCTTGCCGCGCACGACGCGATCCTCGGGAATGCGGATCAAAACCATCGTGCCGTGTCCGAAGATGCTCTCGATGTCCAGCGTGCCGCCGTGCAACTGCACCAGCTTGCGCGCCAGCGGCAGGCCGAGGCCGGTGCCCTCGTAGCGGCGGTTCCAGGCGTCGTCAAGCTGACGGAACGGCTCGAGCGCAATCGCGATTTCGTCCGGACGCATGCCGATACCCGTGTCCGTCACCCGCACGGCCATGCCTTCGCCGGCCGGCGCGCTCGCGGTAACTTCGATGCGGCCGCCAGCTTCGGTGAACTTCACCGCATTAGAGATGATATTGAGCACGATCTGCTTCAGCCGCAGCCGATCGCCGCGCACGCGCGGCAGATCATTGGCCACGACGCAAACCAGCTCGACCTGCTGGCCGCGGGCCTTGTCGGCGACCAGGCCGCGGCAGGATTCAACGATCTCGGCCATGTCCGCCGGCTCCTCGCGGAGATCGAACCGGCCGGCTTCGATCTTCGACAGATCGAGAATGTCGTTGATCAGCCGCAACAGATGCTCGCCCGAGGCGTGGATGTCGGCGGCGTAACCGCGGTATCGGGGCTCGATCGGCCCTATGAGTTCGTGCTCGATAACGTCCGAGAATCCGAGGATTGCGTTCAACGGCGTGCGCAGCTCGTGACTCATGGCGGCGAGGAACTGGCTCTTCATCCGGTCCGCCGCCTCGGCCGCGTCGCGCGCCCCGTGCGCGGCCGCCAACGTCAGATTGTGGTCGGTGACGTCGAAGGCGGCGATGAGCTCGGCGTTGTATCCTTGGAACGCGATCCGGCTGGCGATGATCTCGACATCGATCAGCGATCCGTCGGCCCGGCGATGCCGCCACACGCCGCGATTAGTGCGCGCGCCGTATTCGGTGTCCAGGGAGCCGTGCAGCATCTCGACGTCCTGCGGCGGCCGGATATCGGCGACGGTCATGGCCAGGAACTGCTCGCGCGAATAGCCGTAATCCGCGATTGCCGCCTTGTTGACCTCGAGGAAGCGCAGGCTGTCGCGGTCGAACAGCCACATCGGCATCGGATTGTCGTCGAACATCAGCCTGAACGAGGCCTCGCGCGCCTTGAGATCGGTGATATCGACGCGGAGACAGATCGTGGAGCCGTCCGGCATGCGCCGGTCCTCAGCACGCAGCCAGCGGCCGCGCGACATCGCAATCTCCTGAACCTTGCCTTGGCCGGCGCGATATTCCGCCACGCGTTCCGCGATCCAGCTTTCCATGTCGCCGGTCACGCCCGTATAGATTCCGCGTTCGGCATTTTTCCGTATGCAGGTCTCGAACAAAGTTCCCGGCACCAGGTGTTCCGCGCAATCCGGATTGAGAGCGCGAGCCGCCGTGTTGTAGACCACCAGGCGATCGTCCGGATCGAAGAGCATGAAGCCGCCGGACAGCATCTCGACCGCCTGTCCGAGACGCTCGTGCGCCTTGCGCAGCTCGCGATCGAACGAGCGCGCCGCGAAATACAAGGCGCCGCCGACGGCCATCAGCGCGACCGCGTCGAGGACGCTCAACGCCATAACCTCGCGTCGCCAATCGGCCAGCGCCGCGGCAGCCGTTGTCGAGGTGCTGATCGTCAGCGGAAAGCGGCCGACCGGGCGATGCATGACGATGCGCTCGCTGCCGTCGATGCGGCTGCTCAACCATACCGAGGCGTTGTCGCGGTTCGCGGTGATCTTGGCGAAGGCCGGACTCATATAGGACGTGCCGATGATGCCGTTCGATTGCGGATAACGCGCGAGCAGCGTGCCGTCGTCGCGGAAGAACGTGATTGCGCCGCCCGTGCCCGGCAGCACGCGGCGGAAGTAATTTTCGAAGTACGCGACGTCGATGACCCCGACTACCATGCCGAGAAACCGGCCGTCGCGGGCCGTAAACTTGCGCGCCAGAAAGATCGTCCAGGCGCCGTTGACGCGGCTCCGCGCCGGCTTGCTGACAAACTGATCGAGCGCCGGATTCTTCTTCAGCGCCCGGAAGTAGTCGCGGTCGCCGACGTCGATGTCGGGGACCGGCCATTGACGTGAGAAGTTAACGATATGGCCATCCGCGCCGACGACGCCGAAGGAGCTGACATAGGGCAGGCCTTTGATCTCGTCGCGCAGCACGGCGTGAATCCCGGGACCTGCCATCCGCCGCAGCAAGGCATCATCGCTGTCGATGCCGCTCATCTGCATGCGTTCGATCAGCCCGCTCTGCACCGTGCCGAGCGCCAGGAACGAACGGTCCATCTGCTCGGCAAGCGACGTTGCCAGGTTGCCTAGCTCGCGATCGGTAACGGCGAGATCGCGGCTGCGCTCGTGAGCGAGAAAAGCCGCGCTGCCGCCGACCAGCATGACCGCGGCCAGAACGCCGCCGGCGATCAACGCGGCGGTCGGGCGTTTCAGAAATTTGCGGCGCATGAGAACCGGCGGAACTCTATCGTCATGGCGGCGCTCCACCGCCTCGGCCAAGTTGCGGGCGGGCACCGGCTTGATAGCGCCAACAGCCTTAAGTTGCCGTTAGCATCGACCGCCTAACTCGCTAAAAACCCGAAAAATCACCGTCGGGCGGGCCGTCACGCCAGGTCGATGGCGTATTTCTTGATGTCGGCCAGCGCGCAATCCTCGAGCGCGCCTTCATGGGTTGCGCGCAACACGACCCGCGGCGCCTTGCCGGCATCGAACGCCTCCTGCCAGCGCGCGGCGCACAGGCACCAGCGGTCGCCCGGCTTCAACCCGGGAAAACCGTAAGCCGGCATCGGCGTCGTCAGATCGTTGCCACGTGCCTTGGAGAAAGCGAGGAACTCGGCTGTCGTGACGATGCAGACGGTGTGGTTGCCGGTGTCGTCGGTGCCGGTGTCGCAGCAGCCGTTGCGGTAGAAGCCGGTCATTGGCTTGATCGAGCACGACTCGAGCTTGCCGCCGAGCACGTTGCGCGACGGCGCCCGTCCGGGCCGCTCGCCGCCAGCGTCTTCAGGATCGAAAGGCATCGCCGCTGAGCCTCCTGCATTGCCGAACCGGTTCCGGACGGGTCATCCGCCGGCACCACGGGTGTTTTGCCTCTCATAGGCGGATAATTGGGTCAAGTCCGGCCGCGATACTGGTGGAAAGCCCGGCGACCCGTCACCCGGCGATCCGCGTCAACGGGCGCTTTGACAGCGCGACCGTTCCGCCGTAGGCCATCGTGTTCATGGATGGTGTCGGAATGCCCTTTCGGGCCGCGTGGCATTCGCCCGACGATCGGCGCGACGGCATTGCTTACGGCGCGATTCTCGCCATCGGCGCGTCGCTGTTCTGGCTCTCGACCGACCACCCGTCGTTGATGCCGGTGTGGGCGCCGTGGGATTTCTCGCCGACGGTCTATCTGGCGACGACACTGACGCTCTTCTGGTTCTGGCGCGGCCTCGCGCTCGCGCCGACAGAGACGCGCCCGCCGCTGTGGCGCCGGATCGCCTTCCTCGCTGGTTTCCTCGTCATCTACACCGTGCTGCAGACGCGCTTCGAATACTGGTCGCAGCACATGTTTTTCCTCAACCGCGCCCAGCACGTCGTGATGCATCACATCGGGCCGTTCCTGATCGCGCTCGGCGGCGCCGGACCGATACTGCGGCGCGGCATGCCGCACTGGACGCAACGGGTCGCCGACAGCCGCGCCGTCGCCATCGTCCTCCGCGTCATCCAGCAGCCGTTTGTGGCGGCATTCCTCTTTGTCGGGCTGTTCTATTTCTGGCTCATCCCGGCGGTTCATTTTCGCGCGATGATCGACGCGCGGCTTTACGCGGTGATGAACTGGAGCATGGTCCTCGACGGCATCCTGTTCTGGTGCCTGGTGCTCGATCCGCGGCCCAAGCCGCCGGCGCAAACCTCCTACGGGCTGCGCGCGGCGCTCGCCTTCGGCGTCATGTTTCCGCAAATCCTGCTCGGCGCCGTCATCAGCTTCTCGCAGCACGACCTTTATGCCTATTACGATTTGTGCGGGCGCCTGTTTCCGTCGATCGGCGCGCTCACGGACCAGCATATCGGCGGCATCGTCAGCTGGATTCCGCCGGCGATGATGAGCGTGGTCGGCGTTCTGGTCGTGCTGAACGCACTGCGGATCCACGAGGAATCGGCAGCGAAGGCCGAGGACGAGGCATCCGCTTCGATGGCGGCGCTGGCAAGTCGCTGGACCGGCCGCTGAGCGCGCGTGCCGCGAGTCCGTCGCTGGCGCGCCGATGTAAGGCAATTAGTTTGCAGATGATGCCGTCGCTGCCGATGCAAGCTTGCGCAGCGCAGCGCTTGCGTGCGACGCAAATGCACGTGCACGATCGGCGTGCCGATGGTATTGAGCACAGTCCGGGATACATGTATCAGACCGGGGTTCGACAATGACGCATCGCTTTCCATCACTGCGCGGGCGCGCCGCTCGACCGGTCCTCAGCGCGGCCCTGATCCTGTCGCTGGGTGCGGCTCTCGGCACGTTCGCAGCCACCGCGACGGCTCACGCCGCCGAAGGCGGATTGACCATCAGCGATCCATGGATGCGCACGATCATACCGTCTCGGCCAGCCGCCGGGTATTTCACGCTCTCCAACAAAACGGCGAAGACCGAGGCCCTGGTGGGCGCTTCCTCGCCGGCCTGCGGCAGCGTCATGCTGCACCAGAGCATGAGCATGAACGGCATGGACAAAATGGTGATGGTCAAGAGCGTCGCCGTCCCCGCTGGCGGCCAGGTCAAGTTCGCGCCGGGCGGCTATCACCTGATGTGCATGTCGCCGACGAAGGACATGACGCCGGGCCATTCGGTTCCGGTCACGCTGCACTTCAAGGACGGCGGCACCATTACCGCGTATTTTCCTGTGCACGGCGCGATGGGTAAGTAAAGCCGCGGCTTAGACCAGCCGCAGCAATCGCGTGAGCAAACTCGGCGGATGCTTGGCCTCGACCAGCCGCCGCAGGTCGGCCGTCGTGCCGGCGATGTCAGGCTTGGTCGTGGCGAGCGACGGAATCAACAGGCGCGCCGCGCCCGAGCCGTCGAAGACGTAGATCGCCGAGCTATGCGTCACCTCGTAGGGATGGTCCTTGGTCGTCGGCTCCACCGAATAGACGACGCGATAGCGGCGGGCCAGCGCCGCGAGCTGGTCCGGCGTGCCGCGCAGGCCATCGATCTCCGGCGCGAAATCCTTGACGTACTGCGCCAGCACCGGAAGCGTATCGCGGTTGGGATCGACGGTGACGAAGAGCACGCGGATATGCATCGCCTCCGGGCCGAGCCGCTTGAGAATTTCGGCAACGTTCGCCAGCGTCGTCGGGCAGATGTCCGGACAATAGGTGTAGCCGAAATAGAGCAGCACGATCTCCCCGCGGTAATCGGCCTGCGTCACCGTCTTGCCGTCTGCGGCGCGCGTCATGGTGAAGGCCAGCGCCGGCGTGCTGCCCGCGATGTTCATCGCGTGCCACTGGCTGTCGTCGTTGCAGCCGGCGAGCAGCACGGCGCTCAATCCCGTGCCGACGAGACCCAGCGCCTGACGCCGCGAAAGCGAGGAGCCCGCGGATTTGTCCGGTCGGCGAACCTCGGAAACGCTCTCGTGCATGATGAGCCTTATCCCACAGCGGGCGCCGACGCGTGAACCCGGCCGCCGATTTTCGGCGTGCCGTCGTCGTTACTTGAATACTCCTTTTTCGCCTGAGCGAGCCATTTCACGAAATTAGCGGCGGACACGGCATCGACCTCGATCGGCATGAACGGATGGTTGATCCCGCAAAGCTGGTTGCACTGACCGTAATAGATGCCGGGGTGCTGGACTTCGAGCCAGGCGTGATTGGTACGGCCGGGAACGGCGTATTCCTGAACGCCCAGCGAGGGGACGAACCAGCTGTGGATGACGTCGGTGCTGGTCACCTGCACTCGAATCACCTCGCCGGCCGGTACCACCAACGGGTTGTTGACGCCGAGCAGGAGCGCCTTGCCCTCTTTCTTGTTCTGCGCGGCGGACAGGATGTTGCTGTCGAAACTGATGTCACCCTGATTGGGATACTCGTAGGTCCAATACCACTGATGCCCGGTGATCTTCACGATCATCTGCGGATGCGCGTTCGCGCCCTCGAAATACAGCAGCTTGAACGACGGCACGGCGATGAACACGAGGACGAGGACGGGCACCATCGTCCAGACGACCTCGAGCAGCGTGTTGTGGGTGGTGCGCGACGGCACCGGATGGCGCTTCGCATTGAAGCGGATGATCACGGTCAGCAGTAATCCCATCACGAGCAGCGCGATCAGCGTGATGATGACGAGCAGCTCGTTGTCTAGCAGTTTGCTGAAAAATTCGGATTTTCGCGAGTCAGCCCGAACTGCTGCACGGTAGGTGAGCGTTTCTGGCTGATTTTGCGATGTAAAGGGCGCATTGCGGACGGACTCCTCCTACGCGGCCA
>JBOHLS010000015.1:0-70582 GCA_050729835.1 Allostellaceae bacterium | reverse complement strand
CTCGTACCTGTTCTGAAGATCGAAAAATCCGGGTTGGCCTGCCATGTCTGTGACTCCTTTCACTCGCGATGGAATCACTGAATCAGAATTCTACGCCGGCATATAGAGGGTTTTTAGAGGTGGCCTTGTGCTATAGTTTCCGTTGATCCCGACGCGCCCTGGGGCGTTCTGTCTCACGGGCTTCCTCGAAAGGAGCAGTATGCTCGATCTGCCGCGCGGCAATCTCCATCCGGTTCTGCCCTTGCGGGACATCGTCGTCTTCCCGCACATGATCGTGCCGCTCTTCGTCGGCCGCGAAAAGTCCGTGCGTGCCCTCGAAGACGTGATGAAGGACGACAAGCAGATCCTGCTGGTCACCCAGAAGAATGCCGCCCAGGACGATCCGACGACCGCTGACATCTATGCGGTCGGCACCATCGGCACGGTGCTACAGCTTCTCAAGCTGCCCGACGGTACGGTCAAGGCGCTGGTCGAGGGTGGCGCGCGGGCGCGCATCGCGCGCTATGCCGAGAACGAGGCGTTCTTCCAGGCCTATGCCGATCCGATGCCCGACCAGCCGGGCGAGCAGAGCGAGCTCGAGGCGCTGTCGCGCACCGTGGTGTCGCAGTTCGAGGCCTATATCAAGCTCAACAAGAAGATCCCGCCCGAGGTCCTGGTCTCGATCAACCAGATCGACGATCCGTCCAAGCTCGCGGACACGGTGGCGTCGCACCTGACGCTGAAGATTCCCGAGAAGCAGGACCTGCTCGAGACCGAGACCGTTTCCGGCCGGCTCGAAAAGGTCTTCGGCCACATGGAAAGCGAGATCGGCGTCCTCCAGGTCGAGAAGCGCATCCGCTCGCGCGTCAAGCGCCAGATGGAGAAGACGCAGCGCGAGTACTACCTCAACGAGCAGCTCAAGGCGATCCAGAAGGAGCTCGGCGAGGGCGAGGACGGCCGCGACGAGCTGGCCGAGCTCGAGGAGCGCATCAACAAGACCAAGCTCAGCAAGGAAGCGCGCGACAAGGCGATTGGCGAGGTCAAGAAGCTCCGCACCATGAGCCCGATGTCGGCCGAGGCGACCGTCGTCCGCAACTACCTCGACTGGATGCTGTCGATCCCCTGGCAATCGCGTTCCAAGGTGAAGCGCGATATCAAGGCCGCCGAGAAGGTCCTCAACGCTGACCACTACGGCCTTGAGAAGGTCAAGGAGCGCATCCTCGAATACCTCGCGGTGCAGAATCGCATGCGCAAGGTCAAGGGCCCGATCCTCTGTCTGGTCGGCCCGCCTGGCGTCGGCAAGACGTCGCTCGGCAAGTCGGTGGCGCGCGCCACCGGGCGTAACTTCGTGCGCATGTCGCTCGGCGGCGTGCGCGACGAGGCCGAGATCCGCGGCCATCGCCGGACCTATATCGGCTCGATGCCCGGCAAGATCATCCAGGGTATGAAGAAGGCCAAGACCTCGAACCCGCTGTTCCTGCTCGACGAGGTGGACAAGCTCGGCGCCGATTGGCGCGGCGATCCGTCGTCGGCGTTGCTCGAGGTGCTCGACCCCGAGCAGAACACGACGTTTCAGGACCACTATCTCGAGGTCGATTACGACCTGTCGGACGTGATGTTCGTCACCACGGCCAACACGCTGCGCATGCCGCAGCCGCTGATGGACCGCATGGAGATCATCCGCATCCCCGGCTACACCGAGGACGAGAAGATCCAGATCGCGCGCCGGCACCTGATCCCCAAGCAGATCAAGGCGCACGGCCTCAAGGACGGCGAGTGGTCGCTCAATGACGATGTGCTGCAGGACCTCATCCGCTATTTCACGCGCGAGGCCGGCGTGCGCAATCTCGAGCGCGAGATCGCCAATCTGGCGCGCAAGTCGATCAAGGAGATCATGATGCGCAAGCTGAAGCGCGTCGCGATCACCCGCCGCAATCTCGAGAAATACGCTGGCGTCCGCCGCTTCCGCTATGGCGAGGTCGAGGAGACGGATCTCGTCGGGGTGACGACTGGCCTGGCCTGGACCGAGGTCGGCGGCGAGCTGCTGTCGATCGAGGCGGTGACCGTGCCCGGCAAGGGCAAGGTGACGGCCACCGGCAAGCTCGGCGACGTGATGAAGGAATCGGTGCAGGCGGCCGAGAGCTACGTCAAGTCGCGCAGCGCCGCCTTCGGCATCGTGCCCACCATCTTCGAGAAGAAGGACATCCACGTCCACGTGCCCGAGGGCGCCACGCCCAAGGACGGGCCGTCGGCCGGCGTCGCCATGCTGACCTCGATCGTCTCGGTGCTGACCGGCATCCCGGTGCGCAAGGACATCGCCATGACCGGCGAGATCACCTTGCGGGGCCGGGTCCTGCCCATCGGCGGCTTGAAGGAAAAGCTGCTGGCGGCGTTGCGCGGCGGGCTCAAGACCGTGCTGATCCCGAAGGACAACGAGAAGGATCTCGTCGAGATTCCGAACAACGTGAAGGACGCGATCGCCGTCACGCCGGTGGCGACGGTCGACGAGCTCTTGAAGCATGCGCTGGTCAAGCCGTTGACGCCGATCGTCTGGAGCGAGGACAGCGAGACTCCGGCGGTGATGGCGCCGAAACCCGACGAGCGGCCCGGAGTCGTGACCCACTGAACGGGTCGCGCGCCGCAGATGTTCGCCGAGTCGCTATGAAAAATTCCGCGAATCGGGCAGAAAAAGCCGGATTCGCAGCGTCCGCCGGTTGACCTTTCGGAAAAGGCCGATTTAGACTTTGCGCCGCCAAGCGCGAAGTCATCTCGACACCGGCCGCTTGGCGCATGGAGGGCTCGCTCGTGAACAAGAATGAACTCGTGGACGCCGTCGCTACCGCCGCCACCATCAAGAAGTCCGAGGCGGAGACCGTGATCGACGCGGTCTTCGATTCAATCGTCAAGGAGTTGAAGAAGGGCGGCGAAGTCCGCCTCACCGGCTTCGGCACCTTCGTTGTCTCGCACCGTGCGGCGACCGAAGGCCGCAACCCGCGCACCGGCGAGACCATCAAGATCGCGGCCCGCAAAGTGCCGCGCTTCCGCGCCGGCAAGGGTCTAAAGGACGCCATCGCCTGATCGGTCGCGTGCCCTTGCGGCGCGCGCGGAATTGCCCCAGGCTGCGCGCATCGAGCGGCGCGCAGTCGCTTTCCGCTGGCCCGGGCGATTAGCTCAGCGGTAGAGCACCTCGTTTACACCGAGGGGGTCGGAGGTTCGAAACCTTCATCGCCCACCAGCCTTCGCCGCTTCGCCGCTACGGCTTGACAAGCCGGCCGTAGCCGTCGCGAAGCGCCGGGGTCGCTCTCGCACCGCACCATCTTTGTAATGTTGGTGGCCTTGAAGCCGTCACGGCCGCAGGCGTACCGTCGATTTGTTGCCGACATGAGGCCCGAGGGGCCAGGCATCGACGTTGCACGATGCCACGGGTGGGAAGGCCGCCGCGGTTGGACCCCTTTGAGGGTCCGGATCAACGATGCCGTCCGGTGGAGGCACCTATGGATGAAGTCGCTCGCGCACCTGGGCGCTGCGATCTCGACATTCTGGAAATCCTGGCGGAAGGCCGGCGTCTCGTCGCCGCGGGCTGGTGCCAGGGCGCGATTGCCAAGGATGCGCAAGGCCGGGCGGTCGAGGTGTCGTCGCCCGCTGCCGTCGCCTTCGATCCGGTGGGCGCCATCGAACGCGCGGTGCTCAACCTGCTGGCCAGCGAGCGCGCCTATCTGATCCAGAACTATTACAAAGGCTTCTACGCGCTGGCGTGGGAGCTGCACACGCACACGCGGCTTTCGACGTGGAACGACGACGCGGCGCGCCGTCATGCCGAGGTGCTGGAGCGGTTCGACCGGGCGCTCGCCCACGCGACGCGGCCTTTGCCGAACGCGCCGCGCCGCGCTGCCTGAACCAGGTCAGTCGCCAGCGAGCGGCTTGGCCGCCGCGCGCGGCCATGCTTGGCCGGCGAAGCGTTCGCGCCGGCGCTTGAACACCGCGCGCAGGGCGCGCTGGCCGGGGCGCTCGACTAGGCGGTTCATGGCATAGGACAGCGCCACCGCGACGGCGAAAGTCAGCAACAGCGTGACGTAAGCGTTCACGCCCCATTTCAGCAGCCACTTCATCATCACGAAGCCGACTGGCCGCCGTAGCTGAGCCGGCCGAGGAGATAGACCGAATCGTGATGGGCGCCGACACGCCGCATGGTGTCGAAGATCCCGCGGAAGAATTCGTGCGCCGGATAGATCGGCAGCTTGGCGATGGTCGCGGCCAGGCCGGTGGAAGGATGCTCGGCCATCGTCGCGATGGGCTGGCCGGCGAGCGCCGGCTCGTAACCCAGCGAACCGACCGAGAAACGATAGCCGGCCCAGATCACCACGGCGGCGGCGAGGCCGACGAAGATTGCGCCGCACAGCCAGACCTGCACCGGCCGCCGTTGTTTGCTGCCGAGCCAGACGCGCCAAGCCACGATCGGCAGCAGCGCCGCAATGTGCGGCGGCGAAGGTGATGGCGACGGCGGCGACGGCAACGAATGCGACAGCCAGCGCCACCACGCGCGACGGCAAGGCGGCGCGAGCCAGCCGCACGACCAGGGGGCGTTGTGGGCGGACGGCGTCGAGCGTGGCGGGCATGGTCATGGCGGCTGGCCTCAGGCGACGCGGTCGGGCACGCCAATGCCGCGCAGCATCAAGCGCGCCAGATGGCGCGGCTTGAACGCGATCGCCGGCTCGCCGGCCTCGCGTGCCAGGCGCAGAGCATCGCCATAGCCGGCCGGGCCGCGGCGCGACGCGTGATAGGTGTAGGCGTCGATCGCCCGCACCAGCTAGGCGTGCAGCGCGTCCTTCTCGGTGGGGCTCAACGGCAAGGCGTCGGCTTGTGTCGACAGGCGCGTCAGGCTTAGCACCTTGGCGCGGTCGAATTCCGGCGTGTTGCGCGCATGGGTCGGATTGGTGTCGTGCTCGCGCTTGTGCATCACCGTCGCGCGGGTGAAGGCGAAACGGCCGGCGAGGGCAAGACGCAGGAACAGGTCGGTATCCTCGCCGAAGCGCAGGTTCTCGTCGAACAGGCCGGCGTCGAGCGCCGCCTGGCGACGGATGATGCAGGCCGAGGTGCCGAAGGCGCCGGCGCCGAGCAGCGCCGCGAACATGCCGTCGGAGGGCGTGTAGATGCCGTTCGCCAGCACGGTCGCCGGCCGCGTACCGACACCCGATTTGGCGAGCTGGCTGCGTAAAATCTCGCCGCGCGCGTTGAACTCGGTCGAATCGCCGAAGCTCGCGACTATGTCGGGGGCAGATTGGATCGCCAACAGCAGGAGCTGGTGGTGCGTCGGCGCCAGCAGGTCGTCGGCATCGAGCAAGGCGATGAACTCGGCGTCGCTGCGACGGATCGCCAGGTTGCGCGCCGCCGAAGGGCCGCGTGGGCCCGGGTTGTGCAGCAGGTGGATCGGCAGGAAGTCGGCGTAATCGGCGGCGACCGCGACCGCGACGGCGGCGGTGTCGTCGGTGCTGCGGTCGTCGACGACGATCACCGACCGCGGCAAAACGTGTTGCAGCGCGACGCTTTGCAGCGTGGCGCCGAGGAAGCGTCCGGCATTATGCGCCGGCACGACGACGTCGAGCGTGCCTGGTTTCATGTCTCTAAGGCAGCAAGGGCCGGGCCAATGGCCGAAATCCTGGAAAAATCGCGCACCGCTCGGGCCGATCGTCAATTCCGGCGACGGTTAATTCCGGGGTGTCGTGCCGATCACGGTTAAGGTGCCGACTGCGCTACTTGCTGGCCGCGTGATCTCACCTCAAGGCGTCGCGTCGGCAAGCGACGCCGTCGAAACGCAACCGAAACGCAACGCGATCGACGAATCCATCCACGTCGTCGCGACGCCGACCGACGATCGCGAATCATGACGAGATGGGCACGGGTTGAATCACGTCGCCTCACGCGCCACATGATCGATCAGTCGAGCGGTGGGTTTTTTGCTCGCAAGGGATGCGATATTGCGTTGCGATACCGCACTGCCGAAAGGGGCGGAAAGGCCCGGGAAAACTTGGGAAAATCAGGCCCCGCGCGCTTGACACTCCCGGGGCCGCGGGGGTAGGACTGGCCGCCGCGGTGTCGGTGCTGCGGGGGTGTAGCTCAGCTGGTTAGAGCGCCGGCCTGTCACGCCGGAGGTCGCGGGTTCGAGCCCCGTCACTCCCGCCATTTGCGTGACGGCGTCAGCTTCGCCTTTCGCAGCCCACCATCGGGCTCGTTTGGGAGCGTCGTCGATGAATAGTCTGCTGCGCGAATATCTTCCGATCCTGATCTTCATCGGCGTCGCCGTCGCGCTGTCGGTGGCCATCGTCCTGGCGTCGTTCGTCCTGGTGCGGCAACGGCCCGATTCGGAAAAGCTGTCGCCCTACGAGTGCGGCTTCCCGCCGTTCTCCGACGCGCGCGCCAAATTCGACGTGCGCTTCTATCTGGTGTCGCTGTTGTTCATCATCTTCGACCTCGAAGTCGCCTTCCTGTTTCCCTGGGCGGTGGCGCTCGGCAAGATCGGCGTGTTCGGCTTCTGGTCGATGATGGTCTTTCTCGGCGTCCTCACCGTCGGCTTCATCTACGAATGGAAGACGGGGGCGCTCGAATGGGAGTGATTGCGCCCGCCGAGACCTTTTCCGAGGCTCGCCGTCAGGGATTCATCCTGTCGACGGTCGATAATCTGGTGAAATGGGCCCAGACCGGCTCGCTCTGGCCGATGACCTTCGGCCTCGCCTGCTGTGCGGTCGAGATGATGCACACCGCCGCCTCGCGTTACGACCTCGACCGCTTCGGCGTGGTGTTCCGGCCGAGCCCGCGCCAGTCCGACGTGATGATCGTCGCCGGCACGCTATGCAATAAGATGGCGCCGGCGCTGCGCAAAGTCTACGACCAGATGGCCGAGCCGCGCTGGGTGATCTCGATGGGCTCGTGCGCCAACGGCGGCGGCTATTACCATTATTCCTACTCGGTGGTGCGTGGCTGCGACCGCATCGTGCCAGTGGACATCTATGTCCCCGGCTGTCCGCCCACCGCCGAAGCATTGCTTTATGGCGTGTTGCAACTGCAAAAGAAGATCCATCGCGAGCGGCGCTTCGCGCGTTGAACCGTGATGCTCGACAGGACGAAGAATGACCCAGCCGCTTGAGGCCCTCGGCGAAAAGGTGGCCGCCGCCTTTCCGCAAGACGTGCTGCGGCGAGAAATCGCGCATGGCGAGCTGATTGTCGGCGTGCGGCGCGAGGCGATCGTGCGCGTGCTGCAATTCCTGCGCGACGATCCCGGCTGCCGCTTCGACGTTCTGGTCGACATCTGCGGCGTCGATTATCCCGAGCGGCCGGAGCGGCTCGAGGTCGTCTACAACCTGCTCAGCCTGATGCACAACCGCCGTATCCGGCTCAAGGTCGCCACCGACGAGCAGACGCCGGTGCCATCGGCCACGCCGGTCTATAGCGCCGCTGGCTGGTTCGAGCGCGAATGCTGGGACCTGCTCGGGGTCTATTTCGCCGATCACCCGGACCTGCGCCGCATCCTCACCGATTACGGCTTCGAGGGCCATCCGCTGCGCAAGGACTTTCCGCTCACCGGCTACGTCGAGGTGCGTTACGACGAGGAGCAGAAGCGCGTCGTCTACGAGCCGGTGAAGCTCAAGCAGGAATTCCGCAGCTTCGACTTCCTCTCGCCGTGGGAAGGCATGAACGAGATCCTGCCGGGCGACGAGAAGGCGGCGAGCGAGGACAAGCCGACATGAGCGCCGATCTCGCTCCCGCGAACGAAGCCACCATCAAGAGCTTCACGATGAATTTCGGGCCGCAGCATCCGGCGGCGCACGGCGTGCTGCGCCTAGTGCTGGAGTTGGATGGCGAGGTGATCGAGCGCGCCGATCCACATATCGGGCTCTTGCATCGCGGCACGGAAAAGCTGATCGAGTACAAAACCTATATCCAGGCGACGCCCTATTTCGACCGGCTCGATTACGTCTCGCCGATGTGCCAGGAGCACGCCTTCGCGCTCGCGGTCGAGAAGCTGATGGGCGTCACGCCGCCGTCGCGCGCGCAATACATCCGCGTGATGTATGCCGAGATCACCCGCATCCTCAACCATCTCCTCAACTTGACCGCCTTCGCGCTCGACGTCGGCGCGATCACGCCGCTGCTCTGGGGCTTCGAGGAGCGCGAGAAGCTGATGGAGTTCTATGAGCGCGCCTCGGGCGCGCGGCTGCACGCCAACTATTTCCGCCCCGGCGGCGTGCATCAGGACCTGTCGCCCGGCCTGCTCGAGGACATCGGCGCGTTCTGCGATCAGTTCCCCAAGCGGATCGACGATCTCGAGCAGCTTCTGACCGAAAACCGCATCTTCAAGCAGCGCACCGTCGACATCGGCCGGATGACGCGCGAGCAGGCGCTCGACTGGGGCTTCTCCGGGCCGATGCTGCGCGCTTCGGGCGTGCCGTGGGATTTGCGCAAGGCGCAGCCCTACGACGTCTACGGCGAGATGGATTTCGACGTGCCCATCGGCAAGAACGGCGATTGCTGGGACCGCTATCTGGTGCGGATGGAGGAGATGCGCCAGAGCCTGCGCATCATCAAGCAGTGCATCGACCAGATGCCGACGGGCCCGCACATGGTCGACGACCGCAAGATCGCGCCGCCGCCGCGCATCGAGATGAAGAGCTCGATGGAGGCGCTGATCCATCACTTCAAGCTCTATACCGAGGGCTATCACGTGCCGGCGGGCGAAACCTACACCGCCGTCGAAGCGCCCAAAGGCGAGTTCGGCGTCTATCTGGTCGCCGACGGCAGCAACCGGCCTTATCGCTGCAAGATCCGCGCGCCCGGCTTCCCGTTCCTGCAGAGCACGGATTTCATGTCACGCGGCCACATGCTGGCCGACGTGGTGGCGATCATCGGCTCGATGGACATCGTTTTCGGCGAGATCGACCGATGAGCGCGCACGACAATTCCGCGCCGGTCGCGCAGCCGGCCAGCTTCGCTTTCACGCCCGCCAACCTGAAGAAGGCGCAGGCGCATATCGCCAAGTATCCGCCCGGCCGCCAGGCGAGCGCGGTGCTGCCGCTTTTGGATCTGGCGCAGCGCCAGCACGACAACTGGCTGCCACGGGCCGCGATGGACGTGGTCGCCGACATGCTCGGCATGGCGCGCATCCGCGTCTACGAGGTCGCGACCTTCTACACCATGTTCAACCTGAAGCCGGTCGGAAAGCATTTCTTCCAGATCTGCACCACGACGCCGTGCTGGCTCCGGGGCTCGGACGAGGTGGTTGCCGCCTGCAAAAAGAAACTCGGCATCGGCATCGGCGAGACCACGCCCGACGGCAAGTTCACCTTGCGCGAGGTCGAGTGCCTCGGCGCCTGCGTCAACGCGCCGGTCATCCAGGTCAACGACGATTTCTACGAGGACCTCGACGGCAGCTCGACCGCGGCGCTGATCGCCGCGCTGGCGCGCGGCGAGAAGCCGCCGATGGGCTCGGTCAAGAAGCGCCAGACCTCGGCGCCCGCCGGCGGCCCGACCACGCTCAAGGACCTGTCGTTCGCCGGAGGCAAGCGCTGATGCTCGCCGACAAGGATCGCATCTTCACCAATCTCTACGGGCAATTCGATTGGCGCTTGGAAGGAAGCGCCGGGGCGAAGCATCGCGGTGACTGGGACGGCACCAAGGGCTTGGTGGCCAAGGGCCGCGACTGGATCGCCAACGAGGTCAAGGCCTCGGGCCTGCGCGGCCGCGGCGGCGCCGGATTCCCAACCGGCCTCAAATGGTCGTTCATGCCCAAGCAGAGCGACCGCCCGACCTATCTCATCGTCAACGCCGACGAGAGCGAGCCCGGCACCTGCAAAGACCGCGACATCATGCGCCACGATCCGCACAAGCTGATCGAGGGGTGCCTGCTTGCCGGCGTCGGCATGGGCGCGCACCACTGCTACATCTACATCCGCGGCGAGTTCTACAACGAGGCCCAGGTCCTGCAGCATGCTATCGACGAGGCCTATGCCGCCGGCCTCGTCGGCAAGGACGCCTGCGGCTCGGGCTACGATTTCGAGCTCCATCTCCATCGCGGCGCCGGCGCCTATATCTGCGGCGAGGAAACCGGCCTGCTCGAATCGCTCGAAGGCAAGAAGGGCCAACCGCGCCTCAAGCCGCCGTTTCCCGCGACCTGCGGGCTCTATGGCTGCCCGTCGACGGTCAACAACGTCGAGACCATCGCCGTGGTGCCGACCATCCTGCGCCGCGGCGGCGCCTGGTTCGCCGGCATCGGCCGGCCGAAGAACGAGGGCACCAAGGTGTTCTGCATCTCGGGCCACGTCGAGACGCCGTGCAACGTCGAAGAGGAGATGGGCATCCCCCTTCGCGAACTCGTCGATAAGCACGCTGGCGGCGTGCGCGGCGGCTGGGACAACTTGCTGGCGGTGATTCCCGGCGGTTCGTCGGTGCCGGTGATCCCGAAGTCGATCTGCGACGCCGTGCTGATGGATTTCGACGCGCTCAAGGACGTTCAATCGGGCCTCGGCACCGCCGCGGTCATCGTCATGGACAAGTCGACCGACATCGTCAAAGCGATCGCCCGGCTGTCGCAGTTTTACAAGCACGAGAGCTGCGGCCAATGCACGCCGTGCCGCGAAGGCGCCGGCTGGATGTGGCGGGTGATGGAACGCATGGTCCTGGGCAAGGCCGAGCCGCGTGAGATCGATATGCTTCTGGAGGTTTCCTACGAGATCGAGGGCCACACCATCTGCGCGCTGGGCGACGCCGCGGCATGGCCGGTGCAGGGCTTGATCCGGCACTTCCGGCCCGAACTCAAGCGCCGCATGCGCGACTATCGCGCCCACGCGGTGCGGGCGGCGGAGTAGACGATGCCCAAGCTCACCATCAACGGCCAGGCGATCGAGGTGGCGGCGGGCACGACGGTGCTGCAGGCCTGCCAGCAGGCCGGCTTCGAGGTGGCGCATTTCTGCTTCCATTTGCGGCTCAGCATCGCCGGCAACTGTCGCATGTGCCTGGTCGAGCAGGAGAAGGCGCCCAAGCCGATCGCCTCCTGCGCCATGCCCGCCGCCGACGGCATGGTGATCCACACCGACAGCGAGAAGGCCAAGAAGGCGCGTCACGGCGTGATGGAGTTCCTGCTCATCAACCATCCACTCGACTGCCCGATCTGCGACCAAGGCGGCGAGTGCGACTTGCAGGACCAGGCGATGGCCTACGGCTTCGACCGCGGCCGCTACATCGAGAACAAGCGGGCGGTGAAGGACAAGAATTTTGGGCCGCTTGTCGCCACCTCCATGAATCGCTGCATCCACTGCACGCGCTGCATCCGCTTCGCCACCGAGGTCGCCGGCGTCGAGGATCTCGGCGCCACCGGCCGCGGCGAGGACATGGAGATCGGCACCTATATCGAGCGCGCGCTGGCGTCCGAGCTGTCGGCCAACATCGTCGACCTTTGCCCGGTCGGCGCGCTCACCGCCAAGCCCTATGCCTTCATTGCCCGGCCGTGGGAGCTGACCAAGACCGAGAGCGTCGACGCGCTCGACGCCGTCGGCTCGAACATCCGCGTCGACGCGCGCGGCGGCCAGGTGCTGCGCGTGTTACCGCGCCTCAACGAGGCGATCAACGAGGAATGGATCGCCGACAAGACGCGCTTCGCGCTCGACGGCCTCACCAAGCGCCGGCTCGACGTGCCCTATGTGCGCGCGCACGGCAAACTCGCCGAGGCGTCGTGGCAAGACGCCTTCGTCGCCATCGCTGCCCGGCTCAAGGGCGTCGCCGGCAGCCGTATCGCCGCGCTCGCCGGCGATCTTGTCGATTGCGAATCGATGTTGGCGCTGAAGGAGTTGATGGCGGCCTTGGGCTCGCCGCATCTCGATTGCCGCCAGGACGGCGCCGCCCTCGATCCCGCCTGCCGCGCCGGCTATATCTTCAACACCGGCATCGCCGGCATCGAGGAGGCCGATGTCTGCCTGCTGATCGGCACGCATCCGCGGTGGGAAGCGCCGATCGTCAATGCGCGCCTGCGGAAGCGTTGGCTCCAGGGCGGCTTCAAGATTGCCGGCATCGGCGCGCCGCGCGAACTGACCTATCCGGTCGAGTGGCTCGGCGCCGGGCCGGAGATGCTGGCCGATCTGGTTGCCGGCAAGCACAAATTCGTCGAGACGCTCAAGGCGGCGAAGAAGCCGATGCTGGTGCTGGGGCAGGGCGCGCTGCGCCGCCGCGACGGCGCCGCCATCCTGCACCTGGCGCGGAATCTTGCCGAAAGCGCCGGACTGGTGCGCGAGGATTGGAACGGCTTCAACGTGCTGCACACCGCGGCGGCGCGCGTCGGCGGCCTCGATCTGGGCTTCGTGCCGCAGGCGGGCGGCCGCGACACCGCCGGCGTCCTGGCAGGCTGCGAAAAGGGCGAGATCGAGTTCGTCTATCTGCTCGGCGCCGACGAGCTCGACATGAAGCGGCTGGGCAAGGCTTTCGTCGTCTATCAGGGCCATCACGGCGACGCCGGCGCGCAGCGCGCCGACGTCGTGCTGCCGGGCGCCGCCTATACCGAGAAGGACGGCACCTATGTCAACACCGAGGGCCGCGTGCAGCACGGCCGCCGCGCGGTCTTCCCGCTGGGCGAGGCGCGCGACGACTGGGCGATTCTGCGCGCGCTGTCCGAGGTGCTGGGCCGCAAGCTGCCCTACGACAATCTGCGCGCAGTGCGCCGCCGGCTGGCCGAGGTCAATGCCATCTTCGGCCGGCTCGACGAGGCGCCACGCTCGGCCTGGGGCAAGTTCGGCCAGGACGGCCGCATCGAACGCGAGCCCTTCGCCTATCCGATCGCCGACTATTACCGCACCGATCCGATCAGCCGCGCCTCGCCGACCATGGCGGAATGCGTCGCGCAGTTCGGCGGCGCCACCAGGACCGGCACGCATGGGTAGCCTCTGGCACAGCTACGGCCTGCCGGCCGCGATCACCATCGGCGAGATCCTGGCGATCGTCGTGCCGCTGCTGCTTGCGGTCGCGTATTTGACTTACGCCGAGCGCAAGGTGCTGGCGGCGGCGCAGCTCCGCAAGGGTCCCAACGTCGTCGGCCCGTTCGGCCTGTTCCAGCCGCTGGCCGATGGCCTCAAGCTGCTGATGAAGGAGACGGTGATCCCGTCGGGCGCCAACCGCGTCGTCTTCGTCGCCGCGCCGATCATCACCTTCGTCTTGAGCCTGGTCGCCTGGGCGGTGATCCCGTTCGACCGGGGCGTGGTGCTGGCCAACATCAACGTCGGCATCCTCTATCTGTTCGCGATCTCGTCGCTCGGCGTCTACGGCATCATCATGGCCGGCTGGTCGTCGAACTCGCGCTATGCCTTTCTCGGCGGTTTGCGCTCGGCGGCCCAGATGGTGTCCTACGAGGTCTCGATCGGCTTCGTCATCGTCTCGGTGCTGCTCTGCGTCGGCTCGCTCAATTTGAGCGCCATCGTCGAGGCGCAGAAGACCGTTTGGTTCGCGCTGCCGCTGTTCCCGATGTTCGTCGTGTTCTTCATCTCGGGCCTGGCCGAGACCAACCGCTCGCCCTTCGACCTGCCCGAAGGCGAATCCGAGCTGGTCGCCGGCTTCTTCGTCGAATATTCGTCGATGACCTTCGCGCTCTTCTATCTCGGCGAATACGCCAACATGATCCTGATGAGCGCGATGACCAGCATCTTGTTCCTCGGCGGCTGGCTGCCGCCCTTCGGCGTCGCGCCCTTCACCTGGATTCCGGGGCCGCTCTGGTTTTTCGCCAAGATCGCCTTCGTGCTGTTCTGCTTCCTCTGGGTGCGCGCCACCATGCCGCGCTACCGCTACGATCAGCTGATGCGGCTCGGCTGGAAGGTGTTCCTGCCGCTGTCGCTCGGCTGGCTCGTCGCCACCGCGGCGTTCCTGGTTTTCACCGGCAGGCTTCCGGCTTAGGAGATGGCCATGGGACGCATCGACCGCCCTGCCTACAGCCTGTTGCTGACCGAGCTCGTCTCCGGCCTGTGGCTGACGCTGACCTATATGTTCAAGCGTCCGGTGACGGTGAACTACCCCTACGAGAAGGGGCCGCTGAGCCCGCGCTTCCGCGGCGAGCACGCGCTGCGGCGCTATCCCAACGGCGAGGAGCGCTGCATCGCCTGCAAGCTATGCGAGGCGGTGTGTCCGGCGCTCGCCATCACCATCGAGGCCGAGCCGCGCGAAGACGGCAGTCGGCGCGCGACGCGCTACGACATCGACATGACCAAGTGCATCTATTGCGGCCTGTGCCAGGAGGCGTGCCCGGTCGACGCCATCGTCGAAGGCCCGAACTTCGAGTTCGCGGTCGAGACGCGCGAGGAGCTGTTCTACGACAAGGCCAAGCTGCTGGCCAACGGCGACCGCTGGGAGGCGGAAATCGCCGAGAACCTCGCGCTCGATGCGCCCTACCGGTGATGGGCATGTCGGCGGCAATACAGATCTCATGCTTCGAGACGCCGGCTGCGCCGGCTCCTCGGCATGAGGATTTTTGTTTTCTCGTCCTGAGGAGTCCTCGCAGGGCGCGTCTCGAAGGACGCATTGCGGGAGCACCATGATCATCCAGGCGCTCGCCTTCTACGCCTTCGCCGCCGTTGCCGTCGCCTCGGGCGTGATGGTGATCTCGGCGCGCAACCCGGTGCACTCGGTGCTGTTCCTGATTCTGGCATTCTTCAACGCCGCCGGATTGTTCGTGCTGCTTGGCGCGGAATTTCTCGCCATGATCCTGGTTATCGTCTATGTCGGCGCAGTCGCGGTGCTGTTCCTGTTCGTGGTGATGATGCTCGACATCAACTTCGTCGAGCTCCGCCAGGGCTTCCTGCAATATCTGCCGATCGGCGCCTTGATCGGCCTGATCTTGTTGGTCGAGCTGATCCTGATGTTCGGCGCCTGGGTGGTGGCGCCGGGCGCGTCGCAGGTCGCGGTCGCGCCGACGCCGAGCGCGCTCAGCAACACCGCCGCGCTCGGCGCGCTGCTCTATACCCACTACGTCTATGCCTTCCAGACCGCGGGCGCCGTCCTGCTGGTGGCGATGATCGGTGCCATCGTGCTGACCCACCGCGCGCGCCCCGACACCCGCCGTCAGCGCATCGCGCGCCAGGTCACGCGCCGGCGCGAGGAGACGCTCGAGATCGTCAAGGTCCGGCCGGGGGAGGGCGCCTGATGCTGCATATCGGCCTCGCCCATTACCTGACCGTGGCGTCCATCCTCTTCACCCTCGGCGTCTTCGGCATCTTTTTGAACCGCAAGAACGTGATCATCATCCTGATGTCGGTCGAGCTGATGCTGCTGGCGGTGAACATCAATTTCGTCGCCTTCTCGGCGTTCCTGCACGACCTGGTTGGGCAGATCTTCGCCATGTTCGTACTCACCGTGGCGGCGGCCGAAGCGGCGATCGGCCTCTCCATCCTGGTGGTCTATTTCCGCAACCGCGGCACCATCGCGGTCGAAGACATCAACCGGATGAAGGGCTGAGGGGCCGAGATGCACGTTGCCGCCGTCTTCCTGCCGCTGATCGCGGCCTTCATCGCCGGCTTCTTCGGCCGCTGGATCGGCGATCGCGGCGCACAGCTCGTCACCTGCCTGGCGCTCGTCGTCTCGGCCGTGCTCGGCGCCATCGTGTTCTGGAGCGTCGCCTTCGGCGGCCATCCCCGCACCATCGAGCTGCTCACCTGGATCAACGCCGGCGACCTCCAGGTCCACTGGGCGCTGCGCTACGACACGCTGTCGGCGGTGATGGTGGCGATGGTCACGCTGGTCTCGGCCATGGTGCACATCTATTCCGTCGGCTACATGGCGCATGACAAGTCGGTGCCGCGCTTCATGGCGTATCTGTCGCTGTTCACTTTCTTCATGCTGATGCTGGTGACCAGCGACAACTTCGTGCAGCTGTTCTTCGGCTGGGAGGGCGTCGGTCTCGCCTCCTACCTGCTGATCGGCTTCTGGTACGACCGGTCGACCGCCAACGCCGCTGCGATCAAGGCCTTCGTCGTCAACCGCGTCGGCGATTTCGGCTTTGCGCTCGGCATCTTCGCAGTCTACCTGATCTTCGGCTCGCTCCAGTTCGACACCGTCTTCGCCGCCGCGCCTGACGCCTCGCACCACAGCATCGATTTCCTCGGCCACCAGGTCGACGCACTCACCGTGACCTGCATCCTGCTGTTCCTCGGCGCGATGGGCAAATCGGCCCAGCTCGGCCTGCACACCTGGCTGCCCGACGCGATGGAAGGCCCAACGCCGGTCTCGGCCCTGATCCATGCCGCGACCATGGTGACCGCCGGCGTGTTCATGCTGGCGCGGCTGTCGCCGCTGTTCGAGTATTCGCCGACCGCGCTCGCCCTGGTGGTGGTGATCGGCGGCTCGACGGCGATGTTCGCCGCCACCATCGGCATGGCGCAGAACGACATCAAGCGCGTCATCGCCTATTCGACCTGCAGCCAGCTCGGCTACATGTTCTTCGCCGCCGGCGTCTCGGCCTATGGCGCGGCGATCTTCCACCTGCTGACGCATGCCTTCTTCAAGGCGCTGCTGTTCCTCGGCGCCGGCTCGGTGATCCACGCCGTGTCGGGCGAGCAGGACATGCGCAAGATGGGCGGGCTGCGCTCACTGATTCCGGCAACCTATATTCTGATGTGGATCGGCAGCCTGGCGCTCGCCGGCATCTGGCCGTTCGCCGGCTATTATTCCAAGGACACGATCCTCGAAGCCTCGTGGGCCGCCGGCACCGATGTCGGCCATTACGCCTACTGGCTCGGCACCTTCGCTGCCTTCCTGACCGCGTTCTATTCGTGGCGAGTGATCTTCCTCACCTTCCATGGCAAGCCGCGCGCCAGCAAGGAGGTCATGGCGCACGTCCATGAATCGCCGCCGGTGATGATTCTGCCGCTCGTGGTGCTGGCGGCGGGCGCGACCTTCGCCGGCATGATCGGTTATCATTGGCTGGTCGGTGCCGGCCGCGAGGCGTTCTGGGGCGATTCGATCCTGGTGCTGCCCGGCCACGACACCATCGCCGGCGCCGAGACGGCGCCGTTCTGGGTGTCGAAGCTGCCGCTGGCGATGGGCCTCGCGGGCATCCTGGTCGCCTGGATCGCCTATATCGTCCAGACCGGCATCCCGGCGTGGTTCGTCCACTATTTCCGGCCGATCTACCTCTTCATTCTCAACAAGTGGTATGTCGACGAGCTCTACGACGCGGTCATCGTCCGCCCCGCCATGTGGTTCGGCGTGCGGCTGTGGAAGGATGGCGACGGCGTGGTGATCGACGGCCTCGGCCCGGACGGTCTGGCCAAGGCGACACGCGGCATGGCTACGGTGCTGAGCCGCTTCCAGACCGGCTATCTCTACCACTACGTCTTCGCCATGTTCGTCGGCGCCGTCGTGCTGGTGTCGTGGTACGTGCTGCGGCAGATGGGATGACCGCGATGGCGCACTGGCCCCTTCTGTCGCTCACCACCTTCCTGCCGCTGGTCGGCGTCGCCGCCATCCTGCTGCTGCGCGGCGAGGAGCAGGACATGGCGCGCAACGCGCGCTGGATCGCGCTGTGGACGTCGCTGGTCGTCTTTGCCGTGTCGCTCGCGGTGTGGGCGAATTTCGACCCTTCGCGCTCCGACTTCCAGCTCGTCGAGCGGGCCGATTGGCTGCCCGATTTCAACATCGGCTACCACATGGGGGTCGACGGGATCTCGCTGTTCTTCGTGCTGCTCTCGACCTTCCTGACGCCGATCTGCGTGATCGCCAGCTGGACCGCGGTCCAGCGCCGCGTGAAGGAATACATGATCGCCTTCCTCGCGCTCGAGACGATGATGGTCGGCATCTTCTGTGCGCTCGATTTCATCCTGTTCTACGTCTTCTTCGAGGGCGTGCTGGTGCCGATGTTCCTGATCATCGGCGTGTGGGGCGGGCCGCGCCGCGTCTATTCCGCGTTCAAGTTCTTCCTCTACACCCTGCTGGGCTCGGTGCTGTCGCTGTTGGCGATCCTCGCCATCTATTTCATCACCGGCACCGCCGACATCCCCGAGGCACTGGCGTTCAATTTTCCGCCGGCCATCCAGTCCTGGCTGTGGATCGCCTTCTTCGCCTCGTTCGCGGTCAAGGTGCCGATGTGGCCGTTCCACACCTGGCTGCCCGATGCGCATGTCGAGGCGCCGACTGCGGGCTCGGTGATCCTGGCCGGCGTGCTGCTGAAGCTGGGCGGCTACGGCTTCATCCGCTTCTCGTTGCCGATGTTCCCCGAGGCCTCGGCCTATTTCGCGCCCTTTGTCTTCACCCTCTCGGTCGTCGCCATCATCTACACCTCGCTGGTGGCGCTGGCGCAGGAGGACATGAAGAAGCTCATCGCCTATTCGTCGGTGGCGCATATGGGCTTCGTGACCATCGGCATCTTCACCGTGACGCCCGAAGGTCTCCAGGGCGCGATGATCCAGATGCTGAGCCACGGCGTCGTCTCAGCCGCGCTCTTCCTCTGCGTAGGCGTGGTCTACGACCGGCTGCACACCCGCGAGATCGCGCGTTATGGCGGGCTGGCCGAGAACATGCCGAAATACGCCTGTGCCTTCATGGTGTTCATGCTCGCCTCGGTCGGGCTGCCCGGCACCAGCGGCTTCGTCGGCGAGTTCCTGGCGATGATCGGCGCGTTCCAGGTCAACACCTGGGTCGCCTTCCTCGGCATGATCGGCGTGATCCTGGGCGCGGCCTATATGCTGTGGCTCTATCGCCGCATCATCTTCGAGAAGATCACCCATGCCGACGTGCGCGCCATGGTCGACCTCAGTCCGCGCGAGATTTTGATCTTCGCGCCGATGATCGCGGTGGTGCTGTGGATGGGCATCTATCCGGCTTCGTTCCTGAAGCCGATGCAGCCCTCGATCGCCAACCTGATCGAGCGCGTCCAGGTGTCGCAGAGCGCGGCAGCGACCGCGCTGGCGCAGCGGTGAGGCGATGAGCGGCGCGCCCGATTTCCTGCCCGTTCTGCCCGAGATGTTCCTCGGCGGCGCTGCCATGGCGTTGCTGGTCGCCGGCGCCTATGCCGGCGCGCGCGCCGTCCGCGCCGTGACTTGGCTGTCCGTGCTGGCGCTGGTCGTGACCCTCGCCATCCTGCTCCAGCCGGTGTGGAGCACCGGCGAGGCCGTCCGCCAGGTCAGCCTCTATGGTATGTTCGTCAACGACGGCCTCGGCGTCTTCACCCAGACCCTGGTGATCATCGGGTCGATCCTGTCGCTTCTGATCGCCATGCGCTTCAACGAGCGCGAGGGCATCGCGCGCTTCGAGTTCCCGGTTCTGGTGCTGATCGCCACCGCCGGCATGATGATGATGATCGCGGCCAACGATCTGATCGCGCTCTATCTCGGGCTCGAGCTGCAAAGCTTGGCGCTCTACGTGCTGGCGGCGTTTGCGCGCGACGACGTGCGCTCGACCGAGGCTGGGCTCAAGTATTTCGTCCTCGGCGCGGTCGCCTCGGGCATGCTGCTGTTCGGCGCCTCGATGGTCTACGGCTTCGCCGGCACCACCAGCTTCGACGGCTTGGCCAGGCTCTTCGCCGGCGGCGGCGACAACGGCGTCGGGCTCATCACCGGCATTGTGTTCATCGCGGTGGGTCTCGCCTTCAAGGTCTCGGCCGTGCCGTTCCACATGTGGACACCCGACGTCTACGAGGGCGCGCCGACGCCGGTCACCGCGTTCTTCTCGGTCGCGCCCAAGATCGCGGCGCTGACCCTGTTCTTGCGCGTCATGCTGCAGCCGTTCGGCGGCCTCGCCAGCGATTGGCAGCAGATCATCTGGGCGATCTCGTTCGCCTCGATGGCGTGGGGCGCCTTCGCCGCCATCGCTCAAAGCAATATCAAGCGGCTGATGGCCTATTCCTCGATCGGCCATGTCGGCTATGCGCTGATCGGACTGGCCGCCGGCAGCGCGGCCGGCGTGCGCGGCGTGCTGGTCTATCTGGCGATCTACCTGTTCATGAACGCCGGCACCTTCGCGGCGATCCTGTGCATGCGGCGCGACGGCAAGATGCTCGAGGGCATCGACGATCTCGCCGGCCTGTCGCGCACCCATCCGGCGCTGGCGCTGGCGCTCGCCATCTTCATGTTCTCGCTCGCCGGCATTCCGCCGCTGGCCGGGTTCTTCGCCAAGCTCTACGTCTTCATGGCGGCGATCAATGCCGGCCTGCCGGTTCTGGCGGTGCTCGGCGTGCTGACCAGCGTGGTCGGCGCCTATTACTATCTGCGCATCGTCAAGGTGATGTATTTCGACGAAGCGCGCGGCGCCTTCGACCGGCCGTTCGGCGGCGAGGTCACGGTCGTGCTGCTGGTCTGCGCGGTGATCATCCTATTCTTCGTCGTCTGGCCGGGGCCGGTGCTCAATGGCGCCGACGCCGTCGCCGCCACGTTCTTCCCGGGATGAGCGGCGATCTTCCGCCGTTCTTCCGGCTCGTCGCGTCCGACACGCTCGTCAGCACCAACGACGAAGCCAGGCGCCTGGCGCGCGCGGGCGCGTCCGAAGGCACGCTGATCACGGCGCGCAGCCAGACCGCGGGCCGCGGCCGCCAGGGCCGGATCTGGGTGTCGCAGACGGGCAATCTCCACGCCTCGCTGGTACTGCGGCCCGATGCACCGATGGCGCGTGCGGCGCAGCTCGGATTTGCCGCCGCGCTGGCGGTTGCCGATGCGATCCAGGCTTTTGCGCCCAAGGAAGCGGTTGCGCTCAAATGGCCCAACGACGTGCTGCTGGACCGGCGCAAGGTCGCCGGCATCCTGCTCGAAAGCGAAGGCGACGCGACCGGCCGGGTCGCCTTCGTGGTGGCCGGCATCGGCGTCAACCTGGCGGCGCATCCGGCGGCGACCGAGTTCCCGGCCACTTCGCTCAAGGCGGCGACCGGAGCCACCCCGACACCCGAGGCCCTTCTCGCGGCGCTCGCGCCGGCGCTTCTGCTTTGGTATGAGCGGTGGCGCGACGCCGGCTTCGCCGCGTTGCGCCGGGCCTGGCTCGAGCGTGCCACCGGAATCGGCCAGGCGCTGCGTGCGCGGCTGCCGGGCGAGACGGTCGAAGGCCACTTCGCCGGTCTCGACGACGACGGCATGCTGCTGCTCGACCTGCCGGGCGGCCGCCGCCGCATCGCCGCCGGCGAGGTGTTTCCGATGATGGTCGAAGGCTAGGAGATCGCATGCTGCTCGCCATCAACGCCAACAACACCAACACCGTCTTTGCCGTGTGGGCCGGCGCCAAGCTCAAAGGCGCTTGGCGCATCGCCACCGATCGGCACCGCACGGCCGACGAATATGTCGTCTGGCTCGATCATCTGCTGGCGCTGGAAAAGCTGTCGCGCGCACGGCTCGACCGCGCCATCGTCGCCAGCGTCGTGCCCGAGGCGAATTTCAACCTGCGCCTGCTGTGCCGGAATTATTGCCGCACCGAGCCGCTGGTGGTGGGCGAGCCGAACGTCGTGTTGGGCACCAAGGCGCTGGTCGACCGCGCCGAAGAGGTCGGCGCCGACCGGCTGGTCAACACCGTGGCGGCGCACGACCGCTACAAGGGCCCACTGATCGTCGTCGATTTCGGCACCGCCACCACCTTCGATGTCGTCGACGGCGACGGCAACTACCGCGGCGGCGTGATCGCGCCCGGCGTCGATCTCTCGCTCCAGGCGCTGCACCAGGCGGCGGCCAAGCTGCCGATGGTGCCGATCCGACGCAGCAAGAAGGTGATCGGCACCAGCACCGTCGCCTGCATGCAGTCGGGCATCTATTGGGGCTATGTCGCGCTGATCGAAGGGCTGGTGGCGCGCATCCGCCAGGAATTCGGCAAGAAGATGCGCACGGTGGCGACCGGCGGGCTAGCGCCGCTGTTCGATGGCGCGACGCCGGCCATCGAGCGCGTCGATCCGCATCTGACGTTGTGGGGCCTATGGCTGATCGCGCAGCGCAATCCGCCGGCGAAGCGCAAGGCGAAGAATCGGAAATGAATTGGTTTCGCGGCATGGCTTCCATTTCGCGCTGCATGACTTTCATTCGCGTCGCCGATCACCCACACCCTAACCCTCCCCCCTCGAGGGGGGAATGTGCGCGATTGCAAACCCATGCCAATAGCTTGTGTATGAACCATTAATGCTTCTTTAGATGAGTCGTTAGATGTTTGAAAGCATGTGGCCGGGCGGCACTCTGAAATCTTGGATTCCAGTGATTAGTCCGCACCCCAGCGCCTCGTTGGCATCAAACGGGAGTTCCGTATCAAGATGATGATCGAACTGGCTTTGAGAGAGTCCGGGGATTCCGGTTTCGAGAATGGATCGAGTGCGACGGTCCTCGATTTCATACGAATTTGCCAAACCATGCAGGCGAGCGGCTTGTGTAGACGGCATGCCAGCGGGCGAGTGAGTCTTGTGAATCATGAAGGTTGCATTTGCGCTGGCATAACGTTGCCCCGCGCCCAAGAAAACAATCACGGCGATAGATGAGATAGTGCCACCGTTATAGAAATGCAGATCGAGCGGGAGCGATTTGAAGTAGTTGTGCAATCCAACCCCTTCCGCAACGCCTCCGCCTCCAGATTGGAGAAGCATGTGGATGGTTTTAACGCCACCATTTATCGCAATCGCCATTGAATTGAAGACGCGCTGCACCATCGCTTGATCTACCGGCCCAGCAAGTGAGCAATAAATCTCCGTTGGAAGTGTCGCGCCCTGTGGCGGCGATGAATTTCCATTGCTCATTTATCTGTCGCCTTCTTGCACTTCTGCCACGCCGACGCCGCACCCTTGCGATCTGGCACTTTCTCTATGAGATTGCGCTTCGCTAGTCTGAGAAACACTTCTTTCATCGTATTCTCAGACGGAATCCCCGTAAGTTCTCGGGCAACCCGATTGGTGATTTCCGGATGATTAGCGAGATAGTCCATTACGGATTCCTCTGACGACGCGAGTCGATCATGCCGGATTTCCACAATCACAGAGTTTTCTGTCTCCCGAATAACTGGTGGCTTTAGGCGATATCTTTTCATTTCATCAAAAGCGGTATTCAGCCCTTCGCCGACATCCTTATTGGGCGGGTCTGGAAACTTGTGAATTAGCCGAACAAGCATTCCGTTTCGGGAGAATTGGGTCTTGAGAATGTTGCGGGTGGTTACATGCCCAGGCAACAGCCCGGGGCTTTCGACTTCGATTCGGTTTTCAAAAATCCTGATTTGCACATCACTTGCGATGCTGTAATCGCGGTGAAGAATCGCGTTGGTAATGATTTCGTGCAGAGCTTTTTCCGGATACACAACCGGCTCAAAACCCTTGGGACCGAGCCTCTGGATGCCTTCCACCATGGCGACAGTCTTTTTGACTGCCACGGAGATTAGATCGTACGTGGTTCCCTCAACTGCCTCCGGTTCGCCAGCAAGGGTCTCGCGTGTTCCCACCGGTGTGGTCGTTTTATAGCGGAAAAGTTTTACACCTGATTTTGGAAGGACCGCTTGCGGTTCTTCAGCAAACAACAGAACGCCTGCCACCACCGGTTTGCCGTTCCGTGAAAGGGATTGCTTCCGGACAAACACGGGCGCCGTTTGCATTGGAACCACGTGCTTCACAAAGTCTGCGAGATTTTCCGATTTTGTGAGAATGGATAGATCGGCATTCACCGATTGCTTCTCGAAGCTAACAATACCCTTATCCAGTTCGAGGCGGCGCAGCGCTTCAGCGCCTTTCACTTCGATATTTTGAGCGCCTCTCCTGACGTAAACTTTCTTGTTGTGCGCCCTAGAAATTTGCGGCGTTCGCTGCACAGTGATGTGCAGCACGAGACCCACCGACCCGGGACACGACAGAAATTCATACGAATATTCGGCACCAAGCGGGAAAAGCGCTTCTAGCGATTGGAGGTGACCATTCGCGGCTTCTTGGTCGTTGAAGCCGTGCCATGTCCGGACCTTCGAACCCAATATTTCGGTCTCACCAATCCCTACGTAGAGATCGCCACCGGCGGCGTTGGCGAAAGCCGAAACGGTGCGCCCCAATTTCTTGGTGGAAACTAGGATTGCCTTAAGTTCCGCGAAATGGCCCTCGTCCAAGGCTAATAACCGGTCGCGTTGCGCACCGGTGACCTCGATAACCTCTATGCCCTTGCCAGAAGCCATTTAACACCGGTTATCCTCCAAATAACCGGTGGTTTCAAGCCTAAAAACCAAAAATATTGCCTTTTTCCACCGGTTATGCCATACCTAACCGGTGTTTTAAGGGGATTTTCCAATGAGCATCCTGAACCGCCCATATTTCCGCGATGAAGAAGCGGCTCACGCTTTCCTTGAAAGCATTCTCTGGCCGTCTGGACCGGTATGCCCCCACTGCGGCGTGATAGGCACCGCATACAAGATCGCCGCAAACCCGGCGAAGCGGGTTCGCTACGGACTATGGAAGTGCAAGGATTGCCGCAAGCAATTTACTTGCAAGGTCGGCACCGTGTTCGAACACGCGCGCATGCCACTGCATAAGGCACTCCAAGCGACGTACATCCTGTGTTCGTCTAAGAAGGGCGTTAGCGCGCACCAGATTTCACGCACCATGGAAATCAGCTTAAAGGCCGCGTGGTTTTTGATGCATCGCATCCGCGAAGCTATGGCTCCGCACAGCGCCATAATCATGGGCGGCATTGGCAAGATCGTGGAAGCCGACGAAACCTACGTGGGAGGCAAGGAAAAGAACAAGCACGGCTGGAAGCGTCGTCGCGACAACATCGGCGGTGCGGGAAAGGAAATCGTTCTGGCGCTTGTGGAGCGCGGTGGCTCTGTCCGGTCGCGGCATGTGCCGGAGGTAAGTTCTAAGACGCTGCGCCCGATCTTGAAGGCGCAGCTTCACGCGGATACGTCTTTAATGACGGATGATGCCGGTCAGTGGCGCATTGTAGGCCGCGACTATCCGCGCCATGAAGTCGTGAACCACGGCATCGGGGAATATGTTCGCGGCGATGCTTATACGAATACGATTGAAGGGTATTTCAGCATCCTTAAGCGTGGGATCACCGGTGTCTATCACCACGTTTCGCCGCAGCATCTGAAGCGGTATCTGGCCGAATTTGATTTTCGGTACAATGAGCGTGCGGCGTTGGACGTAGATGATTTCTCCCGCACGCTGAAGGCACTCGCTGGCATTACCGGCAAACGGTTGACATACTCACAAGGAACTAACGGCGGGAAAATCCCGGTTTGACATCGAAAGAGCAGCGTTCAAAGCGCAAAAAAACGCAGCACGAAAAGTTCGTGCAACTCGCCCGCGAATCAGGCGCGGACGAAAGCGAAGCCGCGTTTAAGAGAAAACTAGCAAAGATCGCCAAGGCCCAGCCGTCGCCGAAGGAGCAGAAAAAATGAGAACTGCTTTTCTGGTTGGAGCGCTAACGCTTTCGCTAACGACGCCCGCATTCGCCGAGCAGGCACACTCGATCGTCAATTGGGAGACAGGGAGTCGCCTTTACAGCGATTGCACTTTGCCGCCCAATGAATCATTTTGCTTCGGATATATTGAGGCGGTTGCCGATACGCTAGGCGGTGGCCAACCAATCTTCGGCGGATACCGTGCGTGCATTCCACCTGGCGTTGTCGGTTTCCGCCTTCGGGAAATAGTTATCGATTATCTTGAGCGAATCCCCTCATCTTCACGAGAACTAGCGGCGTCACTTCTCGTTACCGTAGCCCTTTCCGAGAAGTTCCCGTGCCACAAATAGTGTTGGGTTTGCAATCGCGCACATTCCCCTCGAGGGGGAGGGAAGGGAGGGGAGAGTACTTTGCTGCGTCGCTCACGTGCCGCGCATGAACGGCGCCGCGCCCGCACCCAACCGGCCCGACGAACTCGCCTTCCTGGCGCTGGGCGGGGTGGGCGAGATCGGCATGAACCTGTCGCTTTACGGCTACCAGGGCCGCTGGCTGATGGTCGATTGCGGCATCTCGTTCGCCGACGACACGCTGCCCGGTGTCGACGTCATCATGCCCGATCCGGCGTTCATCGCGGCGCATGCCGATGCGCTCGACGGTCTGATCGTGACGCACGCGCACGAGGATCACATCGGCGCCATCCAGTATCTCTGGCCGCGCTTCAAGTGCCCGGTCTACGCCACGCCGTTCACCGCCGCGGTGCTGCGCCTCAAGTTGATCGAGGCCGGGCTCGAGCATCAGGTGCCGATCACGGAAGTGCCGCTGTCGGGCAAGTTCAGCGTCGGGCCCTTCGAAATCGAATTGATAACCTTGACGCACTCGATCCCCGAGCCCAACGCCGTGGTGCTGCGCACGCCGCTCGGCACTGTGTTGCACACCGGCGACTGGAAGTTCGATCCCGATCCGCTGGTTGGCGACCGCTCGGACATGGCGGCCCTGCGGCGTTTGGGCGACGAAGGCGTCCTCGCCATGATCTGCGATTCGACCAACGCGCTCAGGCCGGGCGAGGCGGGCTCGGAAGCCGACGTGCGCCGGACGCTGATCGACCTCGTCGGCCGGAAGAAGAACCGCGTCGCCGTCGCCTGTTTCGCCTCGAATGTGGCGCGGCTCGCCTCGATTGCCGCCGCGGCCCAGGCGCACGACCGCCACGCCGCGCTGGTCGGCCGCTCGCTCTGGCGCATCGAGCACGCGGCGCGCGAGACCGGCTATCTCCAGGGCGTGCCGCCGTTCCTCACCGAGGAAGAGGCGTCGTATCTGCCGCGCGAGAAAGTGCTGCTGATCTGCACTGGCAGCCAGGGCGAGCCGCGATCGGCGCTGGTCCGCATCGCCGCCGACGAGCACCCCGAGATTGCGCTCGAGAAGGGCGATTGCGTCATCTTCTCGTCGCGCATCATTCCCGGCAACGAGCGCGCCATTGGCCGGCTGCATAACGCCCTGGCTGCGCTCGGCGTCGAGATCGTCACCGAGCACGACGCGCATGTCCACGTCTCTGGCCATCCGGCGCAGGACGAGCTGATCCGCATGTACCAGACGGTGCGGCCCCGGATCGCAGTGCCGGTGCACGGCGAGACGCGGCACCTTTTGGCGCAGGCGCGGCTTGCCGAGCAATGCCAGGTGAGCCAGACGGTGGTGACGAAGAACGGCGAGGTGGTGAAGCTGGCGCCCGGCCCGGCCTCGGTGGTCGGCGAGGTGCCGACCGGCCGCTTGGCTGTGGATGCCAACACGCTGCTCGACGCCAAAGGTGAGACCCTCAAGAACCGCCAGCGCATGGTGTTCAACGGCGCGGCGCTGGCGACGCTGGTGATGGATCGTGCCGGCACACTGTTGGCACCGCCGCAGGTCTCGGTCGAAGGCGTGCCGAGCGAGGATTCGGGCGAGGCGCTGGCGGCGCGCGTGGCGCAGGCGCTCGACGAGCTGGGCGCGCGCGACCGCCGCGACGACGACAAGGTACGCGAGGCGGCGCGGCTCGCCATCCGCCGCTCGCTGCGCGACTGGCACGGCAAGAAGCCGGTGACCCAGGTGCATCTGGTGAGACTGTGATCTCCGCCCCGTCATTGCGAGGACCGCGACCGCGAGCGGCAGCGAAGCGGAAAGCAGGACGAAGCAATCCATGGCTTTCTGGATTGCTTCGCCTTCGGCTCGCAATGACGGGGCGGGGGCGTTAAAACGTGGCCATGATCGGCCGCCTCAACCACGTCGCCATCGTCGTGTCTGACGTCAAGGCGGCAGCGAAGCTCTATCGCGAGTTGCTCGGCGCGCAGGTGTCCGCGCCGGTGCCGTTGCCGGCGCACGGCGTCACCACCGTCTTCGTCACGCTGCCCAATACCAAGATCGAGCTGCTCGAGCCTATAGGGGAGAGATCCCCGATAAGGGGATTTCTGGAGCGGAACCCCGCCGGCGGCATGCACCATCTGTGCTACGAGGTCGAGGACATCCTGGCGGCGCGCGACAAGCTCGAGGGCGAGGGGATGCGCGTGCTGGGCGACGGCGAGCCCTCGATCGGGGCCCACGGCAAACCGGTGCTGTTCCTCCATCCCAAGGATTTCTGCGGTACGCTGATCGAACTCGAGGAAGTCTAGGGATTGCTGCTAGGCTATCGTTCGATCAATAGGGCAATGCCGCACGCAGGGAGACGGAGGCATGACTGAATTCGGGCATTTCGTCGGCGGCAAGCCGGTGGGCAACGGCCACGGACGCTTCGCCGACGTCTTCAATCCGGCGACCGGCGAGGTCGCGGGACGCGTCGCGCTGGCGACCGCCGCCGAGCTCGACGCCGCGGTGCGGAACGCCAAGGCGGCGTTTCCCGGCTGGGCGCGCACGACGCCGCTGGCGCGGGCGAGAATCCTCTTCAAATACAAGGAGTTGCTGGAACGGCACCGCGACGAGCTGGCACGCATCATCGGCGCCGAGCATGGCAAGGTGCTGGGCGATGCCACCGGCGAGGTGACGCGCGGCATCGAGGTCGTCGAGTTCGCTTGCGGCATTCCGCATCTGCTCAAGGGCGAATTCTCCGAGAATGTCGGCACCAACGTCGATTGCTACTCGGTGCGCCAGCCGCTCGGCGTCTGCGCCGGCATCACGCCGTTCAACTTCCCGGCGATGGTGCCGATGTGGATGTTTCCGGTGGCGATCGCCTGCGGCAACACCTTCGTGCTGAAGCCGAGCGAGCGCGATCCCTCGGCACCGCTGCTGCTGGCCCGGCTGCTGCTCGAAGCCGGCGCGCCGGCCGGCGTGCTCAACGTCGTCAACGGCGACAAGGAGGCGGTCGACGCGATCCTCAATCACCCCGACATCGCCGCGGTGAGCTTCGTCGGCTCAACGCCGATCGCCGAGTACGTCTACCGGACCGGCGCGGCGACGGGCAAGCGCGTGCAGGCGCTGGGCGGCGCCAAGAACCACATGGTCGTGCTGCCCGACGCCGACATGGATCAGGTGACCGACGCGCTGATCGGCGCGGCCTACGGCTCGGCCGGCGAGCGCTGCATGGCGATCTCGGTCGCGGTCGCGGTCGGCGCCGCGGGCGACAAGCTGATCGATAAACTGGCGCCGCGCGTGCGCGGCCTCAAGATCGGCTCGTTCACCGATCCCGACGCCGAGATGGGCCCGCTGGTCACCAGACAGGCCTACGATCGCGTCAAGGGCTATGTCGATCTCGGCGTCAAGGAAGGCGCCAAGCTGGTGGTCGACGGCCGTGGCCTCAAGCTCCAGGGCTACGAGAAAGGCTTCTTCCTCGGCGGCTGCCTGTTCGATCATGTCACGCCGGCCATGCGCATCTACCAGGAGGAGATTTTCGGCCCGGTGCTGTCGGTGGTGCGCGCGCCGGACTACGAGCAGGCGCTTGGCCTGGTCAATGCGCAGGAATTCGGCAACGGCACGGCGATCTTCACCCGCGACGGCGACGCGGCACGCGATTTCGCCACTCGCGTCCAGATCGGCATGGTCGGCATCAACGTGCCGATCCCGGTGCCGGTCGCCTTCCACTCCTTCGGTGGCTGGAAGCATTCGCTGTTCGGCGACCACCACATGCACGGATCGGAAGGCGTGCGTTTCTACACCCGGCTCAAGGAGGTGACCTCGCGCTGGCCCAAGGGCATCCGCGCTGGCGCCGAATTCGTCATGCCGACGCTGCGCTGAGGCGGGAAACGTTCGACGCGCCGGGATTTCACGCTAAGCTTCGCCTATGAATTGGATTTTCGACGTCGCGCTCTACATCATCGTCTGGTGGCTGACGCTTTTCGCCGTGCTGCCCTGGGGCGTGAAGCCGGCGAATGAAAGCGACCAGGGCTACGACGCCGGCGCGCCGGTGCATCCGCACCTGCTGATCAAGGCGGTCGTCACCACGCTGGTCGCCGTCGTGCTGTGGTACGTCATCCGCTCGGCGCTGCTGTGGGAGCTGGCGCGCATTCGTACCCAGACCTACGGATGAGCGCCAAATACTGCCGCGAGGCGCTGGGCCACGAGTTTCATGGGCCTTATCACGACGGCGAATACGGCTTTCCGGCGCGCGACGACGCCGTGCTGTTCGAGCGCCTGGCGCTCGAGATCAACCAGGCGGGGCTGTCGTGGCTTACCGTGCTGAAAAAGCGCGCCGCCTTTGCTCGCGCCTTCGCCGCTTACGACATCGACAAGGTGGCGCGCTTCGGCGCGCGCGACATCCGCCGCCTGCTCGCCGATTCCGGCATCATCCGCAACCGGCTGAAAATCGACGCGGTGATCGCAAACGCGCGGCGGCTCCGGGCGATCCGCACCAGCCACGGCTCGTTCGCGCAATGGCTCGACGCGCACCACCCGCGCTCCAAGGCGGCGTGGGTCGCGCTGTTCAAGGAGAATTTCCGCTTCACCGGCGGCGAGATCGTCGGCGAGTTCCTGATGAGCCTCGGCTATCTGCCGGGCGCGCACGTGCAGAGTTGTCCGGTCTACAGCCGCGTGCTCCGTCTCGAGCCGGCGTGGCATGCCACGCGCGACATGAAATAATTTTTAGTTTTTGGTTGTCGGCAAAAAATTTGGCAAGACCAGACGGTCTTGCCAGAGACGTTGCCGCCTTTTTCGGAGCGGCTTGTCGGTTTAGGGTACACCCCCACCGTCTTGCGACGACACTTCCTCCCTAAACTTGGGCCCGGACGCATTCTCGCGTGCGCCGCTTATGGCGGGAGGGATGTTTGCGGATTCCCGTCGCCATCGCAAATGAAATTTTCTGGAACCGCTCTAATCGTGAGCGCGATTACTCATGCTCCTCACCCAGCTTTGAGTAGGGCTTGCCTCCCGACAAGCTCGGGCTTGCCAACTCAAAGCAACCCTCTCCCCAAATTGGAGGAGAGGGAAGGGTGAGGGGGCGAGGCGCAATGCGAAGAGTTTCACTAAAGCTCGACGAAGCGGACGAGAAACACGAGGCCGAGCACGATCACCGCCGGGTTCGCTTCCTTGAAGAGACCGGCGAGCAATTTGATCGCGGCATAATCTTTTGGGATTGCGGAATGGCGTCGACGATCCATTCCCGCACCCGCATCACGCTTAGCACCATGAACAGCACGCCGGAGATGAACACCGCGCCGAGAGCCACCACCCACGAGTAATGCATGCCCTTGACCACGCAGTAGATGAAATAGGCGTTGAGGCCCATGCCCGGCGCCAGCGCCCGCGGATAGTTGGCGTAGAGCCCCATCACCAGCGTGCCTATTGCACAGGCGACACACGTGGCGATGAACACCGCGCCCTTGTCCATGCCGGTATCGCCCAGAATCATCGGATTAACGAAGACGATGTAGGCCATGGTGAGAAAGGTGGTGAGGCCCGCCACCACCTCGATGCGCACGGTCGTGCCGTTGGTCTTGAGCTGGAAATAGGTCTCGAGCATGGCTTCCCACGTCATCGCGCTGGTTCCCCGAAGTCCGCGCCATCTTGGCCTATCGCGCGGGCATCGGCTAGAGTGCGGCGCCGTTCCCGCTCCTCGAAAGGCCCGACTCGCGATGCGCCTGTCCCAGTATTTCCTGCCGCTGCTCAAGGAGACGCCGAACGAGGCGCAGATCGCGTCGCACCGCCTGATGCTGCGCGCCGGCATGATCCGGCAGACCGCCGCCGGCATCTATACTTGGCTGCCGCTGGGCTTTCGCGTGCTGCAAAAGGTCGAGCAGATCGTGCGCGAGGAGCAGGAAGCCGCCGGCGCGCAAGAACTGCTCATGCCGACGCTCCAGCCGGCGGAACTCTGGCGCGAGAGCGGCCGTTACGAGGACTACGGCGAGGAGATGCTGCGCATCAAGGACCGGCACAAGCGCGAGATGCTCTATGGCCCGACCAACGAGGAGCTGATCACCGAGATCTTCCGCCAGGCGGTGAAGAGCTATCGTGACCTGCCCAAGAACCTCTATCACATCCAGTGGAAATTTCGCGACGAAGTGCGGCCGCGTTTTGGCGTCATGCGCGGGCGCGAATTCCTGATGAAGGACAACTATTCCTTCGACATCGACAAGGCGGCGTCGCTGGTCTCGTACTTCCGCATGTTCAAGGCCTACATGAGGACCTTCAAGCGCATGGGCTTGACGCCGATCCCGGTGCGCGCCGCGACCGGGCCGATCGGCGGCGATCTCAGTCACGAATTTCACGTGCAAGCCGACACCGGCGAAAGCCAGCTCTATTTCGACAGCGACATCGAGAGTCTCGACGAGGACAAGCTCGACCCGTCGAGTCCGACGGTGCAGGACGAGCTGCTGAAATGGTACGCCGCCACCGACGAGAAGCACGATCCGGCGGCCTTCGCGCGCGTGCCCGAGGCGCGGCGGCGCGAGGCGCGCGGCATCGAGGTCGGCCAGCTGTTCTATTTCGGCACCAAGTACTCGGCGCCGATGAAGGCGACGGTCGCCGGCCCCAAGGGCGACACCGTCGCGGTCGAGATGGGCTCCTACGGCATCGGCGTGTCGCGTCTCGTCGGCGCGATCATCGAAGCGTTCCACGACGAGGCGGGCATCGTCTGGCCCGAGAGCGTGGCGCCGTTCCGCGTCGGCCTGGTCAATCTGCGGCCGGGCGACAAGGACTGCGCCGTTGCCGGCGAGGCGCTCTATCGGCGACTGACGCAGGCGGGCATCGACACGCTCTACGACGAGCGCGAGGAATCGCCCGGCGCCAAGTTCGCGACCATGGACCTGATCGGCCTGCCGTGGCAGATCGTCATCGGCCCGCGCGGCCTCAAGCAGGGCGTAGTCGAGATCAAGGAACGCAAAACCGGCGCCAAAGAGGAGCTGCCGCCCGACGCGGCGGCGGCCCGGCTGGCTGGCAGCCGATGATGGCCGTTGCAAATACTCCATGCGTGCTTCGAGACGCGATCCTGCGGATTGCTCCTCAGCATGGGGATGATTTTTTGTGGTCCCAGAAAAGATTGTCTCATCCCGAGGAGGCCCGCAGGGCCGTCTCGAAGGATGAGGCGCCGGTGCGCTCATGATTCTCGGTGCGTTCGAGCGGATGATAGCCTTCCGCTATCTGCGTTCGCGGCGGCAGGAAGGCTTTGTCTCGGTGATCGCGGTGTTCTCGCTGTTGGGCATCATGCTCGGCGTCGCGACGCTGATCATCGTCATGGCGGTGATGAACGGATTCCGCGCCGATCTGCTCGACCGCATTTTGGGATTCAACGGCCATATCACGGTCTATTCGACGCCCGGCGCGCCGCTCGACGACTTCGACCGGATCGCCGCCAAGATCAGATCCGTGCCCGGCGTCACCGCGGCTTATCCCGAGATCGAGGGCCAGGTGATGGCGACCTCGCGCAACCAATCGTCGGGCGTGCTGGTGCGCGGCGTCAGTGCGCAAACCATCCGGGCGCAAAGCCTGATCGCCAAGAATCTCTCGCCTGACGCGCTTGCCGGCTTCAACGACGGAGGCATCATTATTGGCCAGCGGCTCGCCTTCAAACTTGGCGTAAGGCCCGGCGACAGCGTGACGCTGATCTCGCCGCAAGGCACGGCGACCGCCTTCGGCACCATGCCGCGCATCAAGGCCTATCGTGTCGCCGGTACCTTCAACGTCGGCATGTACGAATTCGACAGCAGCGTCATTTTCATGCCGATGTCCCAGGCGCAGATCTACTTCCAGCTGCCGAAAGCGGTGTCCGACATCTCGGTCTTCGTCGCCAAGCCCGACGACGTGCGCGCCTATGACAAGGCGGTGGGAGCGGCGCTCGGCGGCCGCCTGCGCATCTTCGACTGGCAGCAGAGCAACCTGTCGTTCTTCAACGCCGTCGAGATCGAGCGCAACGTCATGTTCCTGATCCTGACGCTGATCATCGTCGTCGCCGCCTTCAACGTCATCTCCAGCATGATCATGCTGGTCAAAGACAAGGGCCGGGACATCGCTGTGCTGCGCACCATGGGCGCGACGCGCGGCATGATCCTGCGCATCTTCATGCTATCGGGCGCGTCGATCGGCATCGTCGGTACCGCGCTGGGTTTCGTCCTCGGCGTCGAGTTCGCTGCCCATATCGAGGCCATCCGCCAGTTCATCCAGAGCATCATCGGCGTCAATCTGTTCTCGGCCGAGATCTATTTCCTGACGCAGATTCCGGCGCGCATCGATCCCTACGAGGTCGGCTCGGTGGTCGCCATGGCGCTGGCGCTGTCGTTCCTCGCCACCATCTATCCGTCCTGGCGGGCGGCGCGTCTCGATCCGGTCGAGGCGCTGCGCTATGAATGACTTCGCGCTGACGCTGCGCGACGTCGAGCGGACCTATGTCCAAGCCGGTAACCAGTTGCCGGTGCTGCGCGGCGTGAATTTCACGGTGAAGGCGGGCGAGACCGCGGCGTTGGTCGGGCCGTCCGGCGCCGGCAAATCCACCTTGCTGCATCTTGCCGGCCTGCTGGAGAAGCCCGACGGCGGCGCGGTGCTGCTCGGCGGCCGCGATTGCGGCGCGATGGGCGACGAGGAACGCACCAAGATTCGCCGCTCAACCATCGGCTTCGTCTATCAGTTCCATCAGCTGCTACCGGAATTTTCGGCCGCCGAGAACGTCATGCTGCCGCAGATGATCGCCAGCGTGAACAAACGCGCGGCGCGGGGGCGGGCGTTGGAGCTTTTGGGGCAGGTGGGGTTGACGGCGCGCGCCGATCACCGGCCGGCGCGGCTGTCGGGCGGCGAGCAGCAGCGCGTCGCCATCGTCCGCGCGCTCGCCAACCGGCCGAAGCTGCTGCTGGGCGACGAGCCGACCGGCAATCTCGACCACGAGACCGCCGGCGAGGTGGTGGGCGTGCTGCTCGACCTGGTGCGCCGCACCGGCTTGGCGGCGCTGATCGCCACGCACAATCTCGAGTTGGCCCGCCGGATGGATCGCATCCTCGCGCTCGAGGACGGTAGGGTCCGGGTATTAGACAAGTAGAACAGACCCTTATCGCCCTTGCTTCGATCGCGGCGCGATAAATATTTTGCCGCGTTCGTTGTAAAACGCGCGCCGGCGCACGATATGTTCTACTCTCTCGTCCGCTTGCCGCCGATTCGACCCGCACGACGCCCGTCGCGATCCGACATTGTCAGGAGTTTTCGATGAAGCGTCTGCTCGTGGCCGCCATCAAGGGCGATCCCGACGCCGAATACAATCTCGGCGTAATGTACGACAACCGGATCGACGACCACGGCAATGCGATCCCGCCAACCGACGACAACGGCAATGCCATAGCCAGCAACCGCGACGAAGCCATGAAGTGGCTGTTGCGGGCGGCCGAGCACGGCCAGCCGCGGGCCCAGATGCGGCTCGCCGAACTCTATGCCGCCGGGCCGGCTGCCGCTCGGAACTACGGCCGCGCCTGCCAGTGGTTCGTCGTGGCCATGACCGGACTCGACGGCGTCCACCGCCAGCGCGCGCAGGACGGCTACAAGAATACCTGCTCGCAGTTGACGACGATGGAAATTCAGGCGGCGCAGCGCCGGGCGCGCGACTGGGAGCGCCGCCGGCGCCGCGCGGCGAGCCCGGTGCCGACGCTCACGCCGATCCGGGTGGCGCGATGAAGTCGGAGCGATTTCAGGCCGTGACGGCCGCGGTGATGATGGCGACGCTGGTGGTCGCGGTGGTGATTGTGCTCGTCGCCTTCGGCGGTTTCCATTGAGGGGGTCCATGATCGGTACGGTCACAACGTTCAGTTCCAAGAAGCGCTATGGCTTCATCAAGCCCGAAGACGGCGGCACGGCGATCTTCGTCCATATCTCGACGGTCGAGCGCGCCGGGATGAAGACGCTGACGGTCGGGCAGCGCCTCGTCTACGAAGTGACGTTCGACGAGGGCGAGCGGTCGATGACCATCATCGGCCTGGCGCCCTGACGCGGCCGGGTCCGCGAGGAATCGGCATGGAACGCGAAACCGAGATCGACCGTCTGGTGCGGCAAACGATCGAGGAATACGGCCGCAGCGCCGGCATCATCGCCGATCAGCGCGCGGCGAGCTACATCGCTACCGGCAATCTCGGCCACTCGCGCACCTGGCTCGAGACCGCGGCGGCGATCCGCAAGCAGGGCACGTCGCCGCACGAACGGCGGGATTAATCCCCCTCCGGCGTCTTCGGGACGTTGTCCGGATACCACTGGCCTTTGCGCATGCGGCTGATCTTGATCGCGCGGTAGAGGCCGGCATTGCGGAACGGCTCGTTGGCGACGAACGCTTCGACGGCGGCGCGGTCCTTGACGTTGATCACGAAGACGCTACCGATGCGCTGGCCGGCATCGTCGGTCAAGAGGGCGCCGGCGAGCACGATCGCGCCCTTGTGCCGGTCGAGATAGGCCAGGTGCTCGGGCGTCTTGGCCTGGCGGATGGCGGCCGATGTCGCCTCGGTGTCTTCGGCATAGACGATGAACAGCATCGTGGTTCTCTCCCAAAGCGCTTATTCTGCATCGTCATAGGCCGGCGGCGGTTCGCGCGTCCAGAATGGAACGCCGCCTCGCCAGTCGCGTTTTGAGCGAGCGATGATCCGGCTTCGGCTGATTGCAGCGGCCCTCATAGCGACCCTTCCGGCCATGCCGGCGGGAGCGCAGGCTACGCGTATCCAGTCCTTCAACATGACGATCGTCGGCCACAGCGACCTGAACGGCGTCGGCAAGGGCGGCGAGGGCCTGGCGCTGAAGCAGTATCCCGACGGCCGCCGCATCCTCTATCTCGCGCATGAATCAGCGCCGATGTGCTTCAGCGTCATCGACGTGACGCGACCGGCGCAACCCAAGATGATCAAGCAGGTGCCGGTCGAGGCCGATCACATCCGCTGCAACTCGCTGGGGCTGGCCGGCAACGTCTTGGTGGTGGCGCACCAGACCGAGAAGGTCGGGCAGCCCTATGCCGGCGTTGACATCTACGACATTGCCGATCCGGCCGGGCCGAAGAAGCTGTCGCATTTCGACACCTCGGGTCCGCATTCGCGCGGCGCCAATTTCGTCTGGTTCATTGACGGGCATTACGCCTAGTCTCTCGACCGGCGCCGCCGATTTCACGCCGCGCAACCCCAAGGACGACCAGTTCCTGATGATCGTCGACGTTTCCGATCCGCGGCACCCGCGCGAGGTCGGCCGCTGGTGGTTGCCCGGCACGCGCGACGGCGATGCCGCGCCGCCGCCACCGCGCGTCGCGCCGTTCGACGCCGGCATCCGTATGCATTCGCTCGATATTTCGTCCGAGCGGCCCGACCGCGCCTATGTCGGCTGGATCGATGGTGGCTGGGTGATCCTCGACATCGCCGACAAGGTGCATCCCAAGCTGGTCGCGCGGCGGTCGTGGCAGGGCCTCGGCAACGGCTTCGCGCATACCGTGCTGCCGATCCCGAGCCGCAATCTCGCGATCCAGTCCGAAGAGGCGATCGCCGCCAACTGCAAGGATTGGCCAAAGCGCGATTGGGTGTGGGACATCGCCGACGAACGCAATCCTTATCCGCTGGCGGCGCTGCCGCCGCCGAAGGATTTCGCCGCGCTGTGCCGGGCCGGTGGTCGCTTCGGCGCGCACAACATCCAGATGAACCGGCCGATCGCCACCTCGCGTACGTTGACGCGGACCGTCGTCGGCAGCTTCTTCAACGGCGGCGTGCGCGCCTATTCGATCGCCGATCCGACGCGACCGGTCGAGATCGGCTGGATCGTGCCAGCAGCGCCGCCCGGCAATACGATGCACACCATCCAGATCAACGACGTCTATGTCGACGAGCATGGATTGATCTACGCCAACGATCGCTTCACCGGCGGCCTCTATATCATCCGCTACACCGGCAAGGTGCCGCTCGAATGAGCGCGCATGGCGCGGTGCTGCTCGGGATCGGTATCGCGGTTGCCGGTGCGTTCGGCGCCTCTTGTGTGCATTTGATGCGCCACGGGAATGTAAGCGCCGTCGTGCAGCTCGTTGGTGCGGCCGGCCTCGTTGTGGTCGTGATGAGCCACGTCGCCGAGACGTTTCGGTGGCTCCGTGGATGGGCTGGGGCCGAGCGGACAGCGCCGGCCATTATCTCGATCTTGCCGGGGCCGTCCTGGGCGTCACGGCTGCTGCCGGCAGGCTATCTGGCTGACGTCTTGATGAGGCGGGCCGACTCGCCAAGCGCGTCGCGGGAGAGTTGAGAAGTCTCCAGGCTTATAGGTCGCCCGAGTCGTCATCGACGTCGCGTTATCCGGCGTGAAACACCGGACAAGCGCGCCGGCGCGCTTTGACCGCCGCGCGCGTTGTGCGAAGCTGACGCCATGGCGCATGCCGATTTCGTTCATCTCAGGGTTCACTCGGCCTATTCGCTGTCGTCGGGCGCCATCAAGATCAAGGATCTGGCCGCGCTCTGCCGCCGCCATGCCATGCCGGCGGTGGCGATCGCCGATTCGGGCAACCTGTTCGGCGCGCTCGAATTCGCCATGGCGGCGAGCGAGGCCGGCGTGCAGCCCATTGTGGGATGCGAGCTTGGTATCCGCCGCGGCGAGGGCGAAAGCGGCAACCGCGCCGCGCGCATCGGCCCGGCGCTGCCGCCCGACCCGGTGGTGCTACTGGCGCAGAGCGAGGCGGGCTATCGCAACCTGCTCAAGCTGGTCAGCAAATCGCATCTCGAAAGCGCGCCGGCCGAGGCGCCGCAACTCGATCTCGCCGTGCTCGACGGCCACACCGACGGCCTGATCTGCCTCGCTGGCGGGCCCAAGGGGCCGGTCGGGCGCCTGGTCGGCGAAGGCCAGGCGTCGGCGGCCGAAGCCGTGCTGACGCGGCTCGCCGGCCTGTTTCCCGGCCGGCTCTATGTCGAGCTCCAGCGCCACAACACCGCCACCAAGGAGCGCATCGACGCGGCGCTGATCGAACTGGCGCTGGCGCGCGATTTGCCGCTTGTGGCGACCAACGACGTGCATTTCGCCGAGCGCGACGATTACGACGCCCACGACGTGCTGCTGTGCATCGCCCAGGGCACGACGCTCGCCGACGGCAACCGCAGACGCCTGACGCCCGAGCATTATTTCAAGTCGAGTGACGAAATGCGTCTCGTCTTCTCAGACGTGCCCGAGGCCTGCGACAACACGCTGGTGATCGCACAGCGCTGTGCCTTCATGCCCGAGCCGCGCCAGCCCATCCTGCCGCCGTTCAAGAGCGCCTCGGGCCGCGACGAGGCGGCGGAGCTGCGCGAGGCCGCCGCCGCCGGCCTGGAACAGCGTTTGGCGCAAGTGCTCGCGCCCGATCTTTCCGCGGCGCAGCGCGCGGCCGCGGCGGCGCCCTATCGCGAACGGCTCGCTCACGAGCTCGACGTCATCGTCAAGATGGGCTTCGCCGGCTATTTCCTGATCGTCGCCGAGTTCATCCAATGGGCCAAAGGGCAGGGCATTCCGGTCGGTCCCGGCCGCGGCTCGGGCGCCGGTTCGCTGGTTGCCTGGTCGCTCACCATCACCGAACTCGATCCGCTGCGCCTGGGATTGCTGTTCGAGCGCTTCCTCAATCCCGAGCGCGTGTCGATGCCCGATTTCGACATCGACTTCTGCCAGGACCGGCGCGACGAGGTCATCCGCCATGTGCAGGAGCGCTACGGCAGCGACCGGGTGGCGCAGATCATCACCTTCGGGAAGCTTCAGGCGCGCGCAGTGCTGCGCGACGTCGGCCGGGTGCTCGGCATGCCCTATGGCCAGATCGACCGCATCTGCAAGCTGGTGCCGAACAATCCGGCGGTGCCGGTCAGCCTGCAGCAGGCGATCGACAACGAGCCGATGCTGCAACAGATGCGCGACGACGACCCGCAGGTGGCGCGGCTGATCGAGATTGCGCTTCAGCTCGAGGGCCTCTATCGCCACGCCTCGACCCACGCCGCGGGCGTGGTGATCGGGGATAGACCGCTGGACGAGCTGGTGCCGCTCTACCGCGATGCGCGCTCGTCGATGCCGGTGACCCAGTTCAGCATGAAATACGTCGAGGCGGCGGGACTGGTGAAGTTCGACTTTCTCGGCCTAAAGACGCTGACCGTGCTGGCCAAGGCACGCGACTTGCTGGCGGCGCGCGGCATTGCCCTGGATCTGAGCAACCTGCCGCTCGACGACCACAAGACCTTCCGGCTGCTGGCGCACGGCGAGACCGTCGGCGTGTTCCAGCTCGAAGGTGCCGGCATGCGCGACATGCTGAAGAAGCTCGACCCCGACCGCTTCGAGGACATCGTCGCCGTCAACGCGCTCTATCGCCCCGGTCCGATGGAGAACATCCCGCGCTACATCGCGGTCAAGCACGGCAACGAGCGGCCGGAATATATGCATCCCGAGCTCGAGCCGATCCTCGAAGAAACCCATGGCATCATCATCTACCAGGAACAGGTGATGGAGATCGCCAAGGTGCTGTCGGGATATTCGCTCGGCAGCGCCGATCTCCTGCGCCGCGCCATGGGCAAGAAGATCAAGTCCGAGATGGAGGCGCAGCGCAAGCAGTTCATCGACGGCGCCAAGGCGCACGGCGTCAACGATCGCCTCGCCGAATACATCTTCGAGCAGGTAGCGAAGTTCGCCGGCTACGGCTTCAACAAGTCGCATGCCGCGGCCTATGCGCTGGTCGGCTACCAGACGGCGTATCTCAAGGCCAACTATCCGGTCGAGTTCATGGCCGCGTCGATGACGCTCGATCTCGGCAACACCGACAAGCTCAACGTCTTCCGCCAGGAATGCGACCGTCTCGGCATCAAGCTGCTGTCGCCCGATATCAACCGATCGAACGTCGATTTCGCGGTCGAGGCGGCGGGCGAGGGCGGCGCGATCCGCTACGCCCTTGCCGCGGTCAAGGGCGTGGGATCGGCGGCCATGCGCCAGGTCGTCGCTGAGCGCGCGGCACGCGGGCCGTTCCGTGACCTGTTCGATTTCGCGGCGCGCATCGATCCCAGGCATTTCAACAAGCGGCAGTTCGAGAGCCTGGTGAAGGCGGGCGCCTTCGACGCCATCGCGCCCAACCGGGCGCAGGCCTTCGCCGCGATCGAGTTGCTGCTACGCCACGCCAATGCCGCCACCAACGAGCGCGCCAGCCAGCAGGTCAACCTGTTCGGCGGCGATGCCGGGCCGGTGGCCGCGCCGCCGCTGCCGGCGCTCGCCGACTGGCCGCTGGCCGAGCGGCTGCAGAAGGAGTTCGAGGCGATCGGCTTTTATCTCTCGAGCCATCCGCTCAGCCCCTACGGCAAGAGCCTGGCGCGGCTCGGCGTGCTGCGCTTCGCCGACTTGGCGCGCCGGCCAGCCGGCGCCGAGACGCGCGTCAAGCTCGCCGGCGTCATCATCGGCAGCAAGGAGCGCACCTCGGCGCGCGGCAACCGCTTTGCCTTCCTCCAGGTCTCGGACATGAGCGGCGTTTTCGAGGTGATGGCGTTTTCCGAGGTGCTGCGCGACAGCCGCGCGCTCATCGAATCCGGTCAGCCGCTGCTGGTCACCGCCGATCTCCGGGTCGAAGGCGACAGCTTCCGCCTGACGGCGCAGCGCATCGAGGCGCTCGACAAGGTCGCCGCCGGCGCCGCGGTCGGACTGCGCCTGGTGATCGAGCGCGTAGAAGCGCTCCCCGGCGTGCGCAAGGCGGTTGCAACCGAGAGCGGCGGCCGCGGGCGGGTGAACGTGGTGGTGCCCTTGGACGAGGCGCGCGAGGTCGAGATCGCGCTACCCGGCGGCTTCAAGGTGACGCCGCGGCTGGCTGCCGCGCTCCAGACCGTGCCGGGCATCCGCGAAGTGGCGGAAATCTGACGCGCGAAGTACGGCATTGCGAGCGAAGCGAAGCAAGCCAGTCGATGGCCCTGGATTGCTTCGGCGCTATGCGCCTCGTAATGACATTTAGCGGACGGCCGCGCGCCGGCGTCGGCGCGCTTGACGCGGCGGGCGGCCCAACGGCAAGCCGGCCGACGAAAGATTAACGATCCGCGCTTGACTTGACATTCTTGCGTTAACTATTTGGGAGAAACAGTCGAATATTTCGTGTCTACTGAGGCGCTTTTGCGCTTGCAATAGTAATTCTCCCGGCTATATTAACATTACCTTTCGGTAATCTTAACGCGGCGCGGGCTTGAACCACGCGCTGGACGCGGGGGTTGAGTCGTTATGGCGGGACGCAGCGGTGGCGTGCAAAGTCGCCCGGGGTGGGTGCTCGAAGCCGACCTCGATCCAGTCGACGAGCAGTTGCGGCGTCGGCGCTGGCGCATCCTGCGCGCGGTGCTGCCGATCGGCCACGGGCTCAATCCGTTACCCACCTGGGTCAAGACGCCGGAGCAATTCGTCGGCTGGCTGATCGGGCGGCTGAGTCCGGCGGGCCTCCGGACCTATTTCGAGGATCTCGAGGAGATCGCCAAGCAGACCTGCGACCTCGAACTGCTGCGCTTGGCGCGCCGCTATCAGGGCCAGCGCTGATTTCTCGCGCGACTCGACGCGTTGTCGCTTGAGCGTGACAGCAGAATCACCCTAAGGTTTCAAGCGTGTGACAACGGCGTGCCGATGGGGGCCTTATGGGTTGCAGCGGCCAGTTGATCTTACGGCAAGCCAAATTCTCGGTCGGCCAGATCGTCCGCCACCGGCTCTATCCGTTCCGCGGCGTGATCTACGACGTCGATCCGATCTTCAACAATTCCGAGGAATGGTACCAGTCGATCCCGGCCGACCGCCGGCCATCGAAGGACCAGCCGTTCTATCACCTGCTGGCGCAAAACGCCCAGGGCGGCCCTTACGAGGCTTACGTCTCGGAACAGAACCTGCTGCCCGATGGCGACAACGGCCCGATCAGCCACCCGATGATCGAAATCATGTTCGAGAAGATCGCCGGCGACCGCTATCAGCTGCGGCCGCAGCGCCGGCAATAGGAACGCCCGCGCGCTACTTGCGCTTCCAGGTGAAGACCGAGGATACCGCGTAGTTCCACACCGAGCCGACGACCACGCCGGCCACGCTGGCGAGCCACGGAATGCCCTTGAAGCCCGCGAGCCAATGCGCATCGCCGGCGAAGACGAAGGCGGCGGCGCCGACATTGGCCACCGCGCCCAACGCGCAGATGACGTAGAACGAGAACAGGCCGCGCCACAGCCGCCAGCCCTTGAGCCGCTGGTCGCGATAGGTGAAGACGTTGTTGAGGAAGAAGTTCGAGGTCATCGCCACCACCGTGGCGACGGTCTGGGCGGCGACGAAGCCGGCGCCGGCGGTGATGGCGAGCGACAGCACGATCAGGTCGACGACCACGCCGAGCGCGCCGATCATCGCGAACAGCGCGAAGCGCACCGGCACAATATGGCCCACCAGCTTGTCGGCCAGCAGCATGCCGAATTCCCACGTCACCATGGTGTCGAGCTTGCTCTCGCCGTAACGCCGGGTGCGGAACTCATACGGCAGCTCCTTGAGGCGCGGCGGCGTCGGCAGCGAGGCCAGCAGGTCGAGCAGGATCTTGAAACCCTGGCCCGACAGGCCGCGCACGGCGGTCTCGAACACGTCGCGGCGCAGCATGAAGAAGCCGCTCATCGGATCGGCGATCTCGGTCTTGCAGATGAGGCGCGACAGCCTGGTGGCGAGGCTGCTCATGCCGGCACGGGTCTTGTCCCATTCGCCGACGCCACCGCCGGCGACGTGGCGCGAGCCGACGACGATGTCGCAAGGCTCGTGGCGCAGGACGTTGAGCATGCCGGGCAGCAGCGATTCGTCGTGCTGCAAATCGGCGTCCATCACCGCGACGAAGGGCGAGGCCGAGGCGAGGATGCCCTCGATGCAGGCGGTCGACAGGCCGCGGCGGCCGATGCGCTGCAGGCAGCGGACGCGCGCGTCGCTGCGGCCGATCTCACGCACCGCCTCGGGCGTGCCGTCGGTCGAATCATCGTCGACGAAGATCACTTCCCAACGCGTTCCGGCGAGCGCCAGGTCGAGACGCTCCAAAAGCGGGGCGATGTTCTCGCGCTCGTTGAGCGTCGGGATCACCACGGTAAGCTCGGCGGCGCGCAGCGCCACGGGCTGCGGTTCGATCCGGCGGGCGGTGGCTTCGCTCATGCGGGTACGGTCCTTGCTTAAAAATGCCTCGATTCGCCCTGATTCCTCAAGGTTTAATCCGTCACAGGCGGGTCGCGGAATGCCCGGCATTATAATAGGATCGTGCCCCGCAGGAGGACCCTAACAGCCCATGGTTAAGCGCGCGTTGATCACCGGCGTCACCGGCCAGGACGGGGCCTATCTGGCCGAATTGCTGGTCGGCAAGGGCTATGCGGTGCACGGCATGCTGCGCCGGGCGAGCCTGTTCAACACCGACCGGATCGACCACCTCTATCACGACCCGCACGTCGCCGGCGCCAACCTGGCGCTGCATTACGGCGACATGTCCGACGGCACGGCGCTGCGCCGGGTGCTCGAAAAGGTGCAGCCCGACGAAGTCTACAATTTGGGCGCGCAGAGCCACGTCAAAGTGTCGTTCGAGGTGCCGGAATACACCGCCGACATCGACGCGCTCGGCACGCTCCGGTTGCTCGAGGCGCTACGCGACCACGTCGCACATGGCGGCCGCAAGGTGCGCTTCTACCAGGCCGGCTCGTCCGAGATGTTCGGCGGCGCCAAGCCGCCGCAGCACGAGAAGACGCCGTTCGAGCCGCGCAGCCCCTATGCTGCGAGCAAGGCGGCGGCGCACTGGTACGCGGTCAATTACCGCGAGGCCTATGGCCTGTTCATCTGCAACGGCATCCTGTTCAACCACGAAAGTCCGCGCCGTGGCGAGACCTTCGTCTCTCGCAAGGTGACGCGCGCCGCCGGACGCATCAAGGAAGGGCTCCAGGACAAGCTCTTCCTTGGCAACCTCGAGGCGCGGCGCGACTGGGGCTTCGCCGGCGACTATGTCGAGGCGATGTGGCTGATGCTGCAACAGGACAAGCCCGACGACTACGTCGTCGCCACCGGCACGTCGCACAGTGTGAAAGAGCTGGTCGAGATCGCCTTCGGTGAGCTCGGCCTCGACTGGAAGAAGCACGTCGAACTCGACGCACGCTATCTGCGCCCCACCGAGGTCGACGCCCTGCAAGGCGACGCGTCGAAGGCGCACAAGGTGCTCGGCTGGCGGCCGAAGATGGATTTCACGACGCTGATCAAGCTGATGGTGAAGCACGATCTCGGCCTGGCGCAGCAGGAGAAGACGCTGCACCGCGCCGGCTTCGACAGCCCGGCGCGCGGCGCCGCCTCGACGGGCGTCGGCTGATGCGCGAGCCCAAGACCGCGCCGGCGGCATCGGTGGTTTTTCCGCTGGCCGGCAAGCGCGTTCTGGTCACCGGCCATCGCGGCATGGTCGGCAGCGCGCTGGTGCGGCGCCTGGGCAGCGCCGGCTGCACCGTGCTGACCGCGGGGCGCGGCGAGGCGGACATGCGCCGCCAGGACGCGGTCGAGGCGTTGCTGCGCCAGCTCGAGCCCGACGCCGTGTTCGTCACCGCCGCGACGGTCGGCGGCATCCTCGCCAATGCGACGCGGCCGGCCGAGTTCCTCTACGACAACCTGATGATCGCCGGAAACCTGATCGAGGCGGCGCGCCAGACCGGCGCCAAGAAACTGCTCTATCTCGGCTCGTCGTGCATCTATCCGCGTCTTGCCAAGCAGCCGATGGTCGAGGCCGAGCTGCTGACCAGCCCGCTGGAGCCGACCAATCAATGGTACGCCGTCGCCAAGATCGCCGGCCTCAAGCTCTGTGCCGCCTATCGCCGACAGTGGCAGTGCGATTTCATTTCGGCGCAGCCGACCAACCTTTACGGTTCGGGCGACCGCTACGATCTCGAAGGCAGCCACGTCATTCCGGCGCTCATCATGAAGATCGATCGCGCCAAGCAGGCGAATGCGCCGAGCGTCGAGATTTGGGGCAGCGGCAAGCCGCGGCGCGAATTCCTCCACGTCGACGATCTCGCCGACGCGCTGGTGTTCCTGATCGAGCGCTATTCCGACGAAAGCCACGTCAATGTCGGCTGGGGCGAGGATTTGACCATCGCCGAGCTCGCCCAGGCGATCGCCGAAGTCGTCGGATATAAGGGCACGTTCCGTTTCGATCCCTCGAAGCCCGACGGCGTGCCGCGCAAGCTGCTCGCCACCGGCAAACTCGACGCGCTCGGCTGGCGGCCGCGCATCCGCCTCAAGGAAGGTCTCGCCGACGCCTATCGCTGGTATCACGAGCACGCCGCGAAATGAGGGGCGGCGCATGAGCCAGGGCGTCGTCCGCCGCAAGGACAAGGAGATGAGCCGCGAGGAGGCCGAGGCGTTTCTCGGCCGGGTCGCGCTTGGCCATATCGGCTCGGTCGACGCTGCCGGTCAGCCCTATGTGATCCCCAACCTGTTCGTCTACGAATCGGGCAAGATCTATATCCACACCAGCGCCGCCGGCCATTTCCAAAGCAATATCGAGCGCAATCCGCGCGTCTCGTTCGAGGCCGCCGAGATGGGCACTATCTATCCCTATGGCGAGTTCGAATGCGACACGACGGTGAGCTATGCCAGCGTCGTCGCTTTCGGCGCGGTCACGATTGAAAGCGATCCGGCGGCCAAGGCGCGCTTCTTCGACCGCTTCATGGCGAAATACGGCGATCCCCAATGGGTACGGTCCAAGGGCTTCTATCCGCGGCTCGATCAGGTGACGGTCTATTGCATCGCGCTCGAACGCATCACCGGCAAGAAAGGCCCGTTACCCGTCGTCAGCGACCAGTGGCCGGCGAAGAATATGACCAAGTCGCTGGGCGCCAAGCCGCCGAAAAATTAGGAGCCGTGTGGCGGAACGCTGGCGGTCAGCCGGTTATATGATCGCCTCATTGGGAGGAGCGCAGCGACACAGCAATCCAGTTTAAAATTCTGGATTGCTTCCGCCTCGCCGTGCTCGGCGTCGCAATGACGGGCCTTGGCGATTGGATTAAGTCCTGCTGCCCTTCGCCGCGTGGATCGCACGCCACAGCCGCTCGGGCGTTGCCGGCATGTCGAAATGTCGGATGCCGAGCGGCAAGAGCGCGTCGTTGATCGCATTCATCACCGCCGGCAGCGCGCCAACGCAGCCGGCTTCGCCGGCGCCTTTGATGCCGAGCGGATTGCTCTTCGACGGCACGCTGTGCTCGCCGACTTCGATCGGGCAGAAATCCGTCGCGCGCGGCAGGCAGTAATCCATGAACGAGCCTGAGACTGGCTGGCCGCTGTCGCGGTCGTAGACCATCGCCTCGCACAGCGCCTGGCCGGCGCCTTGAGCGATACCGCCGTGGATCTGGCCCTCGAGCAGCAGCGGATTGACGATGCGGCCGACGTCGTCGACCACGGCATAGCGCACGATCGCCGCGACGCCAGTGTCGGGATCGATCTCGACCTCGCACAGGTGACAGCCATTAGGAAACGTACCGGCGGGCGGGCGGAAGACGGCGTTGGCGTCAAGCCCGATTTCCATGCCAAGCGGCATCCGCAGCGGATTGAACGACGCCCGCGCCACGGCCGTCAGGTCGATGGATTTGTCCGTGCCCGCCACCGTGAATTTGCCGTCGGCGAATTCGATGTCGGCGGTCGCGGCTTCGAGCAGGTGGCTGGCGACCGTCTTGCCCTTCTCGACGATGCGCGCGGCGGCAGCCTGGAGCGCCGCGCCGCCGACCGACAGCGAGCGCGAGCCGAAGGTGCCGCGGCCGTGGAACACCTTGTCGGTGTCGCCGTAGATCACCGTCACCTGCTCGGGCGCGAGGCCGAGGAAGTGCTGGGCGAGCTGGCGGAAGGCGGTCTCGTGGCCCTGGCCGTGGTTGTGCGAGCCGAGGAGGAGGGTGGCGCTACCGGTGGCATCGAAGCGGATTTCCGTCGCTTCCTCGAAGGGCGCGGTGGCGGGGCCGCCGGCGACCTCGATGACCGAGACGATGCCGGCGCCATAGAGCTTGCCGCGGCGTTGCGCATCGGCTTTGTGCGCCGCCACGCCCTTCCAGTCGCCGAGCGCCAGCGCCTTGTCCATGACGCGCTCGAACTCGCCGCAATCGTAGGTGAAGACCAGGCCGGTCTTGAACGGCATGGCCGCCGGCGGAATCAAATTGCGGCGGCGCAGTTCGACGCGATCGAGCTTCAGCTCGGCGGCGGCGATGTCGATGATACGCTCGATGCAGAACGAGGCCTCGGGCCGTCCGGCGCCGCGATAAGGACAGGTCGCGTTGGTGTTCGAGAACACGCCCGTCACCTTCACGTGAATATCCTTCGTCGTGTAGGGGCCGGCGAGGCCGCCGAGATTACCGACCGGCACGTGCAGGCCGTTGGAGGCGATATAGGCGCCGATATTGGCGACGGTTTCGACATCGAGCGCCAGGAACTTGCCGTCCGCGCCCAGCGCCAGCGCCACTTCGGAGACGTTGTCGCGCGCGTGATGATCGGCGACGAAGGACTCGCCGCGTTCGGCGAACCATTTGACCGGCCGACCGATCTTCTTCGCCGCCCACAGCACCAGCGCATATTCCGGGAAGGTGCTGCCTTTCATGCCGAAGCCGCCGCCGACATCGGGCGAGATCACGCGCAGCCGGTTGGCCGGAATCTTGAGGATGTTCTCGGCGAGGTCGGCGCGCATCAGATGCGGCGCCTGGAGCGCGGCATGGAGCGTATAGCGCTCGTCGTGCAAATCGTAGAAGCCCAAGGCGGCGCGGCCTTCCATCGGCGAGGCGGCGACGCGGCTGACGACGAAGCGCTGGCGCACAACGTGCTTGGCGCGGGCGAATGCTTCCTTGACCCTGGCCTCGTTGCCGACATGCTCGACGAAGCAGATATTGCCGGGCGCCTCGTCCCATACCTGCGGCGCGTCCGGCGCCAACGTGCCGGCGGTGTCGGTGACCGCGGGCAGGATTTCGTAATCGATCGCGATCAGTTCGGCCGCGTCCTTGGCCTGCGCCAAGGTCTCGGCGACGATCGCCGCCACCGGATCGCCGACATGCTGCACGCAGTCGAGCGCCAGGATGCGGTAAGCCGGCTGGTAATTGGGGCTGCCGTCCGGCCGCTTGCGCGCGATGCGTCCGCGCAGCGTGCCGAGTCCGTCGGTGGCGGCGTCGTGGCCGGTGAGCACCGCGACGATGCCCGGCGCGTCCTGCGCCGCGGCGGTGTCGATGCCGCGGATGCGCGCCGCGGCATGCGGCGAGCGCAGGACGTAAAGCTGGGTCGCGCGCGGCAGGGCGATGTCGTCGGTATAACGCCCGCGGCCGCGCAGCAGCCGCCAATCCTCGGTCCGCGGCACCGCCCGGCCCAGGTCGAATTCACGCATTGTCTTATGCCCTCGGCGTTGGATGGAGGGTTAATCGAGATTTGCATCGCGAGGGCGCGTGCTTCGACAAGCTCCTCACCATCCTCAACGCCATCGCAAGAGACCAAAAACCATGGCAACCCGCTTGACAGCCAACACAGTCGCTGAGCGCGCACCCATACCCATAGGGTGCGCAGTTGAAGGACGCACGATGCATGTTCCAGCCTACTGCTCAGCGACCACACGGCCGACGATCCTGCCCATTCCACGGCGCAACGTCCAGCGTCCGAACACGTTCGAGGATTTGTTGACAATCCGCGCATGGGGCCGCAAAAGTCCTGCGAACGTCGCGCGAGCCGGCGGTTGGGGAGGATAAAAGATGCGTAAGATTCGTGCAGTGGCTGTGGCTGTGGCTGTGGCTGTCGCGCTGGTGGCCGTTTTGTTCGCCGGGCTGGTGCCGGCGCAGGCAACGGAGCCCCTCAAGATCAGGATTTCGTGGGCGGTGATCCCCGGTCAGCTGACCGCGGTGCTGTTCACCAACCCGGCGATCCTCAAGCATTACGGCAAGAGCTACACCGTCGAGCTGACACATTTCCGCGGCAGCACGCCCCAGATCACCAGCCTCGCCTCGGGCAACATCGATTTCGCCTCGCTCGCCTTCTCGTCCTTCGGTCTGGCGATCCAGAACGCGCATCTCTACGACATCCGCGCCGTCGCCGATCTCTATCAGGACGGCATTCCGGGCTATTACACCAACGAGTACATGGTCCGTACCGACAGCGGCATCAATAAGCCCGAGGATTTGAAGGGCAAGATCGTCGCCACCAACGCGATCGGTGGCGCGGTCGACATCGCCTCGAAGAAATTCCTGTTGACCCACGGCCTCGAGCCCAACCGCGACTATCAGGTGGTCGAGGTGCAGTTCCCCAACATGCTGGCGTCGATCGAGGAGAAGAAGATCGACCTCGCGACCCTGATCATGCCGTTCTCGATCGAGGCGCATCAGCAGAAGAATCTCAAGACGCTGTTCACGGTCGGCGACGCCATGGGTCCGGCCCAGACCACGCTGCTGGTCGGCCGCGCGCCCTATATCGCGGCGCATCGCGCCGTGCTGGTCGATTTCTTCGAGGATTGGATCCGCGCGCTACACTGGTTCTACGATCCGAAGAACCGCGAGCAGGCGATCAAGATCGTCGCCGACTTCACCAAGAGGCCGCCATCGGAATATTCCGCCTGGCTGTTCACGCACAAGGACTACTACCGCAATCCGAACGCCCTGCCTAACCTCAAGGCGCTGCAGAACAACCTCAATCTGCAGAAGGAGCTTGGATTCCTCAACATCGCCATCGACGTCAAGAAGTACACCGACGTCTCACTCGTGACCGAGGCGGCGAAGCGCGTGCACTGACGGAGCCGGCGCGACCATGGCAGGGATTACCTTCCGCGAGGTTCGCCATACCTATCGGCCGCCGCGCGGAAAGCCGGTCCTCGCGCTCGAAGGCGTGTCGCTGGAAGTGCAGGATCGCGAGTTCCTGGCGCTGCTCGGCCCGTCGGGCTGCGGCAAGAGCACGCTGCTTTACCTGCTCGGCGGCTTCATCCCGGTCGAAGGCGGCGCGATCACGGTCGGCGGCAAGCCGGTCGACGGACCGAGCCCCGATCGCGGCATCGTCTTCCAGCATTTCGCGCTCTTTCCCTGGAAGACGGTGCGCCAGAACATCCTCTATGGCCTCGAAAAACAAGGCATGCCCAAGCCCGAACGCGAGCAACGGACGCAGGAATTCGTCGAGCTGGTGCATTTGAAGGGTTTCGAGGACAGCTATCCCTCCCAGCTCTCGGGCGGCATGCGACAGCGCGTCGCCATCGCCCGGACGCTGGCGGTGGAGCCCGAAATCCTGCTGATGGACGAGCCGTTCGGCGCGCTCGACGCGCAGACCCGCGCGCTGATGCACGAGGAGCTGCTGGCAATCATGCGCCGCGCGCCCAAGACCGTGGTGTTCGTCACCCACGACGTGCGCGAGGCGGTCTATCTCGCCGATCGCGTCGCGGTGATGTCGGCGCGGCCGGGCCGCGTCAAGGAGATCGTCGACACCAAGTTCAAGAGCAACGTGAGCGGCGAGGAGCTGCTGCAGACGCGCGAATTCGCCGACAAGGTCGATCATCTGTGGAAGCTGGTGCGCGACGAAGCGATCCGCGCCCAGGGCACCCGGCCATGAGCGGCGCGGTCGCGGTCGAAGACGACGGGCGACGCGCCGCCACCCGCCCGTTATCGGCGCGTCTGAGCGGCGCGCTGCTGCGCACGCTGCCGGTGATCCTGGTCTGCGCCGCCTGGCAGATCGGGCCTTCGGTCGGGCTGATCAATCCCGAGGCGCTGCCGCCGTTGAGCGCCGTCGTGACCGCATGGTGGGGCCTGTTGACCGACGGCAGCCTGGTCAGCAACGGCATGACCTCGCTCTGGGAGGTCGTCGTCGGTCTCGGGCTCAGCATCGTCGTCGGCATCGGCTCGGGCGTCCTGATGGCATGGTACGCGCCGGTCGAGGCGATCCTCAGCCCGTTGATGAAAAGCCTCTATCCGATGCCGAAATCGGCGCTGATCCCGGTGATGATCCTGTGGTTCGGTCTCGGCCCCAGCTCCAAGATCGCCTCGATCTTCGCCGGCTGCCTGCTGCCGGTGGTGCTGAGCTCCTACAATGGCGCGCGCGGCGTCGACCAGACGCTGATCTGGTCGGCGCTCGGCCTCGGCGCCTCGCGGCGGCGCGTGCTGTGGGAGGTGGTGATTCCGGCGGCCTTGCCCGAGATCATGGCCGGCATCCGCAATGCCCTCGCCATCTCGTTCATCCTGATGGTGGCGGCCGAGTTCCTCGTCGGCCAGCACGGCCTGGGTTACCTCATCTCGTTCCTCGGCGATGGCGGCGTCTATGACGCGATGTTCGCCGGCGTGCTCACCGTCTCGGCCTTCGGCTTTCTTGCCGACCGGGTCTATCTCCTGCTCATGCAGCGGTTGCTCCGATGGCGGGAGTGAACGACCCCGGCCGCCGCGAGGCCATGCTCACCGCGTTGCGCGTGGGCTCGGGCATCGCGTTCTTCGCCGCCTGGCAGCTCACGGCGATGTCGCACATGTTCTCCGATTTCCTGCTGCCGTCGGTGCCGGTGGTCTTCGAGCGGCTGTGGCACGACCTGATCTCGGGCGATCTGCTCTATGGCATCTTGCTGACGCTGATCCGCACCTTCATCGGGTTCGTGCTGGCGGCGGTCGGCGGCGTGCTCCTGGGCGTGTCGATCGCGCGCATCGCCGCGGTACGCTGGTTCTTCGATCCGCTGGTCTCGGTGGGATTGCCGATGCCCAAGATCGCCTTCCTCCCGATCTTCATGCTGTGGTTTGGCGTGTTCGACACGTCGAAGATTCTGATGGTGGCATTCTCGTCGATCTTCCCGGTGATCGTCGAGGCCTGGGCCGGCACGCAGAACATCGACAAGTTCATGACCTGGTCGGCGATGAGTCTGGGCGTCAACCGCCACCGCTTCCTGTGGGAGATCGCGCTGCCGGCGGCGCTGCCGCAGGTCTTCACCGGGCTCCAGGTGGCGCTGCCGATCGCGCTCATCGTCGACATCGTCTGCGAGATGCAGATGGGCGGCGAGGGCATGGGCGGCTCGATCATGACCGACATGCGCTTCGCCGATTCGCCGGGCGTGTTCTCCTACATCATTGCCATCGCCATCGTCGGCATGATCCTGGTCAAGGCGATGGAGATCGTGCGCCGTCGGCTGCTAGTCTGGCACCAGGAGACACAGACGGCGTAGACAAGGTTGGTAAATGACGAAATAGCCGAATGAAATTGGACAGCTGTACACGCGGCTGTGTCGTCGGTTCTTCCTACGGCCCCGGTGCCTTCACCGCCGGGAAGGTGACGATCTCCTTGTTCACGAGCTCGCCGTTCACCCGCGCGACGCGGCGGATATAGACGTTCTCGATCATCTCGCGGCTGTTCGGGTCCACGGCAATCGGTCCACGCGGGCTGTCGAACTTGAGCGTCTTGAACGTCGCCATCGCCTTGTCGCCGTCGATGTTGCCGTGGAGCCGCGCGATCACGTCGTAGATCGCGTGCATGCCGTCATAGGCGGCGACCGACATGAAATCCGGCTGCGGATGGGCGCCGAAACGCTTGGTCCAATCGGCGACGTATTTGCGGTTGAGCGCGTTCAGATGGGCGTAGGAATAGACCTGGGTCGAGATCACGCCGAGCGCGTCGTTGCCGAGCATGCCGAGCGCCGTGTCGTCGATGATCTCGCTGCCGCCCAACAGCTTGATGCCGGCCTTGCGCAGGCCGAACTGGATGAACTCGCGCACGAAATTGGTCGGTTGCTGACCGCTCGGCAGGAACAGGAACACGGCTTGCGGCCTGGCGTCCTTGATGCGCTGGACATAAGGTGCGAACTCGGGATTGCGCAGCGGAATGTGGACCACGCCGGCGATATGGCCGCCGGCGGCGGTGAAGGCTTGGTCGAATGCCTTCTCGGCCTCGTAGCCGGGCGCGTAGTCCGACACCGCGACATAAACATTCTTGATGCCGTTCTTCACCGCCCAGTCGGCCAGTGGCGTGACGATCTGGGCCAGGGTGAAGGAAAAGCGCACGAAATAGGGCGACTTCTTGGTGATGAAGCCGGTGGCCGCGTTCATGATAACCATCGGCACCTTGGCGTCGGTGCCGAGCGGCGCGACCGCCAGCGCGTCGGGCGTCAGGCCGAAGCCGGCGAGGAACTGGACGTGTTCGCGCGTCAGCAACTCCTGCGCCTGGCGCTTGGTCTGCGCCGGATCGATGCCGTTGGCGTCGCGCTTCAGGATGACGATCTTCTTGCCGGCGACGGTGTCGCCGTGCTGCTGCATGTAGAGCTCGATGCCCTTGACAAACTGGTCGCCGAAATCGGCGAACGGGCCGGAGAAGGGCGCAAGCAGGCCGATCTTGATCGCATTCGCCAGCGCCGGCTCGTCGGCCGCGGCGCTCGCCAGCGGCAGCAGGGCCAGCAGAGCGGTCAACACCGCGCGCCAAATTATTTTGTGCAGCGGCATCGATCGTGCCCCCCATTACCAGCCCGCGCGGCGGTTTCTTCATTCGCACTCAGAATAGGACGCGGCCGGCGCGCTGCCAAGCCATCGTGTCATTCGGAGCCGATTGTATGAGACGAAAAATCCCCTCACCCAGCTTTGGATAAGGCTCGGCGTTCGCCTCGCCAATCCAAAGTAACCCTCTCTCCCCCTGCAAGGGGGGGTTACTGCTATCTCCATTGTGAGCCGCATTTGCTTCGAAGCAAATGTCATCCCGGATACGCTGTTAAAGCTGACCGGTAGCGTTCAAACCAGGTTGATCGCAACGTCGATGTTGCCGCGCGTGGCTTTTGAGTACGGACAAAGCTGATGCGCTTCGTCAACCAGCGTCTGGGCGACTGTGGGCTCGACACCCGGCAGGCTGACGTTGAGGCGAACTCCAAGGAAGTAACCGCTGTCCGCCAGCTTCAAGTCGACCTCGGCGTCGATGGCTATGTCAGCCGGCAGAGTGATTTTCCTCTTACGCGCCGCGAGCCCGATTGCACTTTCGAAACAGGCCGACCAACCCGCGGCAAACAACTGCTCCGGATTGGTACCGTTGCCCGCGGCACCAGGGCTCGAAAGTTTGACGTCCAGACGGCCGTCAGAGCTACGGGACACGCCGCGTTCCCGTCCACCGGTGGTGTGGGCTTTGGCTGTGTAAAGAACCTTTCCGACTCGAGACTCGGTCTGTTGCGTTGCTAGGTGGGTCATGGTGTGCTCCTTTGCGAGTTGGGTCATTGCGGGGTCGTTGCTAAGATATCTCTGTTGCTCGTATTCGATTTGGTCTAGGCCGCAACGGCGCTTCGATAACGCACCGCTGGGACCCCGAGAGACAGGTTCGGGAGGAGCTTCTGGCGGGCCGCTTCATAGGCCCACCAATCAGTGGCGTCTGGCAGGGACGGGATCGTGATGAGCTCGTCGTGATCGAGCGCGACAAGCGCGGCGTCGACCATATCGTCGGCACGCATCACCATCTCTTTCGGCAGATATTCGATCGTGCTGCCTGCCGCTTCCCAAAAGTTCGTGGCCATTGCGCCGGGAAGTACGGCCTGGATGCGCACATTCTTCTCAGCGAGCTCCTTGTGGAGCGAAAGGCTCAAGGCCAGCACGAACGCTTTCGTCCCGCCGTACACGCCATTGAGGATTTCCGGATAAATGGCGACAGCCGAAGCGATGTTGATGATCGTGCCGCCGCCGCGGGCCACGAAGCCGGGTGCGACGGCATAGGTCAGCCGGGTGAGCGCTGTGACATTGAGCGCAATCATGTCGTCCATTTTGTCGACTTCGGAGACCAAAAGCTGGCCCACGGCCCCGACCCCCGCGTTGTTGACCAGCATTGTGATACTGGTGTCCGTACGCAGTACCGCCTCGATCCGGCGGCAATCGTCCTTGTCGTTGAGATCCGCCGCGACGGCTTTTACAGCCCGGCCGGTCTCGTCCCTGATACGCTTTGCCAGACCATCAAGGCGCCCCTGGTTGCGCGCCACGAGGATCAGATCGTAGCCGCGTCGTGCTAGTCGATCGGCATAGATCGCGCCGATGCCTGAAGAGGCGCCGGTAACAAGTGCAGTGCCTTTTGCGGAAGTGGTCATAGTTCTTCTCCTGTTGTTCGATGTGTCGGCGGCGCGCGTTGTGCGCCGAAGTCTTCAGGTCGATTTGCGCAGTGGTCTAAAGCCGGCGCGAACCTCTTCTGAAAAGAGTCGCGGCTGTTCCCAGGCCGCAAAGTGTCCACCTTTATTGAGTTTGTTGTAGTAGATGAGTTTGGGGTAAGCCCGCTCTGCCCAACTCCGCGGAGCTGCATATATCTCGTCGGGAAAGACGCTCACGGCAGCCGGGAGCGGGACACCTTTCGGAGCGAAAAAGGCAAGCTTGCTTTCCCAATAGAGACGAGCCGAGGAGACCGCCGTATTCGTCAACCAGTAGAGCGTGACATTGTCGACGATGTCGTTGCGAGTGAGGCCTTCGGGCTGACCGTTGAAGACGCGTGCGATGAGCGCCTGACTACTCGCGTCGTGATCGAGCATCCAGGCCGCGAGGCCAACTGGGGAGTCCACGAGCCCGTACAGTGTCTGCGGACGGTTCGCCATCTCGAGGGCGTAACCAAGGCCGTGCTTGTAGAAGAAGTCGAGTTGATCCCACGCGTGCCTCTCATCGGCTGAGAGGCCGGAAGGAGGCGGTTCGCCGAACTGGAGCGCCTTTGCAATATCAGCTGGGATTGTGGCCGGCATGTTGGTGTGGATGCCGATCAATTCGGGCGGCGCCTGCAGAGCCATCTGCTCCGTAACAGCATTCCCCCAATCGCCGCCTTGCGCCACAAACCGCGTATATCCGAGGCGCCTCATCAGCACGGTCCAGGCGCGCGCGATGCGGATGGGGTCCCAGCCGGACGTAGTCGGCTTGCCCGAAAAGCCGTATCCAGGCAGCGATGGAATCACGACGTCGAATGCGTCCGATGGGCTCCCGCCGTGGGAAGTTGGGTTCGTCAGTGGATCAATGATCTTCAACTGCTCGATGATCGATCCGGGCCACCCGTGCGTAACGATGACCGGCAATACATTCTCATGTTTCGAACGAACGTGGATGAAATGAATGTCTAGCCCATCAATCTCGGTCATGAATTGCGGCAAGGCGTTCAACCTCGCTTCGACCTTGCGCCAGTCGTAATCTGTCTGCCAATAGCGCGCGAGTTTACGCATCGTCGCGAGCTGCACGCCTTGCGTTGCATCCGCTACCGTTTCCCGCTCGGCCCACCTCGTCGCGGCGATCCGCCGACGGAGATCGACGATCGCTTCTTCCGGGAAATTGACACGGAAGGGGCGGATCGCGTTGTCCTCGGTCGCCGCGCGCAGCGTCGCGGGAAGCATGCCGATGGAACCCACGGCGACGGCGCTGACCAAAACGCTGCGTCGGGTGGCCGATGACGTTGTTGCGGACATGATCGTTCTCCTTGGCAGAAATGAGGCTTGGCCGTGGGTAAATGGATCATTCACGATGACGACCGTACGCCGACGGCCCTGTCCGCGCTTTTCAAGGACTGCTCGTTTTTATTCAGAAACTGACAATCGCCGCCCGTAACGGCTCAACCGGACGCTGCCTGAAAGGCCGTGCCGAGACTGGAGGTCTTTTCTCAGACAGGCGATGAAGGCGTTCTCGCCAAGGATTTAATGAACCAACCAATCGATGCCGAGCCCACCACCCGGACCCACTGCGGCGCCGGCGTTCGGCAGGGCTCCAATGAACTTCGGGCATCTGGAGCTGCGTGCTCCAGGCGTGCCGCCCGACGAGGCGAGCAACTGGATGCGGGTGCGTGGCTGATGAAGGAATTCGGCAACCAGCCTGCCGATTGACTTCGGAGACCTAACTTCTCTCGACTGATGTGAACCCGAACGCGTCAAGCCACCGCCCGGAGGCGGCGGCTTAACGGTAGCGTACGCTGCGTTTTGTTAGTCGCCGACGGCGGGCGCCAGGAGCTGATCGCTGTAGGGGCCGTCGTTCGAGAACGACGAGGTGACCGAATTTTGATGCACCAACGCCTGCTGCGTTTGGCCGGCCAGCGCGGCCTGAGCCAGCGGAGCGGAAAGCGCGACGATAACAACCAACGGGTGGAGGACAGTAAGGACACGCATGAGACTTCTCCTTCGATTCGATAGGTTCGCCGGATTGGCAACCTTCGGTGAATGGGTCATTCACGATGACGACCCTACGCCGACGCTTGCGTCTGCGCTTTTGAAGGACTGCTCGTTTTTATTCAGAAACTGACAACCGCCGCCCGCAACGGCTCAAAAGGACGCCGCCTGAGAGGCCGTTGCGCCGATCACGTACCGATTTTCATCAGGTTTTGGCGGGCCGAGACCCGATTTGGCTCGTCCGGTAGTTGCCCGGTGTGGTGCCGGTGGCGTCCCGAAATGCCCGTGAGAAATTCGATTGCGAAGAAAAGCCCGTAGCCAGCGCGATATCCGATAACGACCGGTGGCGGTCGGCCAACATCCGCTTTGCCAGTTCGAGCCGTGTTCGACTCACGAATTGGTGAGGGCTCCAGCCAACTGTCATCTTGAACGACCGCGCAAAATGCGCCGGACTCATGCATGCCACTGCCGCAAGGTCGGCGACGGTGAATTGTTCCTCGATGCGCGCATCGATGAATTCCATGACACGCGACATACGCCGGTCGTCGATCGGCCTGCCGGAAGGGCCGAGGGCCTTTGCGCCCAGAGGCACTTGAGGGTAGTGATGAACGAGATATGCCGAAAGCGCGTGACCCAGCGACTCTACGAGCAATCGGCCGGCAGAAGTCTCAGCACTCAACTCTCGGCTGACCGCTAAGGCGATCTGCTCGATAAAGGGATCGTAGCTGATCGCTTCATAACGAAGTTTCGTTCGCGCGGGATCGACGTCAAGATCCTGCAACATGGCATCGGCAAACGGCTTTCCAGGAAGGAAGATGTGCAGACAATTGTCGAGCGGCTGCCGGAAATGGATGAACTCCTCGCGTATTCCTGACGGACAGAGCCAAGCGGTTCCGCGCCGGCCAAAGGTGCTTTGTCGCAACCCGGCTCCCTGCCGGTCAACCAGCGTACGACCACTCAGCAACACCGCAAGTTCGGTATCTTGAGGAAGGACCGAGGGAAGCTCGCCGGCTTGGTGACTCCAGTGCTCGGCGAGCAGATTCGTCCAGCCGCGGCCCGACGAGGAACCGAGCTGTGTGCCGGTTACGTATTTGAACGCCGCATGGCCTTGTACGCTCATCGGAACCTCCCGGCCGTTGGTCGGTTCAGGCGGGAGCGTCCGCGAGCATTTTGTTACGAGGGTGGGCGCGTATCTCTCAGCCGTCAGCGCTCGAAAGGCAGGGCTGACGATAGAGCGAGTATCGCACCAATGTGCTATGAGCGTGAGTCATTTCGGGTCCAGACGGAAGCGAACCTCGGCCACGCTGCATCACGAGATCAAGAAGGTGAAGCTCCGCGGGTCGTCGCGTCGAACGACAACTTCCGCATAGGTTCAATGGCTCGAACCAGCTTCGAAAGTGAGCGATCTGACATAGGCTGACCCATACGAAGCATCCTGATCGTGTGATGCGAAACCCTCGCCCTCTTGCAGAGGTCACGATCGCTTATCCCGCATTTCTTCTGCGTCGCTAGCACGAACATCCGCAGCTTGGACTTGTCGTTTTCGGCCAACGGATGCTCAATCGCATCGTTTTCGTCGCCGCCGATCGATTCTCGTTCTTCGATATTGTCCGCTTCCTTGCCGATGAGTTGGAACGCCAACGCAAAGACGTGCCGGCGGCGCAGCGTGCCGCACTGATTATCTTCACCATCCAGGAATTTACTCTCCGATTGCAGGTGATATCGAACGAGGCTTCGCCCGTGCGTTTTCAGCCAGGAAACAGGGATTCGCGCATCAGGCCGCTCACGGTCGAACGCATGTTCTCCCGCTTTTCTCGGGTCCTTGAAATACGGTGCTGCGGGCCTCGGCGTTCGGCGTCTCCACAGCGGATCGCGCAGCGCCGTCATATCATCGCGGGCCATTTGAGTTCGTGATTTGATTTGCAGGGACAGCAAGAAATTGAATGGCTTGACGTGATCGGCATAAGGCTTGCCCGCATTGTAAGCCTTGAACCAGGCGAGCAGACTAGTCGTAGTCGCTGCATATCGACTGGCGGCCGGCGCGTCGAAATTCGCCAATGTGTCGAACGCCACTTCATCGGGATTGGCCGATTCTGCGGCCCGGATGATCTCGCGCCAGAGGTCTTCCTGCCATAGCGGCACGCCAATCCGCTTGATGCGCGCGCGTCGGAGATCGGCGGGTTCGTCAAAGGGTTCCAACAGATGGCCCAGCCCGTGCCCCGATGCCTTGCGGATCATCGGTTTCCCCCTGTCGTCGCGATTGAACAAGACATAGCGCTTCGCCGAAATGGCGAAGCATTGCGGCGGCTCCAGCCGAGCGAGATCGCCCTTATGACCTACCGGGAAATTGACCTTTTCCAGTTGGAGGATCGAGCCCTTGTCGGCGTAGGGATTGAGGTCGGCAAACCAATCCCGCACGGCCAAGGCGCGGTTTTTGAATTCGTCGGCCCGGAGCATGGGTGAGTTTGCAATTGCCATGCTATCCGTATCGCAGAACGCCCAAACGAGCCCCTGATTGAGAACTTGGCGTTCGGCGAGGGCGAGCATCAGCCGCGCACCACCGGTGATCAGCGTGGCCAGCAAAGGATGAAAGTACCGGCCGCGTTTTTCGAACTTCTTCGATCTGAATTCTGATGCGTGATCGCGGACACCGTAGGCGACCATGTCTGTCGATTTGTCGGATTCCTCAACATTGAGCTCCACGAAAATCCCGTAGCTCGTGGCATTGGCGAAGATTTTGATGCTCAGCTGATCACTGTTGAGCCGCGCGATGTCCGCGTCTGGCGCAATTTCCAGTTTGGCTTGCACTTGCCGGCGGTGATCGATCAATGCTCGATAGAAGTCATCGGTTTCCGGATCGACGGTTTTTCCAGCGACGGTGATTGCATTTAATCCTGCCTGCGCCGCCAGTGGATGAAAGCGGATTGCCCGCACGATTTTCGGTGCCTTCCCCGTCAAGATCTTCGAGGCCAGGGCATCGGCGAGGGTGAACCACAGCGGCGTATCGGCCGAAAGATAATTCAAGCCGATGGTCGCCGGGTCTGCTTCGTCGTCGCTGTAGTGTGCCCGCACGGGAAATATGTCGCGGTCTGGCACAACCTGAACAATCGCTGTCAGCTCTCGCCAGGTGCTCTGTTCGCGCAGGGAGTCCGGCGTACAGCTTTCGACCAATTGGCGGATGTTGTCCGTATCGTCTACATGATCGATGCCCGTCGCGCACACGAAGTTCCACAGGCCCATGAGCGTGCGAACGGTCGGATACATGGAGAGAAAATCCGAGTGGATGACGTCGACAATCTGCCGCCGAATATGAACCTCGGACCGCCCGCCGAAGTACGTGCTCATGATCTGGCCGGTGATTTGGGCCGAAAACTCGGGCTGCACCTCCTTCCAGGGCTTGACGCCCATCGTCCTCAGATAGGCCTTGCCGAGACTTGCCTCGCTATAGAGATCGTATGGACCGGTCCCGGTGAGGCGGAGCGGGTTGAATTGTCGTGTCAGCGCGTCGAAACATTCCCAGGTCGTCTGCACGTCGCGTATGCCATAGCGGACATATTCCGGCGTCAGCACCTCGCCGTGCTCGTCAGAGGGTTCTTTCGGCGTGTCGACCTTGAGGAGCTTTGACAGACTCTCCAGCGAATGCGATTCGCTGGTCAGCGTCGCCGCCAGCGTCTTTACATCGACGAAGTAGCCGCGATCCGGATCACGGTCTGTGGCTTCGCTAAATGGGTCTTCTTCGTCTTGGTCGGGCTCATTTGATCCTCGGGTACCCCTAAAGCCGATAAACGATGCTCGTTGCGACAGGTGCTTTACGGCTACGCGTGGCCATTCCGTGCTATTCAGCAAGGTGAAGCCAAACCCGGGTTTCATGTCGCGTCGGGCATTGACGTGGCCGATCGCCAGTCGCGACAAATCGAACGGCAAATTGAAGCCGATGATCTGTGCCCCGACCATAAGACCCTTCGCGAAAAATACGTGTTCTGCGAACTCATCGCGGGTCAGCAGCCGGATTCGCTCACCGTCGCTGCTCGGCTGCTGCCGGGCGATTTCCTCTCGAAGAATGTCCAGCTCATGGTTGTCGAGCGCCGGATTGTAGAACACGCCTCGTTCTAGGAGCCGCCCGCGATGGCGAATTTGGTAAGCCCCGAAGCGGAGAGTCTGATCCGGTGTGGTTCGGGTCTCGCAGTCGAAAACCAGAACCCAGTCTCGTGGCGAAATGCGCTGGCCGTCGGAAGAAGCCGAACGATCGGTCCTCTTATGCTTGTCCTTGCGACCCGACCACGGCATCAGCTGCAGCATGAGCCGCGCCGGCAACGTGTGGGACAATGCTGCCATGGAAAGCTTCTTCTCGTCGTTGAAGACCGAGAGAACCGCGTGCAAGACCTATCGGACCCGAGACGACGCGAAGGCCGATGTGTTCGACTACATCGAGCGCTTCTATAATCCCAAGCGGCAGCACTCGACCTTGGGCTATCTCAGCCCGGTCGAGTTCGAAAGGCAGGCGATGTTAGCTTAAGATGGTGTCCACCGAACCGGCAGCAGCCCACCATCTCTTTCTGAAGAGAGGGGTGGTCTTATCGACGACAAGCCATTGGACTGCACACTTGAAGAGTCATGTTGTATGGGACCTCGTTTTCGGACGCGGCTTGGAGATGTTGAGGCCCTGAAAAAAGTTGTGGAAGAGATTGCAAAAACGAAGTCAGAAAATAAAAGACGTTATCAAGCGCTACGGAGTCTCGCACGGACTCCGAAAAGGCCATTAACGCGAGAACACTGCAGAAATTTTGGTGACGCGGTGTTCGCGTTTTTTGCACCGAACGACGCGATAATATTAACAACAAATATCATGGATCATCAGCCCTTAGCATCCGCACTCGGAAAGCGCGCCGAAAAACCTTAAGTCTGCACATACGTCCCCTGTCGACTGTTTCGCTGGTCGATCGAGCGCTGCGACCGAGAATTTTGGTGGTCGAGACACGGAGTGCGGCCTTGGACGGCGTTGTCAAAACTGTTCAAGCGTGTGCCAGTTAGTTTATCCCCCTCAAATCGCGGGAGAGACATTTGCTCCCCGGCGGATGCGGCTCATATCGGAGATAGCAGTAACCCCTCCCCCTGCAAGGGGGGAGAGGGAAGGGTGAGGGGGTGGTTCTGGGTCTCGAACCGTGCGCTACAGCGGAATCGCCAGCAGCGTATCGATGCGGCGGCTGTCGCAAACGACGATCTTCTCCTCGAACACCGGCATCGCGCCGTTGAGGTTGATCCGGTCGAGATAGCGGCCGGTGCTGAACAGCGTGGTCGCGCCATCCTGCATGATGCGGACGACGTGATAGTTCGATTGCGCGCGCACGATGCCCTTGTCATTCTTCAGGATCAGAATCGACGAAACGAGATGCCGATAACGCTGCGCTTCGTAGATGTTGGCTTCGCGCAGCGCGGCGACGCGGTCCTTGAGCATGCCTTGCGACGTGGCGACAAAAACGCCGATCGGCAGGTTGCGGCTGTAATTCTCGTTGGAAATGATTTGATAGCGGCAGCGCTCGGCGAAGAACGCCGGCCATTCCTCGAGCCGGTCGTCGTCGATGCAAGCGACGTAGCGCGCCAGCAGCCGCTCGACGACGAAGTGGATCGCGATCTCGTCCATGCGAGTCAGAGGAACATCCCCCTCACCCAGCCTTGGGTAAGGCTCGCCGACTGGCTCGGCCAACCCAAAGCAGCCCTCTCCCCCTGAAAGGGGGAGAGGGAAGGGTGAGGGGGTGCAGGCTCCGTCATCACAATGGCTCAGATCTGCATGTGCTCGCGGTAGGTTTTCCAGAAGCCGCGCAACGGTGATTCCGTCGCGCGGGTTTCTTGGGAGCGCCATTCGCGGCCGCCCATCTCGATGACTTCGCTGTCACGGCCGGCGCCGGCGATGCCGCGCTGGACGAAGCCGCCGATGGCGCCGTCCTCCATCGAGATGTAACCGCCCGGACCGACGAGGTTCGCCTGCTTGAGCCGCAGCTCGCGCAGATCGGCATCGTCGTCGGCGAAACCGTAATAGGTCCACAGCAGCTCGGTCTCGGTCCGGCCGCGCGGCACGAGCTGACGCACGCACAGGCTGTTCTGGATTTGCTGCGAGATGAAGCACGGGAACAGCGCCAGGATCTGCAGCGTGATGCCGTCGCCAAATTCGTCGCGGCCCTGGATTATCGATGGATCGTTGAGCCGAAAGCGGTCGCTTTTAACGCGCAGGTCGGCCTTGTCGTAATCTGCGCTGCCGCTGTCGGTCGCCGCCTTGGAGTAGCTCACATGGTTGGCGCCGGCATCGTCGATGATGATGCCGCCTTCAGCCGACAGGCGATTGAGCCGGAACGTCGTAAAGAACAGGTGCAACAGGCTGGCGTGGTATGGGTCCTTGACGTTCTCGGCGTAGAGCTTCCAGTTGCTCGGGAAAATCTGGCTGCTGTAGCCGAGGATTTCGATGGTCTTGCCCGGCGGCAACACGCGTTTGAGCCGCACCATGATCTCGCGGCCGAGAAATTCCTCCAAGGGCGGCGTCGTGTCGGAAAAGGTGCCGAAGACCAAACCGGCACAGGTCGCGATGCGCAGCGCGCGGCGCTTATGGTCAGCGAGCTTGAAATCGGACGGCATGCCGCCTTTGCCGTTGATACCACGCTGGAAGGTGACGGCGGTGAGGTTGCCTTTGAGGTCGTAGGTCCAGCCGTGATAGACGCAGCTCAGCCGCGCGGCGTTGCCAGATTGCTTGTGGCAGATGAGCGCGCCGCGATGGGCGCAGCGGTTCTCGAAGGCGTTGATGGTGCCGTCGCTGTCGCGTGCCACCACGACGGGCACATCGCCGACAAAGGTCGCGCGCCAGTCATTGGGCTTTGGAATCTCGGCTTCGAGGCAGAGATAATTCCACGTTGCGCCCATGAATACGCGGGCGCGCTCCTCAGCATAAACGTCATCGCGCGTATAGAGCTGATATGGGACGCGGGTGACGCCCTCGTTGGGCCAGGCGAGGTCCAAGCCGTTCGGCATGCCGCAAGTCTAGCAAGCGCCTGATAGCGGCGCGAGCGTCACTCGCTGAGGATGATTCCGGCCTCGATGCCGGCCTCGCCGGCCACGACCTTCTTGCCCTCGCCCAGACGACAGCGCTTGATCTCGACGAAGCCGCCCTGGGCATAGATGCTGAAGCCTTCCGGCGTCGAGGCGACGATCTGGCCGGCCTTGAGACCGCGCACCGCGCCGAAGGTCGCCGCCGAGCGCTTGCGGGCGTCGAAGAGCCAGAGCTTCTGGCCGCGATACTTGGTCCAGGCGCCGGGAGAGGGATCGCAGCCGCGGATCAGGTCGTAGATGCGGTCGATCGAGCTCGCCCAGTTGACCTGCGATTCGCGCTCGCGCACCCAGCCTTCGTAGCTGGCGAGGCTTTCGTCCTGCGGATGCTCGTGGGCGCGGCCGTCGGCCACCGCCTGCGTCGCCTCGATCATCGCCGCGACGCCCATGTGGAAGATCTTGTCGAAATAGAGCGTGCCGACGGTGTCGTCGGGGCCGATCTCGACCTCGCGCTGGAGGATGATCGCGCCTTCGTCGAGCCCGTCGGACGGACGGAGGACGGTCAGGCCGGTGCGCTTCTCGCCGTTGATCACCGCCCAGCTGATCGCCGACGGTCCGCGATGCAGCGGCAGAAGCGACGGATGGAACAGCAGCATGCCGTGCTTCGGCAGGTTGACGAAAGCTTGCGGCAGGAACTGCGTGGCGAAGGCCAAGAGGCCGATATCGGCATTGAGATTGCGCAGCGTGTCGAGCGCTTCGGACGAGCCGTAATCCTTGAACTGGAACACCGGAATTTTCCGCTCGGTCGCCGCCGCCTGGAGTGGATCGGTCTTGCCGCCCGGCTGCTCTGGCGGGCTAAACACGCCGACGACCTGATCGCCGCGACCGGCAAAGGCATCGAGCACGGCCTTGCCGAAAGCCTGTTGACCAACAATGACCACGCGCATTTTCTTGTCTCCCCGGCCCTCATCTAACACGCGTTGTGGCGCGGCAAAAGAGGTCGGCGAGGGTAGCAAAGGCGGCGTGCGTCGCGCCCGACGACAGTCGTGGGAGCAATATCACGGGAACCGGTGCCGCAAAGCGCGCGAGGGAGCGGGCGCTGTCGTCCAGGCCGACGGTTGAGTCTGTCGTCTCGCTCGCAACCACGGCGTGAACCACGACGCTGCGACGTTGTAGCGCAGCGAGCGCGGTGAGCGCATGGGTCTGCGCGCCGAGATAGGTGCCGGTGACGAGCACCGCCGGCAGCTCGAGCGCGGCAAGCCAATCGAGGACGGTATGATGCTGTGCAATGGGCGACATCGCGCCGCCGACGCCTTCGATGACGACCAGGTCCGCCGCGGCTGCCGCCCGGCGCGAGAACGCGACCACGGCGTCGAAGTCGACGCTTTTGCCTTCGGCCGCGGCCGCCATGTCGGGCGCCAGCGCGGCGCGATAGCGCCACGGCGCGATACGGTCGAGATTGGCCGGCGATACCGGCTCGCCGAGCGCCGCCAACAGCGCGCCGGGATCGCTCGTCTCCGGCTGCGCCGGATCGAAGCCGCTGGCCAAGGGCTTGAATGCCGCCACGTCGCGGCCGCGGCGCCGCAGCTCGACAATGAGTCTGCAGGCGACGAAAGTCTTGCCGACGTCGGTGCCGGCGCCGGTGACGAAGAGCGCGGTCACGCCGGCACGCGCTCGCGGACCAGCGCCGCCAGCCGGTCGATGTCGGAAGCGGCGTGGCCGGCGGTGAAGGCGAGGCGCAATCGCGCCGTGCCTTCCGGCACCGTCGGCGGCCGGATGGCAACGGCGAGAAAACCCTGGTCTTGCAGAAAGCGCGAGGCGGCCAGCGCGCGCTCCGCCGTGCCCAGCACGACGGGCACGATCGCGCTTTGCGCGTCGGGCAGGCCGGCCGCCTGGGTGAAGCGTCGCGCGTTGCGCAGCGGCTTCGCCACCCGATCGGGGTCGCCGGCGATGATGTCGAGCGCGGCGGTCGCCGCCGCGACCGTCGCCGGCGGCAAGCCGGTCGAATAGACGAAGCTGCGGGCGCGGTTCTGGATCAGCTCGATCACCGCGCGCGAGGCACACAGATAGCCGCCGTAACCGCCGGCGGCCTTGGACAACGTGCCCATCTGCAAGGGGATGTCGGGCAGCTCGGCGTGCGCGAAACGCGCGCCGCGGCCGTCGCCGACGACGCCGAGGCCGTGCGCGTCGTCGATCAGCAGCCAGGCGTCGTGGCGCGTCGCCAGCGCGGCCAGCGCCGGCAGCGGCGCCAGATCGCCGTCCATCGAGAAGACGCTGTCGGTCGCGATCAGCGCATTGGTGTGCCGCTTGCGGAACTCGACGAGCAGCGTCGCGGCGTGCGTGACGTCGTTGTGCCGGAAGGGGAGGACGTTGGCGCGCGCCAGCCGCGCGCCGGCCCATAGGCAGGCGTGTGCCAACTCGTCGAGCAGCACCAGATCGTCGAGGCCGACCAGCGCCGGAATGATGCCGGCATTGGCGAGATAGCCCGAGCCGAAGACGCATGCGGCCTCCGAACCCTTGAGCCGGGCGAGGCGCGATTCAAGCTCGGCAAAGAGCGGATGATTGCCGGTAACCAGGCGCGAGGCGCCGGCGCCGGTGCCGTAACGTTCGAGCGCCGCGATGGCCGCCGCCTTGACCTGTGGATGGTGCGACAAGTTGAGGTAGTCGTTGCACGAGAACGAGATCAAGCGCCGGCCGTTGCGCAGGACGTGGATGCCGTCGGTGCGCGCCGTGTCTGCCAGGCTGCGGCGCAACTGTCGCGCTTCGAGGTCGCGGAGCTTCTGGGCGGCGAACTGATCGAGCGCGGTCACGGGAGCTTTCGCTTGACGCTGGGTCCTTGTAGCCTTAACCCGGCATCGCATGAAAGCAAGACCGGAAGGGGTCATGCCGAAGGACACTGAATCGGGCGATATCCGGCACGATTGGATGCGCGACGAGATCGCCACGCTCTATGACCTGCCGTTCGGCGAGCTGGTGTTTCGCGCGCAGACGCTGCATCGCCGCCACTTCGCGCCTAACCAGGTTCAGCTTTCGACCCTGCTTTCGATCAAGACCGGCGGCTGTCCTGAGGATTGCGCCTATTGCCCGCAGAGCGCGCATTACGACACTGGCGTCGACGCCGCCCGGCTGATGGACGTTGCGGCGGTCGTCGCCGAGGCGCGCGCCGCCAAGGCGCAAGGCGCTCAGCGCTTCTGTATGGGCGCCGCCTGGCGCGAACCCAAGGATCGCGATCTCGATGCGGTTTGCACCATGGTCGCAGGCGTCAAGGCGCTCGGGCTCGAGACCTGCGCCACGCTCGGCATGCTGACCGGCGACCAGGCGACGCGGCTCAAGGCGGCGGGGCTCGATTACTACAACCACAACCTCGATACCGCGCCCGAGTTCTACGGCGCGATCATTACCACGCGCCAGTACCAGGATCGCCTCGATACGCTCGACCAGGTGCGCACGGCGGGGATGAAGGTGTGCTGCGGCGGCATCGTCGGCATGGGCGAGAACCGCGACCACCGGGTCGGGCTGATCGCCGCGCTCGCCACTCTGCCCGAGCATCCCGACAGCGTGCCGATCAATATGCTGGTCAAGGTCGCCGGCACGCCGCTTGCTGGCATTGAACCGTTGGACGAGCTCGAATTCGTGCGCACCGTCGCGGTCGCGCGCATTTGCATGCCCAAATCGGTGGTGCGGCTTTCGGCCGGGCGCGAAGGCATGAGCGAGGTACTTCAGGCGCTGTGCTTTCTCGCCGGTGCCAATTCGATCTTCTGCGGCGCGCGGCTGCTGACGACGCCTAACCCGGCGCGCGATCTCGACCGCGCGATGATGGATCGACTCGGCCTGGCGCCGATGACGCCGTGAACCGCGCTGACGCGGGGACGCAGCCTGCGCCGCTCGTCGGCTCCGATCATCTCTGGCTGCCTTATGCGCAGATGCGGACGGCGCCGCCGTCGCTGCCGGTGGCGCGAACCGAAGGCTGCAAGCTCCATCTCGCCGATGGGCGCGTGCTGATCGACGGCATCGCCTCGTGGTGGACGGCGTGTCACGGCTACAACCATCCGCAGATCCGTGACGCGGTCGCGCACCAGCTCGAGACCCTGCCGCATGTGATGCTGGCGGGGCTCGTCCACGAGCCGGCGACGCGTCTCGCCGCACGTCTTGCGGCATTGTTGCCGGGCGATCTCGATCACGTGTTTTTTTCGGATTCGGGCTCGGTCGCGGTCGAGATCGCCTTGAAGATGGCGCTCCAGTTCTTTCTCAATCGCGGCGAGGCCGGGCGAGATCGCTTCGTCTGTTTCACCGACGGCTATCACGGCGACACCTTCGCCGCGATGGCGGTCAGCGACGGCCGGACCGGCATGCATGGCCGGTTCGGTAGCCTGGCGCGACGCCATTTCGTGCACGATTTACCGCGCGACGCCGCCGGCGAGCAGGCCTTGGAACGGCTGCTGGCGGAACACGGCCGTGCGCTTGCCGGCCTCATCGTCGAGCCGTTGGCCCAAGGCGCCGGCGGCATGGTGTTCCATCCGCCCGAAGTTCTCCGACGCCTGCGCCGATTGGCGGACCGCCACGGCCTGTTGCTGATCTTCGACGAGATTTTCACCGGCTTCGGGCGGACCGGGCGGATGTTCGCCATGGAAGAGGCTGGCGTGGTGCCGGACATCGTCACGCTGTCGAAGGCGCTCACCGGCGGTATCCTGCCGCTCGCCGCGACGATCGCCCGGCGTCGGGTCTACGATGGCTTCCTCGCCGACGATCCGCAGGCGGCCTTGATGCACGGCCCGACCTTCATGGGCAACGCACTCGCCTGCGCCGCGGCAAACGCGTCGCTCGATCTGTTCGAGCGCGAACCGCGGCTGCGACAAGTCGAGGCCGTCGGGCGGCAGATGGCCGAAGAGCTTGCGCCCTGCCGCGGCGCGCGCGACGTCCGGGACGTCCGCATCAAAGGCGCGATCGGCGTCGTCGAGCTCGAATCGGTGGAGGCGGCGACGGCGTTGCGCGATCGCTTCGTCGCCGAAGGCGCGTGGATCAGGCCGTTCGGTCGCATCGTCTATCTGACGCCGGCCTTCACGATCGCACCGGACGAACTCGGCGTGCTGACCCGGGCGATCCGGCGCGCGGTGATCGGTTCGCGCTGAGCGCCGGCCCGGTCAGTGCTGCTGTGCTGGCGTTCCGGAATGGTAGGTCGGGATGATCGCGCTGGCCTGATGGTGGATCATCCGCCAGGTGCTGTCCTCGCGGATGAAGACGTTGGTGGCTGCCAGCAGTCCGCCGGACAGCTCTTCCTCGCACAAGACGATGGCGAGCTCGCCATAGAGATGGGCGCGCTCGTCGTGACACAGGATGCGGAAGTCGGGGTCACCGAGCACGTGTCGCCAGCTTTCCATGACCGCTTCGCGCCCCTCGACCGCCGCCCAGCCGGGATGCAGGCAGAGGACGGTGGCACGGCGCGCCCAGACGGCTTCCATGCCGGTATAATCGCCGCAGCCGAAGGCCCGATAGAATTCGAGGTTGGCTGCCAGCACGGCGTCCGCATCGGTCATCGGTGTCGGGCGAGGGTGGTCGGTCATCCCGCGATCTCCGAATGTCTCATATTTTGGACGGACGGATCGTCTTAATTCCTAGCCGCGTTCAGTCCTTTTTTGGGCAGCAGACTATGTAGGCAGTCGCTCTAACAGGTTCTTAGCCACAAGCCTGCGGCATATTGCCCTGAGAGCGATCCAAGTCGCCGTGGTGGACTCGTTATCGGTATTTGACCCTGGAATCGCTATTTTACCAGGATTTTGTGGGATCAGCTCCGCAGGATGGCGCGGTAATCGTCGTCGGCCGGGCCGAGGCGTTCCTTGGCGATGTGCAACA